>JAFQEO010000028.1 GCA_017399005.1 Peptococcaceae bacterium | reverse complement strand
TTCTTCTCTTTCTTCTTCTTTTTCTCTATCTCTATCGTTATCTCTATCTCTATCTCTTTCTCTATCTGGTTGAAATTGTTGACAGTCGTTAACGGTCGTTGAATAGTGTTCCGATTCCGCCAGTTCTGCCAGTCTGGCTTTTTCTCTTCTGGCCTCGGCACTGGCTAAACCGGCTTTTCGGGCATCTTCTCTGCGTTTTTTCACTTTTTTGGCATAACGCTTTGTATCATCGTCCAGTTTTGATGTCATAAACGACAGCATCATGTTGACTTCTTTCTCCTGCACCAGCTTTTCACCGGTATGAAAGTAGTGATACAGGGCGCAAATCGCGCGCCCTATCTGTTCAAAAGTCAGCATGTTCAGCTGTTCTTCGTAGCTGGTGTAAATATAAAAGCGGTCTCGCTCCTCAGCCAGTTCCTCCGGTGTTTTGTCTTCGTTATACATCGTATCCTCCTTGTGCGCTTTTGCAGGTTTTCACCTGCGGGCAGTTTGCGCACTGGCGCTGTTCCCACCACGCTTTATCCATAACGGCTTTTCTTGCTTTTTCCGCTGCTTCTGCCGCTGCTTTTTCGGCGTTTCGCTTTTCCTGCATCAGCATATCAAAAAAGTACTGCTGGCCTCTGGCTGTGATTCTGGCTGTTCTGCTCATCTCGGTTTTACCATATCTGTTTGTGATAACGTTTTTGTGCAGCTCCATCACACCCAGACTGAGGCTTTTCTTTGTAGGGATATTACGTCCACCCGGCTGCCGGTACACATAACCGTTGCCTCTGAGCCAGTCGTAAAGCTGACGCTCATTGAGGGAAAACCCTGCCTGTGTGAAATGCACGGCCATTTCCCGCACCAGAATACTGTCTTCGCTGGCGGCAACGGCATCGGCAAACTGCACCTTTCCTTTCTGCGCCTCCAGCTGTTTTTCTGCCTTGCGGCGGTAATAACGATGCTCATCAATGGCATCCAGCAGACTTCTTACCATCTCCATGGCCTCTGGGCTGAAGGTGTCTGTCATCATTTGTGGTTCATTTGCATTGTTCTGATTCATTGTGTTCTGGTTCATGTTATTCATTCTCATAAGGAATCTCCTCTCTGGATTGTGTAAAATTTTTTAAATACCCTGCAATAAAAATCTCATATACTTGCTCGTCCGTCAGTCGCAGCACGATTTGCAGCATTGCAATCTCCTGTGCGTGAAACGGCACCTCCCCACGCAGCTTGCGCCTGAAAGTGGTACGGTCAATTCCAGCGGCTTTTGCCACTCTGGAATACTTGAACCGGTACGGCAGCATTTTTTCTTCCAGCAGAGCAACATTTACATAACTCTGCTGCCTTGCCCGTTCCTCGGCATCGTTTAACAGTTTGTCTGTTTTCTTCGACTTCTTCGCCATTGTGCATCCTCTTTTCCTGTAAAATCTAATCGGCATCACCGTTCCCATTCATGGTAGCATTTGCCAATATAAATTTCAATATATTTCCTGTTCTTCCATATAAAATGGTCATTAGTGAGCAGTATTCGACATGGTTCGATGTGCTTCTGCAAAAAAGACAAAAAAAGAGCATCCCCTGATTCAGGGAATACTCTTCTATGTTAAATGTTATATTCTATTTAGCCTTTTGCTGCGCCGTCTACCGACAGGATTTCGCCGGTTACATACTGTGCCAGATTACTTGCCAGGAACAGAAATGCATTGGCTACTTCTTCCGGTTCCCCCGGACGGCCAATCGGGATAGTTGCCGAAACGCGTTTCAACATATCCTCCGGCAGCGCTGCCACCATATCGGTACGGGTTACACCTGGTGCCACCGCATTTACACGGATATTATCCCTGGCCAGTTCACGAGCCAGCGATACGGTAATGCCGTTCACCGCATATTTACTTGCCGGATACCCTACCCCCGCCGGCTGTCCGGTGATACTTACCATAGAGCTTGTGTTGATAATACATCCACCGCCCTGTTCTTTCATAATTTTTGCCGCAGGCAGAATGGTGTAAAATACTGCTTTTACATTTAAATCAATAATTTTGTCAAATTCTTCAGCTGTATACTGATACAGCGGGGTACTCTGGGAAATCCCCGCGTTATTTACCAGAATATCCAGATGTCCGTATTTTTCTTTTACCTGCAAAATAGCCTGTTCCACTTCCGCTGCTTTTGCCAGATTCGGCCATAAACCATCTGCTTCCCATGCCGGATTTTCTTCTTTCAGTTTGGCCAGCGCTTTTTCTACCGTTTCCTGACGGGACCCAAACAGCACAACCGTTGCCCCGTTCTGCAGATATTTTTTAACGATTTCAAAACCAATCCCTCTTGTGCCACCGGTTACCACCGCAACTTTTCCTGTTAAATCCATTAAATTTGTCATATCCTTTACCACCTTTCACTATTTTGGCTGTATTCTATACTATCTTCATGATGTAGTTATACACCGAAAGGAAATAACTCTAAACATAATACTGAAATTTTTTCACTACTTGTTTTGCATGCTGAGAAATCGTATACTTTTACTATAATAATCATCGACCTGATTCTACTATTCCTTATCGGGAGGCTCCTATGAAACGAATAATTTTATCGATTCTCCTGTTCTGCTTTATATGCAGTATCTCACTCAGCGGATGTCAGATATCTTACGGAAAAACTACCGATTATCTCGGGCTTCTGGATGATAACCGGATTGTCTATCGTATTTTCACAAAACAAATTGCTATGTATTACACTTACAATTATGATACAAAAGAAACCGTTTATCTGGGCAGAACAGAAGGATTCCATCTCAACTGTGACACAGCATCGCTTTTAAATCATCACCTGTATTTTTATGATGTTATTTCTGAAGAAGGCCCTCATGCCAAAAATGCATTTTATGATATTGACCTGAAAAACAGTACCGTCTCTGAAGTTGCAGTATTTGAAATGAAACCGGATAATAAAACAGTATCTACGAGTAACTCCTGGCCTTTCAATGATACCATTGTAACCATTGGATACGAATCCGATTCCCAATATTGTAGTTCTTCACTGGTATGTTATCATCCTGATACCGAAACATGGTCGTATAAACCTTTGGGAGTATATAATAACCAGACAAACACCGGCATATATCCTCTCGCTATATACGCTGACGGAAGCAGTCTCTATCTGATTCAGAAAGAAGCGGCTAAACCGGAGGCTGAAACCTATTATTTTATTCAGTATGATGCAGATGGCAACTTGCTGAACCGAATTCTTCTTTCCGGAGACATTCTAAACTTTGTGAAAGAAGGCGGGGTATGGTCACTGTATATATGGAACGATTACATTTATATAACCGGTGCCCTTGTTGAAGACTTTCTGGGACATATTGAGGGGGAACAGATTACAGAAATTGCACAGACACAGCTTTTAAAATCTCACTCGTTATACGCAAATGATGCACCTGTTTTCTATAACCTCTATGAAGATTGCTATTACACACTGGACATTACTGCTGACAAACTATTAAAACACTCGCATCAGATGCTTACAGGATATCCTAATGAAGTCGTTTCTGCACTGGCTGGTTCTGAATATCGCACACATCTGCACAATCTGTTTACTGCATATGATAATGTTGCGGCTGTTGTACATCACAATAAACAGGCAGAAAAACTATATTTCAGCCACCGGGAAACAATTGGAGATATTACCGTTTAAGCCATAGCAACCTTACCCATCTATACACAAAAACGCTGCCTGCATAGTTCTGCATGGCAGCGTTTCGTTTTAAAATCCCATATAGAAAAACCATAAGCCTAACAGCAGTACCAGTGTCCCCATAATAATGCGACTGATTCGGCTGAATGCGGCATATTTTGCACTGTGTTTCAGCTGCTGCACGGCTCCCAGCGAGGTGCCCATGATAATAATGAGCAATCCATTGCCCATAGCATAGCAGAACAGCAGAAAAATGCCCCATAAAATACTATCCTGACTGACTACCACCGTCAGCAGCGCCATCAGCACCGGTGTGGCGCAGGATGAGGCAAATAATCCGCCCAGGAGCCCTGCCAGAAAAGCTCCGCCGTAGCCTCTTGCGCGGCTTCTGGCCAGTATAGCTGATGGCTGAATAAAAATATACACTTCCCATATCTGCAGTGCCATCAGAATCATCAGTACACCGGCAGCCAGATACCACCAGTTTCCGATGCCGGAAAGCATATTCCCCGCCATAGCCGCTGCCGCTCCTAAAATGGTTAGCGTAACAGCCGTACCGGCTGCAAAGGTGGCCGATATGCCAAATGCTCGCAGGCCTCGCACATCACTGCCGCCCACATACCCGATAATCAGCGGCAGCATGGATAATGAGCACGGGCTAATGGAAGTTAAAACCCCGGCTGCAAAGGCCAGTACCGGTGCCATACCGCCATTCTGGCCAATTGTCATTGAAATCTGTTCCAGCCACAGGTTTATCATTTCTTAGCCCCCAGTTCTTCCAGCACCAGCCGCATCTGAGCAACACTCATCATGCCTTCATGAACTGTCATCACATGAGTATCGGTATCTTTCAGCACATAGCGCATAAGGTTTATCTGTTTTGCAACTGCCTCAGACGGTTCATACGGGGTACCATCCGCATAATAGAATACCTGCATTGGCACTCCGCGCACCGGTATCTGCATGGTAACTCCCGGCTGCTCATCCATGTTAACATCACAGATAAGCGCCGCATCACCAAACTCGTTATAGATTTCCTCCAGTTCTTCCTCCATCATCTCACAATACGGGCAGGTATTGGAGCTCACATTTAAAAGCACCGGTTTCCCTTCTGCCAGAATGGCTTCCATGTCAAAGGTATCCAGCTTCAGCGCATCGATAGCCGCCTGCTTTTCTCGCTCTGCAAAAGACGATTCTATCGGTACATTTTTGATTACCCACACAGACAGCACCAGGCTGAATATCAACAAACATATAATGGGCAGCAGTCCTTTTTTCTGATTCATGCGTTACACCTCACTTCTGCTTAAAAAACCGGAGTCAGAATGCTCCGGTTTTTATGCTTACTGTTTTGCTTACTATTTATTCTCTTCATCAAAAATATTCTGATACTGATAGCCGTGGTCCCCTTCCAGCGGACGGTCGTGGTTGGTTTTGCCGTTTACGATATCTGCCGAAATTCCATCGGGATATGCTTTGCATTTAAAGTTTTCCAGTTCTCCGCCGGAAATAAAATGTTTACACACATAGCATTTTGAAAACTGAACTGCCATATTACGGTTCCTCCTTCTTTTCTGTCATTGCCTTCAGCAGTTCCGCCCGCTTTGTACGCAGAATCTGCAATGCCTCCTGCGGATTATCAACAGCAAGTACCGCAGTTTCCATCGGGCAGAATCCATCTCCGGCACGGTTGCGGATTGCCGGCACCAGTGTTTCATACTGAATCTGTATGCCGTATCGCTGCAGTACTTCAAGCGCCGGTTTGCTGATTACCCAGGCATATATATCCGATACCTGAAGCAACACATACAGATACGCTGCCGCTTTGCCCACGACTTTATCGGCAGCAGCGGCATTTTTAAAATCCATGCCGGTATCCAGCCACTGCAGCAGTGGGGTAATACCACGTTCTTTGCTTGCATAACTGCAGTTGGCTCTGCGCAGCACACAGGTGTAGCCTTCCTGTTCCAGCAGCTGTTTTGCCTGTTCTAACTCTTCTCTCATACACAATCGCTCCTGCTTATGCATTCAGCTTTTCGGTAAAATCTTTCATCGCTTCCGAAATTTTAATCTGCTGCGGACATACCGCCTCACAGCTGCGGCATCCAATACATGCCTGCGGCCGTTTATCTTCCGGAATTACACTCAGCTGCATCATCGGCAGAAATCCACCACCTGTAAAGCAGTATTCGTTATAAATTTCCAGCAGATTTGGAATATTAAGCCCCTGCGGACATTTTACCGTACAATAGCGGCAAGCGGTGCAAGGCAGTACAATACGGCTGATCATCTTCTCTGCCACACTAAGTAATCCATTCATTTCGGTTTCGTTTAACGGTACATCAGCAGCAAATGTTTCGATGTTTTCTTTCAGTTGCGTAAAATTCGACATACCGGATAACACCATAGTTACCTGCGGAATACTCTGCAGGAACCGGAATCCCCAGGCTGGTACCGTTTCATCCGGACGCAGTGCCGCCAGTTCTGCTTTATATTCATCGGCAATATTAGCCAGTTTGCCGCCTCTGAGCGGTTCCATTACCCATACCGGAATCCCGTAGGAGGCAATCAGTTCTACTTTTTCTTTTGCTTTCTGCAGCGACCAGTCAATGTAGTTCAGCTGAATCTGGCAGAATTCCATATCCTTGCCGTAGGCATCCAGAAACCGTTTCATCACATCTAAATCACCATGGGTAGAAAATCCCAGATGGCGAATGCGTCCCTGTTTTTTCTGTTCCAGCAGATATTCATAAATACCGTACTTCGGGTCTAAGTAGGCATCAATATTGGTTTCATTCACATTATGGAACAGATAAAAATCAAAATATTCCATGCCGGTCTTTTCCAGCTGTTTTTCAAAAATTTCAGCCACTTTTGTCATATTGCCCAAATCGTAACCCGGGAATTTAGTAGCAATATAATAATTTTCTCTCGGATACTGGCGCAGCAGTTTGCCTGTTACAATTTCCGACTGACCTTCATGATAGCCAAACGCTGTATCGTAATAGTTGATACCCTGCTCCATGGCATAGTCAAACATTTCTGCCGCAGCCGCTTCATCAATCTGATTATCCTTGCCGTCAATCAGCGGCAGACGCATAGCACCAAGCCCCAGTGCCGACAGCTTTAAATCCTGAAACTCACGATAAATCATAAAAAGTTCCCCTTTTATGTATAATAGCTCCGTCTTGTATGTGTTTCGCCTTATACTCCTCAGCTAAATCCTCTGACAGATAGCTGTCACTCATGCAGTGATAATCCGCTATCCCGTTTTTCATCATGTCGTACACAAGCGAACGATAAAAGAAATCCAGAGCCTCACGTAGTGAAATATTAGCCTGTTCCGCAAACAATACGATTATACGACTGTATTTTTTCTGTAACAAAATCGGGCTGGCATTCATACTTCAACGCTCCCCTCAAATTTTAAATACCGGTCTATCACAGACTGCTTTCGAAAACATATCTGCAGATTCGGAGCTTCATAACGCAACCGCCGAATTGCCTCTGACTTATTAATCAGATTTTCAAAATACAGTTCAATCGTATTAAACACCTTGTCATTCGCAACACCGCCAATAACAATATCATAATCACTTGCATCTTTGCCGGTTCGACAATCTAATACAAAATCAAGCCATTCCTCGGAATAGTAGTCAAATTTCAGTACTTTACATGCAGAAAAAACAGTTTCATCCAACGAATAACGGGAAACAATCCCGGATTTCCCCTGGCGTTTAAATTTTCCACACCATTTCTCTGCCTGTTCCTGAAGAGGTGTTGTATAAAAACCAGCCCCAAAATCCACCCTTGGACGGGAATGCAGTAAATCCGGCTTATCAATTTCCATATAAGAACCATGATATAAAATCATACTTCCACACCTTCTTCCTGCATAACAGATAAAATATCATCCACAATATATCCTTTATCCTGTGTATGCAGAATCTCATAATTTGGAATAATGTACCGGTCCAGAATATCACTCTTTTCAGTCAGCGCTGCATACACTGTTTCAGCCGGTATTTCAAGCTTCGCCGCCACATTTTCAATACAGAAGATAATATATTCCATCTCGTTCGCATTTTGAATTTCTGATTTCATTCGCATACACCTCCTCAGAGATATTCATTGACACCTACTCTATAAAAAATGCATCTATTTCTTCTGTTGTTTTTAGAATATCATCGTTCTCTACTCCAGCCACTTTTGCAATAGCAATTGAACATAAAAAAGTCTCTCTAAAATCTGCAGTAAATGCATTATCAATTAATTTATAAATATCAGCCCTTCAGAAACTTATATTTTTCTACACTGTAAAGCGGCACAAACGGCAGAATAATCGGTGTTTTCTTTACATAGGCCTGATATTCCGGGTCATGGCCGTAGTTTTTGTTCTGGCGGATTTCCAGCCGTCTGGCACCGCCAAACATAATGTACACAATACATACCCATCCGGCAATGGCCGCTGCCCACTGCCATACACCGTTTAGCGTTGTAAAGCCCGATACCAGAACACCGGTCCAGAATAAAATTTCCCCTAAATAGTTCGGGCAGCGTACGATCCGGAACAGCCCGGTATCGCAAAAGCGTTTCGGATTGATTTTTTTCGCTGCGCTTTTCTGATAATCTGACATAGATTCCAGTAAAATGCCACAGGCCATAATCACAGCACCGATAATCGTTACGATATCTACATGGCCGCCATTATTCATGCGGAACAGCACCGGTGAAACCTCCAGCACATACAGCAGTGCACAGGAAATCCAGATGCCGATTTTTACAAAAAACGGCATGGTACTGCCATCATTGATTTCTTTTTTCATGTGGTCACGGTAAGACTGTTTCATTTCTCTTAAAAGCAGATATCCGCCAAGCCGGCATCCGTACACCACAAACATCAGGCACATCAGCGCTGTTACAAGACTCAGGCTGTCATAAAAGAGTACCAGCATTGCTGCCCCCATCACTGCCACCGAAAAGCCATAGCCCAGCGAAATAAAATATAAAAATTTATAAAACCCCATGGAACTGACCAGCAGTGCCAGCCCCGCTAAAATCCAGAAAGATGCTGTAAAAGTCTCTGTAAATGTCATAAGTCATTCCTCCTGTTGTTCTGTCTGTTACATTCTGTTATTCGGCATCCTCATCCAGCGCCTCAATATAAAAGCTCACAGGTCGGAACCCGTCATTGCAGGAAATCATAGCGGATTTTTTGTTTTTCATCCATCCGTCATAAATATTCTCACCGCCATAGGCCAGTGTCATCACAAAAGGCGACATACTCTCCCACGCACTTTCACACAAACCATCCGGCCGCTGCCAGCCATTGGCAATAAACACCTGCCCCAGCTGCATATCGCAGGCATGTTCTATCGGATTTTCATATAAAGCCATCAAATCCTCATACTGCGCCATACGCATAACCGTTATTCTCACTTTTTTCATAAGAAGTCACCTCAGGTTCCTCTTTTTTCAAACAGCACGACGGTTTCTACATGCCAGGTCTGGCAGAATAAATCCACGGGCTGGATTTTCTTTACCTCGTAGCCGCCTTCGCATAAATATTTGGCATCGCGGGCTAAGGTAGAAGGATTACAGGATACATACACAATGCGTTCTGCACCGCTTGCAATCAGCGCATCCAAGGCTGGTGTTTCGCATCCTTTGCGAGGCGGGTCAATAACTGCCACATCGATACTGTTGCCTTTTTTCACCCATTTTGGCAGCCATTCTTCGGCTTTTGCAGTTACAAAGGTGCAATTTTCAATGCCATTTGCCTCCGCATTTTCTCTTGCATCTAAAATTGCCTGATTCACCGACTCAATACCGGTTACGCCATTTGCTTTCTGTGCCAGATACAGCGAAATTGTCCCGATACCGCAATACACATCTGCAACCTGTTCTTTCCCGGTTAACTGAGCATATTCCAGCGCTTTTTCGTACAGAACCTGTGCCTGTTCGTTGTTTACCTGGAAGAAAGACTGCGGCGAAATCTGAAAATGGAAGTCACCGATAGTATCCTCGATTGTTTCTTTGCCTTCCAGCAGCTTAAAACTGCGACCCAGCATAATTTTCAGGTTTGTGTTAATGTTATGATAAACAGATACCACATCCGGATATTCCATCAGTTTTTCGGCAATTTCCGGCAGCCGCCATGCAGTTTCCTCAGTTACAAAAACCACCATCAGTTCACCGTTATAACGACTTTCCCGAATCATAACCTTATGAATATAATAGGCTTTTCCGCTGTCCTGAATCATCTGCTCCAGTGTCTGTACCAGATTGTTGATTTTCTGACTGAACAGCTGGCAGCTTTTTGCCGGTACAAACTGGTGACTGCCCTGTTCGTAAAAGCCCAGACGAACCGTGTTGCCGCTGTAATCTACATGAAAAATGCCTTTATTGCGATAGCGCCACGGCTCCGCCATACCAATAACCGGCTCCACAGGTACATCAATACGGCCCAGACGCATCATTGCATCCTGCACGATTTTCTGCTTGGCTTTTAGCTGATAATCGTAATCACAATGCTGCAGTTCACAGCCGCCGCATTTCGCACTTTGCGGACAGACAGCCTCAATGCGCTGTTCCGACGGAACCAGAACTTCCCGCAGCTCGGCTGTGGCCATTTTCTTTTTATACTCGATTACCTGCGCTTTTACTGTTTCCCCCAGCATAGCGCCAGGCACAAACACCACAATATTATCATGCCGGCCAATACCGTATCCCTGATGGGAAATACCGGTGATGGCCAGCTGAACCACGTCTCCTGTTTTCAAGTAAAACACTCCTTCTAGTTTGCATATCGCTTTATTCAGTACGATTTTTCATTTCTTTTTCTTATTTCTCCGGCAGTTAGAGAATGTCCTTGTTTATACGGCCAGCACCAGCGATGCCATCATAAAATTCCAGACACCATGCATAATCATAGAACCCCACAACGATTCAGAACGTACCGCTGCCACATTTAAAAATATGCCCACCAGTGTCAGCGGCAAAAGCCGGAACAAATCATAATGCATGCAGCCAAACATCAGTGATGCAGCCAGAATACTGAACCACTGGCTTTTATACATTCGCAGACTGTGATAAATATATCCGCGAAAAACCAGCTCTTCGCTGAACGGTGCCAGAACACTCACCATCAGAATTACCGCAAAGTTTTCCCATTGGCCGTTTGCCTGCATAATCAGTTGGGTTGCGGTCTGCGGCTCCGCATTTGGGAACAGCTTCACCATACAGGCACTGACAAACAGCATGGCAAAAAAAGTTACACCGCCCCACATCACCGACCAGTAAAACCAGCGCCTATCCTGAAACGGCCGCAGCCCGATCTGCTGTAAAGTTGTACCTCGCATCCGCAGAAACAAAAGCACAATGCCCACCATAAGCAGTGTCTGAAAAATCTGCTGAATCAGCATTTTGTTAATAACGGTGGCACTGCCCGGCAGAAATCTGGCCAGCCACTCCACAGGCAGAATCCCGCTTCCCACAATTCCATTCATCAGTATAAAAATCAGAAACAGCATTACAAAGCCATCTGCCATCGACAGCTGTTTTCGCATTGTCCATTTGCCTGGATTCATACCGGCAACCTCCATTCGCATAGACTTCACCTATTCTATTAAACTTTATCACAAAACGGACAAAAAAAACAGAGGCCCGGCGGGACCTCTGCAAAATTCCTCGTAAATGCTTTTTATCGCAGGATTATTTTATTAAAATTCATCGCTGTCATCATCATAGTAGAAGGATTTGATAGCGTTTTCTTTGTTACGCCAGTCTTCATTGACTTTTACCCACAAATCCAGATAAACTTTTTCGCCTAACAGAAACTCGATTTCTCTGCGGGCTCTGCTGCCGATTTTGCGCAGCATGGTACCGCCGCGGCCAATGATAATGCCTTTCTGACTGTCGCGTTCCACATAAATTGTGGCACCTACATAGATTTTGCCGTCATCCTGCAGTTTCATCTGTTCTACAATGACTGCAATGCTGTGCGGCACTTCATCGCGGGTGGATTCCAGAATCTGTTCACGAATCAGTTCGGCAATTACCACTTCTTCTGGCTGGTCGGTTACCGAATCAGCTGGATAGAACTGCGGCCCTTCCTCCAGGTATTGAAAGGTCGTGGTAATCAGCTGTTCCACGTTGTCGCCTTTTCTTGCCGACAGCGGAAAAATTTCCGCAAATTCCAGACGGTTCTGCCATGCAGAAATCTGGCGCAGAACATGCGCTTTTTCCACACGGTCAATTTTATTCAGAATCAGAAATACCGGAGCATCCGTTTTCTGCAGCTGCTGCACAATATACTGTTCCCCCGGACCGAAATCCTGAGTGATATCTACCAGATAATAAATTACATCGGCATCATACAGGGAGCTCTGCGCGATGTCCACCATGCGTTCGCCCAGTTTGTGGCGCGGTTTATGAATCCCCGGTGTATCCAGAAACACAATCTGACCTTCCTCATTGGTCAGAATACCGGTAATACGGTGACGAGTCGTCTGTGCCTTGTCGGATACAATGGCAATTTTACGCTCTAAAATCTGATTCAGCAATGTGGATTTCCCGGCATTTGGACGCCCAACCAGTGCTACAAATCCTGTTTTCATGTTACATGTCTCCTTTATGTGACTCTCCGCCCTGCGGAAAATCCTGAAAACTGTAAGGAAGCAGCTCAGCCACCGTAGTGTGAATCTGCCTTCCTTCCCGGTTTATTAACAATACTTCCATCTGCGGCCCCAGTTCCTGCATCACCTGACGACAGGCTCCGCATGGAGAAACCGGTTCCGGTGTATCGGCGCATACCACGATGCGCTGCAGCTGCCGCTCACCGTTTGCAACCGCCTGAAACATGGCAGTTCGCTCTGCGCAGTTTGTAAGACCATAACTTACATTTTCAATGTTACAACCGCCATAGATGCTGCCCGATGCCGTCTGCACGGCGGCGCCCACCTGAAAACCGGAATATGGCGCATATGCCATCTCTCGTGCCTTCCAGGCCGCCTCAATCAGCGCATCCCAGTTGTCGTCCCCATTATTCTTCATCTTCTTCATCCTCGTCTTCTTCCGGTGGAAGCAGGGTTACTTCCACTTTGGTGATACGACGACCGCTTACATTGACAATACGAATCAGAAACCGGCCAACAGTTACCTCATCGTCAACCTCCGGAATACCGCCCAGATGTTCAAATGCCAGACCACCGATGGTATCGGCTTCACTGTCTTCCAGAATCTCTTCATCCAGTTCCACATCAAAGGCTTCTTCTACATCGCCGATTGGCGCACGGGCATCTGCCACCAGCTGGTTATCGCTGTGCATTACGATTAAATCTTCTTCCACGTCGTATTCGTCCTGAATATCGCCGATGATTTCCTCGATTAAATCCTCGATGGTAACCAGACCGTTTGTACCGCCGTATTCATCCAGAATAATGGCCATGTGCACTTTTTTCAGACGCAGCTCGTTTAATAAATCGCTGACTTTTTTGGTTTCCGGAATATAATACGCATCCCGAATCAGCGCTTTTACTTTCAGCTCATTAAAGTCGGCATCCAGATGTTCAAAAATATCTTTGGCATACAGAATCCCCACAATATTGTCAATACTGTCCTCATAAGCCGGAATACGGGAATGGCCGCCGTCAATAATCAGACGCAGCGCCTCATTGATGCTGTCTTCCACATCCACAGCCACGATATCGATACGAGGAACCATAATGGCTTTTACATAGGTTTCGTCGAATTCCATGATACTGTTAATCATTTCGGTTTCCGACTCGTCAAATACGCCTTCCTCCTGACCCACGTTCACCAGAATTTTAAATTCATCCTCGGTGATGGTCTGGTCCTCTTCCTTATTCTTTTTACTGAATCGAACAACGGTATCCGACAATTTTGTCAGCAGAACAACAACAGGCGTCAGTATCACACTCATTACTTTCATGAACGGTGCAATAAACATTGCCCAGCCTTCCGCATGTGCTGCTGCCAGATTTTTTGGCACAACCTCACCAAACACCAGCACCAGCAGGGTCATAATCCCGGTGGCAATCCCAACCCCGGCATCACCAAAATAATCGGTCGCCATTTTGGTTGCCAGCGCAGAGGAACTGATATTTACAATGTTATTACCAACCAGCAATGTTGAAATCAGACGATTCTGGTTTTCCAGCAAATCCAGAACCAGATCTGCCTTTTTATCACCATCTTCCTGCAGATTACGCAGACGAATCTTGTTGGTAGACAGAAACGCCGTTTCTGCCGATGAAAAAATTGCCGATAATACAAGTAAAGCTACTAAAAAAATTAGCATCGAACTGTCCGTATCCAAATAAAACCAACCTCCAAATAAAAAGCTCTTTCAATTTTTACTGTTTTCGCTGTTTTTCAGCGTTCTGTTACAAATATATTATCCTTATATTTTAGCGAATTGCGCCGATAACTGCAAGCAGTTTTTCCTCCTGCGCCCGCATCTCTTTCTTTTCTTCTTCTTCCATGTGGTCATATCCTGCCAGATGCAGTAAACCATGCACCAGAAGATACATCACTTCCCGCTCCAGACTGTGCCCGTATTCCTCGCACTGTTCCTGTGCCCGTTCCAGAGAAATCACGATGTCGCCGAATAAGATTTCGTCCTCATCGTCAATTTCCTCATCAGCTTCATACATCGGAAACGACAGTACATCGGTAGCGCTGTCTTTATCACGGTATTCGCGGTTCATTTCGCGGATTGTCTCGTTGTCTACAAACAGCAGGTCCACTTCTGCCTCTTCCGGAATCTGTTCCTCTTTCAGGCAGATTGCTGCCACTTTATTGATTTTTTCCTCCCAGTCTGCCGGGATTTCAATTTTATCCTGTTCATTCGTAATTACAACTGTCATGCTTTTTCCTGCCCCTCCTGTAATTTCAACAGTTCATTCGCCTGCGGCGGATATTCAATACGTTTGTGATAAATCCCGTTGATAACCCGGGTAAACGCCGTAGCAATCAGGTCTAAATCACGGAATGTCAGTTCACATTCATCAAACTGGCCATCATTCAGTTTTGCCTTAATCAGCGTACGAATAAAGCCTTCAATCTGACCCGGTGTAGCATCTTTTTTGGAACGCACCGCCGCCTCGACCGTATCGGCCATCATCAGAATCGCCGCTTCTTTTGTCTGCGGTTTCGGCTGTTCATAGCGGAAATCCCGTTCTTTTGTCTGCGGGTCGGTTTCTTTTGCTTTTGCATAGAAAAACGATACCAGACTGTCACCGTGATGCTGTGCAATCATCTGAATGATAATCGGCGGCAGTTTTGCCTCTTTCGCCATCTCAATCCCGTCTTTTACGTGGGAAGTGATAATCAGATGACTGAGCTGCGGTGTCATATTATTGTGCGGATTGTTGCCGGAAAACTGGTTTTCCGCAAAGAAATACGGCCGTTTCAGTTTCCCGATATCATGATAGTATGCACCCAGACGCACTTCCAGCCCATTAGCGCCGATAGCGTCAGCGGCAGCCTCACCCAGGTTGCCAACCATAATGCAGTGATGGTAAGTCCCCGGTGCTTCGGTCATCAGCCGTTTCAGCAGCGGCTGATTTGGATTGGCCAGTTCCAGCAGCTTAATAGAGGTTGTAATCCCGAAAATATTTTCCAGATACGGCAGAACCCCCATGGTGAAAATGGAGGAAATCAGGCCGTTAAAAATCCCGAATATCACACCAAAAGCCACAACGTCCGGTGTCTGGTTCTGCACCATGCCAAGCCCGATAATCAGGCAGGCGTTTGTGGCGCTAATGCTGAGCGCTGTTCTGGAAATATCAGAGCGCTGCCCCAGAGTGGCAACCCCAAGGCTCCCTACCAGACCGCCAATCAGCGCAACTACGGCAAATGCCGAGCTTTCGGTATACATACCTACAAAAATAGCCAGAATGATATCTGCCACCAGCCCCAGCCGCACATCCAGCAGGATAGTAATCAGCATAGTGCCCATAGCAACCGGAATCAGATAACCAACCTGTGCTGCCCGGTCTGCAATAGAACTTAATGTCAGTGACAGGAATAAATCATACAGAAAAATGGTGGCTGCTATCAGAAGCATCAGCAGCACAATCTGCTTTTCATCCCGGTAGATTTTTGGTGTAAAGTGCATCATAAATGCACGTACCACCACCATCATCATGGCAATTAAAATTGCCAGCCCCAGTACAACAACACCTGGTGATGCCGACTGGCTGTACCCCAGCTGATGCAGAATGGTTGCCTGCCGCTCGGTCAGGATTTCCCCCTTGCGAACAACCAGTTCCCCTTTCTGTACAGTGATTTTTTCCGGCTCTACGGTAGCCAGAATTTCCGATTTTTTTTCTGCAGTAGCTTCTGCATCCAGCACATAAGTTGGATACAGATTCACATCTTCAATTACCGCCTGCAGAAATTTTTCCTCTGCACCGGTAATATATTTATCGTTGCTGATAGACAGTGCGATTTTTTCTCTGGCACTTTCCAGATCTGCCTGTGCTACCCCTTTGCTCATTACATTAATAGCATAATCAATACCGCGCTCATACAGCCACTGGATATCCGCCTCCGACAGATTTGCCAGTGCCGCCCATTCATCAGCCTCCAGCGTAAATGCGAAAGCATCGTGAAGAAGCGCAATTTTATCAACAGTAGTAACCTCAGCCTGATTCCGGGATGCTACCGCAATTTCCTCCAGAGTGGCAAAAGAATCAGAAATATCGGTGATGGTAATGCTGTTGAATTTCTCCAGATCAATTTTATAAATATCCTGGAAGCTTTCCAGCGCCTCCTGCTGCCTGTCCAGAGTCCCCGCTTCATCCACGAAGGTTAAATAACGGTCTGCCTGTACATCCTGTGTGGATACACGACCAACTTCCCAGTTGGTACGCGCCGGCACAAAGTGACTGGATAAAATCAGCAGCAGCACTGCAAAAAACAGTGCTGTCCATGCCAGCATTCGCCGCTTTTTATCCTGAAAATGCTTCTCTATGATACTATTGTAAACCTGTTTCAGTTTCCCCATAGATTATTCCTTTCGCTGGTTCTCCTCTGCATCGTAGGCGGCAATAATCCGCGCTACCACAGGATGCCGAACCACATCCTGCGCTGTTAAATGATGAAAGCTGATTTCATCGATACCGGACAGAATATCCTCTGCCCGCAGTAAACCGGACTGGTGATGTTTTGGTAAATCCACCTGGGTAATATCCCCGGTTACAACGGCTTTGGAACCGAACCCGATACGGGTCAGGAACATTTTCATCTGTTCCGGTGTGGTATTCTGTGCCTCATCCAGAATAATAAACGCATCATCCAGTGTGCGGCCGCGCATATACGCAAGCGGCGCAATCTCAATAATCTGACGCTCCATATATTTCTGCGCCATATCCAGCCCCAGCACATCGTATAAGCCATCGTACAGAGGCCGCAGATACGGATCTACCTTGTCCTGTAAATCCCCCGGCAGAAACCCCAGTTTCTCCCCTGCCTCTACAGCTGGACGGGTTAAAACAATTCGTTCCACCTGTTTGTTCTTCAGTGCTTTCAGCGCCATCACCACAGCCAGATAGGTTTTACCGGTACCAGCCGGGCCAATGCCGAAGGTGATATCTTTTTTCTCGATAGCTTTTACATAACGATACTGCCCCATGGTTTTGGCACGAATCTGCTTTCCACGGTTTGTGGTGTGAATCACTTCGCCCAGACAGTCGGCAATTTTTTCATGTTCACCGTTGCCGCCCAGCGTCAACGCATACTGAATATCGCTCGGTGTCAGTTCCTTTTTAACTGACAGCTGAATCAGATAATCCAGCACTGCACGGGCAGCAGCAATGCTGCCTTTCGAACCGCCCAGTAAAATTTCCTGACCTCGCGCCACAATACGGGCACCGGTCCGTTTTTCAATAAGTCTGATATTTTCATCGGCCAGACCGCCAATCTGCTGAGCCTGTCCAATATCCTGCAGAATAATCCTGTCTTCAAACTGATGCAAGATGTCTGCCTCCTTTTATTTTGAGCAATCAATCTTTAATCTATTTATTATACTATAAAAAGAATATAGAAACCATCTTTTTTCAAAAATACAGCTTATAATCGATGTAAAAAACTTATAGTATTACTCAGTCTATGTAATTGCCCGCAATGCTATGTACTACGCACAGCAATATGCTGTCACGGCATAAAAGAACGACTCTGCATATTTACAGAGTCGCTGATATTGTCGCTGATATTATTGATACGCTAGAACTTTCCGCCGCCACCACCATGCGTTCTTCCAGAAGAACTTCTATGGGTAGTGCTTCCACCGGCCTTTTTATTTTCATCTTTTGGTTTTTCACGTCTGGTAACATTACGATACAGAAAGAATTCGCGACTTCCTGTCACATTCATGCTGCCCTCTGCCACATAGCTGTCAGCAGCCGGTTCACTGTAAACAGTTTTCAGCTGCCCTTTCATAACAGCAACGCTGATTAATGCAATAATCAAGCCAATAACCAGAGAAACGATTACCGCGAAAAACGATAATGGCTCATGAGGCAGATTGTCTACATCATAAGGTGCTCCTGTTTTTGCCTGTGTAATAAAATCGTCACACTGATCAGCATATTCCTGAAAAGCTTCTACATAAAAACCGTCACTGAGCCAGAACAGAAACTGTTCAGAAATATATGCAATACCTGCATCGGTAAACGCAGCAATACCAGAACCGTCTGTAGTAATATACCAGTCATTTGCCTCCATACTTATCAGCAGAAGAATACCATCTTTCTCCGCACCAAAGCCGTAATCATGGTATTCATAATAGTCATCAGCAAAAGCCTGTGGAGTTTTTCCCTCAAGGCTGTTCACAGTTACAACTACCACATCCATCTGCTGTCTTTCGCTTATCTCATTCAGTTTTGCCGTTAACTCTGCTTCTTCTGAAACGGTTAAAAGGTCTGCATCATCTACGACTCTCGGGGCACCGGCAAAGGCTGGAGAAACTGCCATTACACAAAGAAGCACCGCAAGGAAAATACATGTTAACTGTTTTTTCATATTCCTTTGCTCCTTTCCTACAGGATACCAAGGAGCCATAACAACCATGCTCCCACATAAGTAACCGCACTGCATACCGCAGTCAGTCCGATTGTCCACTTTCTTGCCGCCTTTTTATCAACCGGCAGATCGCCGACAAATTTGCCAGTCTGACCGTTCATTGCAAAGGTGTAATTTTTCCCGTTCCACGAGGTCGTCAGCATCCATACCGGATATAACACATATTTTGCGGTTCCATTCTACAGATTGATATTGCTGCTTTCCGCAACCACAGAAGAATAACCTGTTACCGTAGCGGCAAAATGCTCTTCCGTACTCTTTCTGATACGCTCGTTTGCCGCATGGATACTCTGCTGGGCATCGATGTCATATTTATCGGCCAGATAGCCGGCTAAATAGGCAGTCTGAAAATCTACAGCTTCACTGAAATCATACGGCTCAATCGACTGCATCAAATCATCAGCCATTTTACTGGAACCATCCACCGGAACGTGGTTAAAAGCAATACTGCCATCACGGATTACCGAATAATAACTGGTTTCTGTATAATCATACTTTGCATCGCTCCAGAAACGGGTTTTTGCAGCTTTATAGCGGATATGAACATCTGCCTCTGAATCAAACAGCCAGAATGGCACATATACACCTTTTATCTCCTCAATACGGTTTTCATCCTTAAATACCTTTGGCAGAAGCCGTTTGCCCTGCACATGCCGTTTCAATGCTTCTTTTGCAGCTTTTTTATCCAGTTTGAACGGAATCACATAATCAGGACGAAGGTTACCGGAAAACTGCCCGGTCATAACAACCGGATTATCACAATACGGACAGGAGGTAGCTCCTGTATTTTCGTCACCGATAATTTCACCACCGCAGGATTTACAGGTATATATCCGCATCCCTTCGGTTTCACCGGACTGCCACTCTCCTCCAGGCTCTACGTCCCATGTCATGTTGCTTCCCGTATCATTTTTCAGTTCATCATCGTAATTTTTTAGCCCCTCCATCTCAAATTCCGAGTCACAGTAAGGACATTTCATCTTTTGAATCGAAGAATCAAAGTTGATTGCCCCGCCGCAATTGGGGCATTTATATTCTTGTAATTCTGACAATTTATTCAACTCCTTTTTTTATAAAATAAAAAGGATTACTTTTTATCGCCATCATCAAACGGGTCTCCGCATTCCGGACAGAATTTCGGTGGATTTGCCGGGTCTTCCGGCTGCCATCCGCACTTGTCACACGCATACTGCGGAACACCTTCCGGTTTTTTACTGCCGCATTCCTGGCAGAATTTGCCCTTGTTTACAGCACCGCAGGAACAAACCCATCCTTCATCTGCAGGTTTTGAAGCACCGCATTCCGGACAGAATTTACCCGTTGAAACTGCACCGCAGGAACATTTCCAGCCATCCTGCGGAACCTGTGAAGCTGTTTGCTGAACCGGAGCCGCCTGCTGTTGCTGCCGAGCCATAGCAAAAAGATTTTCCGCATTGATGCCGCCTGCCTGCTGCGCCATCCCCAGCCCCATAAAACCGGCCATAGCACCTGCACTGTTGCCTGCTGCCGCTTTCATTGCATCTGCCTGTGCACCAACCATGGTACCGGCAGCCATATTTGGATTGCTGAGGAACTGTGCCTGCTGTGCCATCTTCTGGGCATTTTTCAACAGTTCGGAATCTTCCTCCGGCAGAGTCACAGAAGCAAGCGCAACGCTTACAACTTTAATGCCTCTCAGTTCGCCCCATTTGGCAGTTAACGCATCATTCATTGCCTGTTCCAGCTCTGCATTGTGGGCAATAATCTGGCTCGGGCGAAGTTCAAGCGCAGACAGTTTTGCAAACGCAGGCTGAAGAGCACTGACAAATTCGGTTTTTAAAGTACTGTCCAGTTCTTCTTTTAAATATGCATCTTCCACATTGCCGCATACATTGGTGTAAAACAGTAACGGGTCTGCAATTTTATAAGAATATACCCCCGCACAACGCACCGATACATCCATGTCAAAGTTAATTCTGGAATCCACCACACGGAACGGAACCGGATTTTTTGTGCCGAATTTATTATCAATAATTTCTTTTGTGTTGAAATAATACACGCGCTGGTCTTTGCCGGTATCGCCGCCAAAGGTAAAGCGTTTTTTAACGGTTTCAAAAGTCTGCTCTATAGTGCCGTCATCAAGAGAACCGGCAAAAATAGTAGGCTCTGTAGAATTGTCGTAAACAAATTCCCCAGGTTCGGCACACACCTCAACAATTTTTCCCTGCTCCACAATAATCATGCACTGCCCGTCTGCTACAGCAATTACCGAGCCATTGGAAATAATATTGTCGTTTCCTTTTGTGTTGGAAGAACGGCCTCCCACTTTTTTCTGGCCTTTCACCATAAGCACATCTTTATCCAGTGCATCACAGTAGAAAAATTCTTTCCACTGGTCGGCCAGCGTTCCGCCGACTGCACCAAGCCCTGCTTTTATTAAGCCCATAATAAACACCTCTTTCAATGAAAGAAAACTAAAGAAAAACTTTTTTCATTCTGCTGATAAAAACGAAGCTGGAACAAAAGTATGTCCCAGCCTTGTTTTAATGATTATACGAGATTAATTGCTCTTTCCAGCGGTTCAATGCTGCCAAACTGCAAAAGTTCATTATAGTCTCGTTTTGTACTTTCCGAAATATCACTGCCATAATTCTTTACTGCACGCTGATACCGCTCAACGATTTCGACTCTGCGTTTCAGTGTTGCCCAGAGGTCCAGTTCGCGAGTCAGTGTAGCTTCTGTACGCAGATCATCGATTTCGGTTACTTTGCAGATCTGTTCGTATTCCGCTACCAGACGTTCGTTGCTCATAGTGTGAGCTGGTGTCAGAGACATGTACCAGTCCGGATGTTTCAGATAGTTATCAGGAGGCAGCGGGTCCAGTTTTAAGGTTTCCGCCGGTTTTTCCGCTGGTTTCACTTCCGGCATTACATTTTCAACCGCACCTTTTGAAATGGTAACCGTGTTAGTAACCGCATTCCACCCAACATTATAACCGAATGCCTCCGCCAGATATCTTGCCGGTGCATAGGTACGGCCGTTTATAGATACCGCTGCAGTATCCATTTGAATCATTTTTTCTTCGCCATCCATATTACCAGTTTTGCATACGTCAGAATCCAGATAGAAATTTACGATTCTGTAACCGCTGGAGAAAATAGCTTCTCTCAAGCTTTCATAATAGTTTACTTCCAGGCCCATAGCTTCCGCAATTGGACGGAGAGGCACCAGGGTACGGTTATCGCTGTTGATAAACGGTTTTGCGTCTGTCCATACGACTGGTTCGTTTTCCACAGTTACGTTGATTTCTGCTGCAAATGCTGCAGTACTTACGCCCAGTGTCAGAAAAACAACAAGCATAATCGTAATCAGTTTCTTCATAAGTCATTCCCCTTTCAGATCTCCAGCTTTTCTGCTGCAAAGCAGATTGTTATGATTATAACCCGAAATATTTTACGGTTTTCGGCTGAAGGCTTTCTGCAAGCGGAGCCATATCAGACGCTACTGCACGTTTATAGTCTGCGTTTTCTTTCATATCTGCAGCATCCGCTTCACCAAAAGCGCTGGCATATTCTGCATATCGGTCTAATGCACCAACACGTTTGCTTAATTCTGCCTGCAGGTCAAAGAAACGAACCTGTGTAGGGTCTGTCTTTTCATTATTACGAAGATAATTGTCCATATTCTTATATTCGGCAACAAGACGGGCATTTGTCATTTTGTCAGGAGCTGTCAGGGTCATATACCAGTCAGGCTGTGCTGTAATGTTCTGTGGAGGCAGCGGATCCAGTTTCTGATTATCAGCTGCTGCACCTGGTACCGGTTTTGGTGCAACATTTTCAACTGCGCCTTTGGAAATGGTAACCGTATTGGTAACCGCGTTCCATCCAACATTATAGCCAAATGCTTCCGCCAGATATCTTGCTGGCGCATAGGTACGGCCGCCGGAAATCACAGCAGCGGTATCCATAGTAACTTTTTTGGAGCCGCTCATATTGCCGCATTCATAGGTTTTGGAATTGATTCTAAACTCCGCAAAACCTTCTGTACTTGAGAATGTCGCCATATTATCCCACCATTGAACCTTCAGGCCCATAGCTTCTGCAATTGGACGCAGAGGCACCAGGGTACGGTTATCGCTGTTGATAAATGGTTTTGCATCGGTCCATACCACCGGTTTGTTTTCCACAGTTACGTTAATATCTGCTGCAAATGCCGCAGTACTCACACCCATTGCCAGAGCTGCCGCAAGCACAATTGTAATCAGTTTTTTCATATGTCATTCCCCTTTCGCTGTTGTCCTTTAGGGTTATAAAAAATTAGTTAGGGATAATAGTTACTTTATAAGTGTCTTTATCCCAGTCTACACTTGCATCCAGATTTTCCGCTACAAAACGAACCGGCAGATAGGTTCTGCTGTCTTTGATATATGCTGCAGAATCCAGTTTCACAGCTTTGCCGTTCAGGTATGCAGTGGAAGCACCAATAATAATTTTAATGGTGTCGCCGTCTTTTGTAATTGTTACAACACGTGTTTTTGCATCCCATTCAACATCAGCACCCAGTGCTTCCGCAACAAAACGGATTGGCAGCATGGTTCTGCTGTTTTTAATTTCAGGAGCCACATCATTGATAACGGTTTCACCAAATACTTCTGCTACAACACTGTTCACTGTCAGGATAATGGCTGGAACTTTTTCAAATGTCGCACGAACATCTACTTTCGATGCAGGCATTTTAAAGGTGTAGGTGCCATCACCATTGTCGGTGTATTCGATTGCTTTACCGTTTCTGTCCGTGATGATTAAATCATCCAGTCTGTAACCTTTATCCGGGGTAACTGTGATTGTAACCTTCTGATCAGCTGCAGACCATGTTTTGTCGCTGCTGACTGCACCGTTTGTTACCACATCAGCGGTATCCACTTTATAAGTAGGATTATAGCTGCCGCCAGACGAAGAACCGGAGCTTACTTTTTTCCACTGTGCATACAGAGTTGTATCCTCTGTTAATGTAACTTCCGCTTTGTCGGCATAGTTTGTACCAGTGCCGTCCGCTTTTGTATCCCAGCCGGTAAATGTATAACCGGATTTAGTAAAGGTGTTTGCTGGCAGAGCAAATGTATAGCTGGATTCTGTTGTAGTAACAGGAACCATAGAACCACTACCGCCATTAGCATCGAATGTTAAAGTGATAGTTGCAGGAGCCGGTGGTAACACTGCTGCTCTAACTGTAAATGTTACAGGAATTTCTTTTACGATTTCCCCATTTACTTTAAGAGTAAGTACATCCGAGTAGATACCTTCCGTATACTGCTCTTTAGGCGCAATAGTAATTGTTTCGTAGCTATTGCTAGAAATTGTATATGCGTCTTGTTTAGCACGTAACATGCTGCCATTATCAAAAGAAACATCAACAATTACAGGAGCGCTGCTCATATTGGTTACTTTAACACCGCTGGAAACTTCACTTACTGTATATCCTTCTGTTGCCCAGAATGTGATAACCTCTTTGTTGAATTCTAAATTGATTGTTGGTGCAGGTGCTGCATCTTCCCAGACTGCATATAAGGTCAGAGATTCTGTAACTGTAATTTTATCTCCGGCTTCCAGTAATGTACCGTCCCCGCCATAAATCTTCCAGCCTTTAAACACTTTCCCTGGAGTCGCTTCTAATTTAGTCAGTTCACTAAAATCAGGTAACGTATATTCACCGGAAATACCATCTACTGTCTGTTCTTTATCGGTATCTGCATCCGGCTGGAATGTTACCCAGTATACAGGTGCAGGTGTTTCTTTCACGATAACACGGATTGTTACACTTTTCGCATCAACCTTGTCATTATCAAATGTAATTGTCATAGAATAGGTGCCAGGCGCAAGACCTTCCTTCACACCTACAAAAATACCATCAGTTTTATTGTTTGCTGTGTCAAGACTTGGAATTGTTGTAACACTGTTAACAAACGCATCAACATCACCTGTTTTGGTGATTGTTAAATCGCCGGTTTCTGTGTTTCCTTCATTTGTTACGTCAACAACAAAACCGGTATTCGCTGTTTTATAACCTTCTTCTACTTCCTTGGTTTCAGGACTTGCAGAACAGGAAATCTCATATACAGGTGCAGGTGCTGCATCTTCCCAGACTGCATATAAGGTCAGAGGTTCTGCAACTGTAATTTTATCCCCGGCTTTCAGTAATGTACCGTCCCCGCCATAAATCTTCCAGCCTTTAAACACTTTCCCTGGAGTCGCTTCCAAATCAGTCAGTTCGCTAAAATCAGGTAAAATATATTCACCAGAAATACCATCCACTGTCTGTTCCTGATCGGTATCTGCATCTGGCTGGAATGTTACCCAGTATACAGGTGCAGGTGTTACAGCTTTGTCTTCCCATACTGCTTTTACTGTTGTATCACCGGTAACCGTGAATACAGCACCAGGAGCATATTCTGTATTTCCAATCATCCATGCTTTGAACTGCTGGTTTGCAGGAGGATTAAACGCACATTCAGGTAATGTGTATAAAGAGTGGTTTTCCACATCTTCAGTGTTCATATTTCCTGTACCGCCGCTGGCTTCAAATGAAATAGTGCTGCTGTTGTTACTGTTTTCTTCACCTATCAGTAACACCTGCACATTGGAATCATAGCTTCCATTTGCACCCATTTTTTGAACGGCAACTGTATCACCTGGCTCTAAAGAAATGCCAGCAAGACTTACAGAATCACCGGTAATAGTTTCCCATGCAGTCATTCCTTTTGTGATGTATTTCATACCACTTGTAACATTTGTCAGCTCATAGGTTGTACCATCAAGAATAACTTTTGCTCTAGGCATATCTTCAATAGCAGCAGGTGTATTGTTATACCAGAAGTATTTGCCACTTTCTGTTGTAGTCCCAACCTCATTACCGCTAGCATCTTCAGCAGGTTTCTCCAGCGCTTTGCTGATACTTCTTGCCATCATTTTGCTGCTGTCTTTAACCGTAATATCGCCAATTTTATGATTATTTTTTTTGTCACCGGCGATACCGAACTTGTTGATACCAATGGCAGTAACATTGCCGTTTTTTAAAACAACATCGCCGTTTCTGTAAGTAGCGATACCGTTATATTCACCGCCCTGTGCAACAACAGTAGGGTTATCGCTTGAACTTCCAATATTAAGGCCATTATATGTCCAGATACCGTTATGCTGACCAATTGCGTACAGCGTACCATTGCCAATAATATCAATAGTGCCATAGTTAGTACCAATAGCACTTACAGCACCTTCACCCGCTGTTATAACAGTATTCTGACTGCCATCAGCCAGTTTTATTGTGAAAGTTGCACCTAAACTCTGAGTTATATTCAATTTGCCGTTATTAATATTCAAACCATTCAGTGTCAGCACATTATTATTGTAATATGCCACATAGTTTCCACCGTTGTCGCCGGATTTTGTTGTTGTATCCTCATTCGTCACCAGGCAATAACCATTAGGTAACGAAATATTTCCCAGTTTAACAGTGGTTGCAGCCATTGCCGGTGCCGGAACCAGTGTAAATAACATACAAATCATAATCAGTATGCTTATAACTTTCTTCTTCATTTGTTTTCCTCCTAAATTTTTATTTTATTCTTCTTTGCAAAGTGTGTAGTGCCACTTTCTGTTTTTATCTGTTCTGATATCCTCTCCCTGTGCTGCCGTGTAGTATTTATTTTGTCCCTCTCCAGGGACATATTTGAATATACATACCTATTCAAAATCATTATACCGAAAAATCGGAGGGATAACCGTTTGCGGGTACAAACGGTCGGTTTTGCGGTACAAAAGGCTCCCTGTTTTCATTGCAAGATAGCAGAAAATGAAGTAAACTTAATCTAACAGATACTATCAGAATGTTACAGATAACTTTTTTATATTTTATAACGGGAGGGATGGTTATGCGTATTGCAATTTGTGACGATACGATACAGGATTTACACACGCTTTCTGCTTTACTGGATGCATACTGTATCAGCCATCCGTTTGTAACTTATGACTGCTACTCCAGCGCAACGGAGCTGCTGTGCAGTATGCCGGAACATGATTATCAGGTTCTGCTGCTGGATATCCTTATGCCGGGGTTAAACGGCATCGAACTGGCCAGTGAGATACGGCAGCAGAATAAAAATATTAAAATTGTATTTCTTTCCTCTTCGCCGGAGTATGCGGTAGACAGCTACGCCGTAAATGCCTTTTATTATCTGCTGAAACCGTTATCGGCTGATAAACTGTACCCGATATTAAATCGTCTGCTCGATGATTTTGCAAAACCGGCGGAAGTGCTGCACATAAAAACGCCGCAGCATATTTTTTCTATTCCGTTTTCAAAAATTGAATTATGTAGAAATTACCCGTAAGATTTTGCATTTTCATTTGACCGACGGCACACAGTATGCCATCACAGCTCCAATGAACGAATATGAACCGTTATTGCTGAACCGGCGTGAGTTTCTGAAAGTGCATCGTTCCTACCTGATAAATATGCAAAATGTTCAGGCGCTGAACCCCGGGGAATTTATTACCGGCACCGGAAAAACAGTACCCATTTCCAAACGCCTGTATCCCGATATCCGCACCGAATATATAAACTATATTTTCGGCTCGGCAAAGGAGGCACAACATGTATGAACTGATTTTTAACAATCTGCGTTATCTGTTGTCGCTCCTGTTTGGTCTTTTGCCCACCTATCAGATTGCAGATGTGCTGAACACTCGCCGGAACAGAATTACAGCAGCAATATTCTCGCTGCTGGTGGTAATTCTTCAGTCGGTCGGTTATCTGGCTGCCGGTGAAACACTTGGCCGGCAGATTTACCCGTTTATGGTGCATATACCGCTGATTCTGTTTCTGGCATTCTTTTTCAGAAAACACTGGCTGGTTGCTCTCACCTCGGTACTTTCTGCTTATTTTTGCTGCCAGCCGCCAAACTGGGTCAGTCGGTTTCTGGCACAGCCGTTTACTGGAACTCCTTACGCAGCTATGCTGGAATTTTTATTCTATGCTGTGTGCATTGCACTGTTTTTCTATATCTTTATGCGATTCCTAGCATCTGCCTCCCGCGAGTTGCTGCACACATCGCAAAAAACACTGCTGGCCTATATGACACTGCCTCTAATTTATTATGTGTTTGATTATGCAACTACCGTATATACCGATTTGCTGTATCAGGGCAACTGGCTTGTGGTGCAGTTTATGCCAGCGGTTTCCTGTATCGTATATTTTCTGACGGTTACGGCTTATCAGCATGAATCAAAGAAACAGGCAGAAATGAAAATGGAGCGTGACTTACTTGCCGCTCAGATGAATCAGGCACATATACAGCTTTCATCGCTGCAGTATATTCAGCAGGAAACTGCAAAAACACGGCACGATATGCGGCATCATCTGTCATTGCTCAAAGGATATCTGCTGGAGGACAATCTTGCGCAAGCTCTAAAATATCTCGATGAAACCGAGGAAAGCATCAATGCCATTACTCCGGAAAAATACTGCAAAAATGAATCCGTTAATCTGATTTGCTCGCATTTTTCAGCAATGGCAGATAAACTAGACTGTCGGTTTCTTATTGATATCCGCTTTCCGGAGCAGCTCCCGCTGCAGGATACCGAACTTTGTGTTCTGCTTTCCAACAGCCTTGAAAATGCAATCCATGCAGTGGAGGCACTTCCTCCGCAAGAGCGGGTCATCGCTGTTGAATTAAAAGTATTCCGTGACAAACTTCTGATTTCCGTAGAAAATACCTGCCCATATCCGGTTGTCATTAAAGACGGGCTGCCGCAGAACACTGCGCCTGGCCACGGCTACGGGGTACAGAGCATGGCCGCTATTGTTCACGAACACAAAGGAAATATTCTGTTTACATCGGAACAGAACCGCTTCAAACTGCAGGCGGTTATCCCGTTAAGCAGATAATAACCCAATCCAAACAAAAAATGGATAAGTATGATGCAGAATCACTCCTGCACACACTTATCCATTTTTCTATTTCTATGCAATTTTCAATCTTCATTTTCTTCTGCTTTCATCTCCGCCTGTCTTTCCGGCGGAAGAGGTTCCAGCACCATAGCGTTAAGCTCTAGTCACGCAATTTTTCTTCCACATACTTTTCAATATATCGGAGAAACACCTTTGCATTTTCAATCTGCTCAACGGTTTCGCTTTTGCTGGCGATAAACATATCATCATAGTCCGAGGCATTACGAATTTCAGATGCATTCCCGATAATATTAGAAAGAGATTCCGGAAAAATGCCGGATTTAATATATTTTTTTCGAAACTCGCTGATAATCCCGCTATGTTTTTTGCTGTCATAACCATCAAACACCAGCACTGCGCGCATAGCATGAAAAACAGAATAATAGGCTCGGTTATTAGCCGCTCTATAATGTTCATTCTCCAGCAAAACCAGTGCCGCTTCATACTCTTCCTTCGCTTTTTCCAGCCGGTAACGGGCATATTCGGACTTTAGATTCTTCACATCATCCAATACGCTTTCCCTCCCGTTCTACTGTCTGATAAAATACAGATACCGGTTTGTGAGTATCAAACACCTGTTTACTCTGAAATACAGTTGATATCACACAATCATATTCCAGATCCAGACTGTCGGCCACCGGTCGCATTTTTCTTCGCAAAACCGGAATTTCCTCTGGAGCCGCATGCAAAAGAACCAGCAAATCAATATCACTTTCACTATCATAATCTCCGCGGGCGCAGGAACCAAACAGAATCACCGCATACAGCTGCGAACCCAAAATCTGCTGCGCCGCATCCGCATATTTCTTTACAACCATACGAATCATCTCATCTGTCATCGTTCCCCACCCCTTTTTTGTAAATTCATGCTTCTGTATATATATTATATCCCATTTATAAAATCCCTTCAATGAAATTTGAAAAAATCCTGCTAATACAAAAATTAAATCCTGTTGTGTAGCCTTTTACATAGGCTTATCCTGATTTCTCTTCTCCATTATTCATCTCCGCCTGTATTTCCGGCGGTAATGGTTCCAGCGCCATACGGGCAATGGTTTCCTCTACCAGCCACACAACTTCGGCCTGAACCACATTCTGATGTTCGCCTGCATACATGCCGATGCTCTCATGAATAAAGCGACTGCCCGAGGGCATCTGCTCCTGAAGCCGTTTTCTTGCCCGTTTTACCGCACAGTCATATGCCTCCTGCCTGGTATACGTAACCGTCTGGATTTCTTTTTCCTGAAAAACTGTGATCTTTATCATTACTGGAAACTGAAACCCTTTCCATGAAAACAAATGATGCTGCTCCGTAATCTGGCTGCTGTAACGATACGGCGATGTTTTCGGGCCGTGCAGGATAAGCTGATGGGTTCCCCACAGGAGTGAAATCTGTTTCTGCTCCCTGCCGGTGGCGGCAAGCGATTGTTCTTCCAGAGCACAACTGCCGATTGCCCGTCGTTCCTGTTCACCGGAAATTACTGCCTGAGCCTCCACGATAAAGGGTTCTCCCACCGGGCCGAATTCACCGTTGTTCTGCCGCTGCCGGTCGGGATAATCCCAGCCGCCCACTAAAATCTGCCCTTTTGTGACCCAGTCCCCTTTTTTTACAAGTGCTGTTCCTCGAAATACCAGCAGCTCGGTAATCCGTCCATCGTTTCTGGCCACAAGACTTCCTGTTTTGTGAACCCCTTCCGAATCTATCAGCCGTTCTTTTACCGCAATATGCAGTGTTGTGCCTTCGGCTTCCAGATGAATCCATGTAAACTCGGGATGTTCCTGCACAATCTGCTGTGATAATGCATCATAGTCAAATCTATCGATACTGGCGCCGGGCACCATGCCGTATTCCTGCACAAGAGCAATCAGATGCTCCCGGCTGTAATATTCATTTCCGCTGACCTCATACCCCCACAGAAACGAAAGCAGCAGATATAAAACGGCAAATCCTGTACCTAGCCCGAGCCACAAACCTCTCCGCCGTTTCAGCCGGCTGAAGGCAAAAGGAATCCCGTGTCGTCTCTGTACATGAAAGCGGCATCCGCGTTCCCGCAGAAGATGCTGCACCGCAGAGAAATCATCCAGATGGATAGTCAGATACAACGCATCATCCCGCCGCTTTACCTGATACACCGAAATGCCGACAACCGTAAGCTGCTGCAGAATCTCTTCGGTACAGACTGCCGGGATGCGCAGCTCTACCATACCGTTCAGATGCTGGTCAAATTTCATAACGCACCTGCCCGATTTTTCCCTCGATGTAAATCGTCTCCGCCGACAAAGAAGTAATCACCAGTTCCTGCCCATCGATATAAATACGGTATTTGCCCGTCTGCAGCCCAATCTGTTCCGGCGTATACTGCAAAATGCCCTGATGATTCTCCACACAGCACTGCAGATTCCCGAACAGCGAAACGCGAGGCAGATTCAGCACCATATCTTTTGGTATTTCCATTAATCGGCTCAGCATCCCTGTTTTTTCTTCCGCCATCCTCACCGCATCCTTTCCGCGTTCATGGTTTCACTCCATGTATATGCGGTAAAAAGCCGGATATTCAGAGAATCTGGATACAGAAAAACTCCGAAACAGATAATGTATGTATATACTCTATCCATTTCGGAGCTGCTTTACTTTATCTTCTGCACAGTCAGAACCGTTTTACGATTTAAACCATTTCAGGAACCGCTCTAAGAAGCTTTCTTTCTCTTTTGTATTCTTCAGTTCGGTCCATGTTTCATGTTTTTCATCTTTCCATTCATATTCATGACCGTTAGTTGCCTCCTGAACCGTTACATAATACCACATTCCGGTATCCTCATTATCCGGCCAGTGAATCATATCCGGATGCAGATCATCCAGTGTTTCCGGCTGACGGCACAGGATACGGTTCATAATTGCCATCGCTTCTGCACGGCTGATATTTCTGTCCGGACGGAAGGTTCCGTCTTCATAGCCCATTACCCACTTGTTATTAGCGGATAATTCAATAGCCAGTTCTGCCCAGTGACCTTCGATATCCTGGAAGATAACCTCATCGGTTACGCCCTGTTTATCGAATCTGGATGCCATTGCAGTAAATTCCGCACGGGTAATCGGTGCATCCGGTTTAAAGGTGCCGTCCGGATAACCGCCAATGATGCCCATATTAGCCATCGTTGCCACTTCGGTATCATACCATGCACCCGGTTTCACATCGCTGAAGCTGCAGGTATCGGTGCGGTACTGCTCTCTTACATCATCTTTCAGCAGACGGTAGAAGATGGTTGCCACTTCCGCTCTGGTGATTTCACGCTGCGGACGTACGGTACCATCCGGATAACCGAATACATACGCGATATGGTCATCGCCGTTTAATGCTGCCGGTACTTTGCCGCCCTGTGGTTTATCGCCATCATCTTCCGGTTTATCCGAGTCAATTGGGTCGTCCGGTGTATCCGGATCATCTGGAGTATCTGGATCGTCCGGGTCATCCGGATCATCAGGGTCATCACCAGGTTTATCATAAACGTTGGTGAAGGCTACATTTATCCGGTAATCGTCTTCTGTTGCCCTTACAAAATCTGTTTCTTCCTCATCAGCAAGAACTGCTGCAACATTCTGAATTTCAAGACTGCCGTCCATATCTTCATCGCCTACGGTAACTGCAAATTCATAAACCGTATCATCATACGTCATATATTCCAGCGGATGTTCCGGTTTTACTTCGCTTAACCGGAAATGATATTCCCCGACTTTATCAAACGGCATATCTTCGATAATATCATTGAAATCCACCCTTGCAGACGAATCATCGTATACATCATAATCAATCATCCGTTTTCCGTAGTCAATCCAGCTGCCATTGCCCTGGTCATATTCCATCTGGATGACAAACACATCACTGTGTTTCCAGTCACGACCCTGCAGAATTTTGCGGGCAGTAATGCTGATATTGTCGCCAATAGCCGGTGCCGGTTCATAGATATTG
>JAFQEO010000027.1 GCA_017399005.1 Peptococcaceae bacterium | reverse complement strand
CACCTGTACCCATCCCGAACACAGAAGTTAAGTCCTCCAGCGCCGATGGTACTGCGTATTCTTTTCGTGGGAGAGTAGGTCATTGCCAGGATAGAGAAAGAGAAGAGAGCTAATCTGACGGATTAGCTCTCTTCTCTTTTGCTGTCTGAAATTCTATTTTACTCTTTTTAATAGAATTAATATCTGAGGTCTATCTAATAATATGGATGTTTACTTAAAAAGTGGATCTTGTTAATTGCTTTTCTATTTGTACTCTGTATACATGTTTTTTACAGGAAAAAGCGGTTGACAAATGAAGTGCAATCACATATTATATTAAGCAAGCGATATAGAATAAACCGTTGATTAAGAAGAGTAGGCACAAAGAGTGTTATCTCAGAGAGCTGTGGATGGTGCAATCACAGTATAATGCGTTGTGTTGAATGGGCTTATGAGGGCGACCCGAACTGATAGTAGGCGTCGACGGGAGCTTCACCTGTTACAAAGGAAGCATACATGTTAGTGTATGGACGGAGTGAGCCGAAAGGCTAATTTGGGTGGTACCGCAGGAGCTGATATAGCACTTGTCCCTTAGATGGGATGAGTGCTTTTTTATTTATCTGGATTGTGTGAAGGAGATGGTGCTATGGCTGGAGACTGGTGGCACAGACAGGAGACTAAAACAAACAAATAAAAAATAGAGATTGGATTATAGAAAAGGAGAGATTTCTTATGAAAAAAACAGTGAAAAAATTTGGTATGGTATTATCTTTAGCAGCTTGCATGGGTATGATGATGACAGGCTGTGGCGGCAATGATGCAGCCCAGACAGGCGGAGAAACAACAGAGACTTATACAATCGGGATTAACCAGTTTGCAGACCACGGTTCTCTGGATAACTGTCGTGAAGGTTTTATCGAAGGTTTAAGACAGGCCGGCTTTGAAGAAGGCGTAAATGTAGAATTTGAATATTCCAATGCGAATGCTGACCCGGGGATTGCCAACCAGATTGCACAGAGTCATGTATCTACTGATGTTGATTTAATCTGTGCGATTGCAACTCCATCGGCACAGGCTTCCTACAATGCAGCAATGGAAAAAGAAATTCCGGTTATCTATACAGCAGTATCTGATCCTGTTGAAGCAGGGCTGGCTGAAGAGGGCATGAATGTGACCGGTACTTCTGATTTACTGCCTCTGAAAGAGCAGGTTGCTATGATTCGTGAACTGATGCCAGAAGCAAAAAATCTGGGTGTATTATACTGCACAAGCGAAGTAAACTCTCTGTCTAATATTGCGCGTCTGGAACAGATTGCTCCGGAATATGGCTTTACACTGGTAACAAAAGGGGTAAGTGCTCCAGCGGATATCCCAATGGCTACGGACGCTATTTTAAACGAAGTAGACTGCCTGACCAACCTGACAGATAATACGATCGTAAACTCTCTAGCTGTTGTAATGGATAAAGCGAATGCAAAAGGGATTCCTGTATTCGGTTCCGAAGTTGAACAGGTAAAATTGGGTTGTGCAGCAGCAGCAAACATCGACTACTACAAACTGGGCATTATGACCGGTAAAATGGCTGCTGATGTTCTGAACGGCACTGACATCACCACAATTCCATACGAAATTATTGAAGATAATCAGCTGGTTGTAAACAGTGAAGTATTAGAAAAATACGGTCTGGTTGTTCCAGAAGGTATGGAAGTAACCGAAGCAGCTGACATCACAAACGAAGCATAATTAAAATAATATGTACAAACACCTGGAACTGCAGGCTTATACGGTCTGCAGTTCTGTTACATAAGACTATATTCAAATGAGGAAGTGGAAAGCATGATAGATATTTTAATCGGGATTCTGGAGCAGGGCTTCATTTACGGGATTCTGGCGCTGGGTGTATATATCACATACAGTATTCTGGATTTCCCGGATTTGTCGGTAGACGGAACATTCCCGATGGGGGCTGCAGTTGCGGCTATTATGATTGTGAATGGGATGAATCCATGGCTGGCTCTGGTGGTAGCATTTGCCGCAGGCTCTGCAGCTGGTCTGGTTACGGGTTTAATTCATGTGAAAGGAAAAGTGCGTGACCTGTTATCCGGGATTATCACAATGACGGCACTCTATAGTGTGAACATTCATATTGCTGACGGAAAATCCAATCTGGCGATTTTCACCGGCGAAACCATTTTCAACAGCGGCATTGCTGCTATGCTGCCGGAAGTGCTGCAGCCTTATCGTGCGCTGATTATCAGTGCCGTTCTGATTATTATCTGTAAGCTGGTTATGGACTGGTATCTGAATACAAAATCCGGTTTTCTGCTGTTTGCAGCCGGGGATAACCAGCAGGTGGTAACTGCGCTGGCGGAAGACCACGGTAAAGTAAAAATTATGGGTCTGATTCTGGCAAACGGTCTGGTTGCATTATCCGGCGCGGTTCTTTGTCAGCATCAGCGTTTCTTTGATGTGAGTATGGGCCCAGGTTCTGTGGTATTAGGTCTGGCAGCCGTTATCATGGGGATGAAACTGTTCAGCAATTTTGGCTTTGTCAAAGGCACTACTGCTGCCATTGCAGGGGCTATTTTATACAAAGCCTGCTATGCAGGAGCTATTGCCTTGGGGATGGAAGCCATCGACATGAAATTAATCACTGCAATTCTGTTCCTGGTGGTTCTGATGTTCAACACCGGCAACGGCAAAAAGAAAGGGGGACAGCCACATGCTTAAGTTAGAAAATATCTGTAAAACCTTTAACCCGGGTACTGTCAACGAAAGTACGCTGTTCACCAATTTTAATCTGCAGGTGAAAAAAGGGGAGTTTATCTCGGTAATTGGCAGTAACGGTTCCGGGAAAACCACCATTCTGAATATTATTTGTGGCACCATTCCGCTGGATAGCGGCAATATTTTAGTACAGGGGCAGAATATCAACAAACTGAAAGAATATCAGCGTTCCAAATTTATCGGCCGTGTATTTCAGGACCCTGCAAAAGGTACTTGCCCTTCCATGACCATTCTGCAGAATATGGCTATGGCTGATAACAAAGGCAAACCGTTTAATCTGACTGGCGGCATCAATAAAAAACGCATTTCGTTTTATCAGGAACAGCTTTCCCGCCTGAAACTGGGGCTGGAAGATAAACTGCATGTAAAAGTAGGGGCGTTATCCGGTGGGCAGCGTCAGGCTATGGCACTCTTAATGTCGACTATGACACCGCTTGATTTTCTGATTCTGGATGAACATACGGCGGCACTGGACCCGAAAACATCAGAAATTATTATGGAACTGACCGATGAAATTGTGCGTGAAAAACAGCTGACGGCTCTGATGGTAAGTCACAACCTGCGTCATGCAGTGGAATATGGTAATCGTATGATTATGATGCACCAGGGCGGTATTGTACTGGATTACGATGCACAGAAGAAAAAACAGACCAGAGTGGATGATATTCTGGGCATCTTTAACGAAATCAGCATCGAGTGCGGAAACTAGGAACCAGAAAAAAATATTACAATCGTCAGGCAGATATTGTCTGGCGATTTTCTTTTGTTTTGCGTTTATTTTTGCTTTAAAAGCATTCAAAAGAGAAAATAGATGTCTGGTTCGTATTGGAATTTTTAATTGCTTAAAGCAAAAAATACAGAACGGAATAAATCATTATCTGTTGCATCATGCAGCAATGATGCGCAAAAAGATATCTGTTGAAGGATGATGCAGAATTATGCGGAATTTTGTAACAGCGGTTTGTCGAAAACAGCATATCTATGCACGGTTTTGTCGAGCGGTTTTTCTTGCAGGAATGGAATCACTGTGCTAGAGTGAGGCAGGAGATGATTGGATGCAGAATAAAAAACAGATACTGATTTTTGCCGGAAGTGCTGTACTGCTTCTGGTTTTTATGGGGATGCGGCAAATCATGCCGGTCGCAGGAGAGTCAGGTTTTGCATATACTGCAGAAGAACAAAAACTGCAGGTAGAAGAAATAATAGAGCTGGAAATGTCAGAACAGGATACCGCAGAGATTGTGGTGCATGTGGCTGGTGCTGTGCAGAAGCCAGGAGTGTATACACTGCAGCAGGGAAACCGCATAGAGGATGCACTGAAAATAGCCGGGGCAGCTGAGGATGCCGATATTGATGCATTGAACCGGGCAGCGCTGCTGACCGATGGCCAGAAAATTGTAGTGCCTTATAAAGATGCGTCTGCCTCATCCGGAAACGAAACAATAGTGGACGACGGAATGGTGAATCTGAATCAGGCCAGTCTGCAGCAGCTTATGACCTTGCCGGGCATTGGCGAAGTAAAAGCACAGGCCATTCTGGATTATCGAGTACAGCATGGCACCTTTTCCAGCATTGAGGAAATCCAGCAGGTAAACGGCATTGGCGCAGCCATTTACAGCCAGATAAAAAATAAAATAAAAATCTAAAAAAGTTTGAAAAAAGTGTTGACAGTTTAGCTACCCCCTGCTATAATCTATAAATGTCAGTTGGTTGACGGCGACATAGCCAAGCGGTAAGGCAGAGGACTGCAAATCCTTTACGCCCCAGTTCAAATCTGGGTGTCGCCTCCATGCCGGAGTGGCGGAACTGGCAGACGCACAGGACTTAAAATCCTGCGAAGCTAAACCTTCGTACCGGTTCGATTCCGGTCTCCGGCATCTCGAAAGCGGGTTTGAGAGAAATCTCGAACCCGTTTTTCTTTTTTTCTGTAACCGCAGGAATAAACAGATGTATTGATTTGATATTATAACAAATGTTGGGGTGATACAGGACAGTGTTGCGCCAGCATTTGTTTTTTGTAAAAGTCAGGAGAAGTTATATGGGGAGAGCGTATGATGAAACTGTATGAAGCAGATAATCATATTTTAATTTGCAACCAGCAGCGGGAACCTGCCGAACATCGGCATATGGCAGCGCATATCATCGTTTCGATGAATGATAATATAAAAATCAAAGCAGAAAATGAAACATGTTTCTGTAATGGTGTGATGATACCCGCCAGAGTGTCTCATTTTGTGGAGACATACGAACAGCCGGTTCTTGTCTTTTTGTATGACGGAACAACGAATGTGGCACGAGAGATAAAAACTCTGCAGGCTTTATCGGAAAGTACTTGTAAAAGGATTGCCGGTTTCTATGAAGAATTTGAAAATAACAAAGAAGTGAATGCGTATAGTGATTTTGAAAAACAGTTTTTGAAGCAGCTTGGGATTACTGCATCCAGAAATTGTGTGACTGATGAAAGAATTTTTTACGCAATGGAGTATATTCGTTCTATGCCGTTTGAACAAATTTCATGTCAGGATGTTGCCGATGCGGTGTATTTGTCGCAGGGAAGGTTTTCTCATTTATTTAAAGAACAGACGGGTATGACATTTGTATCGTATCTGGTTTATCAAAGAATTCTGTATGCGTACAGGGAAATTCTTAAAGGGAAAACAATTACCCAGGCTGCACTGGAGGCAGGGTTTGCCAGTGCTGCACACTTTGCGGATGTGAATCGGCGCGTGTTCGGGTTATCGGCAGGCAGTATTGTACAAGATTTATTATTTACAAAAATATCATAGCAGAAATCTGGAAGCCGGTTATGCTTTTCTGTGTTATAGTCTGGATAAAGATTATTGCAGAGGAGATGAATGTATTGTGAAAGTGGTCATTGTATATGCGTCAATACATCATGGAAATACACGAAAACTGGTGGAAGCGATTGCTGATAAATACGAAATAGATATGGTTGACGCAACAACACAGCAGAAAGCTGATTTGTCGCAATATGAACTGATAGGCTTTGCATCGGGAATTGATTTTGGTAAATTCTATGAGTCTATTGAACGGTTTTTGAAAGAAAATTTACCGGAACATAAAAAAGTATTTTTCCTGTATACCTGTGCGAGGACAAGCGAGTCATTTACGCAGACAATGCGAACGGAGGCACTCCAGAAAGCTGCTGTTTTAACGGGGGAATATGGATGCAGAGGGTATAATACCTATGGTGCGTGGAAATTGATTGGCGGAATGAACAGGCATCATCCGGACAGAGCTGAACTGGACAGTGCTGTAAGGTTTTATGAGTCGTTGCTGGAGAATCTTCAAGAGAAGTAGAGTTTATTCTATAAAGCGGGGCAGTTTCGAAAAAAGAGACTGCTCTTTTTTGTTTGCAGGAATTATTTTTTGAATGTATGATTATGCAGGCTCTTTATTGACGAAATACAAAATAAAAACATTGACACCATACATAATGGTATATTACAGTATTTTAAAAGAACAAAACTGTCGTGGGGAGGATGCGGTTATGAGAAATAATATAATAAATCAATGGATACCAGTGATTGTTTATTGTGTTATCTGGCTGATTTCTTATGGTGCATTCTTTTTATTCTGTCCAGGCGGTGAGATGGCGTACTGGATGATTATATTCTGGGTTGTGATGCCGTTGGCTGCGATAGTTACTGCGTATAAGACTGGAAAAAACGGCCAGTGGACAGCGATACAGATTATTTTACTCGCAGTATTTTACGGGGCTATGTACATGCTGATTCGCTGTGTCACTTTCGAGTACTATCGCAACATTATTACAAGCTGGTACTTACTGATACCGGGAATGCTATTCTTTGTGTTTGGGTTTGTAATCGGACGGGGGACAGTTAAAAACTGAAGTTGGTTTTGCAAGAAAATGAAAAGGTGGTGGCACAATGAAAAAGACCATGTTAATGCTAATTGTTCTTGTTACAGTCCTTGTATGTGGAATCTGGAAAATCACAGATTATATGGAATTTAAAAATGATCAGGATAATCTATATAATTGGGTTCAGTCTTTCTCAAGCGAAGATATAGAAGAAGTAAGTGCAACAATTTTCCGTGAAAATACTGCTCCAAAAAGATATCTGTTTACTGCAGACGAAACGGAGGAATTACTGAACATTCTAAAAGTTGTGCCGAAAGAAGCTTTTGTCCAGGCAGAGGGTAAATCTTTAAACGGGATTTCGGTTTATATCTGTCGATGGAAGTTTGATGAGACAGCGAAAAGTGATTTGCTTTTGAGTTATGATAACGGAATTACAGTGTTAGGCTTTACGAGCGAGATGAAGGACGAACTACTAACAGCACCAGAAAACGAAAACTGGGCTATAAAGGATGAAGCACTGTCAGCAATTATGGAGCGATATATTGCGTTAATAGAAGAAAAATAATAAAAAAATATTCGATGATGAAAAACAAGAACGATTCTGGAATCTTGAAAGATAATCTGGAATCGTTTTTTATTTTAAGAATATATGTTCTATTTTTGGTGCGTTTATGGTATAATATTTTCAAAAGATTTTTACAGCATGGAGGTGGCAGAGTTGGTTCTGAAAAAGAAAGGACGGAGACGGCGCAGACGGGTAAACTGGAAGAATGTATCGAAGATTTTGGCGGTGCTTCT
>JAFQEO010000026.1 GCA_017399005.1 Peptococcaceae bacterium | reverse complement strand
TGTCGCTGGTTCGATTCCGGCTCGAGGCACCAAAACGCTTATCGCATTGCGGTAGGCGTTTTTTCTTTGTCTTGTTGAAATTCTGAACCATCCTGAAGGGTTCCTGACGGATTCCTGAAGGGTTGTTTCGCTCAACCAATATACTTCTGAACAATCTGAATGATTTTTACGAAAAAACTTTAATAAGAGAAGACAATTAAAAAAAGTTTACGGATAACCCTTCAGATGCTTCAGACCCTGCAGAAAACCCTCCTGATTTCTCAGGAGGGCCTTTGTGTTTTCGTATGTTTTTAGGTTTTCCTTGTTTTCATTGTTTCCCAGTGTTTAAATATTCGGAATCTGCCAGTCAATCGGCGTTTTGCCCATCTGCACCAGTAAATCGTTGGCACGGCTGAACGGTCTGCTGCCGAAAAATCCGTTGTATGCCGATAACGGGCTTGGATGTACCGACTCAATAATATAATGCCGCGATGTATCAATATATTTTTTCTTGCTGCGGGCATTTCCGCCCCACAGAATAAAGATTACCGGGTCTTCCCGGTCGTTCAGCACCTGAATGACGCGGTCGGTGAATATTTCCCAGCCAATCTTCTGATGAGAGTTGGCTTTACTTGCAATTACCGTCAGCGATGTGTTTAACAGCAGGATGCCCTGGTCGGCCCAGGATTTTAAATAGCCGTTGTTTGGAATATAGCAGCCTAAATCGCTCTGTAATTCTTTATAGATATTCACCAGCGATGGCGGAATGGCAACTCCCGGCTGCACCGAAAAGCTTAACCCGTGCGCCTGCCGCGGCCCGTGGTATGGGTCCTGCCCAAGAATTACGATTTTTACATCGCTGTAAGGAGTATAGTGCAGCGCATTAAAAATATCGTACATATCCGGATAAATCGTCTTGGTGCGATATTCCTCCGCTAAGAATTTCCGCAGTTTGATATAATATTCTTTTTCAAATTCCTCATTTAAATACTGCGCCCAGTCGTTTTTCAGAATCTCCGCCATGATAATACCCCCGCAAAACAGATTTTCTAACACTATATCATACTTTTGGCAGAAAATCCATGCTGCCCGCTATCATGCACACATAAAGAAAAGCGGGACAGCCTCTGCCATCCCGCAAATTTTAAAAATTCTTTACAGATTCAGTTTTTTCTGCATCAGCCACTTTGTTCCCATAAAGCAGATAACACATTTCACTGCTTCAAAAGCAATCCGGCAGCCCATAACCATATTGTATGCCCACATGAAGTCATTACTGATGCGAAACCCATCCGGCACTCCAATATTCCCGACAGACACAAACAGAATACTTTCTACAGCACCAAACAGCCAGTTCAGTAAAAAGAATAAAATTACCGCCGCTGCCACTCTGTGATTATTCAGTTTTTCTGTCTGCGCAATCATAATACTCAGATAAACCAGCAAAATGCCAGCTGCCAGACTGGCAAAGGCATAAAGGCCACTCACCAGCATTGGATGAATTGCATCCCGAATAATATAACGCAGCTGATTCCAGAGCTCACCCCAGTTAATTGCATCAGCACCTATCATTACACCGGATGCCGATATAATCATAAGTGAAAGAAACATTACAAACGAACCAATCACAGACCAGATTAACGCACCGATAAATTTACTGCTTAACAGCTGTGTGTGAGTTACCGGCAGCGTAAACATCAGATACCCTTCATCGCCGATTAAACTGTGATTAAACCGCTGGATGACTGTCATAATGGTTAATACAGTAATTGCAACACATAACCCGAAAAACAGCAGGAAGAGAATTCCTGTCAATGTGTTGTTTACTTGAAAAACACCTATCGTCATCGCAAATCCACTACGATTGTCTGCTATAAACAGCGCCATCTGGACACTGCACACCAGGGCCACAATCAGTGTGCCGATATAAAGCGGAACCAGCGTACGGGCGGAGGCTTTCATTTCATATTTCAGTAATTTTGCTAGCATCGGAACACCTCCCGGAATAAACCGTCGATAGATTTGCCGTGTTCGGCACGGATATCATCCACTGCGCCCTGCAGAACAATACGACCGTTCTGTAAAAACAGCACTTCGTCCAGCACTTTCTCAATATCAGTAATCAGGTGCGTGGAAATCAGAATCGAACTCTCCTCGCCATAATTGCTCAGAATGGTCTGCAGAATATAATCCCGAGCCGCAGGGTCCACACCGGCAATCGGTTCATCCAGCACATAAAGCTTTGCACGACGGGCCATAATCAGAATCAACTGCACTTTTTCCAACGTGCCCTTTGACAGGGTTTTTAAACGGGCTCCAGAACTGATATTTAAGCTTCTCAGCATCTCTTCCGCCCGGCTGCGGTCAAAGTCTTCATAAAAATCTTCAAACAGTTTAAAGGCATCCTCCACCTTCATCCAGTCGTTCAGATAATTGCGATCCGGCAGATAGGAGATTATTTTTTTGCTCTCCACGCCGGGCTTTAAACCATTCACCAGAACCGTACCGGATGTAGGCTGCAGTAAATCGTTGATTATTTTAATGGCTGTGGATTTGCCGCTGCCGTTTGGCCCTAAAAGCCCGTAGATTTTACCGGGTTCCAGTGTAAAGCTGACATTATCCAGCGCTTTTTTATCTCCGTACTGTTTCGTCACATTCTCAAACTGTACCAGTGCTGTCATCTTCCATCCTCTCCTCCATATAACGCTCCAGCAGATACATGATTTCCTCTTTTTCATAGCCGAAACGCCTCAGTTCCTCAAAAAACTGCCCGATTCGCTCTGCCGCCAGATTTTCTCTTAATCTGCTGATTAACACCGCATCTTCGGTTACATAGCGGCCGGCTGTGCGCATAGTATACAGCAGCTTCTCCCACTCCAGTTCCGCCAGTGCTTTCTGCATGGTGTTGGGGTTTACGCCGTATTCCATAGCCAGTTCCCGCACCGGTTTCATTTTTTCGCCAGGCTGAAGTTTACCGGATACAATCTGCAGTTTAATCATATCAATTAGCTGCAGGTAAATCGGTATATTGGCCTGAAAATCCATATCATCACCCCGCTTCTACTGAATCAGGAAATCCAGAATATTCAAACCGCTCTTTTCTTTGTAAAGTTCGGTATAACCACACTCTTTACAGCTGATAGTGATAAATTTTTTATTCTGCACGTCAAACATTTTTGCAAAGGTTCCGCCAGTTGCCTGAAACTGATCACTCTCATATTTTGTACATCCGCACTTTGGACAAACATAATCTCTTTTCTTCATAAACGGTCTCTCCTTTACGACTTAAAATTGTATTACTCTATTAATACAATAATCCAAATAATTATTTCTGTCAATACTCTTTTTGAAAATACAGAATAAAAACAAAAAATGCCGCCACGCATTTCTGCATGACAGCATCTGTTTTAACGGATACCTAATCCTGTTTAATCGCCAGCCGGTAATCCTTACCATCCCGATGAATCACCAGCACCACATTGCCGGTTAACAGGTCCGCATAGCTGAACGACATTTTCTGTTCTACCGATTTTTCTTCCACCCGCACTACAAACAGATTGGAGTATGTACCTTCCAGCACACCGGAGCGCTCAATAAATCTGCGGCGCCCGCTGTTGGCTTTCAGCTTCACTTCGCTGCCCACATAGCGCGACAACGCCTCCTGCACCCTTGCTGCATTTTTATTTGCTGCCAACGTTACCACCCTCCTGTTCAGAACCTGTAAATCATAGCTACGAGATATATTATAACGAAGAAAAGTGGAATTGTCAAATCAGGGTCATATATTATATACGCTGTTACTATGCGTGTCAATATAAAAGCATATATTTTTTTGAAAAATGCAATAATTAGAGCAAATTTCATCACGTACACCGAAGGGCACAGGATTTTTTCCTCTGACAAGGCAGCATGTTTTCAAACAGACGCAGAATTTTTTCTATTTTGAAAACAACACACCCAAAACAAAAAAAGACAAGTCCCCCTAATAGGGCGATTTTGGGTAACCAATCCGCAGCCGTCCCCGCGTTTCAATGCCGCCTACCCCGTCTACACCAGTAACAGTATCGTTTAAGGCCTCACGAATGGATACCATCTGATTAAACGGAGTAAAGGCCACTTTCTCGGCAATAAACACCGGGTCGTAGGCATGAATCAGTATCCGGCGCGGCGATGATGCAAAGTTGGCACCGGCACGAATCAGTGCTTCGTAATGGGACTGGCAGGCACCTGCAAAAATAATCAGATCATCCCGGCCGGCTTCAAACTCCCGTGCTTTTCGCACAGCCCGCACAAAGTGCCCGGAGTGTCGATAGTTTTCCAGACTGGAAAAATTCTTCCGGTTTTTCAGTAAACCGTCGTGGCCGGTCAGAATCAGAATATCGGGAGTATATTCCATCAGAAGCGCTTTCACTTCTTCGGGCTGCCGCTCCTCAGGCACATAAAAACCAGTGGCACGAATATTCAGCTGCCGGTAAGTGGAAAGACACAAATCCAGATATTCCTTATCACCGTCAATGTGGAGCACGGTACCGGGCAGTTCAAACATCTCCAGCTGGTGGCACTCGTTTTTCTTGTAATTAATCTTGGCTCTGGACAGAAAATCACCAATAACATCCTTCCGGCGCCGCTCAATTCCGCGCATCAGGTCGGTACTGCGCTTTACATACACCTGCCGGTACCGGTTGATTTCCTGCGCTGTCGGCTCAACCAGATCCTCCAGTGGCGCATCGGCACACAGCCGCAAATCCACCCCTTTCAGAATCGCCATTTTTTTACCGTTCTGCTGCTGAATTGCTTCAATTCGAAACAGCACATCTTTCTGATGCGAAATCCTGGTCACATAATCGCCAGGATGAAACCGTTCACTCATTGTGTTACACCTCGGTTCTCAAATACTGTCGTCAAATATTATAAAATATGCAGAAAAAAACAGCGCTGTGCATT
>JAFQEO010000025.1 GCA_017399005.1 Peptococcaceae bacterium | reverse complement strand
GCACCAGTATTGTCACCGACTTTCAGTCTGGTTTCTTGTTGAATCATCTCAGGTTACCTCCTTCCGGCAACATCTCGTTGTGAAAAAACTACACAACTTAAACGATTGTAGCCTTTTCAGTAATTTCAACAACACGCCATCTTTTATCTTTACTCAGTGGACGTGTTTCCATAATTTTTACTTTATCTCCTACTTTGCAGGCATTTTCTTCGTCATGAGCTTTATATTTTTTAGTCATGGCAGTGATTTTGCCGTACAGAGGATGACGGAAATGGCTTTCGACAGAAACTGTAACAGTTTTGTCCATTTTGTCGCTTACAACAACGCCGTAGCGAACTTTACGATTCCCTCTTTCCACGTTGTAACCTCCTCACTCGAGCCTAGGCCTGTTCTTTAATTTCACGTTCCCGTAAAACAGTTTTTGCTTTCGCAATGTCTTTACGGATTTCTTTAATTTTCATTGGATTTTCTAACTGGCCAGTAGCCATCTGGAAACGCAAATTGAACAGTTCTTCTTTGAGATCTACAACTTTCTTTTCTAATTCAGCTGTGCTTAAGTCTCTCAGTACCTTAACCTTCATTTACGTCACCGCCTTCTTTTTTAACGAATTTACATTTAACAGGTAATTTATGCATTGCTAAACGCAGCGCTTCTCTAGCTGTTTCTTCAGGAACACCAGCCAGTTCAAACATAACTCTACCTGGTTTAACTACTGCTACCCAGTAATCAGGAGAACCTTTCCCGGAACCCATACGTACTTCAGCAGGTTTTGCTGTTACAGGATGGTCTGGGAAGATTTTAATCCAAACTTTACCGCCACGTTTGATGTAACGAGTCATCGCAATACGGGCAGCTTCAATCTGACGGTTTGTAATCCATGCACCTTCCAGTGCCTGTAAACCATATTCACCGTATGTTACTTTTGTACCTTTGTGCGCTTCACCTTTCAGGCTTGCACGATGTGGTCTACGCCATTTTACTCTTTTTGGCACCAACATGATTAGTTGCCTCCTTCCTTAGCTTGAGCAGTTTTCGCTTCAGGAAGAACTTCCCCTTTGTAGATCCAAACTTTTACACCAATTTTACCGTAAGTTGTATCTGCTTCTGCGAAACCGTAATCGATGTCGGCACGTAATGTGTGCAGAGGCACTTTACCTTCGCTAGCCCATTCTGTACGAGCGATGTCAGCGCCAGCCAGACGACCGGACAGAGCAATTTTGATACCTTCAGCGCCGGATTTCATTGCGCGACCGATAGCCTGTTTCATAGCTCTACGGAACGCTACACGTCTTACCAGCTGAGCAGCGGTAGCTTCAGCAACCAGCTGTGCATTTGCTTCTGGTCTTTTTACTTCCTGGATATTGATGTTAACCTGTTTGCCAGTCATGGCTTCCAGTTCTTTACGCAGTTTTTCGATTTCGGAACCTTTTGCACCGATTACGATACCAGGTTTTGCAGTGTGAATTGTCACTCTCAGTTTGGTGTTACCAGTTCTTTCGGTGATAATGTCTGCAACGCCGCTTTCGAATAATTTTGCTTTAACAAATTTACGGACCTTCAGATCTTCATGGAGGAGTTCTACATAATTCTTATCAGCATACCATCTAGCGTCCCAGTCTTTAATGACGCCGATACGCAAACCTTTAGGACTTACCTTTTGACCCACTGAGTGATCCCTCCTTATCTTTCGCTAACCATTACTGTAATATGGCTTGTTCTTTTACGGATACCATCCGCTCTGCCCATTGCTCTAGGTTTGAATCTTTTTAAAGAAGCACCCTGATCAACGTAGGCTGTGCTTACATACAAATTATCAACATTCATGTTGTAGTTGTGTTCAGCATTTGCCACAGCAGATTTCAGTACATTTTCTACTAACGCAGCACCTTTATGAGGTGTGAATTTTAAAATCGCATATGCTTCTCCAACGCTTTTACCGCGAATCAGGTCAACTACCTGACGAGCTTTTCTTGGAGAAATTCTAACGAATTTAGCGACAGCTTTTGCTTCCATTGCTAAACCCCCTCTCTCAATTCTATCTCAAGGAACTCGACCGTTCGCTATGGTCAACGTGACCTTTAAAAGTACGTGTTGGCGCAAATTCGCCCAGTTTATGACCAACCATATCTTCAGTTACATAAACAGGAACATGTTTACGACCATCATGAACAGCAATTGTATGACCAATGAATTCAGGGAAGATTGTAGAACTACGAGACCATGTTTTGATAACTTTTTTGTCACCAGATTCATTCATAGCCACGATTCTGTTGTACAATTTCTCTTCAACATAAGGGCCTTTTTTCAACGATCTACTCATGAGGATATTTGCCTCCCTTCGCGCAAGCTAATTATTTCTTGCGTGATTTAACAATATATTTGTCATTTACATTATTTTTCTTACGGGTGTTACCGCCATGTGCAGATTTACCCCATGGGCTAACTGGGCACTTACGGCCTACTGGAGCGCGACCTTCACCACCACCGTGTGGATGGTCATTAGGGTTCATTACAGAACCGCGTACGGTAGGTCTTACACCCATCCAACGGGTACGACCAGCTTTACCAATGTTGATGATTTCGTGTTCCAGGTTACCTACCTGACCAACTGTAGCGCGGCATCTAACCAGCACTAATCTCATTTCGCCAGATGGCAGTCTCAGAGTAGCATATTTGCCTTCTTTAGCCATCAGCTGAGCAGATGTACCAGCTGCGCGGCATAACTGAGCACCTTTTTCTGGTTTTAATTCAACATTGTGAATTACGGTACCAACTGGAATGTTTTCGATTGGTAAACAGTTACCAACTTTGATATCGGATTCTGGACCAGATACGATTACATCACCAACTTTTAAGCCGTTTGGTGCGATGATATATCTTTTTTCACCATCAGCATAGTTCAGCAGTGCGATACGTGCGGAACGGTTTGGATCGTATTCGATAGTAGCAACTCTGGCTGGAATATTGTCTTTATTACGTTTAAAGTCAATTACCCGGTACTGTCTTTTGTGACCACCGCCGTGATGACGAACAGTGATGCAACCATGAGCATTTCTACCAGCTTTTTTCTTCATAGGAGCCAGTAAGGATTTTTCTGGTTTGCTTGCTGTAATTTCATCAAATGCGGATACGGTCATCTGACGTCTACCAGGAGAAGTAGGCTTAAAACTTTTTACTGCCATTGCAGTTCCCTCCTTCTGGATTATCTCAATTTATATCAGATTACATACCTTCAAAAATTTCAATGCTGTCGCCTTCAGCTAACTGAACAATGGCTTTTTTGTAATCAGAAGTTTTGCCTTCATAACGGCCCATACGTTTCACTTTACCATTGATACGTACAGTGTTTACATCAACAACTTTTACCTTGAAGATTTCTTCAATAGCTTTTTTGATTTCAATTTTGTTAGCGCTTAATGCTACTTTGAAAACATATTTGTTGTGTTCCATCAGAGAGATGGATTTTTCTGTTACAACAGGCTTGATAATGATATCACGTGCTTCCATTATGCCAGCACCTCCTCAACCTTAGCGATTGCGTCTTTGGTGATGATCAGTTTGTTGTGTGCTAACAGATCATATACATTAACGGATGCAGCTGCAACTGGTGTAACCCCTTCAATATTACGAGCAGATTTGATTACGTTTTCATCTACTTCAGCGGTAACAACTAATGCTTTCGCATCAACATTTAATGCGTTCAGAACTTTAACCATTTCTTTTGTTTTTGGCTGGTCAAAGTTTAATGTATCTAATACGATAATATCGTTTTCAGCAACTTTGCTGGACAGAACGGATTTCAGAGCCAGACGTCTTTTTTTCTTTGGAATAGAGAAGCTATAACTTCTTGGTTTTGGCCCGAAGATAATAGCACCGCCACGCCACAGTGGAGAACGGCTTGTGCCTACACGAGCACGACCTGTCCCTTTCTGTCTCCATGGTTTACGGCCGCCGCCTCTCACTTCACCTCTGGATTTTGTGCAGTGAGTACCCTGGCGCCAGCTAGCCATCTGCATTACAACAGCTTCATGTACAACGCTTTCATTTGGTTCGATACCGAATACTGCATCATTCAGTTCGATTTCGCCAACCTGATTGCCTTCTACATTTAATAAAGCTACTTTTGGCATTTGTAGTTTCCTCCTTTCTTACGACACTAATTATTTCGCTTTTACAGCACTTTTAATAGTAATCATGGATTTGTTAGGACCTGGTACAGAACCTTTCACTAACAGCAGATTTTTTTCAGCATCTACTTTTACTACCTGCAGATTCTGAACAGTGATTTTCAGACCACCCATGCGACCTGGCAGTGGACGACCTTTGAATACGTGGTTTGGACCCAGCGCACCCAGGGAACCGGAACGACGGTGATATTTGGAACCGTGACCCATAGGCCCTCTGGACTGACCGCAACGTTTAATGCTACCCTGGAAACCTTTACCTTTGCTGATACCAGTTGCATCGATGATATCGCCAGCTTCGAAAATGTCAGCTTTAATCACCTGACCCAGCTGATATTCAGCTGCGTTATCAACGCGGAATTCTCTTAAATATCTCATTGGTTTTGCCTGTGCTTTTGCGCAATGACCTTTCTGTGGTTTGTTTGCACGCACTTCTTTAATTTCATCAAAACCAACCTGAATGGCTTCATAACCATCATTATCAGTAGTTTTTGTCTGGATGACTGTGCAAGGACCTGCTTCGATTACTGTTACAGGGATTGCTTTACCTTCTGGAGAAAAGATCTGAGTCATACCAACTTTTTTACCTAAAATAGCTTTCATCTTGCCACCTCCTTAAGCTTAGCAAACGATTATAATTTAATTTCGATTTCAACGCCGGATGGTAAATCCAAACGCATCAGAGCTTCAACAGTTTTCTGATTGTGATCAAAGATATCAATCAGACGTTTATGAGTTCTCATTTCGAACTGTTCACGAGAGTCTTTGTTTACATGAGGAGATCTCAAGATTGTAAACACATTTTTTTCGGTCGGCAGTGGAACCGGACCGGAAACTTTGGCTCCTGTTTTTTTCGCTGTTTCAACGATTTTCTGTGCAGACTGATCCAGTAATTTATGATCGAATGCTTTTAAACGAATTCTGATTTTCTGTTTTGCCATGTTTTTCCCTCCTTCGCGCCCGATTAACGGACATTCTCCACGAAAGTTACCTAGCACACGGTGTCTGGCGTGTCGCCGTCGCTAGCAATCTCCCGCTTCATCGCATGTCTTACGCAACTCCTAAATATTATCACACCCGAAATGCAATTGCAAGCTTTTTTATGCGTATTTACGCTGTTTTTTCGGCATTTCACATTATTTCTGCTTATAGTTCTCACCCAAAAGAATCGTGTCCACAAACCCTTTGTTTTGTTAAAACATTAACGGATTTTATATAATTTTCAGAAGCGTATAAACTCCTATTATATATTGTATAAAAAATTACGGGTTATTACAACTACTTTTCCCGCTGTAATAACCCGTATTTTATCAGGTTCCCGCCTCAAACACCTTCCGCACAGAAGTTCAAGGCTTTCGATTTATTCACTTTTTTGCGAATTCGCTGCACGGCATTATCTACAGATTTGTTTTCCAGCTGCAGGGCCAGTGTTATTTCATTGTACGACATCCCCATCATACGCATAATCAGCACATTCAATTCCATCTTCGAGAGCAGCGCTGTGATTTTCTGCATGATTTCAGCATAAGTCTCCCGCTCAACAATCGTATTTTCAGGCGAAATAATTTCACCACTTATATCACGTTCAATCAGATAGGCTGCTTTGTCTTCCATCTGCTCATCATTTTCATTATAGTTAGACATAGACACCGCTTCATTCAGCACCATATGTTTTTTCCGGTTAGACCGTTTCACACAGGAATCCAGCTCACGCTTAATGCAAAGATATGCAAAGTTTTTAAATTGTTTCCCACTTTCCGGCTTGTAACATTTTACACTCTGCACAAAACCAATCATGGCTTCCTGCAGTAAATCATCCCGCTCGCCGTCTTTCAGATAATATTTATCGCAAATATAATTCATTAAACCCTGATAACGTTTCAGCAGATGTTCCATAGCCGCTTCATCTCCCTGCTGGGCTGCTTCAATTATTTCCTGCTCTGGCTTATCTGCAAACTTCATCGGCAATTCCTCCTAATTTGATTCCCGGAACAGTTCGGTCGATAAATATCGTTCCCCTGTATCCGGTAAAATTACTACAATACGCTTCCCTTCATTTTCCGGGCGACTTGCCACCTGCTCCGCCGCCAGCATTGCTGCACCTGCAGAAATCCCGGTCAGAATCCCCTGGCTTTTGGCCAGCATACGCGATTCCGCCATCGCTTCATCGCCATCAATCATCAACACTTCATCAATCAGACTCAAATCCAGAATAGAAGGAATAAAACCAGCCCCAATCCCCTGGATTTTGTGAGCGCCTTTCGGTCGGCCATTAATAACTGCCGATTGCAACGGTTCTACACCAACAATCTGAATATCTTTGTTATATTCTTTCAGGCCGCGAGCAATCCCGGTAATCGTTCCGCCAGTACCGATTGTTGCCACAACGATATCCACTTTGCCGTCTGTGTCCGCATAAATTTCCTGAGCAGTAGTCAGATAATGCGCCATTGGATTCGCTTCATTGTCAAACTGGCCACACATATAACTTCCCGGAATTTCTTTCAGCAGTTCTTCTGCTCTGGCTATGGCACCCGTCATACCATCAGCCGCTGGTGTCAGTTCAATTTTCGCACCATAGGCTTTCAGCAAACTCTGGCGTTCTTCGCTCATATTTTCCGGCATTGTCAGAATCATTTTATACCCTTTTACCGCCGCCATCAAAGCCAAACCTACACCAGTGTTGCCACTAGTTGGTTCGATAATCGTTGCACCAGGCGAAATCAGTCCTTTTTCTTCGGCATCCAGCAGCATGTGTGCACCGACACGGTCTTTAATACTACCACCCGGATTGAAAGACTCCGCCTTTGCAAGCAGTTCCGCTTTAATCTCCGGTTTATTCAAATGAAGCCGCACCATCGGCGTACGACCAATCAATTGTCCGATATTATCATAAATCATAGCAATCACCTTTCCCAATATGCTATTCACGTATTCAAAGTATTCCTCTGCCTGCAAAAAGCATATAGCAGTCGAAACCGTTTTCTTTCTATATATATATTATGCATCATAGTGTAAGCGATTCCCGCCAAGAATGCAAGTACTCAATCTGTTTTTTTACTATTTCCCGAAGATTCTTTCAAAATTGCAGCCAGTTTTTACAGACATCTTAACATTTTCCACAAGATTATCACGAATCATACACAATTTTCAACTCAAAATAAAAAACAGCCAGAGATATAACTAACTCTAGCTGCTTTTTACCTTATTTTCTTCTATTTTAAACAATCCATTCAGACAAGTGCATCCTACTGCAGATTATAAACATCTGTACGTCGATTCTGCACAGAAGGATTCCGCCTTCTTACTGCATCCAGATAATCCAGATCAATTTCTGCTAAAATCAGACCAGGTTTATCTGACGCTCTGGCAATCACAGTTCCCCACGGGTCAATTACCATACTGTTTCCATAGGCCACAAACTTTTCTTTCACGCCAACCTGGTTCGGCGCAATAATATAACAGCCATTTTCAATAGCACGAGCTCTCAGAATCGGTTCCCAGTGATCTTTCCCGGTCGGCATAGTGAAATTGGCCGGCAGGAAAATAATTTGCGCCCCCTGCAGCGTCATCAGACGAAACAGTTCCGGAAAACGCATATCATAACAGATTGCAAAACCCAGATGCCCAAGTTCTGTTTCTATCGTTGTTATTGTTTTTCCCGGCTCTTTTCGATCCGATTCCCGCACACTGCTGCCATCCGGCAGAGTCATATCAAAATTGTGCAATTTGCTGTAGCGGGCCACAATTTCACCCTCCGGATTAATCAGCACCGTTGTATTATATGTGCGCGGGCCATCCAGATTCACCTCACTGATACTTCCACCATGAATCCAGATCCGATGTTCTTTTGCTTTGCGCATCAACAAATCCGTTGTAGGTCCCGGAATCTGTTCAGCAAACTCCGGTTCTTCACTGAGAATATTTACAACTTCCGGAAATGCCACCAGTTTCGCGCCCTTCCCGGCAGCTTCATCAATATATGCCGCCATCTGTTCCCAGTTTACACTCTTCTCATTCTGCGTATCCATCTGCACTGCTGCAACCATATATTTTCTCATGGTAATTCACCATCCTTCTGCTAGTCAATCCAGCGCATCGCTTTATCAACTGCTTTTTCCCATCCGCGGCAATTTTCCGCCCGCACTTCGTCATCCATCTGCGGTACGAATTTCTGCTCCTCATGCCAGCGCTGCGCAATTTCTTCTTTGCTGTTCCAGTAGCCAACTGCCAGCCCAGCCAGATAAGCTACCCCTAACGCAGTGGTTTCCGTAATCGCCGGACGCTTCACTTCACAATTAATAATGTCTGCCTGAAACTGCATGAGGAAATTATTGCGGCAAGCGCCTCCGTCTACCTTCAGCTCTGTCAGATTCAGGCCGGAGTCTTCCACCATAGCTTGTAACACATCATTGGTCTGATAAGCAATTGCCTCCAGAGCTGCACGGATAATATGACTGCGACCGGTACCTCTGGTTAACCCCAAAATACTTCCGCGCGCATACATATCCCAGTAAGGTGCCCCCAGTCCTACAAAAGCCGGCACCAGATAAACGCCTCCGTTATCTGATAGTTCCACTGCATATTTTTCACTTTCTGCAGCTGTTTCAATCAGACGCATTTCATCACGCAACCACTGAATTACAGCTCCACCAACAAAAATTGAACCTTCCAGTGCATATTCCACTTCATTATTTAGAGTTGCCGCTATGGTAGTCACCAGTCCTTTCTGACTGGCGATATAGTTTTTGCCGATATTCATCAGCAAAAAGCATCCCGTCCCATAAGTATTTTTGGCAGAACCGCGTTCAAAACACGCCTGCCCAAACAGCGCCGCCTGCTGGTCACCAGCAATACCAGCTACTGGTACCTGCGCCCCCTCACTCTGCACGTAGCCATAAATTTCAGAAGAGTTGCGCACTTCCGGCAGCATACATTTTGGAATCTGGAATCGTTCCAGCAGTTTTTCATCCCATTTTAAGTCACGAATATTATAAAGCATGGTCCGGGAGGCATTGGTATAATCGGTAACATGCACCGCACCGCCGGTCAGTTTCCATACCAGCCAGGTATCAACCGTACCAAATAACAGTTCTCCTTTTTGTGCCCGTTCTCTTGCGCCCGGCACATGGTCTAGAATCCAGCTGACTTTCGTTGCAGAGAAATAGGCATCAATTACGAGCCCCGTTGTGTCACGGATATAATCTGCCCAGCCTTCTTCTTTCAGCTGATCACATAAATCCGCTGTGCGACGGCACTGCCATACAATGGCATTATAAATCGGTTTTCCAGTATCTTTCTCCCACACAATTGTTGTTTCACGCTGGTTGGTAATTCCGATACCAGCCACATCAGCCAGTGTAATTCCTGCTTTAATCAATGCTTCCTGCAATACGCCATACTGTGTTGCCCAGATTTCCATCGGGTCATGTTCTACCCAGCCTGGCTGCGGATAAATCTGCTTAAATTCTTTCTGCCCGACAGCAACAATATTCTGTTCATGGTCAAAAACAATGGCACGGGAACTAGTTGTCCCCTGGTCTAATGCTACAATATATTTCATCGAATACACCTTCTTCTGTTAAACTAACTATCTTTATTATACGAGAAAGCCCCCGTAGCGCACAACCTTTATTTCCGTTATAGCCGTGCTGTAATAAGACAAAAAAGACCGTAAGGCAAACGCCTCACGGTCTTTAAAATTCATATTCAATCTTATGCAAACGCAATGAATGCAACTGCTACCAGGAATACAGCCATGATAATAACCATCGGTTCCCCAATTGCTGTGCGATAGCTGTCTGGATTGTATTTATCCGGCACATCGCCTGTACCTTCCATCGTACGCGGTTCCTGACACAGGAACTGCATTGGGTTTGCCATCAGTTCATTGAACGCATCGTAAATCCAGCGGAAGAAACCACCCAGTGCAGCACGGGTTGCACATACCAGAGAGGAAATGCTTAACACCAGCGCAACGAACGGTTTACGATACAGCCAGTCTGTATCCAGAGTCAGCTGTTCGTGTGGTTCCATATGCGACAGATACATCATAAATGGCACCATTGCTACACACAGCAGCTGGATGTACTGTACGATATGGTCAACAGTGAATGGATGATATTCCATTGCGAATGGCAGGAAACGATACAGTAAATCAGGGAAAATCCCGTAAACCGTACACAGTGCAGCTCCAATGCCCATCGCTACATACATATTTTTTGGAATTTCATTTTTGATTTCTACATCTTTGCCTTCACGCAGGAAGATGAAATAAATCATTTTCATGGTGATAGATAAGAAAGTACCGACACTCGCCAGCTGCAGCAGCAGTTCAATCGCAGGGAAACCCGCTTCCATTGCCGCAGTAATGGTAATGGATTTACTGATAAAACCATTGAACAGTGGAATCCCCGAGATGGAGAACGCTGCAATGACAAAACATACAAATACAAACGGCATTTTCTTAGCCAGACCACCTAAGTGGTTGATTTTGCGAATGCCTGTTGCGTAAATCACAGCCCCTGCACACATAAACAGTAAGGATTTATACAGAATGTGGCTGAATGCATGAGCAGTTGCCCCGTTCAGAGCCAGGTCAGTACCAATACCAACACCAGCTACCATAAAGCCTACCTGGCTGACAATGTGATATGCCAGCAGACGGCGCATATCGTTTTCGATAATCGCGAAGCAGGCACCATACAGAGCCATGATAACACCAACCCACATCAGGAATTCTGTACCTGCGAAAATACGGATTAAGCAGTATACAGCAACTTTTGTGGTAAAGGAACTCAGGAATACGCTACCGGTAATAGTCCCTTCCGGATAAGCATCAACCAGCCAGCCATGAATCGGAGGAATTGCAGCATTTACTGCAACCCCGATTAAAATCAGCCAGAATGCCAGGTCATGAGGACCGGCAGCCAGACTGCTTACCATCATTTCGCCAGCGCTTACTTTCAGGAAAATACCAGCCAGTAACATGTTACCGCCAAACATATGAACCAGTAAGTACCGGAAACCGGCTTTTCTGGATTTGGCAGTGTTATTGCACCAGATTAAGAACAGAGAAGAAGCTGCCATCAGTTCCCAGAAGAAAATTAATGTCATCCAGTCGCCACACAGAGTTACACCTAGTGCACCACCAGCATAGCACATACTTGCCAGTGCTTCCATCCAGCTCTTGTTATGCATAGAGTAAATGCCGCCAATTGCAGCCATCATACTGAAGATTAAACCGAATACCCAGTTTAACCGGTCAACCTGTACAACATGCAGGTCAATACCGTTAATGAACGGTACAATCCATTCTGCCCCGTAAGACAGAGAGAACATTGCAGCCAGCGCCACCAGAGGACCGCCAGCCAGAACAAATTTGCGAATACTTTTCGGAACGATTGCGGCGATGAACCCGGTCGCAATCAAAATCAAACCAGGATGGAACACCATACTATTCATCACCGTCACCTCCGTCATAATAATTTTCGTCACGCTGCAGCAGTGGACCTAACAGTTTTTTTGCGAACAGGATTAATGCCCAGCCGCCTACAAAACCCATGATAATGTCAAAACCAGGCATAGTGTGCCAGAAGTTATGACCATGTGGATGTGCCATCAGCACTTCCAGTACAACGGAAACCGCTACGGCAATGGCAATGATGATATAGATTTTCTTTTTATTCAAAGACTGCATCACCAGCCACCCCCGATCCAGCCCTGAGTAATGCTCTGTGCTGCCATACTTGCCAGATCATACAGATGAGGCCCGAAGTTAGGCACAATACCCAGAATTACAGATAATGCTGCTGTTACGCAGATTGGAATCAGCATAAATTTGTTTGCTTCGCCGTAGGTTTTAAATTCGCCTTTATCATTTGGTTTAAAGAATGCCAGATAAGCAACCGGCATCAGGTAGGACAGACCTAACAGCGCACTTGCAATTAACACTGCAATAAACAGAGGCTGACCAACCTGTAATGCGCCCAGCGCCAGATTCCATTTGCTCAGGAAACCAATGATGAACGGCATACCTGCAATACCCAGAGAAGCAATTGTGAAGCATGCCATGGTGATTGGCATTTTCTTACCAATCCCGTGCATGTCACTGATGTTGTCTTTATGAGCGGTTACAATAATTGCACCAGCGCACATAAAGAGAGTAATTTTCATTAATGCATGGGCAACAATATGGAAATATGCACCCAGAATGCTAAGTGGTGCTAATAAAGCAGCACCCAGTACAACGTAAGACAGCTGACCGACTGTAGAGAATGCCAGTCTGCGTTTTAAGTTGTCCTGCTGCATCGCAATCAGAGAAGATGCGATAATTGTAAATGCAGCAACCCATGCCAGAACATCTGCGCAGCCAATTTCTGCCAGCAGCTGAGGGCCGAATACGAACCCAATCAGTCGCAGAACGCAGAATGCACCAGCTTTAACTACCGCTACCGCATGCAGCAGAGCAGAAACAGGTGTTGGCGCAACCATTGCGGATGGCAGCCAGCCATGCAGCGGCATAACACCGGCTTTTACAGCGCCGCCCAGCACCATCAGGAAGAACAGCATCTGCAGAACCCATGTTGGTGCCATGTCAGCAGTCAGGAAACCGCCAGCCTGGAATTCCAGAGTACCAGCCATTACATAGATTGCAACAATACCTGCCAGCATCAGCTGACCGGTCACTAAAGTGTAAACTAAATATTTACGGCCAGAGAATCTTGCTTCTTCGTTTCTTTCATGGAAAACCAGAGGCCAGGTTGCAATGGTCAGTAATTCATAGAAAATAAAGAATGTCAGCAGGTTTGCAGATAACGCAATCCCGATGGCAGCAGACAGACAAACCGCAAAGGATGCAAAGAAGCCTGTCTGTTCTTTTTCGTGATGTCCGCGCATATAACCGATTGCATAGAAGGAAACCGGAATATACAGGAACGAGGATACGCAGGCAAACACCATACCCGCAGCATCAGTACGCAGAGTAAAACCAAGGGTATCTGTTACCTGGAACAGTGTAAATTCGTACACATTGCCAGCCAGAACAGCAGGCACCATGGAGAATACCAGCAGGCATTTGATAAACGCAGCCGCCACGCTCCAGAAGTCACGCAGGTTTGGTTTTTTCCCGGTAAACATAATCAGGATTGCCGCTAATAAGGAAACCCCTACCGCCAGAAATGGTCTGATATCAATAATTGTCATCTTAAGAACACCTCCGGCAAACCTAATTTAATAATACCATCAACGATGGAAGCATTGCAGAAGCCCAGTACCAGAATACCTAAGCCCATCACAACAATCGGGATTAACATCTGCAGAGGCAGTTCCAGTTTCCCGGCTGGAGGATTTACTTCTTTCAGCTGAGGATCTTTGTTAACAAACACATTTTCCATTACACGGAAGAAGTACACGGCATTCAGCAAACTACTGATTACCAGCACAGCAACATAAATATACTGTTCTGTACCCATTGCGCCCAGCATGATATACCATTTGCTGAAGAAACCACCTGTTGGAGGAATCCCAATCATACCCAGAGCCGCAATACACAGAGTTACCACAGTTAACGGCATTTTTTTGTGAATCTGCCCCAGCTGACTGATGCGGAATTCACCAAAGCGATACTGAATACCGCCGATTACCATAAACAGAGAACTCTTCATAAATGCATGGTTTACAACGTGCAGAATCGCACCGATTAAACCGTATACACTGCCAATTGCCAGACCAACGGCAATGTAACCAATCTGCGCCACACTGGAGTATGCCAGCATACGACGGAAGTCATCCTGTGCAATCGCCATTACAGAACCAAGGATAATACCCATTGCACCTAAAATACCGATTACTGTTAAGCCGTGCTGTACAAACAGATGCTGTGCACCAAACAGATAGAAGAAGAAGCGCAGCATTGCATACGCAGGCACTTTACTCATCGCACCGGAAATCAGCGGAGCTGCACCCGGATGAGAATAAGTGTAGGAGTCTGGCTGCCAGCCATGGAACGGGAACAGCGCTGCTTTAATACCGAATGCTGCAATTAACAGTGCAACAGCCAGAATAATCAGCGGAGAATCCATTTTATCCTGCAGCAGTACAGACAGGTCTGCCATATTCAGAGAACCAGTCATAGAATACAGGAACCCGATTGCCAGCAGATACAGAGAAGCACCAATGGTACCAATTAACAGATAACGGAACGCAGCCAGTGTCCCTTTATTGCCGCCCAGCGCAATTAAACCATAACCGGACAGAGAAGCAATTTCCAGATATACATACAGGTTAAATACGTCACCTGTTAAAGTCATACCGCACAGACCTACGCACAGCAGAGACATTAAGGTGTAATAACCGCCCATGTACAGCCAGTTGGATTTTTTCAGGAACGGTGTGCTGAAAATTGCGGTCATCATTGCCAGGAAGGTAATCATGGCTACAATAATCGCGTTTACAGGATCTACTACAAATTCAATCCCCAGTGGTGGCATCCAGTTACCCATCCAGTAATGGATAGCCTTGCCACCGTCCTGGACTGTCTGCATCAGCAGACCGGCAGAACATACAAATGCACCAAACAGTGAAGCAATTGCAACCCATTTGCCAGCCTGTTTATGGAAATAGCTGAAGAACGGGCTCAGTAACGCAGCAGTTAAGGGCAGTAATACAATTAAAACAGGAAAGTGTTGACTCATTTATCTGCCCTCCCCAGAATTTCATCTTCCTCAACAGAACCAAAGGTTTCTTTGATACGCATTAACAGCGCAATCGCAACACCTGTGGTACCTAAGCTAACTACGATGGCTGTCAGCATCAGTGCATGAGGCAGCGGGTTGATGTACAGGTCAGGGTTTGTGGTAACACCGTCTAAAATCGGAATCATACCGCCTGTTTTCTGTGCAAAGCACAGGAAGAAGAAGATTACAGCAACCTGCATAACATTCATTGCCATCATTTTTTTCATGTAGTTGTTGCTGACAATCATACCGTACATACCTAAAAACAGTAAAATCAGAACCAGAGAATAGATTCCTTTGGTTGCCAGGAAGTTATTGATAACATCTAATGTACTAGCGCTCACAGATATCTACCCCCTCTTCTTCGTCATCATCATCTAAACGCTCAATAATTGCGTCCATAATATCGATGATTGTCATCATTACGCAAACGGTAACCCCGATTTCAATCATCAGAATCCCCAGTGCATGCAGCTCGCCCCAGTGATGCATTGGAACAGGCAGGAAAGTGTAATCCAGGAATTTCCCGCCGCCAAAAATGGTCAGCCAGCCGGTTGCCGCATAAATAAAAGTACCTACACCGGCACAGACAATTGCCAGCGGGCCTGTAATGTTAAAGCTTTCTTTGTCAGCACCCTGAATCAGACGTACCAGTACAATACCGACTGCCAGCAGCGCACCAGCCTGGAAGCCGCCGCCCGGGCTGTATTCACCGTGTGTCAGAATATAAATCCCGTACACCAGGGTGAAAGGAATAATAATACGGAAGGAAGAGTCCAGAACAATACCACCGAAAGGTTTTTTCATTTTGTTATTGCCCATTTTTTGCTCCCCCTTTCTCTTTTTTCCCTTTTTTCAGAACTTTTTTGCCTTCTTCGGTGTTAACCATCAGAATCATGCAGGCTGTTAAACCGGATACGAACATTACAGAAGTTTCCCACAGAGTATCGAAGCCCCTGTAGTCAGCCAGAGTAGCGGTTACAATGTTAGGAGAACCGGTATCCTCTTTTGCATGTTCAATATAATGTGGTGTAACATGCTGGTTCGGTGCAGAATTCACATCGCCAATCGGCGGCAGGAATACAGTGCATAAACAGAACAGGACAGTTACAACAGCCATCAGAATTGTTGATAATGTTTTTCCCATTGTTATTTACACCACCGATCCACTTTTTTCAGCGCTGCAATGAAGAATATGGTGGACATTGTCCCGATTACTGCCTCTGTAAAGGCAACGTCAGGAGACCCAAACATAAAGTAAGTCAGTACAGCACAGAAACTGAACGCACTGTAAATGATAGTGCAGGCCAGAATATCTTTAGAAATTAAAATGCAAACTGTTATAAAGATTAAGAATAACAGCAGCAGAGCTTCAATAATTAATACTTGCATGCTTATTCCTCCTCCTTATCTTTCAGTGTCCATACAGGGTGACCGGATTTCAGCGCAGCTTTCGCCAGAATATGAGTCCCGATCGGGTTTGCCAGAAATACCAGCAGAAATACGATTACCATTTTTACAGACAGCAGGTTTGGCCCTTCATAAATAACCAGACCCAGGCAGGCCAGCATCAGGCCTAATGTTTCACTGTTCCCGGAAGCGTGCAGACGTGTATAGAAGTCCGGCAGACGCAGTAAACCGATCGCAGAGGCCAGGAAGAAAAACAGACTGGCAACCAGCAGAACAACTGCAATAATTTCGTTGATTGCTAAACTCATACGTTTTTACCTCCCATATATTTTGCTACGATTACAGAACAGATAAAACCTAAAATCGCATAGGAAATTGCGATATCCACATACATATCAGGGCGGCCATCCACATAGCCGAATAATACCAGTAACAGGATTGTATCGGCACCGATAACGCCCAGACCGTTCATACGGTCATAAATTGTTGGTCCCTGGAAAACACGCTGGAGCATCAGCCCAATAATGATTACTACAGCGACCATGATAAAACCCCAAATAGCGTTCATTATTGTACTTCTCCTTCCTCTACAACTTCGTAGATAAACGGTTCGCCAAACAGATCTGCAACTTTCTGCTGCATACCGCCGCCTAACAGACCTTCGGCAGCACCATCAGTCAGTGCATGAATTTCATATAAGCCGTCCTCTGTTACATTCATTGTAACAGTCCCCGGGGTCAGTGTAATGGAGTTTGCCAGAGTGGTATACGCCATTGGATTGTCGTATTTAATGCGGAAAGCAATCACTCTCGGATTAATCACCATTTCAGATTTTACAGTAGCTTTTACAACGTCAATATTGGCATTTACTACTTCTTTCAGCAGCCACAGCCAGTACAGCGCATATTTGCCCAGATTTACATCAAAGATGAAATATTTTTTGGTTCCGTCCGCATTCGGCATCAGCAGCAGCGGCACACAAATCCAGGCAGAAATAATTGCCGTCAGAGCCCCGTACAGCAGGAATTTGAAATCCACTTTACCGCTCAGCAGGAACCAGAAGGCAAACAGCACAACAGCCAGCACTACCAGATGTTTCACCGGAGAGCCGACAATCGTTTTGTCATTCAGCATATCTTTTGTTTTCAACTCGAACACCTCCTTACGTAATTATTTATTATTAATCACAAAATTTCCATTATCCATATAATGATACCCGACAAGGGACTTGATAGTCAATCTTTTTTCCCTGATTTATGCATGCAATTTATAAATTTTACAGGGAATTGAGATAATCTTTATTTTTCGTTAATTCGCTTGTGATTTTATGTGCAAGTGAGAAAAAAAGAGCACCGACTCCCGTCGATGCTCTTTATTCTTAGGCAATTAGCCTCTATTAAATTTCTTGTTAAATGCTTCTACTCTACCAGCAGCAGCATGAACACGCTGTTTACCGCTGTAGAAAGGATGGCACTGAGAACAGATTTCTACTTTAATATCTTTTTTAGAAGTAGATCTGGTTTCGAATTCGTTACCGCAAGCGCAGATAACTTTTACAGTTTCGTACTGTGGGTGAATACCTTCTTTCATCCGTTACACCTCTTTCTATTGAAATTCCGAAATTACACATTACATTTGATTAGTATACTCATTTCTGGTCAATTAGTCAATGATTTTTTTGCTGTTTTTTCTATTTTCCAAAAATCTGTTTCGCCGCTGCTTTTTACTGTATGCTATGATTTCAGCAAGTTACTTTCTGCGAAACGGTTTTGTATAGTTTCCAACAGCCACATCCGGCAGTTCCTCTTCCAGAATATTCAGAAAAGCCGGTACCCCCAGTGGTTCTTCTTTCAACAGTTCAATAATCGGCTTCATCGTTTCCGGGTCAATGTTCAGGTTGCGAACCTGAATGGCTTTCACATCGTTTTCCTGCACCAGATTCAGCAGACTTTCCACTTCATCACTGCAGTCATTGATACCCGGGAATGTCAGCAGATTCAAGTAAGTGTATACGCCATTATCTGCCGCATAGCGAAGTGACTGGCGCACATTGTCCAGTGTATAGTTTACCGGACGGTAATAAGCATTATACACCGCATCGGTACCGCTGTTCAAGCTGACACGCAGCGAATCAATCCCGGCATCAACAATTTTTTTAATTCCTTCTGTGTTGCCGGCGTTTGTATTCATATTAATGGTACCGTTGTCTGTCTGACGGCGGATTTCTTTAATCGCCTCGGCAATCAGGTCTGCCTGCATACTAGGGTCACCTTCACAGCCCTGTCCAAAACTGATAATCCCGTCTTCTGCATCCTGCAGATGATGCACAGCCAGTTCTACAACTTCCTGCACAGTCGGCACAAATGTTAAACGGCTCTGAGGCGACGGACAGCACTCACTGGGCTGCAGTGAAATACATCCCAGACATCTGGCGTTGCATACAGGCGATACCGGAATACCACCTTCCCAGCGATGATAAAAAATATTCTGCGCTGTAAAGCAGCCGTAGGTTAGCGCACAGTGCCCCAGCTGTTTTAACAGCCGGTTATCCGGAAATTTATTCTGCAGAGCCTCTACACGCTCTGCCAGATCATCGGTATTAAAATACTGCGGATTCCATTTATAATCCTCATCGGTCGGCACAGCAGCCACATATAAATCGCCATCCTGTGCAAACACTGCCGAATAGCCAAACAGCGGCAGCCCTTCTGCACCCTCATTGTTTACAAAAGCCGGCAGTAATGTACGGGTATAACCCTGTGGAAGCAGCGCTCCCATTACCCAGCCTTCTTCCGGATACAGCGTAAACTGATCTTCGTCATTGATAACCACTGGCGCACGGTTTGGAATCATGGTTAAGCTGGCACCTTCCGGCAGCGGAATCACTTCCTCTTCACTAGGCTCTACAAAACTAGCCCCTAGCAGACCCAGTCCGAAAAAATCTTCATTGATATATCCATTGCCATCCTCATCAGCATAAACAAAATGGAACATAGCAGTTCCCCCTTTAATTCATTCTTATTTTTTTATTTTACTTGATTCTCACCGGCAGGTCAAACAGTATCTCCTCAGCCAGTTATCGCACAGGGAAACTTTTCTTATCTATCAATTTCTATTATCTATTATTTTCAAAATTTGTTTGTATTTCTGCCCGGCCTGCTGTATACTCTTTCTTGTCGTTATATAAAAATTTATATATCGGTATATATTACAAAACATTTCTCTGTAAATCACAGGAAACTATCACTACGGAAAGAGGTCTCAACCATGAAATTAAATCGCTGGCTCAATGGAGCCATCCCGGCTGTCGGCATTCATCTCAGCATCGGTGCCGTTTATGCCTGGTCCGTTTTCACCAATCCCGTTATTGATGCGCTGAATGTTCCACTGTCACAGGTATCCTGGGTATTCAGTATCGCCATCTTCTTTTTGGGGATGTCCGCTGCATTTCTGGGAACAATTGTTGAAAAAATGGGACCGCGCAAATCCGGGATTCTGTGCGGGCTGTTTTACTGTACCGGGCTGATTGGCAGCGGTTTTGCCATCAGTCAGAATTCTCTGCCTCTGCTGTATCTGTTCTATGGATGCATCGGCGGTATCGGTCTCGGGATTGGTTACATCACACCGGTAAAAACACTGGTAAACTGGTTCTATGACCGCCCAGGGCTGGCAACCGGTCTGGCGATTATGGGCTTTGGTTTTGCATCTGCTATCGCAGGGCCTGTTATCAGTTCGCTGATTACCAGCGTAGGTCTGGTGAACACCTTCTATACCATCGGTGTTGTTTACTTTATCATCATTGCGGTTTCCGCATTCTTAATTCATCCTGTTCCGGAAGGCTATCTGCCGGAGCAGACCGGTACTCACAAAGACCGCCGCAAACAGTACACTGCAAATGAAGCCATGAAAACATGGAAATTCTATGCAATGTGGTTCTTACTGTTTATCAACATCACCTGCGGCATTGCGCTGTTATCGGTTGCATCTCCAATCCTGCAGGAAACCACCGGCATGAGTGCTCTGGCAGCAGCCAGCATCGTTGGGGTTATGGGAATTTTCAACGGCGGCGGCCGTCTGGGTTGGGCAACTGCATCCGATTATCTTGGTCGTGACGTGGTTTACACCGGTTTCTTCGTATTAGAAATTATTGCTATGTTAATTCTGGGCAATGTTCAGAATGTTCTGCTGTTCCAGATTTTCCTGTTCCTCGTAATGACCTGTTACGGCGGCGGGTTCTCCTGTATCCCGGCTTATCTGGGCGATGTATTCGGCACCAAACATTTAAGCTCTATTCACGGCCGTATTCTGACCGCATGGGCAATGGCCGGCATCGTAGGGCCTTGCATCATTTCCTGGGCAAAAGAAGCTCTGTCTACCTATCAGAGTACTCTGTTCATTTTTGCGATTCTGTACGCTGCAGCGCTGCTGGTATCTTCCTTCCTGCTGTTTAAACTGCGCAGCGAGCGCTAATTGATAAATAAAACGGGCTACTTTCATATATTTTGCTTGACAGAAAAATTTAAAATGCTATACTGAATTTACTATATTTTAAACGCTATGAAAGAGAAGCGATATGCAGATACTTTCAGAGAGCTGCCGGACGGTGCAAGGCAGCAGTAAAGCATATCTTTCCGCTCTGGAGCGGCGAGCGAGGAGTTCGACGGGTACGCCCGATACAGCGTATAATGAGATGGCCAAAAGCACAATTTGGGTGGCACCGCGAGTTCAAGAGAAGCTCGCCCCATTTTCCTATGGGGTGACTTCTCTTTTTTGTTTATTTCAGATTATTACCAGGGAGGGAATCCATACTATATGAAACGAGCATACAATTTTAATGCCGGTCCTTCCGCTATGCCGGAAGAAGTGCTGAAAGAGGCACAGGCAGAATTTCTGAACTATCAGGATACCGGCATGGGGATTATTGAAATGAGTCACCGCAGCAAAGAGTATGATGCTATGCATCAGGAAACCAAGGCACTGCTGCGGGAACTGATGGAAATTCCGGAAAATTACGAGATTTTATTTATTCAGGGTGGCGGCAGTACCCAGTTCATGATGACAGCCGCAAACTTTCTGAAGAAAAAAGCGGCTTATGTAAACACCGGGGTATGGGCAAAAAAAGCCATGGCCGAAGCAAAATTTTTTGGCGAAGCCTACGAGGCTGCATCCAGTGCAGACCGCAACCACTGTTATATTCCGCAGGAATTCGATATCCAGCCGGATACCGATTATGTGCATCTGACTGCCAACAACACCATTTACGGCACCGAATATCCAGACTTCCCGAAATTTGATATACCGGTAATCTGTGATATGTCCAGCGATATTCTGTCGCGCAGAGTCAATGTTAGTGATTTCGACCTGATTTACGCAGGCGCACAGAAAAATCTGGGCCCGGCTGGTGTGGTTATCGTAATTGTGAAAAAAGAATTTCTGGCTGCTGCCAGAACCGAGCTGCCTACTATGCTGAAATACAGCACCTTTGCAGAAAAGGATTCGCTGTACAATACACCGCCGGTATTTGCCATCTACATGGTAAACAAAACACTGCACTGGATTAAAAACCAGGGCGGCGTAGATGCCGTGGCGGCAAACAATCAGGCAAAAGCAAGTCTGATTTACGATGTAATCGACAACAGCAACGGATTTTACAAAGGCCATGCCGACAAAGCATACCGCAGCCTGATGAACATCACCTTCAATCTGGCAACACCAGAACTGGAGAAAGACTTCATCGAAAAAGGCAAAGCTGCAGGCTTTATCGGAATTAACGGGCACCGTTCCGTAGGCGGATGCCGTGCATCCACTTACAATGCAGTGCCGATGGAAGCATGCGCTGCACTGGCTGAATTTATGAAACAGTATCAGAAAGAACATGAATAAAAACACGAATAAACATTTTGGAGGTAACAACCATGAGAATTTTAGTAAGTGATGACGTAAACGAACAGGGCGTAGCCCTGCTGAAAGAACACTATGATGTAGATGTAAAAACCAATCTGCCGCCGGAAGAACTGAAAAAAATTATCGGCGAATACGATGGCCTGGTAACCCGCAGCCAGACACAGGTAACCGAAGATATTATCGAAGCGGCTACCAACCTGAAAGTAATCGGCCGTGCAGGCGTTGGTGTAGATAATATTGATATTCCTGCCGCTACTGCTCACGGTATCGTAGTGGTAAACGCACCAGACTCTAACACCGTAGCTGCGGCAGAACACACCATCGGCATGATGCTGGGCATGACCCGTTTTATTCCGCAGGCACATAACTCTATTCAGGAAGGCAAATGGGACCGCAAAAGCTTCACCGGTATCCAGCTGCAGTACAAAACGGTTGGTATCATCGGGATTGGTCATGTAGGCGGCCGTGTTGCAAAACGTCTGGCAGCGATGGAAATGAACGTGCTGGCATACGACCCTTATGTAAGCGAAGCATACGCAAAAAATCTGGGCGTAGAACAGGTAGACTTTGATACTCTGCTGGAACGCTCCGACTATATCACCATTCATACACCGCTGACAAAAGAAACCCGTGATATGATTAATGCAGAAAGCATCGCAAAAATGAAAGACGGCGTACGTTTAGTAAACTGTGCCCGCGGTGAATGTTTTGATATTGAAGCAGTGGCAGAAGGCTTAAAATCCGGTAAAATTGCCGGCGCTGCTATCGACGTATATCCAAATGAACCATTAACAAAAGACAACAACCCGTTCCTGGGCATGTTCAATGTAGTACAGACCGCACATCTGGGGGCATCTACCATCGAAGCACAGGTTGGCGTGGCAGTAGACGTTGCCTACGGCGTTATCGATGCTCTGGAAGGCAAACCGGTTATGAACGCTGTAAACATGGCTCCAATTCCAAAAGATGTAGCTGCTCTGATTCAGCCATACTACGGACTGGCAGAACGTCTGGGCACTATCGGTGTATATCTGGCAAACGGCCCGATTAAATCGGTAGAAGTGGAATACTCCGGCCAGCTGGCTGATACCGAAACCCAGCCATTAACCACCGCATTCTTAAAAGGTATGCTGAACCCGATTCTGCAGGACAGCGTAAACTATATCAATGCACCAGGGCTGGCAAAAAAACGCGGCATCGATGTAAAAGAAACAAAAGCCTTTGCCGATGGTTATTACAGCACCGCAATCACTGCAACCATCGTAACCTCTAAAGGCGAAACCCATGTGATTGCCGGGACTCTGTTTGACGGCAAAGAACCAAAAATCGTACAGATTGACCAGTATCGTATCGACTTCACACCAGAAGGCTATCTGCTGCTTGCTCCGCATATTGACCAGCCGAATATGATTGGTCAGATGGCTACCATTCTGGGGAAAGCCGGCATCAATATCAACGGCATGCAGGTAGGTAAAATTACCCAGTCCAATACCAATATCATGGCAATCGCTGTAGGCGATGATATTCCAAACGATATCATGCTGCAGCTTTCCGGCATCGAAGGCATTCTGGATGTAAAACTGATTCACTGCGAAGCCTAAGCAAAAAGCGAGGAATCTATCATGACAAGAATTATTTTAGTTCGCCACGGCGAAACCACATGGAATGTGGAAGGCCGTTATCAGGGCCAGGAAGATACCCCTTTAAGCGAGCGAGGCTTAAAACAGGGGCACCTGCTGGCAGAAGGTCTGCGTGAAATCCCTATTGATTTATGTATCGCAAGCCCGCTGCAGCGCTCCTTCCAGACCTGCAAATTCTGTGCCGACCTGCACAACCTGCCGGTAGAACCGGATAACCGCCTGCTGGAAATCAACCACGGCAGCTGGGAAGGCATTCTGGCAAAAGATATCGAGGCGCAGTACCCGACCGAATATCACCAGTGGCACACCGAGCCGCATCTGGTACAGATGCCAGACGGCGGAGAATCCCTTGAGGATGTTCGAAAACGCACCCGTGAAGCTTTTGACGAGTATGTGGAGAAATACCCGGATAAAACCATTCTGGTAGCTGCACACGACGCTGTAAACAAAGCTATCATCTGCGATATCCTGGGCTTAGGCATGGAACACTTCTGGCAGATTAAACAGGACAACACCTGCATCAACGTGCTGGAATACAACGAAGGCACCTGGCGTGTAGTTCTGCTGAACTCCACAAACCATATGGGCTTTTTATTCAGCGGCATCGAACAGGCCGGCCTGTAATGTTTCACGTGAAACAATTGTATAACGCATAACACAAAGCGCTTCCGCACTTACGATTATCCGTAAATGCAGAAGCGCTTTTTTATGCGATTTGTGCCCGACATGGCATGACAACTTTTTCGCCCGATGACGAAAAGATGACGACTTTATGACGAAAATTTCGCTCAACCATGGGAATAGTGACAAGATGACAACTTTTTTCAGTATTACTCTAAAATTTTTTTAATTCTAAGACAAGATACAGAAAAAGCGTCATCTCATCATTCCGTCACCCTTTTGTGTAAACTCCTGAACAGCTCATGTAAACTTTATCCGGAACCTTTCTGAAAAATTAAAAATCAGAAAAACTCCCGGAATTCATTCTTTACATCCTTACATAGTGCTCACAATATTATTTCACTGCTTTCACACACAGCGTCGTCCCTGCTGTGCCGATAATCTGCCCGGCAGTTACCTTTTCACCTGATGTGACCGTACAGTTCTGCACGCCTTGATAGGCAACCTGATACTGACCGCACTGCAAAATAATCTGCCAGCTGGCACTGGTATCTGCCTGTTTTACCACTCCGTCGGCCACTGCAAAAATATCAGCCCCATCAGCCTGATAACAGATGGCATCGTGAAACCGGTAATCATCATAAAGCGAATCATAGCCGATACCGTAGCCGTATAGCAGGGAACCCTTACACGGAGCTGTAACGCCTGCTATCTGCCGCAAATCAACAGCTTGTGGCTTGGCCGTTTCATCAGCTGGAACTTCTTTCGCTAATGTTTCACGCTGTTGTTCTTTTACGCTCTCTAAAACAGGCTCCTGCTGGTTCACGGCCTCTGTTTTGCTGTTTTGTGTTTCTACTTCCTGTTTTTTGGCTAAATCAGGCTCTGCGTTTTGTTGTGCCTGTTCCGCAATTACCTGGTCGCTATTGTTTTGCGCCCAGAATGCCGTACTGTTTTTCGGCTCCCACGGCTCCAGATACAGACACAGCGACACCGCCATAAAAAAAGCCATAAGCGACAGCCCCACCATATACAGCCGGGCGTTTTTCTGCAAGTGCAGCAGATAATCCAGATTATATTTACGATTCATAAAAAAACCTCCTGTCACCGGTAGTATTGCCGATGTCAGAAGGTTTTTATTCCTGTGACAGCTGAGTGTCTGTATAATACCGGCTCAGAATCTGCCGGTAGTCATCACCCTGCTTTGCATAATAATTAGCGCCGTACTGGCAAAGCCCTACGCCATGGCCGTAGCCATTCGTGATAAATGTGATTTCGTTCCCGGTAATGTGCCAGCTGATTAATGACGATTTCAGATTCAATGCACTGCGCAGTTCACCGCCGGTAAAAATCTGATTACCGATACGGATCTGACTCACCCGGTTGCTCCCGGTGCTGCTGAGTAGCTGTATATAATCGCCAGTTGCCGCTGCCGGAACGGCATCAGAAAGTTGCAGCCTCTGCGCCATGGTCTGGAGGGTCATACTGGTTCGGGTCTGCATATGCGGGTCAGATGCATGATTGCATTTCACACTGACCAGATACGGTTTTGCGTTGCCCCATACATTCTGTGCATCTTCCGTTTGTGTTCCGCCACAACTGGCATGATAAAGCGGTTCAATTAACAGCCCGTCATACCGGAGCACCTCCCCGGCAGTATCGGCCACTGCCTGCACAATTTTACGATGATATTTGCGATACTGACTGCCCCATCGTTTTTTCTGTTCTTCTTCGCTAATCCACGCCTGACAGGTTTCCGGGCTGGTGCTGAGTTGCGCCAGACTGTGCAGTGCTGTCACATTCGGGTGCGGATGAATCATGCGGTTCACGGTAAATGTACGAGCCGCCACCGCCTGCGCCTTTAATGCTTCCACATCAAATTCAGCCGGCATTTCAGCCGCTACCACGCCAACCAGATACTGCTCTAAATCCAGCGCCATCAGTTGCCCGGTTTCCATATGATATACCTGCACAGTACGCCCAGAATTCAGTTCCGGCTCCGGAGCCGGAATCAAATCCATCAAAAACGATGCTCCGTACAGCAACGCGGCACACAGAATCACGCCAAGCCAGGTCATTTGGCTGCGCCGTTTCTTTTTTTTGCGCATTTTTTCCGCGTGCGGCGATTTAATGCGTGTTACCATCCACATCACCACCTCTCACATATCATTTTCCATTAATTAACATTCTATTTTGATTTGCAAAATCCTTTTTCATCTGGTGCATAAATAAAAAAAAGAAAGCGACATTGCATCGCTTTCTCTAAATTATTTATTCCGATTTCTGACCACAAACCACACGGTCCAGGCCCTGCCAGTCTTTTATAATTTCTGTTTTTACAAAACCTGCACCATCCAGCAGCTTCTGCACAGCCTCTCCCTGCATCCAGCCGATTTCATAAATCAACCAGCCGCCCGGTTTCAACATAGTCACAGCCGCCGCAGTAATCTTGCGATAAAAGTACAGGCCGTCTTCGCCGCCCCACAACGCAAGGCGCGGCTCCTGCAGCACATCGCCCGGTAGCTCGCCCATTTCCTGTGTCGTGATATACGGCGGGTTAGATGCCAGCAAATCCAGCCGACCGGTCAAATCCGCAAAGGGCTCCAGCAGATTTCCCTGGCGGAACTGCACCTGCAGACCACACCGCTGGTTATTCTGTGCAGCAATATTCAGTGCCTCACCGGATAAATCTCCGGCATATACCGATGCTTTCGGTTTGTAATGCTGCAATGCCAGAGCAATGGCACCGCTGCCGGTGCATACATCCAGCATAATGGGCGCTTCTTTTGTCTCTATCAATTGCAGCGCTTTTTCCACCAGCCGCTCCGTATCAAAACGGGGAATCAGCACCGCTGGTGTCACCAGAAGCTCCAGCCCCATAAAACTAGCCGTTCCAATCAGATACTGCAGAGGTTCATCGGCTTTGCGACGCAAAATCAGCTCCCGGAAAGCCTCTGCCTTTTCCTCAGCCAGTTCATCCGTATCATGTGCCATCAAAAGCGCACGGTTTGTATCCAGCACGTGGCAGAGCAAAAGCTCCGCTTCCAGCCGCTTATCGCTGCCCAGCTCGGCCATGGCCCATTTCAGCAGTTCTCTACTGTTCATCGGCGTTTTTCAGTTTTTCTGCCTGATCTGTAGTAATCAGTGCATCGATGATTTCATCCAGATTGCCCATCAGCACTTTATCCAGATTGTGTACCGTCAGGTTGATACGATGATCACTTACACGCCCCTGCGGGAAGTTGTAAGTACGAATACGTTCACTGCGGTCACCGCTGCCAATCATCCCTTTACGCTGCGCAGACAGTTCGCCCTGTGCTTCCTGCTGATATTTCTCCAGCAGACGGGAACGTAATACCTTGATTGCTTTCTCTTTGTTCATCTGCTGGGATTTTTCATCCTGGCAGGATACTACCAGCCCGGTTGGCAGGTGGGTTACACGCACCGCAGACTGGGTTGTGTTTACAGACTGACCGCCAGGACCGCTGGAGCAGAATACATCAATACGCAGATCGTTCATATTGATTTCTACTTCCACTTCTTCTGCTTCCGGCAGAACTGCTACGGTTGCAGCCGATGTATGAATACGACCGCTGGCTTCAGTAGCCGGTACACGCTGCACACGATGTACACCGCCCTCAAATTTCAGTTTGCTGTAGGCACCTTTTCCGTTAATCATAAAGGTGATTTCTTTGTAACCGCCTACATCAGTGTAGTTGGTATTCATAACTTCTGTTTTCCAACCCTGCGCTTCGGCATAACGCACATACATTTTGTATAAGTCTGCCGCAAATAATGCCGCTTCATCACCGCCGGTACCGGCACGAACTTCCATAATAACATTTTTGCTGTCGTTCGGGTCTTTTGGCAGCAGCAGAATGGTCAGCTGCTGTTCCAGATTTTCTTTCTGTTCGTTCAGTTCTTTAATTTCTGCTTTTACCATTTCATCCATTTCAGGATCCAGTTTTTCCTGCAGCATAGCTTTGGAATCATCCAGTTCGCTCAGCACTTTTTTGTACTGCCGGAATGCGGTTACCACATCTTCCAGATCAGACTGTGCTTTTGCCAGTTTGTTCAGTTCTGCCGGATTGTTCAGTACATCCGGATCTACCATTTTCTGATTCAGTTCTTCATATTTATCTTCTAAAATCTGCAGACGATCTAACATAATTTATCCTCCATTGATACCGATTCATTTACTAACACTTTATTGTACCATAAAGAGTCACATTCTCACAACTTTTTTATCTGTCCTGCGCAAAATTTAGTACGTTTTTCACAAAATCATAGTCTGTCTGACTGTTTGACGACGCATAGAAAAAGCGCAGACATTTTGTCTGCGCCTCTCGTAAAAACTCTACTTTGCCAGATAATACTGATACAAATTTGCCACAATCATAATAGCCTCTGCTGCCATCGGTGTTTCGTTTTCTGCACCCAGATGATTTCTGATTTCGTCAGTTACAGTTCCTGTTTCCTGTAAACCATCCAGCTGCGCTTCATAGGTATCCGCATTTACATCCGCCAGACGCGCTGCCACAGAAATCATATTGCCGTTGGTTACCGGGTCTGCGATATCTTCCACCAGAGCAAACTCGCTGCCGGTTTTCTTCAGAGAATTGTTAATCATGTTCTGCAGACGCCATTTTCCCATAGGCTCTTCCAGGCGATAATCATTACTGTATCCGCCGTCTAACAGCCCCAGGCTGCGAATCACTTTCACACCTGGATATGCCCAGTGATCCATAAACGCTTCATGTACGGTAAAGTCATCCAGATATGCGCCCTGTTTTTTCAGTGTTTTCTGGATATCGGCAATAGCAGCTTCATCAGCACTCATATCACGGAAGCTGATTGCGTTATTCAGCGAATAAGCCGAAGCCACACCTGCTGCTTCCCCTTCTGCCATACCAACCGGAATCACACGGGCACTGCCTGCCGCTAAAGAAGTGTAGGATGCACTGCGGCCAATCACCAGCATATTTTCAACGTCTAACGGAACAATGCTGCGGAATGGAATGGCATAACGGTCTGGGCTGCCAATAACGGTCCCATATGTCTGCCCTGCTGTCGGCTGAATATCCGCCGGATATGCAACGATTGCAATTTTATCCCACTGGTCGCGGTTTTCTAAAACATCATCGATAGTCAGCTGATATTCGCCAATGATATGACGGCTTTCCCGGATGTACAGCTGGCTGGCTGTACCTTCCAGTTCAACATTCTCAAATCCAATGAAGTTTTCACGCACATACGGAACAATATACTCCAGTTCTTTCCGGGCACGAGCAATGCCTTCTGCTTTGCTCTCCTCGCTCATGGCATCCACACCGAAAATAATCAATGCATTTACCAGCACATTGCCGTTATCCTGACGAGCTACATTAAACCCACGCAAACGCATCAGGTCATCTTTCGGCTCATATGCATAACCTTCTCGGGTATAGCCCCATGCTGTTTTTTCCGTGGCACCGGTACCTGCGTTATCATCGTTTTCCAGATAATCCACTACTTTATCCCAGTTAACACCGGACAGTTCAAATACCAGTGTCACACCCATGTGGCGTTCTTTTTCGCCGATGTCCTCACCGGCAATGGTGTATGGAGCCCCGGCTGCAGCCGCCACATCCGCATCCACGGTAGCATCGATTACGCGGCTTGCCGTGTAAGTTGCCTGCTCTCCGTTTTCTTCCACCACTACGCCAACAATCGCGTCGCCATCCATCACAGGCTTCACAAATTCCGTGTTCAGTTTCAGTGTCGCGTTTTCTTCATTTACAACCCAGTCATAGAAAAACTGTTTCGCAGTCTCTACATCAAACGCTGTGCCGCCTACTGCGTCATAAAATTCCATGAACAGCCCCTGAGTTAAAATACTGCCGTCACGACTTTCACAGATATCAATAAAGTTCAGCTTACCTAATGTCATCAGACCGCCTAACGCTTCATCGTCTTCAATCAGCAGTGTTTTCAGGCCATTACGTGCAGATGATACTGCCGCACAAACCCCTTCCGGGTCACCGCCGACAACGATTACATCGTAGTCCACGCCAGCTTCTACAGGCTGTTCCGCAACATTGCTGTTATTTCCACAGCCAGCGAGGCCGCAGAACACCACAGCCAGCAGCAGCATAATCGATAGCCATTTTATTTTTTTCATACATGCACCTCTATTTCATCGTTATCGTTTCGGGCTCATATGATGTCCCGTCACTGTTATATACCGTAAATCCCAGCTGACTGATCTGATAATCTCTCACATTCGCCAGCAGCATAATAACTTCCGCCCGGTTTGGTACTCTGTTATCATCGGCAAAATATGGCTGCAGCTGTTCGGTTAAGATACCTTCCTCCACCAGATACTGTACCGGTGTTTTGGTTCCCATAAAACCGTTTGTCAGCAGAATTGCTATCGTATCCGTAATCTGTCCGCAGAAAATCGGGCTCGATGCCTCCAGATTAACTGCATCGCTCCAGCCTTCCGGCAGAAGGCCTTTGGCCATTTCTATAAATTCACCGCGTGTAATCGGTTTCTCCAACCGATAGTCATTGGCATAATTCCCATACACCAGTCCAAGATTGCGTAATGTTTTTACCCCTTCATACGCCCAGTGATTTTCCACATTCATTACGATTGGCTCCCATTTCTGCAGGTAGGCTCCCTGCTCCTGCAAACTCAGCTGAATGGCTGTTACAGCCTCTGCACTCCGGCTGATTTCCCGGAATGTCATATTGTTATTCTTTGCATAGGCTGCTGCAACACCAGCCGCATCACCCTCAGCCATGCCAAGCGGAATTACCCGGGCACTGCCGGCGGCCAGCGAAGTATACGATGCACTTCGTCCCACTACCAGCATACCATCAATACTCTGCGGCACTAAACAGCGGAACGGCACACCGTAACGGTCCGGTGCCCCGATAATAATACCTACCGTACGTTTTGCATTAGGCGGTACATCTACCGGATAAGAACCAATAGCAATGGTATCATCAAACCAGCTGTTTTCCATCACATCATCCAGCGTCAGCTGATATTCCCCTAAAATGTGGCGGCTTTCACGCACATACAGCTGGCTTGCGGTACCCACAAGTTCCGCATTTTCAAACCCGATATAATTCTCGCGCAGATACGGAATAATATACTCCAGTTCCGCTTTCCCCCGTTCAATCCCGGCTTCTTTGCTTGCACTATCCAGCGGTTCCACGCCAAAAATTAAAAAGCCGTTAATCAGAACATTCCCGTTATCCTGCAACGCAATATTCAGTCCGCGCAACCGGGTCTGGCTGTCATGCGCCACATAGGCAAAACTTTCTTCATTATAGCCCCAGGCTGCCTTTCCAGTACAGCCGGTATTCGGATTATCATCCCCGTTCAGATAATCACTCACAGCCTGCCAGTTCACACCGGCTACCTCAAATACCAGTGTTACACCGGTCACATTTTCCGTATGGCCGTAGTCCTGCCCCAGATAAGTATACTCTGCACCTGCAGCAGCTGCCACATCGGCATCCACTGTCGCATCGATAACACTATCCGCTTTACAGGTAACCTGTTTGCCGTTCTGCTCCACCACAACCCCTGTAATCGTGCTTCCATCCATAACCGGCTCAATAAATTCGGTATTCAGCTTCAGGGTGAGATTTTCCTCATGTTCCACCATCTGCAGAAATACCTGTTTTGCTTTCTCGATATCAAAAGCTGTGCCGCCTACCGCATCGTGAAACTCCAGAAAAGTTCCGCGAGTCAGCAGCGTTCCATCATCGCCGGTACACATATCAATAAAATTTAAACCGCCCAGCGTCATCAGACCGCCTAATGCTTCATCATCCTCAATCAGCAGCGTCTTCATACCGTTTCGTGCCGATGTTACCGCAGCCGAAATCCCCTCCGGGTCACCGCCTACTACAATCACATCATATTTTTCTGTACTACCGCATCCGCAAAAGCCGGTTAAGGCAAATACAAGAAGCAGGCAGATAACAAGCATTTTTGTTTTTTTCATAGATTCTCCCTAATATTTTATCAGCGCAGGATTTTTTCGGCTGACAAGTCAGTTCCTGATTTTGCGAGCGATGCATACATCAGGGTACGCAAGGCGAGAAAAATCAGGAACAGCACCGCCAGGCAGAAAAAAGACCAGTTTACTGCTGTAAGTACATATACATATTCGCCATCAGCTGCACTACCTCCGCCACCTCCGGCTGTGCCTCACCATCAGCAAAATACGGTTTCAGATTTTCGGTCAGAATCCCGCGTTCTTCCAGAGCCTGCAGATATACATGGTAATCATTTTCATATTTCATACCTTCTGCCGCTGCAATCGCGCGTGCAGTAGTGCCGATAATCTGGCGATTTGGCGGATTGTCGTTGACTTCAATATAAGCCTGTTCAATTCCGGCTTTTTTCAGCACATTGTTTACCATGTTCTGGTAGCGCCAGCGGCTGACCGGCTCATCCAGTTTATAATCATTATCATAACCACCGTCCAGAATTCCAAGGCTGCGCAGCACTTTGACACCCGGATATGCCCAGTGATTCATAATTTCATCACGTACTGCAAAGTCATCCAGATAAGCGCCCTGCGCTTTCAGTGTATTCTGCACACTGGCAATCGCCTCTTTATTTTGTGTCATTGTGCGGAAATCCATCTGATTGTTAATCGAATAAGCCGCTGCCACGCCTGCCGCCTCGCCTTCAGCCATCCCCAGAGGGATAACACGGGCACTGCCTGCTGCCAGCGATGTATACGATGCACTTCGCCCCACCACTAACAGATTATCTACATTTAAAGGCACCAGACTGCGGAACGGAACCGCATACCGGTCCGGGCTTCCAATGACTGTTCCGTAAGTCTGGGTTGCTGTCGGCTGTACATCTACCGGATATGCCCCGATAGCAATTTTATCCCACTGATCACGGTTTTCCAGCACGTCATCAATGGTCAACTGATATTCACCGATTGTATGGCGGCTTTCTCTTACATACAGCTGCTCGGCTGTCGAAACCAGCTCCGCCTTTTCAAAACCTGTAAAGTTCTCACGAATATACGGAATCAGATATTCCATTTCTGCCTGACCGCGCGCAATGCCCGCCGCCTTGCTCTCATCACTGAGCGGATCCACACCAAAGATAATCAGCGCATTGATTAATACGTTGCCATTATTCTGACGGGCAATATTAAATCCTCTCAAACGCATACCGTCATCCTGCGGTTCATAGGCATAGCCTTCTTCCGTGTAACCCCAGGCTGTTTTTCTGGTGGCACCCATATCAGCATGTCCCTGTTTCAGAAATTCTGCTTTAAACCGCTTCCAGTTCAGATGCATGGATACTTTGGTCCAGTTAACACCAGACAGTTCAAATACCAGCGTCACGCCCATCTGGCGATCTTTTTCACCGATATCCTCACCAGCATATGTATATGGCACACCAGCGGCTGCAGCCACATCGGCATCCACAGTGGCATCAATAATGCGGGAACCGTAATAATCCTGCGCCACGCCGTTTTCTGTCATTGTAACCCCAGCAATTGTATTGCCATCCATAATCGGTACTGTAAAATCATTGCAGGTACGTAATGTCAGCAATGGTTCCGCCACCGCAGTTTCCAGGAAGAAATTGCGAGCCTCTGTAATATCGAAGGCACTTCCATCTACCGCATTGTAAAACTCGCTGAAAAAGCCTCTGGTCAGCAATGTGCCATCACGACTCTCGCACATATCGATAAAGTTCAGCTCACCAATGGTCATCAGGCCGCCAAGCGCTTCATCCTCCCCCAGGAGCAGCGTTTTCATCCCGTTGCGTGCTGCTGAAACTGCCGCAGCCACCCCTTCCGGCTCTGTGCCCACCACAATTACATCATAAGTCTCTGCGCTGTCATACGCATCATTTGTCCACAGTATTTCCTGCACGGCCTCCGCCTCATTACCGCAGCCCGTCAGACTCGTCAGAGCAAAGCAGCAAAGCAGCAAAGCAGCTATGATTTTTTTCATAAGTATCCTCCTGTTAATCAAAATCCTATCGTATTTATTATGATTCTACATTTCTCATAAAGAAAACAGTCATACACTGCAAGTATACCGGAAATGCGGTCAGAATACAAGTTTCTGCCGTTGTTTCTTGTTTTTTTGATACTATTTCTTCACATTATTTTTATAAAATCCTGTCATTTGCCACTTGCATTTTTTCCTGTTCAGGTATATCATATTCTCTGTTAGCACTCAAAGGCAAAGAGTGCTAACAATATCTTTGTTTAAAAATATCTCACATATATTTCTATTTTCTTTTTGAAAGGATCGATGAAACAATGGCAAAAACAGAATTTAAAGCCGAATCCAAACGATTATTAGACCTGATGATTAACTCGATTTACACCCACAAGGAAATCTTTTTACGAGAAATCATCTCCAATGCCAGTGATGCAACAGACAAACGTTATTACAACGCTATGCAGAAAGGCGAAACCGGTTTAAACCGTAATGAATTATCTATTGATGTAAACATCGATAAAGCAAACCGCATTTTAACCGTAACCGACCACGGCTGCGGCATGACAGAAGACGACCTGCATAACAATCTGGGCACCATTGCAAAAAGCGGCTCTCTGGATTTCAAAACCACACAGGAAAAATCTGATGATATCGATATCATCGGCCAGTTCGGTGTTGGTTTCTACTCGGCTTTCATGGTAAGCAAACATGTAAAAGTTATCACCCGCAGCGAAGCCGCTGACCAGGGATACATCTGGGAATCGGACGGTGCAGACGGCTACACCGTGACCCCTTGCGATAAAGATACCATCGGCACTGAAATTATCATGACATTAAAAGACAATACCGCTGATGAAAACTACGATGAATTCCTGGATACTTATCACATCCACAGTCTGATTAAAAAATATTCGGATTACATTCACTATCCAATTCATCTGCCAATGGAAAGCACCCGCATCAAGGAAGACAGCAACCCGGATAATCCGGAATACGAAACTGTCATGGAAGTACAGCATGTAAACAGCATGACACCACTGTGGAAAAAGATGCCGGCACAGATTACCGAAGAAGAGTATACACGCTTCTATCGTGAAAAATATCTGGACTTTGAAGATCCGCTGCTGACCATTCACACCAATACAGAAGGTTCTGCCACTTACACAGCTATGATGTATGTACCGCAGCGTGCACCATATGATTTCTACACAAAAGATTTTGAAAAAGGCCTGTCTCTGTATGCAAGCGGCGTTCTGATTATGGACAAATGCGCCGACCTGCTGCCAGACCACTTCGCATTTGTTCGCGGTCTGGTAGATTCTCAGGATGTGTCCCTGAATATCTCTCGTGAAATGCTGCAGCATGACCGTCAGTTAAAACTGATTTCCACCAGTCTGGAAAAGAAAATCAAATCTGAACTGCTGAAACTGCTGAAAAACGACAGAGAGAAATATGAAAAACTGTTTGAATCTTTCGGTTTACAGCTGAAAGCCGGCTGCCATAACGATTATGGTGCTCATAAAGAAATGCTGCAGGATTTACTGTTGTTCTACTCTTCTACTGAAAAGAAAATGGTTACCCTGGCTGAATACATGGAACGCATGAAAGAAGATCAGACCAGCATCTATTATGCATGCGGCCGCACCGTAGAACAGATTGACCTGCTTCCTCAGATGGAATTGTTCCAGGAAAAAGGATATGAAGTTCTGTACCTGACCCACGAGATTGATGAATTCGCTATCAAAATGATGCGTGATTACAAAGACAAACCGTATAAATCCATTGCCGACGGTGATATTGATTTAGAAAGTGCAGAAGATAAAGAAGCCGCTGCGCAAAAAGCAGAAGAACACAAAGACCTGCTGGATTTCTGCGTAAAAGCACTGGACGGCAAAGTAAAAGAAGTCAAACTGTCCACCCGTCTGAAATCTCACCCGGTATGTCTTTCCACTGATGGTCCGTTATCTCTGGAAATGGAACGGGTACTGCAGGCTATGCCAAATTCCAACGTTCCAAAAATGGATCGTATTCTGGAAATCAACGCAAATCATCCAATTTTCCAGACACTGAGTGACCTGCGTACTACAGACGAGGAAAAAGCCGCTGACTTAGCATCTGTCCTGTACAATCAGGCACTGTTAATCGAAGGTTTAAACATCGATGATCCTGTTGCATATGCCAACGCTGTATGCAAACTGCTGAGTAAATAAGCCATATTCCATACACATTACCATAAAGAAAAGGCGAAAGGTATAAATCATACCTTTCGCCTTTTGCTTTTACTGCATCACCATTTCCTGTACGCCCATTTCGGCATCAGCGATTGTACCTACCGGGAAGAATACTCCCAGCCCTTCGCTGTAACGGTAATACTGTACTTCATCAATATGACTGTTCACATATTCAGCTGCATCAGCATGGAATGCATCCGGATAAGACTGAATGATACCGCCAAACTGTTTAATAACAGCTTCTTCCGCTTTCTCCTCTTTCATGTCCATCAGTTCACCCAGTGTCATTTTTTCCCCATCTGTCAGACTGTAAGTCGCCGCATACTGGAAATAATCATCCCCGCAGCGCTGCCCCTGCACAACCGAAATCATACCATCCTGATTGTACAGCACATCTGCCTGATAAGAGAAACTTTCGTTTGCCTGTGCATCAGCATACTGTTCCGCTACCAGATTTACAAAATCTTCTGCATCATTCCGGAACTGCTGATTCAGTTTTTCAACCAACTGACCAGCATCCTCAGAGGAAGACACCACCGGATAGGAAAGCTCAACGCTTACATCACCAGCCATGCAGCTTTCCTGATGCATTTCAACATCTACAGAATCCAGTGCCACAGACTCGCCCCCGCAGCCTGTTACAAGCAGAGCTATCAGAATCAGCAGAAGCCCTGCGATTCTTCTCACACTGCCTAATCTCATACCAAACTTCATATCTGTCACCTCATTTTGTTTATTCGCCATTCATTTCTGTTTGTTCAGATATTTCTCCTGCTTCCACGGTTGGAATTTCTTCTGCATAAACTGGCTCCGTTTCTGCCAGACGACCAATAATTACAAACCGGGCGCGATAATTATCACCGGATACGCAGGTAGACAATGTTACAAAGGAATCATCCGCCGTAGCAGTAAATGGCGAAAGAATTGCCGAACTGCGAAGCACTTTATTCAGCCATTTTTCTTTCGCTTCCCGGCTGACAAAATTCCGGTCATAGATATTGCTCAGCGCATCTGTCTGAAACGCTGAAATTATTTCATAGCGGCGATTCCCTTCCGGTGTCATGATATAGAATTCCGGATGGGCATCATAAAACCCCTGATTGCCGAATTTTTTCAGCACGGCAAACATTTTCCCGTTTTTCATGTTATGCCCGTAAATCACCGTATTGGCATCAGAATAATCTCCGGCATTCCGATAATCCATAAAGATGCTACCGGAACTGTTATACGTGCCGTCATAGGTTTTATGCAAATACGCATCGTTATTCTGTCCGCTATGCACCAGCGGATAATTTACCACTGTATCATAAATCCAGATCCATCCGTTTACTTCGCTGTTTACCTGTTCCAACTGATTAAAATCAATTGTAAATGTCGGGCTTGTAACAGGCTCTGCCTCCTCAATTACTTCAATCACTTCCACCTCAGTAATAAACTCTTCCTGTGCCTGCTGATACAACTCCTCGCTGGCCCGATACTCCTGCCAGATGAGCAATAGATTCCCGGCCGCATACACAAAAATCACCAGAAAAAAGATGGTCAGTATATTTTTTATCCATTTTCTGTTCATTGTATTCTCCTATAGTAATGCCACTCGTTTTTCCATCAGTTTTTTACCGACAGAAAAAAACACATCCTCTGCCTGTAAGTTTACCACAAACGAACCAGCTTTTCCACTCCTTTTGACTGTTACAACCACTTTGCATTATTTCCTATTATTTTTATGATAACAACCTCTCAAAATCTTTTATATATCTAAATTCCGCTTTTTCCCTATATCCAGCCGCACCTTCTGATTCTTGACAAGGATTCTGTTTCCTGTTAGAATTAAGACTGTTCTGGAGGGGTGTCCGAGCGGTTTAAGGAGGCGGTCTTGAAAACCGTTGAACTCTTGCCGGGTTCCGTGGGTTCGAATCCCACCCTCTCCGTTTCCTTCATTATCCAAAATTTTTTGAGATTTTTTCAAAAAAAGTCTGGACATTTCTTTTCTCGTATGATATACTAACGGAGTTGGTACGAGGAGAGATGGCCGAGAGGCCGAAGGCGCTCCCCTGCTAAGGGAGTATGCGGGTCAAACTGCATCATGGGTTCAAATCCCATTCTCTCCGTTTCATATGCGCCAGTAGCTCAGTTGGATAGAGTGTTTGGCTACGAACCAAAAGGTCAGGGGTTCGAATCCCTTCTGGCGCATCTAAGCTGTATTTCATTAGAAATACAGCTTTTTTTATTGTCTGATGGCGCTTTATCCGATAAAATGGTAGTGTTCTGATAATTGAATCACAACATCTCCGGAAAGGAACGATTGTTATGCTACTACTTGCCGCAACTGATTTGTGTAAAACACACGGCTTGAAAATTATTTTTGATCATATATCCGTAAATATTGACTCTAACGACAAAATCGGTCTGCTGGGTGTCAACGGTACCGGCAAATCCACCTTGTTGAAAATCCTGGCCGGCATGGCTCAGGCCGACGAAGGGGAAATCCAGACATCCAATCAGTTAGTTCTGGAATATCTGCCTCAGCATCCGGTGTTTGACGAAAATGCTACCGTACTGCAGCAGATTTTCCGCGGAGAGTCGCCTTTCATGAAAGTGCTGCGCCACTATGAACAGACACTGGATGCTTTAGAACGTGACCCGTCTAACGACAAACTGACACAGCAGCTTCTGGATTTGAGTGCTCAGATGGATGAGCAGAACGCATGGCAGCTGGAAAGTGAAGCCAAAGCTATTTTAAATAAACTGGGAATTCACGATTTCTCGGCAAAAGTCTCCTCGTTATCCGGTGGCCAGCGAAAACGAATTGCTCTGGCAGGTGCATTGATTCGCCCATGCAATCTGCTGATTCTGGACGAACCGACCAACCATCTGGATAATGATGCTATCGAGTTTCTGGAACAGCATTTAAAAGCCAAAAACTGTGCCCTCTTAATGGTAACTCATGACCGTTATTTTCTGGATCGTGTGACTAACCGGATTCTGGAGTTATCCAATGCAAAACTGTACTCTTATGAAGGTAATTATGAAACCTTTCTGGAACTGAAGACCCAGCGTGAAGAAAGTGAACGCCGCATACAGGAGAAAGCTCACGCCCTGTATAAACAGGAACTTGCCTGGATGCGCAAAGGGGTCGAAGCGCGTCGCACCAAACAGAAAGCCCGTATTGAACGATTTTATGAGCTAGAGGATTCCCTCACCTCACAGCATGAGGATAAAATGGAAATCTCCCTGCAGCATTCCCGTCTAGGGAAAAAAATTATCGAAATGGACCATCTGCGCAAAACATTTGACGACAAAATCTGCATTGCCGACCTCACCTACGCTGTGGTACGCGATGACCGTATCGGGATTATCGGCAACAACGGGCTCGGCAAATCCACACTGCTGAATATCCTCGGCAAAGATATGCCTTACGACAGCGGCTCCGTTGTGTGGGGTGATACTGTACGCATCGGTTACTATACACAGGATAACAGCGAACTGCCGCTGGATATGCGCGTTATTGATTACATCCGTGAAAAAGGAGAATACATTCACAGCAGCGACGGCTCTCTGATTTCCGCAGCCCGAATGCTGGAGCGGTTTCTGTTCAGCGGAGCACAGCAGCACTCCCTGATTCGCAATCTCTCAGGCGGGGAAAAACGCCGCCTCTATCTGCTGGGAGTTCTAATGGATGATGTTAATGTTCTGCTGCTGGACGAACCGACCAACGACCTGGATATTCAGACACTGCAGATTCTGGAGGATTTCATCGACCATTTCTCCGGACCGGTAATTGCCGTAAGTCATGACCGCTATTTTCTGGACCGCATTGCACAGCGCATCTTTGCATTTGAAGGCAATGGCCGTGTAGATATTCATACCGGGAATTACAGCGATTATGCAGAACGCAAACAGCTGGAAGCTCCAGAAGAAACCGTACCAGTTGAAAAAGAAAAGAAAGCAGATACCCGTCAGCGCAGCCAGAAGCTGAAATTCAGCTATCAGGAAGCCAAAGATTATGAAACCATCGAGGCAGATATCGAAGCTTTAGAAACAAAAATTGCCCAGTGCGATGCCGATATGGCTGCCAACAGCACAGACTTTGTGAAGCTGAACGAAATTGGAAAAATTAAAGAAGCACTGGAAAATCAGCTTATGGAAAAAATGGAACGCTGGGAATATCTGATGGAAAAAGCGGAACAGATTGCACAGCAGAAATAAGAACACATAACAGAACAGGGAACCTGGCAAAAGATACTAGCACCATGCCGGTTCCCTGTTTTTTGTAGTTTTCTATTTCGGTAAAGAAAAAGACAGCCCGTTATTATAAAACGAACTGTCCTGTATAGCACGGAGATGGAGAGATTTGAACTCTCGCGCCAGTTGCCCGGCCTACCGCATTTCGAGTGCGGACCCTTCAGCCACTTGGGTACATCTCCACGATGCCTCTATGATTTTTTCCGGCGCAGCTGTGCAAAGAAATCTTTCATCAGCTGACTGCACCGTTCCTGCGCAATCGGCCCGACAATGTGCACATTGTGGTTAAAACCCGGAAACTGCAACAGATTCAACTGACTGCCCGCTGACCCGAATTTCGGTTCACTGGCGCCAAACACAACCGTATCAACACGACTGTTGATAAGTGCCCCGCAGCACATCGGGCACGGTTCCATCGTCACATACAACACACAATGTTCTAGCCGCCAGGTGCCCAGCGTTCTGCCAGCCTCTCTGAGCGCACAGATTTCTGCATGCGCTGTCGGGTCATTATCCCGTTCCCGCAGATTATGCCCCCGGCCCACAATTTCACCGTTGCAAACAACCACTGCACCAATCGGCACTTCACCGATAGCCGCCGCTTTTTCCGCCTCTTTAATTGCCTCTTCCATAAAAAAAAGATGTTCCTCAGCCGTCATAGCGCACTCCTTCGTGATTGTTGCCTATATATTTTACATGAAATTCAAAGTTATGTCAATGAATCGGGCAAAAATAAAACGCAGACATACTATCTGCGTTTTAACAAATCCCCATATTTATTTCTGTTTTGCCTGTTTTTTGACTGCCAGCATGAACTTCGGCAACGCCAGAACACGTTTAAAGCGAGTTGGCTGGATGACTAAACGATACAGCCATTCCAGGCTCATTTTCTGCATCCATTTTGGTGCACGTTTTACATTGCCTGACAGTACATCCATACTGCCGCCGATGCCCATACCTACCGGAATTCCTAAATCAGCCAGATGGTCGGCAATCCAGTATTCCTGTTTTGGTGCACCCAGTGCTACAAACAGTACATCCGGTTTCAGCTGTTCCAGTTCCGCCAGAATCTGTTTTTCCTCTTTTGCGTTAAAATAACCGTGATGTGTGCCCACAATGTTGCAGCCCGGGAATTTATCACGGATATTGACTGCAGCAGTCGCAGCTACACCCGGCGCAGAACCCAGAATATAAATTTTCCATTTATCTTTTGCCGACTGTTCACAGATGCTGTTTACCAGGTCAATACCAGTTACGCGCTGTTCCAGAGGTTCTCCCAGCTGGCGGCTGGCCCACACTACACCAGAGCCATCAGCAGTTACCATCTGTGCATTATTGATGATATTCCGCATTTTTTCATTTTTGCTTGCCTGATAAATAATTTCCGCATTGGCGGTTACAATCTGATGTGGCTGACCGCTGGCAATAAATTCACCGATTTTCTCCAATGCCTGCTGGCTGGTCACTTTATCAATACCAACACCTAAAACATCTAAACGATTTTCCATAATTTCGTCCTCCTCGTGAACCATTACTGGTTCTGTACTGCGTCTGTTGTTCCATCTGCTTCCGGCACAGCCTCTGGCTGCGGCTCACCGTGCTGCATTTTATTTACAATATCTGCAATAGCAGTCATATCCGGCTCAACATAGTTCACTCCGTTCAGCCACAATTCACTGCCCACAAAACTGTAGGTTTTAATACTTTCTGTACCCATGCCCAGCACGGTTGTACCGTAGGAGGTCATCTGGCGCACACTCATATCAGTTTCAATACTGTCCATAACCGCACTGACTACATCCAGCGCCTGCGACATACTCATACCTTTAATTTTTTCAGTCAGTGCAGTAATAAACTGCTGCTGACGTTCAATACGGCCATAATCCCCGGTACCGTCACCTCTCCAGCGCACAAAAGCCAGCGCATCGGCACCGTCCAGAGTCTGGTAACCCGGCAGAAGATCAATTGCTTCCAGCGGTTTGTACATACGAGTTGGCACTTCAATATTAACGCCGCCCAGCGCATCAATTACATTGATAAAGCCGTCAAAATTCACTTTCACATAATGGTCAATCTTGATGCCCAGCAGATTTTCCACCGAACTCTGTACAAGCGGAATTCCGCCATAACTCATGGCATGATTGATTTTATCATGGCCATGACCTTCAATAGCCACACGAGTATCGCGCGGCAGCGAGAACATAGAGGCTTCTTTTGCCCCCGGTCGTAGCGTAGCAACGATAATTACATCGGCTCTGGCCACGCTTTCCCCTTCACGTTCATCACAGCCCAGCACCAGTACATTGACATTATCCAGCATTTCCTGTTCTGCATTATTGGCATAGTACTCATCCACCGGCGGCAGAATCGCATTCATCGCCGCATATCCACAGCACACACCGCCAATCAGTACCAGAAACAGCAGCAGAAATCCTGCAGCCGGATGGAGTGAACGGCGTTTTTTACGGACTTTTGCAGCCGGCTCTTCCTGAATCCGTTCCCGATACGGTCTCGACACTACAGTTTCCGTTGTTTCCAGTTCCTGCTGTTCCCGTTCTTCAGCATCTGGCTCCGCAAACATTCCCTTGTCAGATTCAGCCTGTTCGACTATTTCTTCCGACGGTGCAGTGAAATACCATTCCCTGCCTGTCACTTCTGCTGTTTTTTTCACCGGTTCAGCTTCCAGCTCCGGTTCTTCCTCTATCTTACTAAAAAAGAAGCCTGATTTCTTTGGCTTTTCTTTTTTCTTTTTCTTATGTCGTTCGCTGCGGGAGGGGATTTTCTGTTCCTCCATGCGAACACCTCCTTAATACTGGTTTTTACAAACCATTCTAGTTTAATCAGAACTGCCCGTTTACGTTTCGTTCTGCGGTTCTCCTCGCAATGCTGCTTTAATATTGCTTTTGTATGCCTCTACACCGGGCTGATCAAACGGATTAACCCCTGTCAGATAACAGCTCACAGCACAGGCTTTTTCAAAGAAGTACACCATATACCCGAAGGATTTTGCACTCAGTTCACTGACCGTTAACCGGATATTCGGCGTATTGTTTTTCAGATGAGCTTTGCGGGCACTTTTCTCCACAATCTGATTCAGTTCATGCATGGATTTCGCCCTCCCGGCATATGCACTGCCTTCCAGCGACACATCCCGGCGAATCGTTTCAATGGTCAGCACGGTTTCAAAAAACATCTGGCGGCCATCCTGCAGAAACTGCCCCATAGCGTGTAAATCAGTAGACATCTGCATCGACATAGGGATAACCCCCTTACCGTCTTTGCACTCGCTTTCGCCGAAAAGCTGCTTCAGCCATTCGGTAAAATAGCGCAGCCGGCCTTCGTACACCTCAAAGATTTCAATTACCTTGCCATCCTGCTGCAGCAGATTACGCAAAAGCCCGTACTGATAACAGATATTTTCTGTTAAATCCGCATTATCGTAAGCTCTGCACGCTTCCGCAGCCCCCTGCAGCATGGATACAATATCGATACCAGCCACTGCAACAGGCAGTAACCCAACCGGTGTTAAGACCGAATACCGCCCGCCAATATCATCGGGCACCACAAAGGTTTTATAACCCTGTTCATTAGCCTCCGCACGCAATGCTCCCTTAGATGCATCGGTGATGGCATATATGCGTTTTGCCGCCTCCTCCATGCCATAACGCTCCTGCATATAGCCACGCAGAATTTCAAACGCAATCGATGGCTCCAGCGTTGTGCCCGATTTGGATATCACACACAGGCAGACCTCTTCCTCATGTAAGCGCTCTAATAATTCCTGATAATAGATAGCACTTAAATGATGCCCTGCAAAATAAATACGCGGGCGTTTCTGCTTACCGGCATAATACTCATTATAAAACGGCGACTGCAAAAGTTCGATGCACGCTTTCGCTCCTAAATAGGAACCGCCAATGCCGATAACCACCAGTGCCGTACACTTCTGCCGTATTTCCTCCGCAGTGTTTAAAAGATCCTGCAACAGTTCCTGCTCCACACGCAAAGGCCAGTCCACCCAGCCGATATAGGCATCCTCTTTATCATTCAGTTTTTCGTGAATCTCTGTGATTTCCCGCTGATACCGCTTCCAGTCTGTGAACTTCGGCTGTACCCAGCAATCCATTTGAATCATAAATTATTCACTTCATTCCTTATGTAGTATGAGCCTGCAGATTCTCCGCAATTCCAAATGCGGAAAATATCATTTTATTATAGCACAAAAGAGACATATGTACAACTGAAAAAGCAATGAGCACATTTGTCCTCTCTGGGAGAGCCTGGCACTAGCCATATATGCAGAAAAACCTCCCCCTTTGGGAGAGGTGGCAGGCCGAAGGCCTGACGGAGAGGGCGAGAACAAAAAACAAGACCCTCCGAAGAGAGTCTTGTAAAAATCTTACTTTGTTTATACCTGCAGCATAATATCAGCCACCGCGCCGGTTTCGGCATAGGTCAGTTTAATCACTGCGCCGAATGCATTGGCGATAAACCGGAGCGGCACCATTGTGCGTCCGCTATCGTTAATATATGCCGGAGCATCCATAGATTTATTTTCGCCATTTATGGTGAACTGATTTTCACCAACAGGCATTGCAATCATGGTGTTTCCTTTTTTGATGGTAATTTCCTGCGTATCGCTGTTATACTCGCATGCGGCATCAAAGATATTGCTCAGCGCACGCAGTGGCACATAGGTGCGGCCATTCTGAATCAGTGGTGCTGTGTCGGTTTTTACTACAGTATTATCTACAATTATCTGGGCAGAGCCGATGGACATAATCACAATTTTAGATTCTGCCGGTTCGGCCTGTTCTTCTACCACCTGAATGGTGTGGATGCCGGTATAGTATTTAGGCGCATCTTTTACGGTTACAAAGGTTTCCACTTCCACAGTGCCCGGCATATCGCAGGTGAAGCCAAAGGTGAATTTGCCGGTTTCTTTCAGTTCGCGGCTGTTGGATGTATAAACACTGGCTTTTGCACCTTCCGGTTTGCTTTTAATAATATATTTGATATCGTCAATGTCACGGCCCGGAGCCACTGCATGGCCGTCTGTGTCGGTAATCTGTACATCAATGCGTGTGTTCTGGTTTACGATGGCTGTATAGGCATCTGCCGCCCACGCAGAGCCGGCGCTGCCTGCAAAAAACAGAACCGCCAGTAGAACCAGCAGAGAAAATTTATGTGAAATCGTTTTCATGTTTTCTACCTCCCGATAAAGAATCGATGAGTTCATTATAACATTATTACACCGGGAAAGAAACTGTGAAATCTATACAAAATATCGGGATTGTGTTAAGGTTCTGCGTTTTGTAATGCAAAAGAAAAGACGGGACAGATTGCCTGTCCCGCCGGGTATTTTGATTTTGCTTTGATATTGTGTTGCGGCTGTTCGTTTTGGATTACATTCTTTCCGGTGCACTTACGCCTAACAGAGTCAGAACATTGCGCAGAGTAATACGTGTTGCGTTTACCAGAACCAGACGAGCGTTTTTCAGTGCTTCGTCATCGGTTAACACGCGGCAGCTGTTGTAGAAGCTGTGGAATAACGTTGCCAGGTCGGTGGCATAGCGAGCCAGACGATATGGTTCCAGTTCCTGTGCCGCATAAGCGATTTCGGTTGGCAGATTTGCGATTTTGCGAATCAATTCCAGTTCGGCTTCTTCTTTCAGCAGAGTCAGGTCGCAGTCTGCTGCTTTTGGAGCCGGTTTGCCGGTAGCGGTTAAAATACTGTTGATACGCGCATGAGCATACTGCACATAGTAAACCGGGTTGTCGCTGGATTGCTGTTTTGCCAGATCCAGGTCAAAGTCCAGATGGCTGTCCGGATTACGCATGATGAAGAAATAGCGGGCAGCGTCTTTGCCAACATCTTCGATTAACTCCTGCAGGGTTACATACTGGCCGGTACGTTTAGACATACGAACCACTTCGCCGTTCTGGTATAAACGAACCAGCTGCATCAGCAGAATAGTTAAATCATCACCGTTGTAGCCGATGGCATCCATGGAGCGTTTCATACGGGCAACATGACCGTGATGGTCGGCACCCCAGATATTGATTACGCGTTTGAATCCGCGGTCGTATTTATTTTTGTGGTAAGCGATATCGGCAGCAAAGTAGGTTGGAATCCCGTTGGAACGCACCAGAACTTCGTCTTTTTCTTCGCCGAACTCGGTGGTTTTCAGCCAGATTGCCCCTTCTTTTTCGTAGGTCAGGCCTTTTTCGGTTAACAGGTCCACCACTTCCTGTACTGCACCGCTTTCATGCAGAGAGGTTTCGCTGAACCATACATCGTATTCTACACCGAATTCTTTCAGCCCGGTTTTGATGGCATTGATTTTTTCATCCAGTGCAGTGGCAATCATTTTCTGCTGACGTTCTTCCTCCGGCAGGTTCAGGTAGCTGTCGCCCACTTCTGCAATGATGCGTTTTGCAGTGTCGATGATATCCTGTCCATGATAGCCTTTTTCCGGGAATGGATAATCTACATCGCCCAGTTCCTGACGGTAACGGGCTTCCAGAGATAAGCCCAGATTTACAATCTGGTTACCGGCATCGTTGATATAAAATTCTTTGGTTACATCGTAACCAGCCATTTTCAGCAGATTTGCCAGAGAATCGCCCAGAGCGCCGCCGCGAGCATTGCCCATATGCAGTAAACCGGTAGGGTTTGCACTTACAAATTCCACCTGTACTTTTTCGCCATGGCCAACATCTACAAAGCCGAATTTTTCATCCTGTTCTTCAACAGTTGGCAGAATGTCATACAGCCAGTTCTGTGATAAGTAGAAGTTGATAAAGCCCGGGCCGGCAATTTCCACTTTATCAATCAGTTTGCTGTCTTTGTTTAGGCTGTCTACAATTGCCTGTGCAATATCTCTTGGTTTCATTTTTGCCTGCTTGGTTAAGAGCATTGCCGCATTGGTGGCAAAGTCGCCGTGGGATTTATCTTTTGGCACTTCTACAATGAATGCCGGCATATCGGTGTAATCAAAACGGCCAGCTTCTTTTGCATTGATAATTCCCTGTTCAATTTCACTTCTTACCTGTTCGGTAACTTGTTCCACTAAGTTCATATGTCTAATCTCCTGTCTTTATCAGAGTAAAAATTAGTATCTTCATAACAAATAATTTTACCATATATACTACCATGTTCGCAACTTTTATCCGCCTGTTTTGCCGCCGAAAACATATTTTTTGCCATTTTCCAGATTTGCCGACGGAAAGCAATCAGTTTTGCAAAATCGTACTGGTACTATATTTCTTTTCTGGTGTATATTAGATAGTAACTTCAACGTTTGCTTTATAACCGTCGTGTGATAATCGACTTACTTTCTCCATCTTTTGACATATAAAGAGATGTAATCAGCGGGGCGATGATAGGTTTCCCGTATTCGGAAAAAATAGTCGCAAAGGAGGAAGTTTGATATGATTTATGGTTATATGCGTGTCAGTACAGTCGGACAGGTGAAAGGGAACAGTTTAGAAGAGCAGGAACGTATCCTGCGGCAAAACGGTGCCACGGTTTTATTTCAGGATGCGTTTACCGGCACAAAAACTTCCCGCCCTAATTTTAACAAACTGCTGGACATTCTTGAGGAGGGTGATACGCTGGTTATTACAAAACTGGATCGGTTTGCCCGCAACACAGTAGAGGGCATTGGTGTGGTGCAGCATCTTCTGGAACGCGGTGTGCGGGTAAATATTCTGAATATGGGCACGGTGGACAATACGCCTACCGGCAAACTGATATTAACGGTTATGCTGGGTTTTGCCGAATTTGAGCGCGATATGATTGTGCAGCGCACAATGGAGGGCAAATCTATCGCCCGCACCAAAAACGGCTGGAGGGAAGGGCGACCGCCTGAATATGATGATACTGCCGCCATGGAAGCTGTAACGCTGCTGCAGGAATACACCTATCGCGAGGTGGAAGAAATGACCGGTATCAGCAAAAGTACGCTGCAACGGCTGAAAAAGAAGTATCAGGCACAATGTTGCTATGAACGAGCAGAAATGGTATAATGAAGTATTCTATATAAGTAGTTTTTATACTTTTGAGTTTAAATCAAAACAACATTCTGGAAGGAGCAATATTTTATGGCTAAAAAAAATAAAACTGCTGGGAAATCTGCCGGTGCAGTTTACAAATCAGGCGGGCAGACGCTGAAGTTGGGCGCAGCCTTGTTTGTCCCGCTGATCCTGGTACTGGGCGTTATTCCGTTAATTGTGCATCTGAACCTGATTGCATTACCAGAAGAAGTCCGTCCTTTCTGGACACAGAATTCCGCAGCCGATTTCTTTTCTTACTACAAATCCAGAGCTCTGCTACTGGTTGCAATTTATATGATTGGTGTTTTCGGCTATTATAAAACACAAGGTTTGAAAGAAGAACCGGAACAAAACAAATCTTTGCGCCTGTATTTTGTCGCTACCACAGTTTTTGCTCTGTTCGCACTGCTGTCTACCATCTTTTCCAATTACAAAAGCATTGCCATCTGGGGCGGTCCAGAACGCTGCGAAGGCGTTATTATGATTCTGATATATCTGCTTATTATGCTTTATGCTATGTGGGCTTATCTGCACAAACCAGACTTTAAGTTCATTGTTTTGCCACTCGGTGTTTTGACATTCATTACCGGTTTTCTTGGCGTATTCCAGTTTTTCGGGCACGATCTGTTCACCACAAGTTTTGGCCAAACCCTGATTATTCCTGAAGTGTATCGCTCTCAGGGAGAACTGAAAATGCTGTTTGAACATGGCAAGATTTATGGAACCATGTACCATTATAACTACATGGGTAGCTTTGGCGCTATGATGGTGCCGCTCTTCCTGGTGCTGACCCTTTTCTTAAAAGATAGAAAAGCTAAAATCTTTTGTGGCCTGACGACTGTTGTTGCATTGTTCGCATTGATTGGCAGCACCTCTCGCGCAGGGATTATCGGTCTGATACTGGCGGTTGTGTGTTTCCTTGTTTTCTTTGGGAAAAAATTAGCGGAACACTCTAAAGTAACTGTTGCCTGTCTGGCCATTCTGATTGTTTTTGTTCTGGGAGTCAATCTGATAACCGGCGGGTTAGCATTAGCCCGTATCCCGAGCCTCTTAAATGATATGAAAGCAATGGTAAGCAGCAGCGACATAGATTATCATGATGAGATTGCTGTACGGCATATTGATTTACAGCAGGACAGCGTAACCTTCATGTTCCAGAATGATATGCTGACTATTAAGAAAAACAGTAACAACCAGCCGGTGTTTGTAAGCGCTGACGGCCAGAGTGTCACAGCTCCAGCTCAGGACAGCAGTCTAACAGCCGGTGCTTACAAAATGGAACTCCAATACGCAAATAATGTCCCATATGTTGGTCTGTATTTAGATGACAGCATCGAGTTTATCATAGGTTTATATGACGAAGGCTTTACCTTTGTTGACAGCCGCATGAATAAAATCGATTATGTAGAAGCACCGTCTATCGGTTTTGACGGCAAAGAGAAACTGGGCTCTGCCCGCGGCTATATCTGGTCCCGCAGTCTGCCGGTTATGCTCGAAAATCCAATTGTAGGGCATGGTGCGGACACATTCTTTGCCGAGTTCCCGCAGGGTGATTTGCTGGCAAAACTTTATTCCTACGGTACTACACAGATGATTGTAGACAAGCCGCATAATCTTTATCTGCAGATTGGTATCAATCATGGGGTTATTGCTCTTCTGGCTTTTGTGGTTATGATACTGGCATATATTATCGACAGCTTTAAACTTTACGCTTTACGGAAAGAATACAACACCCAGCAACTAATCGGTACAGCTGTTTCACTGGCTATTATCGGTTATCTGGGAACCGGCTTCTTTAACGATTCCATTGTATCTGTTGCCCCTATTTTTTGGGCACTATTCGGGGTCGGCATCGCGGTAAACTGCTTAAACCAAAAACAGACAGCCGAACTCACAGAAAATTAAGAATCGTCCAAACCAGAGTCGTAACAATAGCGACTCTGGTTTGTTTATTTTCACCTGCATACTTTTACTGACAACAAAAAAGAGGACTCCTTTTCAGGAATCCTCTCAAAATTAACGAGTCCTCTTATTATTCTTCTACGCCATTGATACGCACAATATCCGCCCCAATGGTCTGGAACTTCTCAATTAAATCTTCGTAACCACGGTCGATATAGTTCAGCCCGGTGATTTCGGTCTGCCCTTCTGCTACCAGTGCGGCAATGATTAATGCTGCACCAGCACGCAAGTCAGTGGCTTTTACTTTGCAGCCAGCCAGACGGCTTACCCCTTCTACGATTGCATTGCGTCCATCGGTTTTAATATTAGCCCCCATACGGCGCAGTTCATCGGCGTGCATAAAGCGATTTTCAAATACGGTTTCCGTCACTACGCTGGTTCCGTCTGCCACCGTCATCAATGCCATAAACTGAGCCTGCATATCGGTTGGAAAACCTGGATGCGGCATTGTTTTGATGTCGGTTGCCTTGATTGGCAGATGGCCTTTTACACGCAGGCTGCTGCCTTCTTCTATGATTTCCACTCCACATTCTTCCAGTTTAGCTGTCAGCGGTTTCAGATGATCGGTAATCACATTTTTCACCAGCAAATCACCGCCGGTAATAGCGGCAGCAATCATATAACTGCCGGCCTCGATACGGTCAGGAATGATAGTATAGGTGGTGCCATGCAATTTTTCCACACCATCAATTTTGATAACATTGGTACCGGCACCGCGCACATTTGCCCCCATGCTGTTCAGGAAGTTAGCCAGATCTACAATTTCCGGTTCTTCCGCCGCATTTTCAATGATGGTAGTACCTTCTGCAGTTGCGGCAGCCATCATGATATGTTCCGTTGCACCTACGCTCGGGAAATCCAGATAAACACGATTCCCCTGCAGTCGCCCCTGCGACACCACAGCATCCATATCGCCATGATTAATCTGAATGGTGGCACCTAATGCCTCCAGCCCTTTCAGATGCAGGTCAATCGGTCTGGTGCCTATCGCACAGCCGCCCGGCATAGAGATTTTTGCTTTTCCAAAACGAGCCAGCAGCGGCCCCATAATCAGAACACTGGCACGCATTTTCTGAATATAGTCATACGGTGCAGTGTAGCGGTCTACACTCCGGCAGTCAATGGTCATGGTATGATTTTCAAATGTAATGTTTGCACCCAGTGTTTCCAGGATTTCTTTAATGGTTGCTACATCGGATAACTTCGGCACATCATGCAGCACTGTAACATCATCAGCCAGTAAGGCCCCTATGATAATCGGCAGAACGGCATTTTTAGCACCACTGATGGTGACTTCCCCGCGAATGGTATTGCCTCCGGTTACAATCAGCTTATCCAAGTTCCTGTCCCTCCTTCTAGGAGTAGTTCTGTATGTTTCGCACAAAGTATAAGAGCACAGTCTGTTTGCCGCTTATATGTTCTTGTACCTTATGCGTCTAGTATATGCAAATAATTCTGTAATGTTCGTAATAATTGACACGACTTGCACAATAACACATCTTTTCTTATGATACCGTATTTTCTTCTGTGGGTCAAATAAAAAATTAGTAACAAAAGGCTTAATATTGCTGATAGATTACCGGTGTCCCCAGATAAAGCATCGTCTTATGATCCTGCTGCCGAAATGCCAGATTCACATTAACGGATTGGCCGCCAATCTGCAGTCCTTCCCCCATCTGTGCTGTATCTGCTACTGCATGACAACCATGTTCCAGCTCGCAGAACTCCGCTGCCCTAACCCCTAGACTATACAGCAGTTCATCAGCCAGTTCATGCATAGCATTCTCGCTCATCATCCCTGGAAATTCCACCAGTATCGTGGCTCCAACCGGCTGGCAGAGATGATATCGTTTTGCAAAACTCTGCCACCGTTTTTCATATTCCAGTGCCGTTTCCACATTACATGTAATCAGCTGCAGTTCGACATAACATTTTCCGTTTTCGCAGCTCCGTTTTGCTGCACAGCTGCTGCCGTCAGGTAACACAGATTGCGCAGAATCAAACGACACCCCCAGTAGTTTTTCCAACTTTTCATCGGTAAAATTTCTGTCTGCAACCGAAAACCAGCTCTCCACAACAAATCCTTTTACCGGCAGCTGATAATCGCTGCAAAGCCAGTTTAAACGCTCCAGACCAGATATATCACTTACTGCATATGTTGTCTGTGACATCGCCATTTGAATCATGAATCCAAACGCTGTCAGAATGGTCATCGCCCGTTTCATTAGATTTCACACTCCATAAGAAATTCCGAATCAGAAAATGAATTGTCATATTCTTTCGTCATATTCAGTATGGACTGTTTTTGAGCGCTTTAAACAAAAAAGAACCGTTTCCCGAAGGAAACGGTTCTGATTGTTTTGTATTACTTAGCGAACGCTCAGACGAGCTTTTGCTCTTGCCAGAGCAGCCTGTGCTCTCGCAATGTCGATATCCGCATTTTTCTGTGCCAGACGTTCTTCTGCGCGTTTTTTCGCAGCTTCTGCTCTGGCAAAGTCAATATCGGAAGCTTTTTCAGCAGCTGGCGCAATAACACTGATTACATTGTTGGAGATTTCAATGAAACCACCGGATACAACCAGTTTCTGTGTGCCAGAGGCTGTTTTATAAGTGATTACGCCAGGTTTTAAGCCTGCCAGCAGTGGTGCGTGATTTGGCCAGATACCAAGTTCACCATCCACACCTGGAACAACTACAGATGTACTTTCATCACGTAAAGCAACCTGTTCTGGTGTAATAACTTCCAGTTTCAGGGTATTATCAGCCATTTGCCAATCCCCCTTACGCCATCATTTTCTTAGCTTTTTCTACGGCATCTTCAATGGTACCTACCATCAGGAATGCACCTTCAGGCAGATCATCATGTTTACCATCCAGGATTTCTTTAAAGCCACGGATTGTGTCTTTCAGAGGAATGTACTGACCTGGGTTCCCTGTGAACTGTTCAGCAACGAAGAAGGACTGAGACAGGAAACGTTCTACTTTACGAGCACGTGCTACTGTCAGTTTCTGTTCGTCTGTTAATTCATCCATACCTAAGATGGAGATGATATCCTGCAGTTCTTTGTATTCCTGCAGAACCTGCTGTACGCCACGGGCTACATTGTAGTGTTCTTCGCCTACTACCAGTGGGTCCAGAATACGAGATGTAGAATCCAGAGGGTCTACTGCAGGGTAGATACCTTTTGCGGAAATTGCACGGTTTAATACAGTTTTTGCGTCTAAGTGCGCGAATGTTGTTGCAGGAGCAGGGTCAGTTAAGTCATCGGCAGGCACATATACAGCCTGTACAGATGTGATGGACCCTTTGTTTGTAGATGTAATACGTTCCTGCATCTGACCCATTTCAGTAGCCAGAGTTGGCTGGTAACCTACTGCGGATGGCATACGACCCAGCAGAGCGGATACTTCAGAACCAGCCTGGGTGAAACGGAAGATGTTGTCAATGAACAGCAGTACGTCCTGACCCTGAACATCACGGAAATATTCAGCGATTGTCAGACCTGTCAGAGCGATACGCATACGAGCTCCAGGTGGTTCGTTCATCTGACCGAATACCATGGCGGTTTTGTTAATAACGCCGGATTCTGTCATTTCAACCAGTAAGTCTTTCCCTTCACGAGTACGTTCACCAACGCCTGCGAAAATGGAATAACCACCGTGTTCGTACGCGATGTTACGAATCAGTTCCTGAATTAATACGGTTTTACCTACACCAGCACCACCGAACAGACCGATTTTACCACCTTTTACGTATGGGCAAATCAGGTCAATAACTTTAATCCCGGTTTCCAGAATTTCTTTTGCAGCATTCTGTTCAGCAAAAGTAGGAGCTTCTCTGTGGATACCCCATCTTTCACCTTCAACCTGACCCTGTTCATCAATGGCTTCACCAACTACATTTAACAGACGGCCCAGGGTAGCATCCCCTACTGGTACAGTGATTGGGGAACCTGTATCAACAGCAACCATACCACGAACCAGACCATCTGTAGCAGACATTGCAACGCATCTTACAGTATTGTTACCCAGATGCTGTTCAACTTCCAATGTCAGATTAACTTCAAAATTTTTATCGTCCTGGTCTTCTGTGCGGATTACAACAGCGTTGTAAATTGCAGGCAGATTATCAGCGGTAAACTCAACGTCAACGACTGGACCAACAACTCTAATAATTTTACCTTTATTCAAGATTGGTAAACCTCCTTCTTCACATAGTTACCTGAATATTAGCCGTTCAGTGCATTTGCACCAGCACAGATTTCAGTAATTTCATTTGTAATAGCAGCCTGACGTGCACGGTTGTATTCCAGATCTAAACGTGCTACCAGTGCTGCCGCATTATCACTAGCTGCAGACATAGCAGTCATACGAGCGCCATGTTCCCCTGCTTTTGCTTCTGTTAATGCACTGAATACCTGGTTTGCTAAATATAAAGGCAGAATTTGACTTAATACGATATCCGGAGATGGTTCAAAGATGTAATCCAGACCATCAGCGGCTTCACTTTCCGGTGTTTCAATCGGGAGTACTTTCACAGTTTTTGGAATCTGCGACATTGCACTGCGGAATTCTGCATATACAATGTGTACTTCATCGTATTTTCCTGTTACATAAGCGGTTTTAATCATTTTTGTGATGGCATCCGCATCTGCTGCAGATGGAATATCATTCACAGCCAGGAATTCTTCATCGATTGTGTAACCACGTTTCTGGAAGAAATCTCTTGGTTTTTTACCAACTGCTACGATGCCTACCTCATAGCCAGCTGCTTCGGTAGCTTTTACCTGAGCGAGCGCCTCTTTCATGATGTTTGCATTGTAACCACCGGCTAAGCCTTTATTGGAGGCAAAAACAACATAACCAACTCTTTTTACTTCTCTGACTTCCAGCAGCGGATCAGATACAGACGCACCTGCACTCGCTACCAGCCGGGAAAGTACTTCTTTTAATTTATCTTTGTATGGACGAGCGGATACTACAGAGCCCTGCGCACGACGCAGCTTGGATGCAGATACCAGTTTCATCGCTTTTGTGATTTTACCGGTACTCTGGACACTGCGAATCCGTCGTTTTATTTCCTTACCACTAGCCAAACCTTATTCACCACCCTCTCGAAGAATCAAAACTGCCCACGGGCTTACGCCTGGAAGGTTGCTTTGAATTCAGTGATTGCTTTTACCAGCGCCTCGTCAGCAGCACCTTCCAGTTTACCGGTAGATGCGATAACGTCTAATACGCTAGCTTTGTAGCTGGAGGATTTCATAAAGTTTAACAGACCAGCTTCGAATGCACCGATTTTTTCAACAGCGATATCATCTGTGTAACCTTTGGATACAGCATAAATGATAACAACCTGATCTTCTACAGGCATTGGAACATACTGACCCTGTTTTAACATTTCCATTACGCGTGCACCACGGTCCAGAGTTGCTTTTGTAGCAGCATCCAGGTCGGAACCGAACTGTGTAAACGCTTTTAATTCGGTGTACTGCGCTAAGTCCAGACGCAGGTTACCGGAGATTTTTTTCATCGCTTTAACCTGTGCAGAACCACCTACACGGGATACGGATACCCCTGCGTTGATAGCAGGACGTACACCAGCGTTGAATAAGTCAGCTTCCAGGAAGATCTGACCGTCTGTGATGGAAATTACGTTTGTTGGAATGTATGCAGAAATGTCGCCAGCCTGGGTTTCGATAATTGGCAGAGCTGTCATGGAGCCGCCACCCAGTTTGTCTTCCAGTTTCGCTGCACGTTCCAGCAGACGGGAATGTAAGTAGAATACGTCACCTGGATAAGCTTCACGTCCTGGTGGGCGTTTCAGCAGCAGGGACAGTTCGCGATATGCAACAGCCTGTTTGGACAGGTCATCGTATACAATCAGAACGTCTTTGCCGTTGAACATGAATTCTTCACCCATAGCAGCACCTGCATATGGAGCGATGTATAACATTGGAGCTGGTTCGGAAGCGGTCGCAGCAACTACGATAGAGTATTCCATTGCGCCGTATTCTTCCAGTTTGCTTACAACGTTTGCTACGGTAGAAGCTTTCTGACCTACAGCAACGTAGATGCAGATTACATCTTTGCCTTTCTGGTTGATGATTGTGTCCAGAGCTACCGCAGTTTTACCGGTCTGACGGTCACCGATGATTAATTCACGCTGACCTTTACCGATTGGTACCAGGGCGTCAATACATTTAATCCCTGTCTGTAATGGCTGATGTACGCCTTTACGGGTAATTACACCAGGTGCGATAGATTCTACCGGTCTGTATTTATCAGTTACGATAGGGCCTTTGCCATCGATTGGCTGACCTGTTGCACTTACTACACGGCCCAGCAGAGCTTCACCTACTGGAACCTCAACGATACGACCTGTTTTCTTAACAGGGTCGCCTTCTTTAATATGTTTGTATGGGCCTAAGATAACGCAACCAACATGGTCTTCTTCCAGGTTCTGCGCCATACCCTGTACGCCGCCCGGGAACTCCAGAAGTTCGTTAACCATCGCATTTTTCAGGCCGTAAACCTGAGCAATACCGTCACCTACTTCAATTACAGTACCGATATCGCTGGCTTCAACGCCGTTATCATAGTTCTCAATTTGATTTTTCAGAATGGAACTAATTTCCTCTGGTCTGATATTCATTTTAGTCCCTCACCCCAATCTTTCATTAAAACTGTACTTCGTGTAATTTATTTTTCATGCCTGCAAGGCGGGCACCTACTGTGCCGTCATACACCTTGTCACCAAATGTTACTTTTAATCCGGCCAACAGGCTTTCATCAACGCTGACATTCAGCTTAACAGTTTTCCCAGACATGTTAGACAGCTGGGCACTGAGAGCAGTTTCCTGTTCTTCAGTCAACGGATACGCAGAAACGACATCAGCAAAAGCAATGTTGCGGACTTCATCAGCAAGCGCACAGAAAGTATCATAAATAGCAGCCAGATACTCTTCACGGCTTTTATCAATCACTACATACAGCAGATTCATGATATTTTTGTCCGCCTGAGAACCGAATAACTGTTTTACAATATCTTTCTTTTTGTCACTGCTGACAGTTTGGCTAATTAAAATTTCTTTTAATTCAGCATTATTATCAATTGTATCTACTACCACTTTCAGTTGTTCCTGATACTGGTCGATACAGTTTTTTTCCTGACCAATCTGTAAGAGAGCCTGCCCGTAACGTTTCGCTACTGCTGTGTTCATCATTTCGCTTCCCCTACCTCTTTAACAAAGTCATTGACCATATTCTGATGATCTGCAACATCGATTGTTTTACCAACAACTTTTGCTGCAGCCAGCACTGCCAGGTCGGCAATTTCGTTTCTGATTTCGTTTAACGCTTCGGTTTTTTCACGAGCAATGTCAGCCTGCGCTTTTGCAGTCAGTCTTGCCGCTTCTTCTCTCGCTTCGTTCACGATATCTGCTTTGGTCTGTTCACCGATTTTCGCAGCCTGATTAATGATATCCTGCGCTTCGCTTCTAGCGTTCTGCAGCTGGGCAGCATATTCATCTTTCAGTTTCTGCGCTTCCAGTTTTGCTTCTTCAGCAGAATTTAAGTTATTTGCAACTTCTTCTTTACGGCTGTCCAGCATATTACATACTGGTTTGTATAAAAATACTTTTAAACCAACAACCAGAATACAGAAGTTGATAATCGCAAAAATTACTGTAGATGGATTGATATCCAAGTACATAACCTCCTCTCATGCGGGGTCGATACAAAGATGTATACGCATGGTTGAATAAACCAGTTTTTCCGGTAATACTAACAATAGGCGATTGGACCAAGTCCCAATCGCCTACTTAGACCCTTACATTACCTTGTTTCTTGATTCCTTGATAATAGGATGTAATCAGAGCAAACCCTAATTAGAATTTACCTAAAATCATGAAGGCAATCAGTAAGCCGTAAATTGTTAATGCTTCCATAAATGCTAACGCCAGGATTAAGGATGTACGGATATCACCAGAAGCTTCTGGCTGACGAGCGATAGCTTCCATAGCTTTAGAAGCAGCAATACCCTGACCCAGACCAGGGCCGATTGTTGCGATTGCTACTGCTAATGCAGCTGCTAAACCTAATAATTCTACCATTGAATTCGACCTCCTTCCAATACTTTATTGGGAATCTTCAGAGTTAAACCTCTGAAATAAGATTAAACTATTATATCAAGGCTTAGTGATGTACAGCAGTTGCTTCTTCCAGATAGATAGAAGCTAACAGTGTAAATACGAAAGCCTGGATAGCACCAAACAAAATACCCATTACCTGCATAGTCAGCGGCAGTACCAGCGGACACAGTGCAGCTAAACTTGCAACTACCATTTCTTCCCCGTAAACACTACCGTAAAGACGTAACGCCAGAGACAGCGGACGTGTAAACTGTTCTACAATGTTCAGCGGCAGCATTAAGAAAGAAATTGCCGGCATAGGACCAATCAGATGTTTAATGTAACCAATCGGGCCCTGCACCTTCAGGTTGTAGTAAAGAACCAGGAAGAATACCACGATAGCCAGACCTGCAGTTGTACTTACGTTACTGGTAGGTGGTTTTAAACCTGGCAGTGTACCAGCCAGCGGCAGTAAGCCGGAGTAGTTGGAACACAGGATTAAGATAAAGAATGTTGCCAGAAACGGCATCAGTTCTCTTGTACGTTTTTTGCCCAGAATATCAGTCCAGAAATTTTCGTACATTTCAATGCCCATTTCCAGTACATTCTGGATACCGGACGGAATGCGTTTCATATTTCTGGTGCCCAGGAAACTAACAATCAGAATCAGTGCCATAACTGCCCACATAGTGGTAATTTCACTTGTTACCTCCAGTGGCCCAATGTGAAACAGTGGAGCAGAATGTCCATGATCGGCAGCATACGCAATGTTTGTCAGAAACATTCATTTCACCCCTTTCGTGCTCGTATTAAAATATGTAGGTTTTTCACAAAAATTATATTTTTTATCGTCAGCAAACCTAAAGCTGTACCAATTAACATCGCCGTGTTTTTATATACAACAGCCATAGCCAGAATCAGGAGCAGCCATCGAATTACAAAAATCAGCGTACTCATGACCCCTTTTGGCCGGTTCAGTGTTCTCCAGGTAAGGAAATTGCTCAGCGCACTAATCGCCAGCCCCCATACGAATCCGATAACGCCTGAAAACAATACAGATTCTAGCATATTTCTCCCTTTCCTGCCACTTCTAATTTTTTATAGCTTGTATTCTGTACGCTTATTTAGCAGCTATTTTACCAGTCCTCCGGTGCCCGTTCATCAGGGTCAATAGGATTTTCCATCTGCTCTATCTGTTCAATAAACAGATGAAACCCGGAATAGATGCCGCCCAGCATACCAAGCAGCCAGAAAATACCCGGCGTTCCCAGCTTTTCGTCCAGCCAATTACCGATTCCTGCGGTTATCATAATACTGACAAGCATCGTAATTGTAAAGCTTAAAGCCAGTCCAAAATAATCGCGGCCCGAATATCTACCAGGTCTGATTGGCACAATGCCACCTCAATTCATACATCTCATAGTACTATTTTACTAAAATTTCTCACGCAATACAACAAAAATTCTATTCATTATACCTATAACTTAATAAATTTTTATTATGTCTATCGTGATATTACATCCAGTTTTCCGGACGTTCCTGCCGCATACCGAAATAATATTCAATAGCAGCTGTAATACGGCCGCATGCTCGGCCATCACCATACGGATTTACCGCATTGGCCATTTTGCTGTATGCCGCTTCATCGGTTAACAGTGTCAGCGCAGTGTTATAGATTAACTCTTCATCTGTGCCTACCAGTTCTACCGTCCCGGCAGTTACTGCCTCCGGACGTTCGGTGGTATCACGCAGAACCAGCACCGGTTTCCCCAGTGCAGGCGCTTCTTCCTGCAGCCCGCCCGAGTCGGTCATAATCAGGTCCACACGAGCCATTGCATTGGCAAATGGTTCGTAATCCAGCGGTTCAATAATATGCACACGAGCCAGATCACCCAGAATCTGCGCTGCCAGTTCACGCACCTTTGGATTTTTGTGAATCGGGAAAATAAACTGTACTTCCGGCAGAGTTTCGTGCAGACGGCGCACTGCCTGGAAGATGTGTTTCATCGGTTCGCCCTGGTTTTCTCTGCGGTGTGCGGTAATCAGCACCTTTTTATCCGGGCTGTCCAGCAGAGCCTGTAAATCCGCATCTGCAAACTGGTATTCATCTTTTACAGTGGCCAGAAGCGCATCAATTACCGTATTGCCGGTTACAAAAATTCTGCCATCATCAGCATTTTCCCGCAGCAGATTCTGACGGGATTCCGGCGTTGGCGAAAAATGCAGCCCTGTCATCACACCAGTCAGTTTACGGTTTGCCTCTTCCGGATACGGAGACAGCATATTACCGGAACGCAGCCCGGCCTCTACATGACCAACCAGAATCTGCTGATAAAACGCAGCCAGAGCAGCCGCAAATGTGGTTGTGGTATCACCATGCACCAGCACCAGATCCGGCTGTTCTTTCTTTAAAATATCTTCTAAACCGCGCAGAACACCCGCTGTGATATCGGTTAATGTCTGCCCCTGCTTCATCAGATTCAGGTCGTAATCCGGCACAATCTGAAACAGCTGCAGAACCTGATCCAGCATTTCACGATGCTGAGCGGTTACAGTTACAATGCTCTGTAAATTTTCATTCTGTTCAATGGCTTTCACAACCGGAGCCATTTTAATCGCTTCCGGGCGAGTGCCAAATACGCACATTACTTTTTTCATCGCATAGCCTTCCTAACTTTTCTTACTGCGGCAGCGCCATCTGTTCCACCGTCACACCAGCCTCATGGAAAAAATCCATAGCACGTTCATCCGGGTAATTCCCTGCAAACACTACGCGCTTCACGCCGGCATTAATCAGCATTTTTGCGCACAGCGAACAAGGAGCCGTTGTACAGTATAATGTACTGCCCTCAATTGGAATGCCTAAATTGGCCGCCTGAATAATCGCATTCTGCTCCGCATGCAGTGCACGGCAGAGCTCATGCCGTTCCCCGGACGGAATCCCTAGTTCCTGCCGCAGACAGCCTGTTTCGGCACAATGCGCCAGCCCTTTCGGTGCCCCGTTATATCCAGTGGTCAGAATATGTTTATCTTTAACCAGAATAGCCCCAACCTGACGGCGCAGGCATGTAGACCGTTTGGCCACCACACAGGTGATTTCCATAAAATACTGGTCCCAGTCTGGTCTTCCCTTGCCAGTTGTCATGGCAAACACCGCCTTATGCGTTTAGTTTAATTCTCTGTTCTGACCTTTGCCCAGTTTGTTCAGCACAAAGCCAACCAGAGTCAGAGGTACACCAATGTATACCAGACATAATACTAAGGAAATCAGAAATTCAATAGATTCCATCATAGCAGATTCACTCCTCATTATAATTATCGCATTATATCTATTATGCCTAATTTTCACGCCAATTGCAATCAGAAAATTGCTACAGACATTGTTTTTTGAGAATTATTTTTGTTCCACTTTCAGTTTTCATTTTTCGACAGTTTTTGCACGAATATTTGTTCGAGCAGGTGTTGAAACTGGAAGTGTAGTATGATATATTGTATATCGTTACCATTCCTAGACAGGTGACAGATAGGAGGTGTTTTCTATGGATAATCTCACCACCATACTTCTGGCTGTCCTGGCAGGTGTGGCAACACACATTATCTGCCAATGGCTGGACGGGAAACGGTAACAGCCAGTCAAGGCTTAAAAAATCAGGAAAAAAGAACCCCCGGCAGTTGCAGCTGCCGGGGGTTCTCCTGTTTCCTATGGATTTGTATCTCACCACAATTCCTTGCTGAAACATATTATAGCATACTCGCTTGCTAATTGCAATATGCAGAAACAAGAATTTACATAAATTTGAAATAGCCCTCTCAGCTTCGCTACGCTCAGCAGCTCTCCAGAGGGAGAGCCTGGCACTAGCCATATATGCAGAAAAACCTCCCCCTTTGGGGGAGGTGGCAGGCCGAAGGCCTGACGGAGAGGGCGAGAATGAACGACCCCACCTTGAAGGTGGGGTTTCGTCGCTGCCCTATAAGGGCCTATTACTAGCCGAGCCTCAAGGCTCATGGTAAAGCCCGCCCTCACACTTTTTACTGGCTAGCCCTTAAAGGGCTTCTATCATTTCTTCTCGCTGAATGGATCCTTGTGTTCTTTCATTGCTATCTTATCCGCTAGCATATCTTCTTCCAACTGATTTCGGATATATTTCTGAATTGCTTCTTTATTTGCTCCCACCGTACTCACATAATAGCCCTTGCACCAAAAATGACGGTTTCCATACTGATACTTTAGACTAGCATGTCGCTCAAATATTATCAAACTGCTCTTTCCCTTTAGATATCCAACAAATTCGGAAACCGACATTTTTGGAGGTATGCTGACCAGCATATGAATGTGATCCGGACATGCTGTGGCTTCTATAATTTCCACACCTTTGCGATCGCACAATTCTCGAAGTATCCTTCCAATTTCGGCTTTTAGCTTTCCGTAGATTGCCATTCGTCTGAACTTTGGCGCAAATACAATATGATATTTGCAATTCCATTTGGTGTGTGCTAAACTTTTATCATCTTTTGACATAAAAATACCTCCTGATTTTTGATTCAAGCTGGCGGGCTTGTGTTCATTATATCAGG
>JAFQEO010000024.1 GCA_017399005.1 Peptococcaceae bacterium | reverse complement strand
CCAGCGCCGATGGTACTGCGTATTCTTTTCGTGGGAGAGTAGGTCATTGCCAGGATATGCTCCTCAATAGCTCAGTCGGTAGAGCGCATGACTGTTAATCATGATGTCACTGGTTCGAGTCCAGTTTGGGGAGCCATTTTTCGTAGGGGTATAGCTCCAATGGTAGAGCAGCGGTCTCCAAAACCGCGTGTTCTGGGTTCGAGTCCTAGTGCCCCTGCCACAGCAGATGATAAAGTATCATCTGCTTTTTCTTTTATATGAAAAAAATTTTTTCATACCACTAGATAATAATAGTAAGAGTAAGGGAAACTTTAATTTCGGATTTTAGTAAGAATTACATAGCATTTCTACAGAGTAAGCAGATCTTTAGATATTAATCTAAAATTAAAAGGACTATCTCACTAATTTGAGATAGTCCTTAATTGCTGTCGGAACCTAAACTACTGTAAGCTGATTTCTTTCAGGTGTTTAAACCATTCGCCGTCCAGCTCTTCGGTACCCATTGGATATTCGCGGCCGATGAAATCATATTTGGTTGTACCGTAACGATGATATTTCAGTACTTCATATTCGGTATTAGGGAACTGTTTTACGAAATCACGAATTGCGATAATATCTTCTTCGGTATCGTTGAACCCTGGAATGATTGGAGTTCTTGCAACGCAGTGAACATCTGGATGAGCTTCACGCATTTTGCGGAAGGTGTCCAGAATGGTTTCGTTGCCCTGACCAGTCCATTCTTTGTGTTTTTCAGAGTTCAGATGTTTGATATCGAAGTGGATATAATCTAAGTAATCGTATACTTCATGGCACTGTTCCCATGGAATAGCACCGCATGTTTCGATTGCAGTGGTAATGCCGCGGCTTTTCGCATCGCGTAATAATTCGACTGCGAATTCGGTCTGCATGGTAGGTTCGCCGCCACTCAAAGTTAAACCGCCTTCAGAACGGGAATAGAAGATAGCATCTTCTTCAACTTTATTGATGAAATATTCCGGTTTCTGATATTCACCGTATAAGCTGATGGATTTTGCAGGACATGCTTTTGCACATGCCAGACAGTGAATACATTTTTTGAAATCGATTTCAGCTTTACCAGTCTCTTCAGACATGGTAATAATATTTTCCGGACAAGCTTCTGCACATAATTTACATACAGTACCAATACATTTTTCAGGGTTGTATGCAATCTGTGGCTGAACCAGCTGAGATTCCGGGTTACAGCACCATTTACAGTGCAATGGACAGCCTTTTAAGAAGACGATGGTACGAATCCCTGGGCCGTCGTGTACAGAGTATTTCTGTACGTTAAATACGCAACCTTCCATGGCTGCACCTCCTTAGAACTGTTGATGTAACTATTGTAACGAATAATCAGACGAAATACAACACTGATATTACAACAACGATATTATTAAAATGGGCGGGTATAAAACCCGCCCATTTTTGATTGCTTATAAAGTTTTATTTATGCAGCAATTAGATTGTTGTCTGCTGTGTACGAGCAATCAGGTCGTCCTGCAGAGCTGGGGACAGGTCGCAGAAGTATGCGGAGTAACCAGCGATACGAACGATTAAGCCTCTGTAACGATCTGGATTTTCTTTCGCAGCGATCAGAGTTTCTTTGTTGATTACGTTGAACTGTACATGCCACAGTTTCAGGTCGCACCATGTTCTGATGAAGGAAGCCAGTTTTTTGGTACCGTCTTCGCCAGCAACAGTACTTGGGTCGAATTTGATGTTCAGCAGACGAGCTGCTCTGTCATGGAAGCCTGGGTTTTTGGTGAAGTAGTTACTTAACATAACTGCTGTTGGACCGTTGGTATCGCAACCATGGGAAGCGGAGGAACCGTCAGACAGTGGGAAGTAAGCAACACGACCGTTAGGTGTAGCACCTACAACTTTACCGAATGGTACGTGAGATGTAAATGGTACATAACGCAGGCAGTATTCAATACCCAGAGATTTGGAGTATTTGTCTGTGAATTCGGAGCATACTAAGTCGCAAGCTTTACCGATTTCGTCAGCGTATGGATCGTTGTTACCGTATTTTGGAGCGTTCAGTAAACGCTGTTTTAATACTTCGTAACCTTCGAAGTTAGCTTTCATAGCTTCTCTGATTTCTACCAGAGTAGTTACTTTTTCATCAAATACTAATTTTTTGATAGCAGCCAGGGAGTCAACTACGGTACCGAAGCCCATGGATTCGAAGTAACCGATATCAACGCCACCTGGGATGAATTCAGTGTGCAGGTCTAATGCGTTTTCCATGCACAGGTCATGCATAGCGGACAGCATTGGAGCAGCGAAGTGTTTTTCACGCAGTCTGTTGATGTTTTTCTGCTGGATGAAAGCGTGTCTTAACAGGTTTTTAGCCTGGATTACGTATGCATTCCATACATCATCCCAAGTTTCGAATGTTTCAACATCGCCTGTTTCGATACCCAGTAATTCATCGCCAGTTTTGAATGTACGACCGTTGTACATCATCATTTCGATTGCGGATGCAAAGTTGATGTATACACCACCGGAAGTAAAGGTGTCACGGTTAGGCATTCTCGCTTCAGCACAACCGGATACAGCATAGTCAAATGCTTCATGGATTTTAGCGCCGTTGGAAACTAACTGCAGAACGATTTCTTCGTCGTTTAACAGTTTAGGGAAACCGGAACCTTCTTTAATTGTTTTAGCACATTCTTCGATGTAACGCTGTGGAGAACGAGCATGTACACGAGCTGCTAAGTCTGGGTAGTGCAGAGGGAATTCCTGTTTGGATTTCAGGAACAGGTAGGTCAGTTCGTTAGTAGCATCCTGACCATCTGGTGTCTGGCCACCGATTGTAACAGCTTCCCAGTGAGCGTAACCTTCGTTGAACGCACCACCAGTTACGGACATGTACAGGTCGATGAACTGAGCCATACCAACCCACATGCATTCCAGCAGTTCCATAGCCTGTTCGTCTGTCAGTTTACCAGCTTCTTTATCAGCTTTGTAGTATGGGTACAGGTACTGGTCCATACGACCGTTGGATACGATTGTACCGGTTTTCTGTTCCAGACGGGAGAACATCTGGGTGAACCACTGAGACTGGATAGCTTCACGGAAGTCACGAGCTGGGTTTTCTGGTACCCAACGGCAACGAGCAGCGATGTCAACCATTTCCTGTTTGCGAACTGGATCGGTTTCTTTTTCTGCTTCTACTTCGTACAGGTCAGCGTAACGGTTAGCCCACAGAACGATAGCGTCGCAAACGATTACGATTGCTTCGTAGAATGGTTTTTTGTTTACGTTGTCCAGTGGATCGTAGTTATCCAGAGCAGCTAATTTTTCCAGAGCTTCTTCTTTCAGACCTTTGAAACCGCGTTTCAGAACTTTTTCAAAGTCTGGAACCCACTGGTTGGAGGAGCGGAAGGAAGCTGTTTCGTTTACGATAAATCTGGAAGTAGATTTGAATTCTGGTTCGTATGTTACAGCTAATGTATCAGCTGGCAGTGCATCGTACAGGTCGTTGAAGAATGTTTTACCTCTACCTGTGTTAACATCCCAGTATGGAGCGATGTCGTTCAGGATGGTATCAACGGTTTCCTGTGTCATGTTGAATGGAGAAGTTACACGTGTTGGCAGTAATTTGATAGCTTCTTCGAAGATATCGCCGTCCAGTTCAGGGTACAGGATACCATAGCGACCCTGGCAACCGATACGACCAGCCAGTAAGCTGTCTTCTTCAACATATACAGTGATGTTTTTAGCGATGTGCATCAGAGCTTTTGCCCATCTCAGTGTCAGGTGTTCACCTTCGGTCTGAGCCATGGATTCTGTGAAGTATTTAGCACGTTCAGCATCAATCACTGGTTTCAGGTTCTGGTTACGGTCTAAGATTTTGTAGATTCTTTCTCTGCCTTTTTTGTAGTCGTTACTCCCTTCGTTAGCACGCATGATGTGCTCTTCGTGTGGAGAGTAGCAGCATTGAATTGGCTGTGTCATGGTGGTAATCATCCTTTCTTCTAATTAAAAATAGTTTATTTTCTATTGAGGCGTTTTGCCCCAACCTTTACCTGTTTTAATTATACCCACGGGGACAACTTTATACAACACATTAGTATCTCTTATTCCTTCCATGGACCGCTCTATTGTAACTATAAGTTGCAATAAGATTGGGACGATTCAAAAAAGAATGCGTATTGCAAAGGCGCCGGTTTATTGGCTGTAAATAAGGAAAAAAAGAAATTCTGTGCAAGAGGGAGAGCGATATTGTTTCTGAACTGAAAATATGGTAAACTATTGACAATACCTTTCCTGTATTGCAGTTAAAAGGTGAAACAAACCTGTTTAAAATCAAAAAAATGTAAGTAGCAGAGACTGCTTTAGAACGGATAAAACGCAAAGAAAAGGAGACATTTCTATGAAAACAACAGCTGTCATTCTGGCTGCCGGTCAGGGAACCAGAATGAAATCCAAATTACCGAAAGTATTGCATAAGGCATTGGGGAAACCGATGGTGCAGTGGGTTATCGACTGCTTAAGCCAGGCCGGTGTAGAAGATAAAATTGCAGTACTGGGGCACGGCGGTGACCAGGTGGCTTCTGTGGTAGAAGGTCAGGCCGATATTGTATATCAGACAGAACAGCTGGGCACCGGGCACGCGGTAATGCAGGCTGCACCTGCTCTGCCGGCGGATAACGACTGCGTGCTGGTAATCTGCGGTGACACTCCGCTTTTGCGTGCACAGACGATTCAGGCACTGATTGAAAAACATCAGGCGGAAGGCAATGCGGTAACCTTGCTGACAGCATATGCGGAAAATCCAACAGGGTATGGTCGTATTGTGCGTCAGGAACAGCAGATTACAGCTATCGTGGAGCAGAAGGATGCAGATGAACAGCAGAAGCTGATTAAAGAAATCAATACCGGGACCTATTGTTTTGATCAGAAATTCCTGCTGCAGTATTTATCTGCTCTGGATACAAACAATGCACAGAAAGAATATTATCTGACGGATTTAATTAAAATTGCAAATCTGCATAATCTGCCTGTGGGCGGTTTTGTACTGGCAGATTTTAATGAAAGTCTGGGGGTAAACAACCGGATTCAGCTGTCTCAGGCAGAAGCGATTCTGCGTCAGCGCAAATGTGAAGAAATTATGCTGGCCGGAGTGACTCTGATTGACCCGTCGGCAACTTATATTGGAGCGGATGTTGTAATCGGAAACGATACGATTATTTATCCAAATGTTGTTCTGGAAGGAAAAACTGTTATCGGCAGCGATAATGTTATCGGGATGAACTGCCGGTTTGTAGACAGCCAGATTGGAAACGGCAATGATATCCAGAGCACGGTTATTACAGAAAGCAAAGTAGGAAACGGATGTAAAATCGGGCCAATGGCATACCTGCGTCCGGGAACTGCACTGGCAGACAATGTAAAAATCGGCGACTTCGTTGAAGTGAAAAAATCGCAGGTGGGTGAAGGCAGCAAAATTCCGCACCTGTCCTATGTTGGCGATTCAATTGTAGGAAGTAAAGTTAACATTGGTTGCGGTACCATTACCTGCAACTATGATGGTGTTCATAAATATCAGACTGTTATCAAAGACGGTGCATTTATTGGAAGCAATACCAATCTGGTAGCTCCGGTTACAGTGGAGGAAAACGCATTTATCGGTGCGGGTTCCACCATTACAAAGGATGTTCCGGACAGTGCACTGGCAGTAACACGCGCAGATTTACGTGTAAAAGAAAACTGGAGAAAAAAATAAGAAAAACGAAAAAATTTCTTATCTTTTCTAGAAATATCGACAAATAAAGGTTGAGTTTGCCGGATAGATTGAGTATTATAGATATAGCACAGTTTAGAACTGGTTAGGGGGAGAAAACCAAATGACTACAGAAAAAAAAATCGGTAACTTAAAATTATTTACTGGGAATGCGAATCCTGAACTGGCACAGGAAATTGCAGAATACATCGGCACCAAAGTGGGTGATGCACAGGTAAAACACTTTAGCGATGGCGAAATCAGCATTATGATTGATGAGAGTGTTCGCGGTGATGATGTATATATCATTCAGCCAACCTGCACACCAGTAAACGATAATATGATGGAACTGTTAATCATGATTGATGCAATGCGTCGCGCATCTGCAAAACGCATTACAGCAGTACTGCCATACTATGGTTATGCACGTCAGGATCGTAAATCCCGCGGTCGTGAACCAATCACTGCAAAACTGGTAGCAAACCTGATTGACAAAGCCGGCGCTCGTCGTGTATTAGCAATGGATTTACACGCACAGCAGATTCAGGGCTTCTTTGATATTCCACTGGACAACCTGATGGGTCTGCCAATTCTGGCTGATTACTATAAACACAAAGACACCGAAAATCTGGTAGTAGTTTCTCCAGACATGGGCGGTGTTGCAAGAGCAAGAAACCTGGCTGAACAGATTGGTGTTCCTCTGGCAATTATCGATAAGAGAAGACCAAGACCAAACGTATCTGAAGTTATGAATATCATCGGTGATATCGAAGGCAAAGAAGTAATTCTGGTTGACGATATGATTGATACAGCCGGTACTATCACAAACGGTGCACAGGCTCTGATGGACAGAGGTGCAAAATGCGTTGATGCATGTTGCACACATGCTGTTCTGTCTGGTCCTGCGATTGAACGTATCGAAAAATCCCCAATTCAGGAACTGGTTACAACCAACACCATTCCTTTGGGCGATAAAAAATGTGACAAAATCAAAGTTCTGTCTGTTGCTCCAATTATCGGGGAAGCAATTCTGCGCATTCACAACGATCGTTCTGTTAGCGATCTGTTCCGTTAATTTAAACTTTTTGAGCTGTCGTATATTGCGGCAGCTCTTTTTTTGATTTTAGGTTTTATTTGATTTTTCTATCGATGACCAGATGCGAAAACGCTGCAGCAAAAAGGAAATTGCATAAAGACGGCGAAACAATTAAAAGAGAATCGGTTGTGTAAATAACTGATACCATATAAGAAAACGAAACAAGTCGATGAATCTACTGGCGATTCCTCGGCTTTGCTGTGTTTGTTTGATTTCTTTCATATTTTTGTATACAGGAATATATTTGAATAGCATTCCGTTAAACTAGAGGAGGAGATATCTTATGAAAATGATTATCGGTCTCGGTAATCCTGGAAAAGAATATGCCAACACAAAACATAATGTGGGTTTCATGGTAATCGACGCTATTGCGAAAGAACTGAATGAAACTGTTGAGAAAAAGCAGTGTCAGGCACTGACACAGATTGTACACTGGGACGGCGAAAAAATTCTGCTGGTAAAACCGCAGACATACATGAATCTGAGTGGTCAGTCAGTTATGGAACTGTTGAATTATTACAATGACCGGATTGATGACCTGCTGGTGATTCATGATGATCTGGATCTGCCTCCGGGGCAGCTGCGCTTTAAACAGGGAGGCGGAGCAGGTGGGCACAACGGGATTAAAAATATCATTGCGCATCTGAATTCCAATGATTTTGACCGTCTGAAAATTGGTATCGGCAAAGCGAAATATGATACCAAAGATTATGTGCTGACTCCGTTTACAGGTGCAGACAAAAAAGCTATTGACGAGGCGGTGGAAACATCGGTTGGTGCAGTAAAGGCGTGGTTGAGTGAGGGGATTGCGCCGGCGATGAACCGGTATAATACAAAGGCTAGATAAATTTACATATAGCTGTGTTGTTTTCAAATTCGCTTATTCGCGTACCTCTAGTACGCGTCGCTTCACAAATTTGAAAGCCGCCTTGCTATATGCAAATTTATCGTCGCCTTATACTCGAAAGATTTTGATTTGATATGATGAAATATAAATGTTTCACGTGAAACATTTTGAAAAGTATAGAACTGCCGATAGATGAGGTGAGATTGTATGGAAACCGGAAAACCGGGGCTTCTGGATTTTTTACAGAAAGATCCGGAGATTGAAAAGGTAAAGCAGTATCTGGATTTTAATAATGAAGCGGTAGTGTACGGCGTATATGAGGGGCAGCGTACATTGATTACAGCAGCCCTGGCAAATCAGCAGGCGGGAAATCTGCTGGTTGTTTGTGATACGGAAAAACGGGCAAAGGAATTGTGGGAAGACCTGGTGAATCTGCTGCCGGGCTATGAAGCACTGTATTTCCCGGCGCTGGAGATGATTCCTTATGAAGTGATTGCGCAGAGCGGGGAACTGGAACAGAAACGTCTGGAAGTACTTTCGCATCTGGTATTGGAGCGTAGTAAACGGTTTGCGGTAGTTACGACTATGGAAGGGCTGAGTAAAAAGCTGCTTCCGGTTGGTGATTTTCAGGAAGGGATTCTGTCGCTGGAAGTAGGACAGCAGATGGAACAGCAGGCGTTAAAAGCCCATCTTGTAGCGTTTGGATACGAATATGCCGAACAGGTAGAACGAGCCGGGCAGTTTTCTGTGCGCGGCGGAATCTTTGATATCTATTCAGCCAATTATAAAAATCCGCTGCGTCTGGAGTTTTTCGATGATGAAGTGGATTCTATCCGGTTTTTTGAAACATCCAGCCAGTGTTCGGTTGAGAAAGTGAAACAGGTCTGGCTGGTTCCGGGTCGCGAATTTTTCCTGATGCCTCAGTGCAAAGAAGCCGGTGTGCGGGAAATCAGAGAACAGTTCAGTCATCAGATAGAACAGCTTACCAAACGAAAAGACAGAGAGCCTTTAGAACGACTGCAGGGTAAAGTTGGCGAACTTCTGGAGAAGCTGCAGCAGGATATGTATTTTACCGGCCTGGAGCAGTATCAGACATTCTTTTATCCGGAAAAGGCCAGCCTTCTGGATTATATGGGCAGGGAGCTGTTTGTGGTGCTGGATGAGGCAAACCGCATTCAGGAGGCGCAGGAATATCTGGAAAAGGAGCGGAGGCAGTCTTTCGGTGAACTGCTTTTAAAAGGAGGTGCCCTGCCTGGTCAGGCCGGATATTTCTTTGATCTGGGAGAACTCGTTCAGCTGTTTGAGCCGGTACGGCACGTATGTTTTTCTCTTCTGCCGAAAGCATCGGTTTTTCAGCAGCATGACAGCCGTATGGCAATAGACTGCCAGAATATCTCTTCGTTTTTTGGAAATCCTCAGCTTCTGGTGGAAGAACTGCAAACCTGGCAGAAGCAGAAGTACAGCGTTCTGATTCTGCTGACATCGGAGGCGAAAGCGCTTCGTCTGCAGCAGATGCTGAGCGACAATGATATCCTGTGTAGCTGGATTGCGGAACGGTATCAAATGGATCCGGGGCAGATTTATCTGGCATACGGCAACATTAGCCATGGTGCGCGATTCCCGCAGAGTCGTCTGGTGTTTATCAGTGAAACCGAAGTATTCCAGCAGCAGCGAAAACGAGTAAACAAGAAATTTTTTCAGGAAGATGGTCAGAAAATCACGCAGCTGGATGATTTAAAAGTAGGCGATTATGTGGTGCATATGAATCACGGGATTGGCCGCTATATGGGCATTGAGCGTCTGAAAGTGCAGGATGTGGAGCGCGATTATCTGATTATCAAGTATTCGGATGACGGGAAGCTTTATATTCCGGTGGAGCAGTTTGATCTGCTGCAGAAATATACCGTCAATGAGGGTGCTGTCCCTAAGGTAAACAAACTGGGTGGCAGTGAATGGCAGCGAACAAAAAATAAAGTAAAGGCATCGGTGGAAAAACTGGCGGAAGGTTTGCTGCAGATTTATGCGCGGCGCAAAAGCCAGGAAGGCTATGCCTTTTCGCCGGATGACCAGTGGCAGAAGGAATTTGAAGATGCCTTCCCTTATGTAGAAACGGAAGACCAGCTCCGTGCCATCGAAGATGTAAAACGGGACATGATGTCGTCAACCGTAATGGACCGTCTGATTTGCGGTGACGTTGGCTACGGGAAAACCGAGGTTGCAATCCGTGCAGCATTCAAAGCTGTGAACGATGGCAAACAGGTAGCGGTTCTGGTGCCAACAACGGTACTGGCTCAGCAGCATTACAATACATTTTTAAGCCGGTTTCACGCATACGGTGTGCGTGTGGAAATGCTGAGCCGGTTCAGTACACCAAAACAGCAGAAGGAAACCGTCGATGGATTAAAAGCCGGGTCGGTGGATATTGTGGTAGGGACCCATAAACTGCTGAGTAAAAGCATCAGTTTTCACGACCTTGGGCTATTGATTGTGGATGAGGAGCAGCGGTTTGGTGTTACCCATAAAGAAAAAATCAAAGGGCTGCGTTCGCAGGTGGATGTATTAACCTTGTCGGCGACGCCGATTCCCCGCACGCTGCATATGTCGCTGGTAGGTATCCGTGATATGAGTGTGATTGAAACACCTCCGCAGGACCGTTATCCGATTCAGACATATATCGTTGAACGGACACCGGAACTGATGAAAGACGCCATTCGCCGTGAACTGGGCCGGGGCGGTCAGGTCTATGTAGTGCATAACCGCATTGAAGATATTGAACGACTTGCGGAAGAAATCAGCCTGATGGTGCCGGAAGCGCGAATTCTGGTGGGCCACGGGCAGATGAAAGAACATCAGCTGGAACAGATTATGATGGATTTTATCAATCACGAAGCGGATGTTCTGGTATGCACAACCATTATTGAAACAGGGCTGGATATTGCCAATGCCAATACAATGATTGTGGATGAGGCGGATAAAATGGGTCTGGCGCAGCTTTACCAGCTGCGAGGCCGCGTTGGACGAAGCAATCGGGTGGCGTATGCGTATCTGACTTATAAAAAAGATAAAACACTGAGCCAGCTGGCGGAAAAACGTCTGGCGGCAATTCGCGAATATACCGAACTGGGTTCCGGCTTTAAAATTGCCATGCGTGATTTGGAAATTCGCGGTGCGGGCAATCTACTCGGTGCAGAACAGCATGGCCATGTGGCTGCGGTCGGGTTTGATCTGTATTGCAGTATGCTGGATGAGGCTATCCGGGAACTGAAAGGCGAAAAAACCGGAAAGCGCCGTGAAGTGGAAATTGATTTACAGGTCAGTGCCTTTATTCCTGAATATTATATTCGAGACAGTTCTGTAAAACTGGGCTTTTATCAGCGTATTCAGCAGGCACGAGCAATCAGTCGTCTGCATCTGCTGGAAGATGAAATGATAGATCGTTTTGGCGATGTACCTGCAGAAACATGGAATTTACTGCGTGTGGCAGAGCTGAAAATCTACTGTATGGATATCGGCATCCGAAGCCTGAAACAGAAAGGCGGCGTTGTTCATGCCCGCTTTGAACCGGATACCGGTATGGATATGCCGAAACTGATGGAGCTGATGAAAAAATATAAACGTCAACTCACATACGGAAGTGACGGCGGAGAACTTGTGGTGCGCATGACGGTGGGAAGCGCCGATGCGGAAAAATGTTTAGATTTATTAAAAGCGATTCTGTTAGATATGGTTTCCATTGTGCAATAAAGGCTGTTCTGTTATAATAAAAAGCAAATGTCGGGAACGGCAGCACAGAATTGAAGGAGAGAAGATACGATGAAGAAAAAAGTAGCAGTATTGGCATTAGGTGCATTTCTGATGACTGGCCTGTTTGGCTGCGGCGATAAAGTTCCGGCTGGCACAGTGGCAACCGTAAACGGAGCACCGATTTCTCAGGAAGAACTGGATATGAACTATAATCAGTTCCTGCAGCTGTATGAATTTTACGGAATTGATACAAGCGCTGACGATGTGAAACTGGAAGCGAGAAACAGCATGCTGGACAGCATGATTACACAGGAGCTACTGATGCAGGAAGCAGAAAAACGCGGCATTGCAGTGACCGATGAAGAAGTTAACACCTATCTCAATGATATGGTGGCAAGTCAGTACGGCGGCAGTATGGCGGATTTAGAAGCTGCTGTGGAACAGGCTGGCATGACGATGGAATACTACAAAGAAGCACAGAAAGAGGAACTGGCTTTGAATAAACTGCGTACTGACCTGGTAAACCATCCGGAAACTGTTGATGTGCTGAAAGCTCGTCATATTCTGGTGGAAACCGAGGATGAGGCAGTTAGCATCATTGCAAGACTGGATGCTGGTGAAGATTTTGCTGCACTGGCACAGGAATATTCTTTAGACGGTTCCGCAGCGGATGGCGGTGACCTGGGTTACTTTGCAACCAATGGTGTTACTACATCCAAAATGGTAGATGAATTCACGGCGGCTGCGGTAGCTCTGGAAATTGGGGAATATTCCAGTACACCGGTGGAAAGTCAGTTTGGCTATCATATCATTCTGGTGGAAGATAAACAGGCAGAAGTGAACCTGCTGGAAGATGCAGAAAAATACAGCAGCGTTTTAGAAGGTATTTATCGTTATGGTCTGAACAATCTGGCTGCAAGTTTACAGAAAACCGCTGAAATTGAAATTCTGATTGATACTGCAGTTGTACCGGAAAGTCCGGCAAATGATACACAGGTAGAAGAAAATGATGCAGAATAAGGAGGATAACGGATATGCAGCAGGCAGAATTAATTGACAGCGCTGAAAAACTGAAAGAATTAGAAAGCGCAGCGAATGACGGGTTTGCTCGTGCCCAGTTTAATCTGGCAGTTTGCTATGAGCAGGGCAAATGGGTAGAACAGGACATGGAAAAAGCCATCGAGTGGTACAAAAAATCGGCAGAGCAGGGCAATCTGAATGCCTGCTATCTGCTGGGCAGCCGTTATTACAATGGCGATGGTGTAGAACAGGATTTTGAAAAAGCGTTTGAAAACTTCAAAGTGGCTGCACAGAAAGGTCATATTATTGCGCAGCAGTTTTTAGGCGAATGCTACACCTTTGGCCAGGGCACAGAACAGAATCTGGAAGAAGCCGCAGAATGGTATTTGAAAGCAGCTATGCGCGGTTCTCTGGAAGCGCAGGTGAACCTGGGGATTTGCTACAGCCAGGGGCTTGGTGTGGAACAGGATTATGCGGAAGCAATCAAGTGGTTTAGCGGTGCAGCTGAAGCAGGGCATCCGGCTGGTAAAATGAATCTGGCAATTTCTTATTTTGAAGGCGAAGGCGTAGAACAGGATAAGGCAAAAGCAGTACAGCTGATGGAAGAAGCGGCTCCATATATGGCAGATGCCCAGTTCCTGCTGGCGCAGTGCTATGAAAACGGAGAAGGTACAGAAAAAGATATTGTAAAAGCAAAAGAACTGTATCAGCAGGCAGCAGAAGGCGGCATCGTAGAAGCCGGCGAAGCGCTGGAAGCATTACAGTAATGAAACAGATAGAGGCTGTTATACCGGAAAAAGGGTATAACAGCCTTTCTTTTTGCATTGCTGTGTATCGGATAACGAATACTGTATACAAACTGTACTATAACTATTTTAGTTTTTTAAATCTTTTATTAAACAGATGATTGACTTTCGCATTTTGTGGTGCTATACTCTGTGCAAGGACAAAAAATGAACGGTCCCAAAAATGTATTATGGGGGAGATTACCAATGAAAAAAGCACGTAAATTAGTTGCTGCATTAACCATGTGTGCTATGGCATTTACAATGACAGCGTGTGGCGGCGGCTCTGATGAAGGGCAGAATGCTGCAGGGGATGAACCAGTTGTAATCAAACTGGCTACCACAGTAAACGAACAGGACAGCTTCCAGGTTGCTGCAGAAAAATTTAAAGAAATCGTTGAAGAAAAAACAGAAGGTGCTTACACCATCGAAATTCATCCAAACGGTGAGCTGGGTGATGAAAGTGACTTACTGTCCTCTATGGCAGCAGGTGAACTGGAAATGGGTATCGTAACAAGTGGTCCATTTGTAAACTACGCACCAGACATGGGTGTTCTGGACTTGCCATTCCTGTTTGGCAGCAGTGAAGAAGCATATGCTGTATTAGACGGTGAAGTTGGTCAGGAACTGCTGGGCTCTCTGGAAGCAGCAAACCTGAAAGGTCTGGCTTACGCAGAACGCGGTTTCCGTAATGTAACCAACAGTGTTCGTCCTGTAACAACCGCAGCTGACATGGCAGATTTAAAACTGCGTGTAATGGAAAACGAAGTATATGCAAAAACATTTGATGCGCTGGGCACCAACGCAACACCAATGGCATGGCAGGAAACTCTGACTGCTCTGCAGAACGGTACCATTGAAGGTCAGGAAAACCCAATCAATGTAATTTACTCCTACTCTCTGTGGGAATCCAACCAGAGTCATGCAACTCTGACTCGTCACTCCTATGCAACTGCTATCATTACTATGAGCCTGGAAGATTTCAATGCTCTGCCTGAAGATGTACAGGTAATCTTCAAAGATGCAGCTCAGGAAGCAGCTGAATTTGAACGTGCATGGTGTGCAGATAACGAAGCAGAACAGCTGCAGGCTATGAAAGATAACGGTATGCAGGTTGTGGAAAATCCAGATTTAGACAGCTTCAAAGCAGCTGTACAGCCAGTATATGATGCATATCCTCAGTATGCTGACACTCTGGCAAAAATCCAGGCTGTAACCGACGCAATGTAATTTGCAGGTGCAGTTCATATTTGAAACATAATAAGGCGAGGCGGGCAGATTCTGTCGGCCTTGCCTTTTCTCTTACATAATCAGATTTATATAGGGAGTTGAGAAAATGAATTTCGCAAAAGGATTCAAAAAATTCAGTGACGGCATCGATAAGGTGTGTATCGCAATTGTGGTTGCCATGATTGCAGCTATGGTATGTGTTACTATTGCCCAGATTGTTTGCCGAGAATTATCCACAATGCTGGATGGGGTAAAGCCACTGCAGTGGAGCGAGGAAGTCTGCCGGTATCTGCTGGTATGGGCAACGTTTCTGGGTGCCAGCAGTGCTTATAAAGAAGGGTCACATATTACGATAACCTTTTTACAGGGGTTCTTCCCTCCAAAAGTACAGCGTTATATTCGTATCCTGGTTCATGTTCTCTGTATCGTAGCGTTTTGTGCGGTTGTTTATTTTGGTTTTAATTTTGCAATGAAACAGATGCAGCTGGCACCTTCGCTTCGTATTCCAATGAAATATATGTATATGTCGGTGCCGATTGGCTTTGGCTTAATGCTGATTCATGCGGTGAATGCCGTTTTTGAGGAATTGTTTAAATCGAAAGGAGGAAACGCATAATGACAGTCTTACTGTTTGCAGTATTTATTATCGCGCTGTTACTTGGCGTTCCGGTTGCCTTTTCGATTATGCTTTCTGCCATGTCGGTTATGCTGGCCGGTGATGTAGGGCTGGGTATGATGGCACAGCGTATGTTTGCCAGCACCAACTCTTTTCCATTAATTGCAGTACCGTTTTTTATTCTCGCCGGTGATTTGCTGGCGCACGGTGCGATTTCCAGATATCTGGTGGAATTTGCCGAATCCTTTTTAGGCGTTATCAAAGGCGGCTTGTCTATCGTATCCGTAGTAGTAGGGATGTTCTTTGCAGCAATTTCCGGCTCCGGTGCGGCTACCACAGCTGCAGTGGGTTCTACATTGATTCCACAGTTAAAAGCGCGCGGCTATGATGAAGATCAGTCGGCCGCATTAATTGCAGCGGCAGGGACTATCGGTGTTGTTATTCCGCCGTCGGTTCCAATGGTTCTGTATGCGGTTGCGGCTGGTCGTGGTGTAACCATTAATGCACTGTTTACTAACGGGTTTGGACCTGGTATGCTGATGGGTGCAATCCTGATTGCCATTGCGCTGGTGCAGGCATATAAACGCAATTATCCAAAAGGCGACCGCATTGTACTGATGCGTGTACTGAAGACATTTTTAAAAGCGGTGCCAGGTCTGATTATGCCGGCCATTATTTTAGGCGGTATCTTCTCCGGGATTTTCACAGCATCGGAAGCGGCTGCGGTTGCAGTAGTCTATGCAATGCTGGTTTCGTTCTTTGTATATCGTGATATGACACCGGCAAAACTGTTTGAAATTATGAAAGGCAGTGCGAAAACTTCTGCTGTTATTATGATTATTATTGCCTGCAGCGGTCCGTTTGGCTGGGTACTGGCAAGCTACGGTATTCCGGATGCGATTGCCAGCGCGATTTTAGGTGTATCTACCAATAAATATATTCTGATGTTCCTGATTGCTCTGGTAATTATTATTGCCGGTGTATTTATGGAAACCTCGTCTGCGATTATTATTCTGACACCGGTATTTTTACCGCTGGTAACTGGCCTTGGCGTAAATCTGGTGCATTTCGGGATTATGTTTGTGGTGGGGATTGCTATCGGGATGATTACACCGCCGGTAGCGATTAACCTGTTTGTGGCATCTGGTATTACCGGGAAACCGATTGAATTAATTGCAAAAGCGGTAATTCCATATCTGCTTGGCTTACTGTTTGTATTCATACTGATTGTTTATCTGCCGCTGTTCTTCCCGGCGCTGATTATCTAACATAAGAGAGACAAAAGAACCCCTGATTCAAAGCATATCAAAACTGCTTTTGAATCAGGGGTTTTGTTTTAGAATATCCGTTTTGCTGCTGCCTGTACGGGTTTATACAGTACAAGCATAATGGCAAAGTTTCCGGCACAGTGCAGTAAATCATAAGGGATACCTGCAATCCACCAGGAAAAACCGGCAAGGATGCCGTTCCACAAACCACCGCTTAACATACCGGTTATGCCATATGGAATGGCACATAAGGCACCGAATATCAATCCAAACAGTGCAGAGAGAATACTCCAGAACAGCAGAGATGTCTGGCTGCGGAAAATCTGTGTGAGAATGACCAGAATCGTCCAGACGTATAGATAAGATATCCACCAGAAGTGGATGCCGAACAGGATGCCCTCAATGAAAACAAACACATAAACAGCGTACAGAGTTCGCCAGCCCATATGCAATGTAAAGAGAATTACCCAGAAGCTGACTAATTCAATATTAGGGACGGAGGCCAGTGCCAGTTTGCTGACCTCCAGCATAGCCACCATAAGCCCGAGCCGGGTCAGGTCATTAATACGCATTGGATTCTGTAGTGTATTCCAGGCGGAATACATCGCCGTCTGTAACTGGCTGCTGATCGACACCGTAGCTGGCCAGTTCATCATTTACATAAATACTCCACCATGCCTGGTCTTTATCGTAATCAGCAGTAACACCGTTGATTGTCTGGAGCATTAAACCGTAAGGCCCTTCGCTGCCGATGAAGGTCAGCCCTTTGCAGGATTCCATCGCCTGGCGCAGATATTCGGCATCGGTGTGTGTTTCGTAGCTTGTCAGGTTCTGCTGGTCATCCACAACCTGGATTGTGACAGTTTTGGAGCCTTCGGAAGTGTCCGGCCCGGCAAAATTATATACCATTACAGCGCTGATAACAGCCACAAACAGGACAAGAGACATAATGAGCAGTGTTTTATTCTGTTTTTTCTGAGACATTGAGTTCGCATCCTTTTTAAGAAAATAATTGACAAACAGGAACAGGGAAACCCTGCTTTTCTTATTATAGTCTTTTTCCTGAAACGGTGCAATCAAAATCCGGATGCGGTGCGGGAAATCTGATTATCGGCAGTTTTCTGTGATTAGGGATTCTTTGCAATATAGAAGATAAATTTGACCTTTATTACCCATGTGAAAAAGAAGACATGGAAAAAGTGCATGGTTGAGAGAAATAATTGGATTCAGTGAAGAAAATAAAATATATATGATTATATACGATTATTTATAATTAACTTTATTATTCTAATGTTTTCTTTGATTTTTAAATAATTTGAATCTATTCTGACCTTTGCATAAAAACCGAACGTGCGGATATAATATATTCAAGGTCAGGAAAAGTCAAAAAATAATATGATAATATATGTGAAACGAATTAATGAAACCATAGTGCAATCGAGGTGAGAACGATGAGCAGTTTATCCAAACAAATTGAGGAATATATAAAAGCTCTGCTGCAGGAAGAGGCTGAGGGCGTTGTTGAGATTCAGCGAAACCTGTTGTCGGAATATTTTCATTGTGTGCCGTCGCAGATTAACTATGTACTGAGTACCCGGTTCACGCCGGTACAGGGCTATATGGTGGAAACACGGCGAGGCGGTGGCGGCTATGTGCGGATTGTGAGTCTGCAGCTGGATGAGGATGATGACCTGCAGGATGCGCTGACCGATGCGGTGGGCAGCCAGCTGACGCAGAGCGATTCGGAAGGGCTGACAGCCTATCTGTATCAGCAGGGGGTTATCACACAGCGGGAAATGCTGTTGTTTAACAGTATGCTGAAAGACCGGGTGATGAACGGAATCGAAAAAAGCCAGCGAGATGCCGTGCGGGCATCCATGATGCAGCAGGTGCTGGCAATGCTGAATATGATGCGGCATACGTAATTTTAAAAAATTAATGAGGTGATGGTTTATGTATTGCGAATTATGTAAAAAGAATCCTGCAACCATTCACTATACTAAAATAGTCAATGGTCATAAAGAAGAACGGCATGTGTGTGAAGAATGTGCCAGCCATATGAAAGAACCGATGGGTGCCTTCCCGACACTGGGTCTGATGCCAGATTTCTCCATGGCAGACTTTATCGGCGGATTTTTTAATCCGGAAAGTCAGTCTCAGCCGTTTGTGCAGAAAAACATGTCGGCTCACGATTCCTGCCCTGTATGCGGTATGACAGCCGGAGAATTCCGGAAACTTGGTCGTGTTGGCTGCAGTAACTGCTACGAATATTTTTCGGATTATATGCCGGGGCTGATTAAACGAATTCATGGCAACAGCTGCCATACCGGGAAAGTTCCGGTGAGAGGCGAGGCAAAACTGGCGGAAAAACAGAAAGTTGTTCTGCTGCGGGAGGAACTGAAGCAGGCAATTCAGGAGGAAAACTTTGAACGGGCAGCACAGCTGCGCGATGAAATCCGGACACTGGAACAGGAGGGTGGTCAGAATGCTTAAAGAACTGGTAAAAAGCAATAACAGTCCATGGACAATTGGCAACGGGGATGACAAAGATGTTGTGCTCTGCACCCGAATCCGTCTGGCACGCAACTTTTCAAAATATCCGTTTCCGCTGAAACAGACTGAGGAAACCGGTCAGGCAGTGCTGGCGGATATGGCAGCATTCTGCAAAGATCACAGCAACCTGAAATTTTATGATTTGCAGAATATCTCCACACTGGAAAAACAGGCACTGGTAGAAAAACATTTAATCAGTCCGGAACACAGCAAAGATGACCATCAGTGCCGCGGTCTTGCTGTAAATGAAGACGGCAGCATCAGCATCATGATTAATGAGGAAGATCATCTGCGGGTGCAGTGCTTTGCACCAGGCCTGAATCTGCAGGACTTATGGCAGAAAGCCAATGTGCTGGATGATCGTATTGAAAGCTATTTTGATTATGCATTTGATGAAAAACTGGGTTATCTGACCTGCTGCCCTACCAACCTGGGTAATGGGATGCGAGCTTCCATCATGCTGCATCTGCCGGGGCTGGTTCTGACAAAACGAATATCGATTCTGGACCAGCTTGGCAATTTCGGCATGACTGTGCGCGGCATTTTCGGGGAAGGCAGCCAGTCACTGGGGGATGTTTATCAGATTTCTAACCAGAGCGCAATCGGGCAGAGTGAACAGGATATCCTGACGAATCTGCAGTCGGTGGCACAGCAGATTATCAAAGAGGAACGGGCTGCCCGTAATTTCCTGAAAGAACACAACAGCCTGATTCTCTCTGACCGTGTATGGAGAGCCTACGGCACTCTGGCGAACGCAAGATATATGAGTTCCCGCGAGGCCCTGGAACTGATTTCTCTGGTTCGGCTTGGTCACGGGCTTGGCTATTTTAACCAGCTGACACTGACACAGATTGACCAGATGTTTCTGACAGCACAGCCGGGCTATCTGCAGGTGCTTCATGGAAGCAAACTGGATGATACGGCTCGAGACTGCTACAGGGCAGAAAAAATTCGCGAAATATTAGCATAACAAATGGAAATAATAATGAGGAAATGAGAGATATTTGAGGAAGGTGAGAGATATGTTTGGTCGTTTTACAGAGAAAGCACAGCATGTCATCTACTATGCACAGGAGGAAGCCCGCGCGATGAATTATCCGGCTGTCGGCACGGAACATCTGCTTCTTGGCATTCTGCGTGAAGGTGAGAGCGTGGCGGCACGTGCACTAAGTGATATTGGTGTGGATTTAAATCAGGTGAGAGAGCTTGTGCTAAAAACACTGATGCCGGGTCAGGAACCAGTGGGCAGTGAAATTACTATTACACCGCGCGTGAAAAAAGTACTGGCTCTGGCACAGGATGAGGCGGTTCGCTGGGGCGTTAACTATATCGGAACCGAGCATCTGCTGTTAGGCATTCTGCGTGAGGGCGAAGGGGTTGCATCGCAGGTTTTAGAAGAACTGGGTGCGGATCCGGGAGCCATTCGCAAACAGGTGATTGCACTGCTGGGCGGCTCCGGCAGCATGGAAAGCAATGTGACCGGTGGCGGAAATTACACCTCTGCAAAAAATCGTCCGACTCTGGAAGAGTTTGGCCGCAATCTGAATGAGCTGGTGCGTCAGGGAAAAATTGACCCGGTTATTGGCCGTGCAACCGAAATTGAACGCGTGATTCAGGTGTTATGCCGTCGTACCAAAAATAATCCGGCTCTGCTTGGGGAACCGGGCGTTGGGAAAACTGCCATCGCAGAAGGTCTGGCGCAGCGTATTATCAGCGGCAATGTACCGGAACTGCTGAAAGAAAAAGAAGTCTTTACACTGGACATGGGTTCTTTAGTGGCCGGAGCCAAGTACAGAGGCGATTTTGAAGAACGCCTGAAAAAAATCATGGATGAAGTGAAAGCGGATAAAAACATTATTCTGTTCATCGATGAAATGCATACGCTGATTGGTGCCGGCTCGGCAGAAGGTTCTCTGGATGCAGCCAACATTTTAAAACCGGAACTGGCCCGCGGTGATATCCAGTGCATCGGTGCAACCACACTGGATGAATATCGCAAACATATTGAAAAAGATGCGGCTCTGGAACGCAGATTCCAGCCGATTACCGTGAATGAGCCGACGCAGGAGGATGCCATTGAAATTCTGAAAGGGATTCGCGATAAATACGAAGCCCATCACAATGTAGAGATTTCTGATGAGGCTATCGAGGCGGCAGTGAAACTGTCCAGCCGTTATATTACTGACCGGTTCCTGCCGGACAAAGCTTTCGACCTGATTGATGAAGCAGCATCCCGTGTTCGTCTGCAGACCTATACAGCGCCGCCGGATGTGAAAGCGCTTGAAGAAGAAATTGAGCGACTGGGCAAAGAAAAAGAAGCGGCTGTTATGGCGCAGGAATATGAAAAAGCGGCGCAATATCGCGATCAGGAAAAAGAAAAAAGGGAAGAACTTCAGAAACTGACCGATGAATGGAAAAACCAGACCAGCACAAAAACCAATGTGGTAACCGAAGAGGAAATTGCCGGCATTGTTTCCAACTGGACCGGTGTTCCGGTAACCAAGCTGCGTGAAGAAGATACCCAGCGTCTGTTGCGCATGGAAGAAATTCTGCATCAGCGTGTAATCGGACAGGATGAAGCGGTAAAAGCGGTATCCCGTGCAGTGCGCAGAGCGCAGTCCGGACTAAAAAATCCAAAACGTCCAATCGGTTCGTTCCTGTTCCTGGGGCCGACCGGTGTCGGGAAAACGGAACTGGCCCGTGCGCTGGCGGAAGTGCTGTTTGATAACGAAGATGCCATCGTGCGTATTGATATGTCCGAATATATGGAGAAACATTCGGTATCCCGTCTGGTAGGTGCACCTCCGGGATATGTTGGTCACGATGAAGGTGGTCAGCTGACAGAGGCTGTACGCCGCAAACCGTATTCCATCGTGCTGCTGGATGAAATTGAAAAGGCACATCCGGATGTGTTCAATATTCTGTTGCAGGTTCTGGATGATGGTCGCCTGACCGATAGCCAGGGACGTACTGTGGATTTCAAAAATACTGTGATTATCATGACATCCAATGTGGGTGCAAGCAACATCAGAACAACAGGTACGATGGGCTTCAATGCCGATGCGTCCAAAGCAGAAGAACAGGCAGCCTATGATAAAATGAAAGCCCGTGTAATGGATGCACTGAAAGCGACATTCCGTCCGGAGTTCTTAAACCGTGTGGATGAAACCATCGTGTTCCATGCTCTGGAGAAAGAACACATCCTGTCTATCGTTGATTTGATGATGAAAGACCTGCACAAACGTCTGCAGGAACAGGAAATCAGCATGGATGTTTCGGCAGAAGCAAAAGAAAAACTGGTTGCCGAGGGTTACGACCCGGCCTATGGTGCAAGACCTCTGCGCAGAGCAATTCAGCGCATGGTGGAAGATCCTCTGGCCGAAGACCTGCTGATGGGCCGCTACAAAGCCGGCGATGTTGTAAAAGTAGATGTAACAAAAGACGGGATTGCTCTGTTGAAAGACGGTGAGGCAGAACTGGTTGAAGCGGAACCTGCCGGCGAATAAATCAGCTCCCCCTTATTTCATTGATAATTAAAGGTATATTAAAAAGAAAACAGACTCGCATGGCGATATGGAATTGCCTTTGCGGGTCTGTTTTTATGTTCGTGCCTGCTGAAAAGCAGTATTTTTTGTAAACTGCTCAAAAGCCGTTTTCTTATGACGGAATTTTTGTTATAATATGATATTAATGTGTTTGCGAAAACACAATATATATTGTTTATATTGGAGTTGTGTTTCTATTATGATAAAGGAAAACCAGAAATATCTGAATCGGGTTCAGATTGCGCTGGATTTGAGCCTGGTGGCTGTATCGATGGCCGTTTCCTACTGGGGCAGATTTGTGCTGCTGGATGGTGCCAGATCGCTGACGCAGATACAGATGGTGGAGATTACGGCAGTGACGATGGCGCTCTACGGATTTATATATTCCCGAATGGGGCTGTATCGGCCAAAACGAAAAGATTCTCTGTTCAAAGAGATAATGGAGATTTTCCGTGCCAACGGTATCGGGATTATTCTGTTAATGGTGGGTTTGTACTATTTCAAACTGGAAGATTTCTCCCGTGGTCAGCTGCTGCTGTTTTTTATCACCAATATGGTTCTGATGCTTCTGGAACGTCTGGCCGTGCGGCTTGTGCTGCGCCATTTCCGCAGCCAGGGTTTTAACCTGCGGCACTGTCTGGTAATCGGTGCTAATGAAATCAGCGATGATTTTATTAACCGTGTAGAGAAAAACCGGCACTGGGGTTATCAGATTGACGGGATTCTGGACAACTGGGTTACTCCTGCAAAAGAATATCGGGGATATCCTGTGCTGGGCGGTATCAGCAAACTGGTAGAGACACTGCTTTCTCAGCACTTTGATCTGGTGGTTATTGCCCTCACTTCTGAGGACGCAGAAGACCTGGGTTATATTCTGGCGCAGTGTGAGAAAGCCGGCATCAAAACCAATATTATTCCCTACTATTATAAGTATGTGCCAACGCAGCCGTATATGGATGACCTGGACGGGCTTTCGGTAATCGATACCCGCCGGGTACCACTGGACAACTGGTTTAAAAGCGGCATGAAACGTGCCTTTGATATTGCGTTTGCATTGCTTGCCATTCTGATTACTTCACCGGTGATGCTGTTCTCCGTTCTGATGATTAAACTGACCTCTCCTGGGCCTGTGATTTTCCATCAGGAGCGGGTAGGGCTGGACCGCAGAAACTTTATGATGTACAAGTTCCGCTCTATGCATGTGCAGACCGACGAGGAGGAACGGGAACAATGGACGACAAAGAATGACCCCCGGAAAACAAAATGGGGTGCATTTATGCGAAAAACCAGCATCGATGAATTGCCGCAGTTTTTCAATGTACTGAAGGGCGATATGTCTGTGGTGGGGCCGCGGCCGGAACGTCCGTTTTTTGTGGAGAAGTTCCGGGAAGAGGTTCCGCGCTATATGATTAAGCATCAGGTGCGTCCGGGGATTACCGGCTGGGCGCAGGTGAATGGACTGCGCGGCGATACTTCTATTGAAAAGCGCATCGAGCATGATTTGTACTATATCGAAAACTGGACCTTTGCTTTTGATTTAAGAATTGTATTTCTAACTGTATTCAAGGGATTTGTTAATAAAAATGCTTACTAGATGAGGAGTGTTATACTATGAGTAATATGGAATATCGTGTTCGCTATCGTCAGTGGCTGGATTATGAAGCGCTGGAACCGGATATGCGGGCAGAACTGGAAGCAATCAAAGACAATGAAGAAGAAATCCGTGACCGGTTCTGTCAGGAACTGACCTTTGGCACTGCGGGGCTGCGCGGAAAAATGGGTGTGGGCAGCAATCGTATGAATGTGTATACCGTACAGCGTGCCACATCGGGGCTGGCACTGTATCTGCTTTCTACTTACGGGCGTGATGCGATGCAGCGCGGCGTAGTGATTGCATACGATAACCGTGAAAATTCGGAACTGTTCGCAAAAGAGGCTGCTCTGACACTGAACGGGTTCGGGATTCGCACCTATGTGTTTGACCGCCTGGCTCCAACACCGGAACTGTCCTTTGCAGTAAAATACCGGCAGTCCATTGCCGGGATTGTGATTACTGCCAGCCATAACCCGAAAGAATATAACGGCTATAAAGTGTACAACGAACACGGCTGCCAGATTACCGGCGAAATGGCAGAGGCGATTCTGGAAAAAATCGATATCTATCAGGAACTGGCGGCTCTGCCGGTGCAGATGTCGTACGAAAACGCAAAAGCCATGGACTTATATCACGAAATCGGCAATGCGTATCATCAGGTATTCCAGAAAGCTGTGTTGGAACAGGCTCTGCTGCATGATTCGGCAGCCAAGGAAAATCTGAACATTGTTTATACACCTCTGCATGGTACCGGCCTTGGCCCTGTGACTGCAGTATTAGATAAAGACGGCTTTTCTGCGGTTCATGTACTGGAAAGCCAGAAGGAACCGGATACACAGTTCAGCACTGTACATTCTCCAAATCCGGAGGACAAAGATGCACTGCAGCTGGCGATTGCCTATGCCAAAGAACTGGATGCCGATATCGTTTTAGGCACCGACCCGGATTGTGACCGTGTAGGCATTGCTGTAAAAAACGGGGATGATTACACCCTTCTGACCGGTAACCAGACCGGGGCACTGCTGGTGGATTATGTGCTGAGCCGGAAACAGATGGACGATAAATCGGTTGTTATTAAAACCATCGTGACTTCTGAACTAGGTGCCGATATTGCCAAAGCACGCGGCGCGGAAGTGATGAACGTACTGACTGGCTTCAAATACATCGGTGAAAAAATGATTGGCTTTGAGGAGACACGCGACCATAACTTTGTAATGGGCTATGAGGAAAGCTACGGCTATCTGGTTGGCAGCCATGCAAAAGATAAGGATGCGGTAGTTGCCTCCATGTTAATCTGTGAAATGGCGGCATATCAGAAAGCACAGGGCAGAACTCTGCTGGATCGTTTAGAGGAGCTGTATCAGGAACACGGCTATTACAAAGATGTGGTGGATTCCTTTACACTGCCGGGTGTTGACGGGCAGGAACGGATTGCCGATATTATGGACAGACTGCGTGCGGCAGATGCCGGTCAGTTTGGCGGGCTGGCTGTGGCAGAACGCAAGGACTATGCCGAAGGCATTGATGAACTGCCAAAAGCCAACGTATTAAAATATTTCTTTGCCGATGGCGGATGGATGGCAGTGCGTCCTTCCGGTACCGAACCAAAAATCAAATTCTACTACTCGGTAAAAGGCGAAAGCATGAAAGCGGCAGAGGATAAGGTAGAATCTTTGAGAAACGCTGTGAAAGAATTAATGGCGTAAGAACGTAGGGGGTGGCACCCTCGACGCCCCGTTAAAGGATTGTTTTTATCAGGAGGTGCTTTTATGAAACGACAGATTGCAAAACTGGTAATGGCATTTTTTCTTGTATCAATACTGGCCGGCTGCTCTGCACCGAAATCCACGGTGACTGCGGTGGAATTAACAGAACGGGAAAAACAGATTGCAGCGTTATCGTCTGACGGCGTGGCTGGTGTGCTGGAATTTGATTATACAGGCGAGGTGCGTGGAGCTCTGTATTATATTGAAGTTCGTGAAAAGGAAGATTGTCTGAAACGGGAACGTATTATATATGGAGGCGCTTCGGGAGAAAAGGCACTGTATTTACTAATGGAAATAGATGCAGATTCTGGCCTTTGTCAGTGGCATATGCGGAAAGCTAATGAAAATGCAACGGCAAAATTGCGGACTTTTGAACAGACGATTCCACTGGATGAAGAAAATGGCTGGGGATGCAGCTGGTCATTCCTGGGTGGCCGGTATAATCAGCCGGTAGAACTGGTTCCGGGTGAAACCTATACACTGGCAGAGCAAACCTTTGATGTAAGTGTAGGACGGGATGGTGTGCATGGAGATAGTGATTACAGCATTCTTCTCTTAATGGACACCTTCGCCACCGAGGAAGAGGCTTTAGCTGCAGCAGATAGTATGGAAGAGTCAATGTAGGCGTATGTAGTCACAATGTAGTCGTGATGCAGGCACTTTTGGCTTAACCAATAGGGTTATGTAAGCAATGTAAGCCTTTGGGGGAAACTTTTGAAAAATGGAATGAATCATAGAAAAAGTTTGTAAAGCAGCCTGCATAGCTTACATGGGCTACATGAGTGTCATTGCGTGAAAATAATCAGAGAATGGATATATTATGAGGAGGAAGAACAATGGCAAAATTATGGGGTGGTCGGTTCAGCAAAGACACCGACAAATTAGTAGAGGATTTTCATTCTTCTATTTCGTTTGACCAGAAATTATACAAATGGGATATCACCGGCAGCAAGGCGCATGCGCGTATGCTGGGCGATATCGGTGTGCTGACAAAAGAAGAGGCGCAGATGATTATCAATGGGCTGGATGAAATCATGGCGGAAATCGAAGCTGGCCAGGTTACTTTTGACCCGGCGGCAGAAGATATTCACATGAATGTGGAAGTGCTGCTGACAAACAAAATCGGTGCGGTTGGCAAAAAACTGCACACAGGTCGCAGCCGTAACGACCAGGTGGCAGTGGATGTGCGTATGTACCTGCGCCATGAAATTGAAAACACCCATCATTTACTGGTAGAGCTGATGAAAACGGTGGTAGACATTGCGGAAGAACACAAAGAAACCATTCTGCCTGGCTACACACATTTACAGCGTGCACAGCCGGTTAGTTTTGCACATCACATGCTGGCTTATGCCGAAATGTTCAAACGGGATATCACCCGTCTGGAAGACTGCCGGGAACGCATGAATGTAATGCCTCTGGGCTCCGGCGCTCTGGCGGGCACCACATTCCCGCTAAACCGGCATCAGGTGGCAGAAGAACTAGGGTTTGACTCGGTTTGCCTGAACTCCATGGACGGTGTAAGCGACCGTGACTTTATTCTGGAATATATGGCAGCAGCGTCGATTTGCTCTATGCATTTAAGCCGTATGTGCGAAGAAATCATCATCTGGTCCAGCCAGGAATTCCACTTCATTGATTTGGACGATGCGTACAGCACTGGCAGCAGCATTATGCCGCAGAAAAAAAATCCGGACGTTGCCGAATTGATGCGCGGCAAAACCGGTCGTGTATATGGCCATCTGATGAGCCTCTTAACCACCATGAAAGGTCTGCCTCTGGCTTACAACAAAGATATGCAGGAAGACAAAGAACCATTATTCGATACCGTGGAAACCTGGCAGAAATGCCTGCTGGTGTTAACTCCAATGCTGCGCACTATGACGGTTCGCAAAGAAAATATGCTGCAGGCGGCAAAAGGCGGCTTCACCAATGCTACCGACCTGGCCGATTATCTGGTACGCAAAGGCATTCCGTTCCGCGATGCCCATGCTATCGTTGGCAAACTGGTAGCCGAATGTTTGGACCGCGGCATCAGCCTGGATGAAGTGACCATTGACGAATACAAAGCGCATAACGAATTAATCGAAGAGGATATCTACGAAGCCATTGCCGTTTATACCTGCATGGCAACCCGCAATACCGTTGGCGGCCCTAGCGTGGAACAGACCACAGCCACCATTGCTGCGGAACGTGCTTTCCTGGCAGAACGTGTATAACAAAAAAATTATAACAGCTTAACAGGATGTAACAAAAAATATGACCGGTATAATCAAATCATTGCGATTATGCCGGTTTTTTTATGAAGTTTTTTGAAATAATTGTTCTGTGTCTATCATTTAACACATATGAATAAGTTGTGAAAAATGATTTTGTGCATCTTACAAAAAAAACTTGTATCGGTCAAAATGATAGACAAAATAAAACTGATTCTCAAGGAACGATAATGCGGGTACAATGTACTCATAGAAGATATGCAGCTGTTTTGAATTATCGGCAGCTGTCACAAACATAATTGTACATTTATTTTAGGAGGAAGATTAACTATGGCAAAAGCAAGTAAAGTAGCTGTGCTGGGTGTTGACGCAATGGACCCACGTCTGACAAGAAAATACATTGACATGGGCATCATGCCAAACACCAAAAAACTTCTGGAAGCTGGCGCTGCCAGAGAAGACTTAGTATTATTAGGCGCTCTGCCAACTGTAACTCCACCACAGTGGACTACACTGGCAACAGGTGCTTACCCATCCACACACGGTATCACCGCTTTCTACAGACAGGGCGGCGACCTGGATATGGTAAACCTGAACTTCGACTCCACAAAATGTCATGCAGAACAGATGTGGAATGTAACAGCTGAAGCTGGCAAAAAAACATTAGTATGGCACTGGCCAGGTTCCGCATGGCCACCATCCTCTGACAGCGAAAACCTGCATGTAGTAGACGGTACCTCCCCAGGTGGCGTTAACATGAGTTCCGCTCAGGTAGACGGTGAATTCATCGTTATGGCAAGTGACAAAAACGACACTATCGAATATCGCTCCGGCGCTATGACAGACGCAAAAGTTCCTTGCGTAGTTACCGGTTTAGGCGATGACAAACCAAAACAGAAATCCGGCGGTATGGCTAGCTTAATGCAGCGTAAAATGGAAGACGGTTTCCGTCTGTACATTGTAAACCCTAACAAAGATGGTCAGGGTGGTTCCAACGCTATTCCAGCCGACATCGCATTCTCTTCCATTAAACCAGCTGAAAAATGGGCTGCTGAAATTCCTGCAGATGCAAAAGAATTCGTAGTTCTGTTATCCGGCGGTCTGATTCGTCGTCCAGCTCTGGTTCTGAAAGGCGAAGACGGTAAATACGACCACATCGCTATCTACAAAAACAAAAAACAGCTGGAACCAATGGTTACCATTAAAAACCGTGAATATGTTCGTGACATCGTTGACGATTGCATGAAAGGCGATGACATGATCAAAGCTACCCGCGACATGCGTGTACTGGAAATCGCTGAAGACGGTTCCAAAGTTAAAATGTGGGTATCCGCTTCCATGAACATCGAAGCAGACATGATGTGGCATCCAAGAGCTCTGTACAAAGAAATCGTAGACAACGTTGGTTATCCATCCCCATGCTCCACTCTGGGCTTCGGTGACTTCGAACTGATTTACGACTGCATGCATCAGTGCTGGGAACACGTTGCTGACTTCCAGGCAGATTCTCTGAACTACCTGATGGAAAACAACGACTACGAAGTAGTATTCTCCCACTTCCATGCACCAGACTTACAGAAACATATGTTTATCCGTGACCTGGCAAAAGGTACCGAAAACACAACTGCTGAACAGTATGAATTCATCATGCAGGAAATCTACAGACAGACTGACCGTTACCTGGGTAAATTTATGCACTTCCTGGATAAAGGCTGGACACTGATGGTAGTATCCGACCACGCACAGGTTTGCCCTAAATATGGTCTGCGCGGCTTAGGCGATACCGGCTGCAACATTCAGATTATGGAAGAACTGGGCTACACCGTTCGTGAAGTAAACCCTGAAACCGGTAAGAAAAAACGTCGTATGGACTGGACCAAAACAACAGCTGTTGCGAACCGTGAAATGCACATCTACCTGAACATCAAAGGCAGAAACCAGCACGTTGTAAAAGATGCTGAAGGTAACGATGTAGTTATCGATGGTCTGATTGATCCAGCTGATCAGTATGAATGGGAAGAAAAAATCATTACTGACCTGTACAACATTAAAGATAAAGAAACCGGCAAACGTATCATTGCATGGGCACTGCGTAACAGAGACGCTATCGCTTTAGGTTTAGGCGGCCCTGACAGTGGTGACATCATCTACTGCATGGCAGAAGGTTATGAACATGACCACGATGACAGCATGGCTACCGCTCTGGGTGAATGCGATACCTCCGCTGGTCCAATCTTCATGGCTGCAGGCCCTGGTATCAAAAAAGGTATTTACACTGACCGTATGATTCGCCAGGTTGACGTTGCTCCAACAATCGCTTCTATTATGGGTCTGAGAATGCCTGCACAGTGTGAAGGCGCTCCAATCTACCAGATTATCGAAGACTAATTCTGGCAGGAGAACCCTGAACCGATTCTGATTTGAATATTACCGGCTCTGTACAGCTCCGATTCCGGGGCTGTACAGAAGCCTGTATTTTTTCACAATTACACATAAATTAATTTTTTAGAAAAGATTTTTTTGTAAAAGTATTGTGAATTTTAGAAATGGGGAATATAATAGAACGGTAATACATATTCGTATTGCTGCATAACGAACTGAAAGGGGTAAATGTATCTATGTTAAGAAACAAAGGTTTATCTGAAAAAGTAATTCTGTTAGGCTTAGACGGCTTAGACCCAAAATTCTCCCGTAAAATGGTTGATGAAGGGCATATGCCAAACCTGAAAAAATTAATCGAACGCGGTTCTGCTCGTCACGACCTGCGTCTGTTAGGTGCTGTACCTACTATTACACCTCCAACATGGGCAACACTGGCTACCGGTGCATACCCAATGACTCACGGTATTGAAGACTTCAATATCAACCTGGAAGGTGATCTGGCTGTTAACTTCTCCGGTATCTACTCCAAATACTGCAAAGCAGAACAGTTATGGAATGTAACCGCAGAAGCCGGCAAAAAAACATTAGTATGGCACTGGCCGGGCGGTTCCTGGCCACCATCCTCCGACAGCGAAAACCTGTACGTAGTAGATGGTACTTCTCCAGGTGCTCTGGGCTTCACATACGCAATGCGTGACTGGGAAGGTATCGCAGTAGCAAGCGAAAAAATCGAAGCACCAGAATTTAAAGGCAACGCATTCTGCCACACTGAAGGTTTCTCCGGTGACCCTGCTGAACTGCTGGGCCTGGCTCCAAAACACAACAGCTACACAAAATGCGAAAACGACCTGTCTTATGTAGACGACTTATATAACGAATTCAAAGAAGGTATCGATGGTTTCAACGGTTTCCACCCACTGAAAATGATGGATATCCGTACAAACATCTTAATGCCTGGCGACCAGCAGATGTACAACCTGCATCACTTCCCTGGCAACCTGGCACTGAGCCCAATCACCGAACCAACCGGCTGGGAAGTTGAAATCCCAGAAGGCGCAAAAGAATTCACATGGATGCTGGTATACGGCAGATTCCCACACCCTTGCTTAATCCTGAAAAATGAACAGGGTGTATACGACAGAATCGCTGTATATCTGAAAAAAGATCAGCCACAGCCTGTTGCAATCATTGAAAAAAATGTTTACACCAAAAATGTGCCTGACTTTATGCCAAACCGTCGTACAGGCGGCATGGAAAACATTGTACGTAACGTACGCATTCTGGATCTGGCTGAAGACGGTTCCTTCCTGCGTATGTGGTACTCCAACGGTTTCTCTGCTGACGACAACAGCGTTTGGTACCCAACATGGATCTTTGACAAAATCAAAGCAAAATTCGGTCCTCCATGTGCAACAGGCCAGTTAGGCGATGGCGACGACGCTATCGTTATGGACTGCAACCTGGAACAGTGGAGACAGGCTGCAAAATGGCAGGCTGATTCCCTGAACTACATGATCGAAGAAGAAGGCGTAGAAGTAATCTTCTCCCACTTCCATGGTCCTGACATGGCTGGTCACACCTACATGCGTACACTGAAAGAACGTGAAGGCGAATCCAGAAAAGGCGAAGAAACCTATTACAACTATGCAATCGGTACTCATGAAATGGCTGACGAATACATCGGCGAATTCATGCATCTGTTAGACAAAGGCTGGACCATTCTGGTATTCTCTGACCACTCTCTGATTTCTCCAAAAGAAGACTATATGCCTGAAATCGGTGACAACTACGGTATCAACATCGGTTTAATGAGAGATCTGGGCTACACCGTTCTGCAGAAAGATGAAAACGGCAACGAAATCGCAGCAATCGACTGGGATAAAACACGTGCTATTCAGCAGCGTTCCAACTCTATCTATATCAACCTGAAAGGCCGCGACCGTTTCGGTATCGTTGACCCGGCTGAAAAATATGAACTGGAAGAAAAAATCATCACCGACCTGTACGGCGTAAGAGATCCAAAAACAGGCCGTCGTGTAATCGCTCTGGCTCTGCACAGAAAAGATGCAAATCTGCTGGGCTTAGGCGGCGAACACACATCTGCTGATATCATCTTCTTCGTTCACGAAGACTTCGTTCGTGACCACGGTGAATCCTTATCCACCGCTGAAGGTTACGCAGATACTTCCGTAGGGCCAATCTTCGTAGCAGCTGGTGCTGGTATTAAAGAAGGCTTCGAAATGAGCCAGTTCCCACGCGAAGTTGACGTAGCTCCTACTGCAGCTGCTCTGTTAGGCGTAAGAATGCCTGCACAGTGTGAAGGTGCTCCTGTTTACAGCATCTTAACAGAAGAACTGTAATAGACAGTTTCATTACGGGTAATCATTCTGTCCGGCCGGTTTCGGCCGGCCGGGTAGAATCTTTATTATTGCAGATCATTTTCATTCAATGCGTACGAGAAAATACGAAAAAAAGAAAAGGTTTCAAAAATAAGTACGGCATCTGTTTCTGAAATTGCTTAACGGATATGTTACAGCCTGTCCGGAGTTCCTGGAACTTATAACATTTATGATTGACGCTCCGGTTCAGACCGTGGCAGATGTTGAAAGCGATGATGAGACAGAAGCTGCACACAAACACAACTTTCTGTTTACATTTAATAATGAAATGGGGGAAATTACTATGGAACAGAAAAAAGTTAATATTATTCACTATTTAGTAGTAGCATTATTCTGCTTATGTTTCCGTTTTGTGCCACCAGTGTTAGGCCTGACTGAAGTAGGTATGGGTATCATGGGTACCTTTATCGGCGCTGTATACGGCTGGATTTTAATTGATATGCTGTGGCCATCTATCCTGGCTCTGGTTGGTATCGGTTTAAGTATCGGTATGACCAACATGATGACAGCAAGCTTTGGTAGCTTAACAATCGTTGCTATGATCGTATGTATGATGGCAATCGGTGTAGCTATGAAAAACGGTGCGTTTACATGGCTGGCTATGAAACTGTTAACCAACAAAGCAATGGCAGGTAAAGGCTGGCTGATTCTGGCTGTTATTCTGCTGCTGGCTTGGGCTGTTGGTTCCTTCAACCCAATCATCATGATGATGATTTTCGCATCCTTCATGATTTCCATGTTTGAACAGGTTGGCGTTAAAAAAGACGACAAACTGGTTGTTATCATGTTCCTGGCTGTATCCTATCAGTTAATGCGTGGTCAGATTCTGTTCCCATTCATGGGTACCGGTTTAACCTATCTGATGGCTTACAACAACATGTTCCCAGATCTGCCAATCCCAATGGATCAGTACCTGACCATGATGGTATCTATGGGTCTGATTATGCTGGTTGTACTGCTGGCTCTGATGAAATTTGTATTCCGTGTAGACGTTTCTCCACTGTCCAACTATAGCCCTGAAGGCGGCGTTCCAGCTGCTACAAAAGGTCAGAAAACAGCTCTGATCCTGTTCGTAGTATTTATGCTGGCGAACGTTGTTATGATTTTTGCACCTGGCGCAATCAAACACTTCCTGGAACAGTTCGGTATCGTTGGTATCGCTATGCTGATGGGTGCTGTTGTACCTCTGCTGAAAGATGAAAACGGCAAACCTCTGGGCAACCTGGAAGAACTGCTGCATCTGGTAAACTGGGGTCAGATTATGATGGTAGGTTACATTATGGTAGTATCCACTCAGATGATGAACCCTGCTACCGGTATCACAACCTTTATGTCCGTTCTGATTATGCCGTTCATGAAACTGCCTCCAATGGTATTCATCGTGTTCGTAATGCTGTTCTGTCTGTTACTGACCAACGTGGCAAACAACATGCTGGCAGCTATCCTGTGCATGCCGTTCCTGGTAAACTTCGGTTCCATGCTGGGTATGAACCCTATCGGTATGGTATGCTTAATGTTCATCATCACCGAATTTGCTCTGGCAACACCAGCGGCTTCTCCAGTAACAGGGGTAGCATTCTCCTACACCAACTGGGTATCCTCCGGTCAGATGTCCAAATACGGTATTCTGATGGTAGCAATCCTGTTCGTTGTATTCCTGATTATCGGTTGGCCTATCGCTAACTTCATTTTCAACTAATAAGTTGAATCGGGTTTCGAACAAAGCATTAGAACCGTAAAATAATTTTTATTTCGTAACGTATTGAGTATTTTGATAAGCAAGAGAGAAGGGGAGCATGTGATTATTGTAGAAGATAATCCGTGCTCCCCTGTTTTTTATGGAGCAGAGCGATAAATGAAACAGATATCGCAAAGTAAACGGATGATAAACAACAGAAATAAAGATAGCAAAAGGAGTGTTGCATCGTGGCAAAAGAAAAATCACTGCGTGTTGACCGCCTGAAACAGCGTGCAAAATACTGCTGCTGCCGTTATTGCGGAAGTGAACTGCATGTGCGGCAGATTGTGTTTCATACTCAGGCGATGGCGCGTATTGAATTATATTGTGACCAGTGTCAGAAAATCGAATATGGTGTGGAGAAAGAGGCCTATGCCAGTGCAAAAGCCTTTGTAGAAGCGACACAGTTTAACCACTTTCCAGATATGGAAGACAACGAACAGCGTCTGCAGATGAATGTGGCAAAAGTGTGTAACATTACAAGCTGGCAGCTGCGTTATCTGGGGCTCACCAATGAGACAGGGCTGACGGTTCCGGTACATATGAACGAATACGCGATGGAGCAGTGTACCACCATCGAGGATGACCGTCTGGAACAGCTGCTGGAGGAGGCGGACCAATGGGTGCAATCATTACAACAAGAGGACTAGGCTGTCAGTCGGGCAATCGCTTCTTATTAAAGAATGTGAACTGGGAAATTGAAGAAAAGAGCCGCTGGATTATTCTGGGCATGAATGGCAGCGGCAAAACAACATTGCTGAGTATGCTTTCCGGTTATCAGGATTACACACATGGCGATATTTTTTATCGCGGCGAGAACTACCGGGAGCAGAATATTCTGGATATCCGCAAAAAAATGGGCTTCATCAGCAACTCCTATTTTGACCGTATCTATCAGAATGAATCGGTAATGGATCTGGCACTGGCGGGTTTGAGCGGCACGCTGGGCCTGGAAGATGGCAGTATTTCGTCTTCCCATGTGCGAAAACTGAAACGCCTTCTGGAGCGTGTTGGTCTGCAGGATCGTCTGGATGCATCCTACAGCTGGCTGTCAAAAGGGGAACGACAGAACATCCTGATTCTGCGTGCGCTTCTGGCTCAACCGGAAGTTATGGTGTTAGATGAACCAATGACCGGGCTGGATGTGGTTATGAAACATAAAATGAAGCGCTTTGTAAAAGGAATTGCCGATGAAGGACAGCACACCATTTTATATGTAACGCATCACTTTGAGGAAATCTCGCCGGATTTGTTTGACAACTGCATGCTGATGCGAAATGGCCAGATTTACCAGAGCGGGAAGGTTGAAGATGTAATTAATTCAGAAGTAATCAGCAGCTTTCTGCAGAAACCGGTGGAAATCAGCCGGATGAAGGATGGCTATTATCATTTATCCTTTTGATGAGATGGCAGGGGAGGAGGAAATCGTATGACAACATCACTGCGCGATGTCAGCAGTGCGCAAATGGTCAATAAACTGGCTGAAATGAATTGTTTTGAACAGGACTGCACGGTATACGGCTATTCTTGGAAACGGGAAAATGGAAAACGCATGTACAGTATGAGTGACGATGAACTGCTGATACAGAGAACTTATGAGGAACATGCGCTGGAAGGCTGCACGTTAACGCCGATGCAGCAGTGGACGACCCGTGCCATTGTAAAAGAGGAGACACAGGAAGATTTGTTTCTTTATTTTAAATTGCAGCTGGCAAAACAGTTGAAGGAACAGTTCCCGGATGCATATTTTGCAGCATTGCTTCAACTGCAGCAGGCCCCGGGCGATGACCAGGCGGAAACGCTGCTTTTGGAATGGCAGGAGGAACTGGACGGCTATTTTGACGAGGAGGAACTGCATCTGTTCGCCGGTGCGGTAGATTATGCCTATGTAACCAAACATCTGCCGGAGTGGCGTTATAAGCAGCTCTGCAAATGGATTAAGCTGACAAAAAAACAGATGATGCGGAAAATGCAGATGCATGACAATTTTGAGAGAACTTTTTATGGAGTGGCGTATCAGAGCAAAACCACAGGGAACTATGCGTTCATGTGTAATGCCAATGAGAAATCGCTGTATAATAAAGTAAAAGAAATGGATGAAGAAGGTGTGCTGCACACACCGATTTATCAGAAAACCTACTGGTATAACCGAAGCAATGATCTGCCAAAGGTGCGCAAACAGTTTGAAACCGATTTGAAAGAACTGATGGACGAGACCTATCTGGACAGAATTATAACGCTGCAGAGTCTGCCGAGTGCTATCCCGGTGGAACTGTGGACAACCTGCATGGAACAGATAGAATCACAGGAGACAGCCGCAGAAGGGTTGCGCTACTGGGGACGCCGCTGGAATATTATTTCAGAATGAACATATAGAATAAGGCAATAATAAAAGGATTCTGAACATAGGGCAAACAGCTCTGTAATCAGAATCCTTTATTTGTTTATAGATGCTTATAGAATTTTATGTCCGTTTTGTCAGTTCTTTCGTGATAATACGTTCCAGAAGCTGATAAACTGCATGCTGAGAATCTTTCCGGCGAAGCAGCATGTGATAATACGGCAGCGTTGGATATTCAAACGGACGTGCTGTGAACTGCTCTTTCGGGAAGAATTTCTGATACATAATCTCGGAGGTAAAACAGATGGTGTTGTCTTCCGATGCCAGCTGTTGATGAATGGCCAGATTGTTATCATTGTACAGCACATAAGACGAAGCGTCTTTGCCAAAATAGTCAATTGGTGCTACACCGTAAATGGTTTTCGTTGAAGCGGACACATCATCAATAGAAAGCAGCTCTTTTTTAGCCAGCGGCGAAGTGTGTGAAATCACTGCCACGGAATTGTCCTGCATCATGACATTCAGTGAAAGCCGGTTGGCTACATCGGGTGATACGTTTTTTTCAAGATAGCCGTGGTTCACCGTCCACATGGCAATATCACACTGACCGTGCAGCAGTGAGGAAATGATGGTTTCATCGGATACCTCTTTGATAAACAGACGGGTTCCCGGACATGCCTGACTGAATGTTTTAATGATAGTCGGCATACTGTCGTTTATCAGTACAGAGGATGTGTATAGTGTCAGTTTTTCCGGAGGGGCCTCCAATGCAGGTTCCTGCCCGAGATTATGCAGAAGTTCCTGCCAGGAAGTCTGCATCTGCCGGGCACAATCCAGCACATACTGTCCTTCTTTTGTAAAGGACACACCGGTTTTGGAGCGGTTAAAGATTTTCACATTCAGTTCTTTCTCCAGCTGTTTAATACTGTAAGACACACTTTGCTGCGTGGTGTAGTGCCGTTCCGCAGTCTGATTAAAGGAGTGTGTCTGTGCCAGGTCTAATACCAGAAGAAGTTGGTCCAGATGCATAGAATTCTCCTTGCTAAATGAAATAAAAAGGTATATTATAATATAGAACAGTTTTAATCATTATACCAGAATTCATAGCAGAAAACCACAGAGAATATTTGAGGGCATTTATGAAAGGACTACAAATATTATTTGTGGTTAATTTGATTTTGCTGTTGACAGGATTCTGGCGTTATGCTAAACTAGATAGGCGTGAAAAATAGGTACAAATATGACCTTTTTTATAGAATTTCTTTTGGGAGGTGTTTTAAATGCGCGTTGGAATTACACTGGCTTGTACAGAATGCAAAAGACGTAACTACAGCACTGTAAAAAATAAAAAGAATAATCCAGATAGAATTGAGTTAAAAAAATACTGCCCATTTTGTAAAACTCACACTGTGCACAAAGAAACTAAGTAAGGTAGGATGAATGCCGAATGAGTGAAAAACAGCCTGAAAAGAAAGTTGGTTTCTTTGCGAGAGCCAAAAAATCCAGTAAAGCCTCTCTGAATGAATTGAAAAAGGTGCACTGGCCTACCAAAAAAGAACTGTTTACCTACACCAATGTAGTACTGGGTGCGGTTGTAATTATGGCAGTTCTGATCTGGGTTGCGGATGCAATCATTGGTAATGTTTTTGGTTTATTAATTTAAGTTAGGAGCCTGATTTCATGGAAGAAAAAAGATGGTATGCAGTACATACCTATTCAGGTTACGAAAATAAAGTAAAAGCCAACTTGGAAAAACGAATTGAATCCATGAACATGGAAGAGTATATCTTCCGCATTATGGTTCCAACAGAAGATGTTGAAGAAAAGAAAAACGATAAAGTTAAAGTAAACAAACGTAAAGTTTTTCCGGGATATGTTCTGGTGGAAATGATTATGACTGATGATTCCTGGTATGTTGTGCGTAACACAACAGGGGTAACGGGTTTTGTCGGCGCAGGAAACAAAGCAGTTCCGCTGCATGAAGCAGAAGTAAAAACACTGCTGCGTCAGCAGGGGCTGGAAGATGCGAGACGTGAAACTGACTATGAAGTAGGCGACAATGTCGAAATTTTAGATCAGTCGTTCCGCGGGATGGTAGGTCGTGTTAGCGAACTGGATATGGAAAAAGGCAAAGTTACTGTTATGCTGAGCCTGTTCGGCGGTCGCGAAACCCCTATTGATCTGGACTATGACCAGGTTTTCAAAGTTTAGATATGAGTTTCATATCTAGTTTTAGTGGGAGGGAAACCCCCGTTATACCACATTCTGTTTAAGGAGGTGCACCAATAATGGCAAAAAAAGTCGTTGGTTTTGTAAAACTGCAGGTGCCTGCAGGGAAAGCGAATCCTGCACCACCAGTTGGTCCTGCATTAGGTCAGCATGGTGTTAATATTATGGGATTCTGTAAAGAATTCAATGAAAGAACAAAAAATCAGGCAGGTTTAATCATTCCTGTTGAAATTACAGTTTACGCTGACCGTTCTTTCAGCTTCATTACAAAAACTCCACCAGCTGCAGTATTACTGAAAAAAGCTGCTGGTATCGAAAGAGCTTCCGGCGAACCTAACCGCAAAAAAGTTGCTAAGGTTCCAGCTTCTAAAGTGAAAGCAATCGCTGAAGAAAAAATGGAAGACTTAAACGCTGCTAGCCTGGAAGCTGCAATCAGCATGATTGAAGGTACAGCTAGAAGCATGGGTATCGAAATCGTAGAAGGCTAATTACAGCGTTCTATTTGCTAATGATGTGGGAGGAGTATTCCGTAGAACCACTTAGGAGGAAAAATCATTATGCCAAAACATGGTAAAAAATATGTTGAAGCCAGCAAACTGGTAGACAGAGCAAACCTGTATGAAGTAAGCGAAGCTATCGAACTGGCTAAAAAAACTGCTACTGCGAAATTTGATGAAACAGTGGAAGTTGCATTTAGACTGGGTGTTGACCCAAGACAGTCCGACCAGATGATCCGTGGTGCTGTTGTACTGCCACACGGTACAGGTAAAAGCCAGACTGTATTAGTATTTGCTAAAGGTGAAAAAGCGAAAGAAGCGGAAGCTGCTGGTGCAGATTTCGTTGGTGCTGAAGACCTGGTTGCAAAAATCCAGGGTGGCTGGTTCGGTTTCGATGTTGCTGTAGCAACTCCAGATATGATGGGTGTTGTAGGTAAAATCGGTCGTCTGTTAGGGCCAAAAGGCTTAATGCCAAACCCAAAAACAGGTACAGTAACAATGGATGTTACTAAAGCTGTTAATGAAGTAAAAGCTGGTAAAATTGAATATCGTGTTGACAAAACCGGTATCATCCATGCTCCAATCGGTAAAGCAAGCTTTGAACAGACTCAGCTGGAAGAAAACTTCAAAACTCTGGTTGACGTTCTGATTAAAGCAAAACCAGCTAGCTCCAAAGGTCAGTACATTAAGAGCGTAACTGTTTCTACAACAATGGGCCCTGGTGTAAAAATCAATCCATTAAAAGTGCAATAGTTTTATTGACAAGTAAGAATCAAACAGATATAATATTAAATGCTTAACTGAATAGATTTTCGCTGTAGACAGTAGGTGTCATTTGACTTAATTCCCTACCGAGGCCATTGTTGCTATGCAATTTCTGCCTTTGTGTTTCTACGCAAAGGCTTTTTATATGGTCAAATCAGTAATTTCAGTTCTGTATTAATCATAATACACTCGTTAGGAGGTGCTGAAATGGGTAGTTTAGAAGGAAAAAAAGCTGTTGTAGCTGAATTAGTAGAAAAATTTAACTCTGCTAAAACAGTTGTTGTAGTTGACTATCGTGGTTTAACTGTAGCTCAGGCTACAAAATTAAGAAAACAGCTGAGAGAAGCAGGTGTTGATTACCGTGTAGTAAAAAACACACTGTTAACAATCGCTGCGAAAGAAGCTGGCGCTGAAGATCTGGTACCAACCTTCAAAGGCGTTACTGCTATCGCATTTGGCGGTGAAGATCTGATTGCTCCTGCACAGATCATCGCAAAATTCTCTAAAGAAAACAAAATTCTGGAAATCAAAGGCGGTCTGTTAGAAGGCAAATTCCTGGATCAGGCTGGTGTTATCGCTCTGGGCGAACTGCCACCAAAAGAAGTATTACTGGCTCAGGTTGCATCTTGTTTCCAGGCTCCAATCCAGAGAATGGCATACGTACTGGAAGAAGTACGCAAATCCAAAGAAACAGCGTAAGCCTTTGCGCATAGTTTCGTAAATCAAAATCTATAAATAATAATAGGAGAGATTACAATGTCTAAAATTCAAACAATCATTGATACAGTAAAAGAATTATCTGTTATCGAATTATCCGAATTAGTAAAAGCTTTCGAAGAAGAATTCGGCGTAAGCGCAGCTGCTCCTGTAGCTGTAGCTGCTGCTGGTGCTGCTCCAGCTGCTGCTGCTGAAGAACAGACCGAATTTGATGTAGTTCTGGCTTCCGCTGGTGCTAACAAAATCGCTGTTATTAAAGTAGTTCGTGAAATCACCGGTTTAGGTCTGAAAGAAGCGAAAGAAGTTGTTGACGGCGCTCCAAAAACAGTTAAAGAAAAAATTGAAAAAGCTGAAGCAGAAGAAATTAAGAAAAAACTGGAAGAAGCTGGCGCTAGCGTAGAAGTAAAATAATTTTACTTTCACGTAAAACTTTAGTAAACCAACAGAGCATTTATTCAATGTGTAAACAAAGAATAAATGCTCTTTGTTTTTCTGTATAGAGTAAAATTTCAGATGAGGGAAAAAGATTTTAAATAAAAAAATAGTTTACAAAGTACATAGAATGTGATAACATATGAGAATATGACTAATAAAATGGACGGAGTTTGCGAAAGAATAAACATAGAAATTCTTGGTTAAACTAGTCTAAAATAGCTTCGAATGGCAAGGGGGTCTCCTTGCTTTGCTTGCTTTGTCCAGAGATTAAGCAGAAAAATGTTTTACTCTTTGGAATAGAAACGTTGATTAAAAAACTTTAAGGGGTGAGGAGCATTGGTCAATACGACACATGCACTAAGAGAACGGCATAGTTTCGCCAAAATCGAAGAGATTATGGTTATGCCTAATTTAATTGAAGTTCAACGAAATTCCTACAAGTTATTTCTGGAGGAGGGATTGAAAGAAACCTTTTCGGAAGTTTCTCCTATCCAGGACTTTACCGGGAATCTGGTCCTTGAGTTTGTAGATTATAGTTTGGGTGAACCAAAATATGATGTAGACGAATGTAAGGAACGTGACGCTACCTATGCTGCACCACTTCGCTTAAAGGTTCGTTTAATCAATAAAGAAACCGGTGAAGTGAAAGAACAGGAAGTGTTCATGGGCGATTTCCCAATCATGACCACCAAAGGTACTTTCATTATCAATGGTGCAGAACGTGTAATCGTTAGCCAGCTGGTTCGTTCTCCAGGCGTTTATTATGCCGAAACAATTGACCAGACCGGTAAAAAACTGTATGGTGCAACCATCATTCCAAACAGAGGGGCATGGCTGGAATTTGAAACAGATGCCAATGACAACCTGTTTGTAAGAATTGACCGTACCAGAAAACTGCCTGCGACCGTATTGCTGCGTGCATTAGGATATTCCAGCAATGGTCAGATTCTGGAGCTGTTCGATAATGATGAGCGCATCCGTATGACACTGGAACGTGATCATACAGAAACAGAAGGCGAAGCGCTGGTAGAAATCTACAAACGTTTACGCCCTGGTGATCCTCCAACCATCGAGAATGCCAGAACTTTATTGAACTCTTTATTCTTTGATCCAAAACGCTATGACTTTGCAAAAGTGGGTCGTTATAAAGTAAATAAAAAACTGGGTCTGGATGTAGATCCAACAAAAAAAGTAATTACTCATGAAGATATTATTGAAACAGTACGTTATCTGCTGAATCTGATTAAAGGTGTAGAAGGCTACACATCCGATGATATCGACCATCTGGGCAATCGTCGCATTCGCTGCGTAGGCGAACTGTTGCAGAACCAGTTCCGTATCGGTTTAACCCGTATGGAACGTGTAATTCGCGAAAGAATGACTATTCAGGATTCTGAAAATGTAACACCACAGGGTTTGATTAATATTCGTCCTGTTGTTGCAGCAATCAAAGAATTCTTTGGTTCTTCCCAGCTGTCTCAGTTTATGGACCAGATTAACCCTCTGAGTGAACTGACCCATAAGAGAAGACTGTCCGCTCTGGGGCCTGGTGGTTTAAGCCGTGAACGTGCGGGCTTCGAAGTTCGAGACGTTCATCCATCTCACTATGGCCGTATGTGTCCGATTGAAACACCTGAAGGTCCAAACATTGGTCTGATTAACTCTCTGAGTACTTATGCTAAAATCAACGAATATGGTTTTATTGAATCTCCATATCGTAAGGTAGATAAAGAAACTGGCATTGTAACAGAAGAAATCGAATATCTGACCGCTGATGTGGAAGATAAATTCGTAGTAGCTCAGGCAAACTCTCCATTAGATGAAAATGGACGCTTTGCTGAGAAAAAAGTAAATGCTCGTTATGGACATGCGAACATCGTGGTTGACAGCGAAAAAGTTGACTACATGGACGTATCTCCAAAACAGGTTGTATCCATTGCGACTGCGCTGATTCCGTTCCTGGAACACGATGACGCGAACCGTGCGCTGATGGGTGCCAACATGCAGCGTCAGGCTGTGCCTCTGCTGAGAACCGATGCCCCTTATGTAGGTACCGGTATGGAATATCGTGCAGCTTATGACTCCGGTGTAATGGTAATCGCAGAAAACGGCGGTACTGTAGAATATGTATCCGCTCGTGAAATTGTGATTAAACGTGAAGACGGCAATAAAGACCGTTACAAACTGACCAAATTTGAACGCTCCAACCAGGGCAGCTGCATTAACCAGAAACCTCTGGTTAAAAAAGGTCAGGTGGTAGAAGCTGGTGCAATTCTGGCGGACGGTCCATCTACTGACCACGGTGAACTGGCATTAGGCCGCAACGTTCTGATTGCATTTATGAACTGGGAAGGCTACAACTACGAAGACGCGGTTCTGCTGAGTGAAAAACTGGTTCGTGAAGACTACTACACATCGATTCATATTGAAGAATATGAATGTGATGCTCGTGATACAAAATTAGGGCCTGAAGAAATCACACGAGATATTCCAAACGTTGGGGAAGAAGTTCTGAAAAATCTGGACGAAAGAGGAATTATTCGCGTAGGTGCGGAAGTTCGCCCTGGTGACATTCTGGTTGGTAAAGTAACACCGAAAGGTGAAACTGAACTGACCGCGGAAGAACGTCTGCTGCGTGCAATTTTCGGTGAAAAGGCTCGCGAAGTAAGAGATACTTCTCTGCGTGTACCACATGGTGAAGCAGGGATTATCGTTGATGTAAAAATCTTCTCTGCTGAAAACGGCGACGATTTAGCACCAGGTGTAAACCAGGTTGTTCGCTGCTACATTGCGCAGAAGAGAAAAATCTCCCAGGGGGACAAAATGGCTGGCCGTCATGGTAACAAAGGGGTTGTTTCCCGTGTTCTGCCTGAATGTGATATGCCATTCCTGGAAGACGGTACACCAGTTGAAATCGTACTGAACCCGCTGGGCGTACCATCCCGTATGAATATCGGTCAGGTAATGGAAGTCCATCTGGGTATGGCAGCGAAAGCATTAGGCATTCGTCTGGCTACTCCTGTATTCGACGGTGCTTCCGAACAGGATATCCTGGATATGCTGCAGAAGGCAAACGATGCAAGCAATATGGAATATCCTTTGACTGGTAAATTCGTAGTAAGAGACGGTCGTACCGGTTTACCATTTGACAACCCGGTAACCGTTGGTTATATGTACTATCTGAAACTGGCTCATCTGGTTGACGACAAAATCCATGCACGTTCTACCGGCCCATACTCTCTGGTTACACAGCAGCCTCTGGGTGGTAAAGCACAGTTCGGTGGTCAGCGTTTCGGGGAAATGGAAGTTTGGGCGCTGGAAGCATACGGTGCTGCATACACCCTGCAGGAAATCCTGACTGTAAAATCTGACGACATTGTTGGTCGTGTAAAAACATATGAAGCCATCGTAAAAGGCGAAAATGTTCCAGAGCCAGGTGTACCAGAATCGTTCAAAGTATTAATCAAAGAACTGCAGAGCTTATGCCTGGATATTAAGATTCTGAACGAAAACGATGAAGAAATCGAATTCGGAGAAGATGATGACGATATTGTAGAAACAGCAAAAGAATTAGGTATCGAGCTGCCTGCTGAAAAAGCAAAAGAAAATGCGGAACAGTCTGGGGAATTTAACGATTTCCTGATTGAAACCGAAGACGGTGAACTGGAAGAAGTAGAGCCGGACGAAGATATGCTTGATGATGAAGATCTCAATATGGATCTGGATTTTGATGTAGCGAATGATATGGGAAATGTCGACAATTTCATCCTGGATGATGAATTTTAATAGTTTAGGAAGGGAGCGAGCCCTTTGTTAGATGTTAATAACTTTGATCGAATCAGAATCGGTCTGGCTTCTCCGGAACAGATCAGAGAATGGTCCAGCGGGGAAGTAAAAAAACCAGAAACAATTAACTATCGTACTTTAAAACCTGAACGCGACGGTTTATTCTGTGAGCGCATTTTCGGGCCTACAAAAGACTGGGAATGTAACTGTGGTAAATATAAACGAATTCGCTATAAAGGTGTAGTATGTGACAGATGTGGTGTAGAAGTTACACGTTCCAAAGTAAGAAGAGAACGTATGGGGCATATTGAACTGGCTGCTCCATGCTCTCACATCTGGTATTTTAAAGGGATTCCAAGCAGAATGGGGTTACTGTTAAATATTTCTCCTCGTCAGCTGGAAAAAGTAATCTACTTTGTTTCCTACATCGTATTAGATGGCGGCGATACTCCACTGGAAAAAATGTCTCTGCTGACAGAAAGTGAATATCGCGATAACAAAGAAAAATACGGCAGCGGTTTCCGTGCGGGAATTGGTGCGGAAGCAATTAAAGAACTGCTGGATGATCTGGATCTGGAAGCTCTGTACGAAGAATTAAAAGAAGAAATTCGTACTACTACCGGTCAGAGAAATATTAAAGCAGTTAGAAGACTGGAAGTGGTGGAAGCATTCCTGAAATCCAGCAACAAACCAAGCTGGATGATTTTAGATGTGCTGCCTGTAATTCCACCGGAAATTCGTCCAATGGTTCAGCTGGATGGCGGTCGTTTTGCCACATCCGACCTGAATGACCTGTATCGCAGAGTTATCAACCGTAACAACCGTCTGAAACGTCTGCTGGATTTAGGTGCACCGGATATCATTGTTCGCAATGAAAAAAGAATGCTGCAGGAAGCCGTTGATGCGTTGATTGACAACGGTCGTCGCGGCAGACCTGTTACCGGTCCTGGGAACCGTCCACTGAAATCCTTAAGCGATATGCTGAAAGGGAAACAGGGCCGTTTCCGTCAGAACCTGTTAGGGAAACGTGTAGACTACTCTGGCCGTTCCGTAATCGTTGTAGGTCCGGAACTGAAAATGCATCAGTGTGGTCTGCCAAAAGAAATGGCAATCGAATTATTCAAACCTTTCGTTATGAAAAAATTAGTAAACGAAGGGTTTGCACATAACATTAAAAGTGCAAAACGTATGGTAGAACGTCTGAGACCGGAAGTATGGGATGTGCTGGAAGATGTTATCAAAGATCATCCGGTACTGCTGAATAGAGCACCGACTCTGCACAGACTGGGGATTCAGGCATTCGAACCTGTACTGGTAGAAGGTCGTGCACTGCGTCTGCATCCGCTGGTATGTACTGCGTACAACGCGGACTTTGACGGTGACCAGATGGCGATTCACGTTCCACTGTCTGCTGAAGCGCAGGCAGAAGCTCGTCTGCTGATGCTGGCGGCAAACAATATCCTGAACCCGAAAGACGGGAAACCGGTAACCACACCAACACAGGACATGATTTTAGGTTCCTATTACTTAACAATCGACCGTGATGGTGCGAAAGGTGAAGGTAAAATCTTTAAAGATAACAATGAAGCATTACTGGCTTATGATGCAGGTGAAGTTCATCTGCAGGCTAAAATTCTGGTTCGTCAGGAAAACGGAAGCCGTTACGGTATCCCGGATGGCGGACGTCTGGAAACAACTGTTGGTCGTATTATTTTCAACAATGTAATTCCGGCAGAAGTTGGCTATGTAAATGAAACAGTTGGCAAAAAAGGCCTCAGCAAAATTGTAGCAAAATGCTATAAACTGCTCGGTGCATCTGCAACAGCAAATATGCTGGACGGTATCAAATCCCAGGGGTATAAATATTCCACCCAGGCAGGCTTTACTGTAGCGTTCAGTGATATCATTGTTCCAGATGAAAAAGCTGACATTCTGGCGGCTTCTGATAAAGAAGTTGAAAAAATTGAACAGAAATACAGACGCGGTTTAATTACCGATGAAGAACGTTATAACCTGGTAATCAAAGTATGGAATAAAGCAACAAAAGATGTTACAGATGCATTACTGCAGAATCTGGATAAATTCAACAACATTAACATGATGGCTACCTCCGGTGCCCGCGGTAACAACCAGCAGATTCGTCAGCTGGCAGGTATGCGTGGTCTGATGGCTGACTCCACAGGTCGTACCATTGAGCTGCCGATTAAGGCGAACTTCCGTGAAGGTCTGAATGTACAGGAATACTTCATTTCTTCTCACGGTGCTCGTAAAGGTTTAACTGACACCGCGTTACGTACAGCCGACTCCGGTTACTTAACAAGACGTCTGGTTGATGTTGCGCAGGAAGTTATCGTTCGTGAGGACGATTGTTGTACCGATAAAGGTTTACTGGTAGAAGCAATCAAAAATGGCAATGAAGTAATTGAACCGTTAGAGGAACGTATTGCCGGTCGTTATGCTCTGGAACCTGTTATTCATCCGGAAACAGGCGAAGTGCTGGTAGCTGCCAACGAAGAAATCACAGATGATCTGGCTGCGGCAATTCAGAAAGCGGGTATTGAACAGGTTGTAATCCGCAGTGCTCTGACATGTAAGAGCCGCCACGGCATTTGCCGTAAATGCTATGGCCGCAACCTGGCAACAGGTGGTCATGTTGATATCGGTGAAGCGGTTGGTATTATTGCAGCACAGTCCATCGGGGAACCTGGTACACAGTTAACCATGCGTACTTTCCATACTGGTGGGGTTGCAGGGGACGACATCACACAGGGTCTTCCTCGTGTTGAAGAGTTGTTTGAAGCAAGAAAACCAAAAGGTCAGGCAATTATCGCAGAAGCTGGCGGTGTTGTTCTGGTTCAGGATATTAAAAACAGAAAAGAAATCACTATCACGGAAGGCGATGGCGAAGTAAGAGTTTATGCGGTTCCATATGGTGCCCGTCTGAAAGTAAACAGCGGTGACATTGTAGAAGCTGGTCAGGAACTGACAGAAGGCTCCATTAACCCTCACGACCTGCTGCGTGTGAAAGGGCCTCTGGGTGTTCAGATGTATCTGCTTCGTGAAGTACAGAAGGTATACCGTCTGCAAGGGGTAGATATCAATGACAAACACATTGAGGTAATGGTTCGTCAGATGCTGCGCAAAGTGAAAGTGGAAGATGCTGGTGACACCAACTTGCTGCCAGGCGGTCAGGTTGACGTATTTGATTTTGAGAAAGAAAATGAACGCGTAAGAGCAGAAGGCGGTCAGGAAGCAATCGGCAAAACTGTTCTGCTGGGTATTACCAAAGCATCTCTGGCTACCGACTCCTTCATGTCGGCAGCATCTTTCCAGGAAACCACTCGTGTGTTAACTGACGCTGCAATTAAAGGCAAAGTTGACCCTCTGCTGGGCGTGAAGGAAAACGTAATTCTGGGTAAACTGATTCCTGCCGGTACCGGTATGAGCCGTTATAGAGGAATCAAAATTACAAATGAAGAAGAAAAAGAAAATAATGATTTTGTTCTGTAATTTGTATTGACATGCTGTATAAAGTGTGATAAACTACAGAAGTTCGCGTGAGAATTTTAACATTCATATAAACAAAAGCTGTGCTCTGAAGGGCACAGCTTTTGTAGGGCTTAATCACGATACGCCCGTAAGCGTTGTTTAAAATTTACTTACATTTTTAATCTTGAGGAAGGAGGTGCAGAGCATGCCAACAATTAACCAACTGGTTAGACAAGGCAGATATGTAGCAGAAAAAAAATCTACTGCTCCTGCATTAAAAAATAATCCACAGAAAAGAGGGGTATGTACTAGAGTATATACCACCACACCAAAAAAACCTAACTCTGCGTTACGTAAAGTAGCCCGTGTTAAATTAACAAACGGGATCGAAGTAACAGCTTATATCCCAGGGATTGGTCACAACTTACAGGAACACAGCGTTGTTCTGGTAAGAGGTGGTAGAGTTAAAGACTTACCAGGGGTACGTTACCATCTGGTTCGTGGTACTCTGGATGCTGCTGGTGTTAACAACCGTAATCAGGCTCGTTCTAAATACGGTACAAAACGTCCAAAAGCAAACAAAAAATAATTTAAAAGCTGTTTGAAGTAAAGCAGAGAGGGGGATAATATGTCCAGAAAAGGTGCAGCTCCAAAAAGAGAAGTTTTAGCCGACCCAATTTACAATAGTAAAAAAGTTACCAAACTGATCAACCAGATCATGTTAGATGGTAAAAAAGGTGCAGCTGAAAAAGCAGTATATGGGGCTTTCAATATTATTGCTGAAAAAACTGGTAAAGACGCTTTAGAAGTATACGAAGAAGCTCTGAAAAATGTAATGCCAGTATTAGAAGTAAAAGCTCGTCGTGTAGGTGGTGCTAACTATCAGGTGCCAATCGAAGTAAGAGCAGATCGTCGTCAGACTTTAGGTATTCGCTGGATTGTACTGTTCGCTCGCAAACGCGGTGAAAAAACAATCGAACTGAAACTGGCTAACGAATTAATGGATGCCGCTAACAACATGGGTGGCGCTGTTAAGAAAAAAGAAGATACTCACAAAATGGCAGAAGCAAACAAAGCTTTCGCACATTATCGTTGGTAGGATAACACTGTTAACTTAAAAAGGAGGAAAAACGGTGGGTAGAGCCTTTCCTTTAGAAAAAACCAGAAATATTGGTATTATGGCACACATCGATGCTGGTAAAACCACCACAACCGAACGTATCCTGTTCTACACAGGTCGCGTACACAAAATCGGTGAAGTTCATGATGGCGCTGCTACTATGGACTGGATGGTACAGGAGCAGGAACGTGGTATCACAATCACTTCCGCTGCTACAACAGCTGAATGGCTGGGTCATCGTATTAACATCATCGACACCCCAGGTCACGTAGACTTCACTGTAGAAGTAGAACGTTCCCTGCGCGTACTGGACAGCTCTGTTGGTGTGTTCTGTGCTGTAGGTGGTGTACAGCCTCAGTCTGAAACTGTATGGCGTCAGGCTGATAAATACGGCGTACCAAGACTGGCATACGTAAATAAAATGGACAGAACTGGTGCTAACTTCCTGAGTGTTGTTGAACAGATCAGAGAACGTTTAGGCCACAATGCTATTGCAATGCAGCTGCCAATCGGCGCTGAAGATAACTTTACTGGTATCATTGACCTGATTACCATGAAAGCTCATATGTTCATCGATGACAAAGGCACATTCAACGAAGAAGAAATTCCAGCTGAATATGCAGATCAGGCGGCTGAATTAAGAGAAAAATTAGTAGAAGCTGCTGCTGAGTCCGATGAAGAATTAATGATGAAATATCTGGAAGGTGAAGAACTGACAATCGCAGAAATTAAAGGTGCTATCCGTACCGCTGTTTGTGCAGTAAAAATGATTCCTGTATTCTGTGGTTCCTCCTTCAAAAATAAAGGTGTTCAGATGTTACTGGATGCAGTAGTTGAATACTGCCCAGCTCCAACTGATATCCCAGCTATCAAAGGTACTCTGGATGACGGTACAGAAACAGAACGTCATGCAAGCGATAAAGAGCCATTCTCCGCTCTGGCATTCAAAATCATGACAGACCCATATGTTGGTAAACTGACATTCTTCCGTGTATATTCCGGTACATTAGCTGCTGGTACCTATGTTCTGAATGCTACCAAAGGCAAAAGAGAACGTGTAGGTCGTATTCTGCAGATGCATGCTAACCACAGAGAAGAAATCGAAATGGTATATGCCGGCGATATCGCTGCTGCGGTTGGTTTAAAAGATACTGGTACAGGTGATACTCTGTGTGCAGAAGATTCTCCAATCATTCTGGAATCCATGGAATTCCCAGAACCAGTTATCAATATCGCTATCGAACCAAGCACAAAAGCAGACCAGGAAAAAATGGGTACTGCTCTGGCGAAACTGGCTGAAGAAGACCCAACCTTCAAAGCATATACCGATCAGGAAACAGGTCAGACAATCATCGCTGGTATGGGTGAATTACACCTGGATATCATCGCTGACCGTCTGAAACGTGAATTTAAAGTAGAATGCCAGGTTGGTAAACCACAGGTAGCTTACAAAGAAACAATCCGTAAAGCTGTTAAATCCGTTGGTTTATTCAAACGTCAGTCTGGTGGTCGTGGTCAGTACGGTCATGCCGTAGTTGAATTAGAACCACTGGAACCAGGTACAGGCTTTATTTTCGAAAGCAAAATCGTTGGTGGTGTAGTTCCAAAAGAATACATCGGGCCAATTGAAAACGGTATCCGTGAAGCAATGCAGAACGGTATTTTAGCAGGCTACGAAATGGTAGACGTTAAAGCTACTCTGGTAGATGGTTCTTACCATGAAGTTGACTCCTCTGAAATGGCGTTTAAAATTGCAGGTTCCATGGCATTTAAAGAAGGTGCTGCAAAAGCGCAGCCAGTTCTGCTGGAACCAATCATGAAAATCGAAGTTACAATCCCAGACGAATACATGGGCGATGTAATGGGCGATATGAACTCCCGTCGTGGTAGAATCGAAGGCATGGAAGCAAAAGGTAACGCACAGATTATCAGAGGTTTCGTACCGCTGTCTGAAATGTTCGGTTATGCTACAGACCTGCGTTCCAAAACACAGGGCCGTGGTATGTACACCATGCAGTCTGACCACTTCGAAGAAGTTCCAAAATCCGTAAGCGAAGAAATTATCGCAAAACGCAGAGGTTAATAATTCTGCGAGTTTCCATAGGAGGAATATTACAATGGCAAAAGCTAAATTTGAACGTACAAAACCACATGTAAACATTGGTACCATCGGTCACGTAGACCATGGTAAAACCACAACAACAGCAGCAATCACAAACGTATTAGCACAGAGAGGTCTGGCTAAAGCGGAAGATTT
>JAFQEO010000023.1 GCA_017399005.1 Peptococcaceae bacterium | reverse complement strand
CCGGTAAAATACAACCCAGGCACCAGTTTACTCTCCATGGTTTTTGGTGATACCTCTTTTACACTGACCCCGCCCGCTGTCACAATGGCCTCTTCGATAGGCCGCGCCTTTGTAATGGTAAAGCGGAAATTTTTCAGAAGTTCCACCATACGCTGCCGTTCTTCACGAGTAATCTGATGCATGGCTTTATCCGGCGACAGCCCCGCCCGCTGGATGAATACCGGAATCAGTTTCGCAGGCATTAAACCGTTCAGGCTGTTTTTCAGCTGTTTGTTTTTCTGTTCCTCAATATCGCGCAGAATGCGTGCATCCAGTTTTTCCGGTGTCAGAGCCGGTTTGAAATCGATAATCCCCACCAGCGGCTCTTTGTGTTTCTGCCAGTAATCCACTGCTTTGTAGCTGGAGGAAAGTACAATAGGCCCTGATACCCCAAAATGGGTAAACAGCATTTCGCCAAAATCCTGAATCAGCTTTTTGCCCTGCGCCGTCTCGATGGTAAAGTTCACATTTTTCAGACTGAGCCCCTGCAATGCTTTTACATACCCTTCCGCACATTCCAGAGGAATCAGCGAAGGCCGCAGAGTTACCACCGTATGCCCTGTTTTGCGTGCAAAGTGATAACCGTCGCCGGTGGTACCAGTTCCCGGATAGGATGCTCCGCCGGTTGCTACAATCACATGGTCGGCTCTCAGTTTCTGCCCGTTGAGCAGCTGTACACCCACAGCACTGCCGTCTTCTACCAGCACTTCCTTTACAGTGGCATTGAGCCACACATCCACACCAGCATCCTGCATTTTACGACGCATTGCATTTACGATATCTTTCGACTGGTCAGATACTGGAAACACCCTCTCACCCCGTTCCACTTTCAAAGGTACACCGGCTTCTTCAAAAAAGTATTTCACCTGCTGATTAGAGAAGCTGCTCAGCGCAGTATATAAAAATTTTCCGTTGTGCACAAAACTGCTGATAATCTCGGTGGTATCTTTATCGGTGGTTACATTGCAGCGGCCTTTTCCGGTAATCAGAATCTTTTTGCCCAGCCGGTCGTTTTTCTCAAGCAGAGTCACATCGGCACCGTTTTCCGCAGCTGTAATGGCAGCCATCATCCCGCTGGCACCGCCGCCAATCACAATCACCCGTTTCTTCATAAGTAATCCCCTTTTTATCTTAAAAATAAATTCAAAAAAATACTGTCAGACACTGTATAGAAATATGGTTTTGTCAAATACTATAGCCATTGAAACAAAGGAGGTCAAGATATGTTTTCTCGAAAAAAGAAATTTTTTGTGTTATCCATCGCTCTGCTGTGCGTATCCTGCCTGCTATTTGCCGGATGCGGCAGCAATAACAGCACCAATGGCAATGATACACCACCATCAAACAGCAGCCAGACCGATAATCAGAACAATGCCGCAGACCGCACAGACGGTACCGGCGGAATGAACAGCAGCAATATGAGTACAGCTGACCAAAACAGTGAGAACGACGAAAACACCAACCCGACAGACCGCTCCGACAGTAACTCTGCCGACGGAGATATGCACCAGAGAGCGGAAAAAATCGCCGATGCAGTAGAGCGGGAGATTTCACAGGTAAAAGACAGCCGCGTGATTATCTCCGAGCACATGGCCTATGTATCGGTTGAAATTGACAAAACTGCTGACAGCACCGAATCTATGAATCTGAAAGACGAAATCAGCCGTGTCACAAAGAAAACCGACAGTAAAATCGAAACCGTATATGTAATGGAAGATGCCGACACCTTCACACGTATGAAAGAAATCGGCGATGATATTGCCGACGGCAAACCTGTCTCCGGCTTTTTAGAGGAACTGGAGAACATGTTTGTGCGCGTAACCCCAACCCCTCAATAATGTAGAAACCCAAAGAGGAAGCACCAGTTCCGGCTGCCTCCTCTTTTATTTATTCCGTCTTCTTTTTTTTCTCCGGTGTGATTATCCGCTTCCAGTTGCGCTGCGTTTTTCCCGCATAAGATAAAAACCACGGAACCCCTACACACAGAAACAGCAGGAAACTTTTCATACCTCGTGCGCCTCGTTCAGCGTAATAACCGGATACCAGACAAAACACATCAAAAACAATCATCAGTTCCAGCCCTAATGTTGGAATCAGTTCCATCCAGAATTTCCGGTGCGGATTCTTTTCCTGCTGGCCGAATACTGCAATTACAAGTATAAGCAGTACCGCAATCACACCAGCGCAAATAATGATACCTCCCTGCATCTGGTTCTGTTTTCCATCGGTAAAAAACCATTGTACCGGCAGATAAAACAACAAAAACATCACAATATACAGAATCGGCATAGCCAGTTTCTGTTTTGCATTGTGCCGGGTGAGTGGCTCTTTTGGCGCATCATCTTCCGCCAGTTCCGTTTTCATTGGCTGCGAAGGTACCAGGCCATCATAGTTTTCTGCAATTGCGTCTGCACGCAGTTCCTCCAGAATTGTCTCTGCCTCTGCATCCCGTTTCAGCCAGTCCAGATAAAGAAGCATTTCATCCACTTCATCATCTTTCTGCATTCTGCTGACCTGTCTTCCGCCCTCCAGCCGCACCTGCTCAAGTGCATAATACAGCTGTATTATTTTATCATTGGAAAACGCTCCATCCCTCAGCCACTGTTTCAAACTCTTCGACTTTTCGGCAAATTCCTGTTTATATCTTTCATAGTGATGCACAGCCAGAAACAACATTAGAAACAGAGCCATATCCGCAGATGCTCCTATGGAGCCATGTACTAGATTCCAGATTTGTTTCAGCAGCAAAAGCCCCACGATGCCAGCTGCCGCTTTCCACTTTCTATGATGCGATTTACAGAATATATAGTAAATTAAAAAGATTGCTTCCAGTGCCGTAAGTAGAAATGAAACCCCTGGAATCCAGTCTATACCGGAAATCAGATTTACAATCACAGCCGCCGACAGCTGGAATATGAGCACTGCAATAAGAAGCACCATTGCCACAGCATACAGTACATAGCCATATGACTGCCAGAACTTCATAATCTTGCCGGCATAATACGCATGGTATCCCTGCTTCTGTATCGACTTTTCTTTTTCGATTTCCTCCTGCAGCCACTCCTGCACATATTTTACCCGCTGCTTATCCACCTTCACCGAAGAATCCCCCAGAAGTTCTTTTAACAGTTCCATATTCTCACCCCGCACCTGTTGATTTACAAAATAGTCTATCTTTCTTGCGAAAACGGATACATCATGCCTGTTCCTCCTGTGAAATCATCCGCTTCCAGTTGCGGCAGCTTTTCACTGCATAGGCAAAAAAACAGGCTAATATCATGGCATAACCTTCAATCGCAGAATGTCTGCCGGTATGATGTCCATTGTTAAAGTTAAGTTCTATCACCAAAGACAGTACAAGCAGCGCCTCCAGCGCAATCGCTGGAAGCAGCTCCATCCAGAATCTGCGTTTTGGATTTTTCTCATACATCCCCAGCACCCCGACTACAATAGTAATTAGAACAAACAGTATGATAACAAATCCTGTAACGCCGCCTTTCATGCTATCCACTTTCCCAATAAAAAGCAGCGTTCGCAGCAGGAAATACATAACAGGAATCAGCACTGCCAGGGCAAACACCACTGGGCCTCCGGCCAGATAAAACCGCTCTGCCAGAGGTTTCTTCGGCACAGATTTTACAGGTTCATCCACATAACCCATTTCCGTCCGCACCTCTTTATTAATCTGCAGCACCTTTTTCATAAAGCCTTCCCATTTGTAATAAAAAATCAGAATACTGATGCCAAACAGCATCGTTAACGCCACTAAACCTGTTAAAACTGAGATTTCCTGTGTCATGCCATCACCGCCTTTTAATCACGATTATCATAGCATATAGCATAGCAAGCGTAAATACAGCGATGGAAACTGTAACCGTTTGCGGATACCTAACATACAAAAAACCTCCTGCCCTGCGGATTACCGCAAAGCAGAAGGTTCTGTATAACAGATTCTTTTATTTTCAGATGATTATCGGGCTTTTACCTGTTCCAGCCAGCTTAGATAGATTAACATTTCATCCACTTCGTTATCCTTCTGTGTCATCCCTGTTTTATAGCCGTTCTGCTCCCGCAGTGCCAGTAAATCTTTATACTGCTGCACAACGGCTTCTTTGGCATAACGCTTCTCGTTCAGGCGATATTCCAGAATCTCACTCATCTCATGAAGTTCTTTGCTCCATTTGTTATAATGAAACATCCCCAGAGCCAGAAATACCGGAATCACCACATCCACAGGCACCGGCACCGGAATCCCCGCCAGTCTTCCAGCCAGATGCAGCAGCCCAAAACCGGCAATCACAAAACATGCTTTCCATTTTTTACGATGCCGTTTCTGACAGCACAGATAATACAGAAACAGAATAATCGACGATGTCAGACATGCAAAGGAGAAATTCTTAATCACACCCATTTTCTCCATCAGCTGAACACCAGCTTTCATTGTCCATGGATAGAGCAGAATGAACAGAATTATCAGAATCACTGCAAACACAGCCACAGGCCCGTATTTTTTCAGCATCGCTGTTTTCTTTTCTTTCTGATATGCCTCCAGCCCTGTTTCACGGATTGTGCGCTGTTTATCCGTCTCCTCCTGCAGATATGATGCAAAGTATTCTGCACGTTTGTCATCCACAATTTCATACAGATAGGACTGCGCATCCTTTACCTGCTGAATCATCTCTTTTATAAACCGCCACAAACACAGAAGCAGCGGCACTCCAAAAACCACCATCAGCCCGATACAGACTGCCGTTGACAGTGCCATCAGAAACTCTACATGTACAAACGCTATCTTTGACATATATACACCTCGTTTACCACAATTATTCCGCAATCATCATAGCACAATACGCAAACCAGGTCAATGAGCCTCTTATCTCCACACAACGTCTGCTGTTTTGCGAGGTGCAGTGCTTGTATATTTCACTGCAGGATAACCGAGCAGCATACATACATAGGATTGTTTATCTTCCAGGCCCAGCCACTGTTTCAGTTCCGGTGCCAGATGGATGGTGTAATTTAAAAAGCCGTTATACAGTGCCCCCAGGCCCTGCGATACAGCCATCAGCTCAATATTCTGCGCTGCCAGCCCTGCATCTACAGGAGTTTCTGCTCCCACAAACAGCACAGCCGGTGCATTGCGGAACAGAAAATCGGTGCCATGTGCTTTTAATGCCATGAACCCTTTATAGCTTTCCAGCAGTGCCGGAGCCAGCATTTCCGGCAGTTTTCCGCTTTCTACGGTTTTGCCAATCTGATTCCAGATCATATCTTTAAAGGTATCCAGTTCATCCTGCACCAGTACAAAACGGCAGCCCTGTGTATTTTTTGCAGTAGCGGTATACCGGCCGGCTTCCATCAGCATTTCCATTTTTTCACGCTCAATTTTTTTCGGCTGATAATTGCGAATACTCCGGCGGGCTTTGATGGTGCTCAGCAGGATATCTGCCTCTACCGCTTCACCGCATGGAGTTACATCAGCCATATCAAATTCAGGAATCTGCACCGCATTTTGTGCACAGACTGCTACACAGTGCCCGCACTGCAAACAGCTACCCAGCACTTCTGCTTTGCCATTTTCCACTTTCAGATTGCCGGCAATACAATCCTGCACACACAGGCCACAGCCGATACAGCGTTCTTTATCAATGATAATCATAACAATCTCTCCTTTTTGAATTTCGCCTGGCTATATTGTACTATATTCCATGCAATGTTTCAATGTAGAGAATACCAGCATATAAAAAACCTCCCGCCGATTACTCAGCAGGAGGCTGTAACTCTATGAAACTAGTCGATAACAGGACCAGCCTGTACTACGAAGTTTGGAGCGGTTTCGAAACGTTTGAAGTTTTCGATAAATTTTCCGCCCAGCATTTTTGCCTGTTTCATGTAAGCGTCTTTGTCGAACCACAGGTTCATCGGGTTCAGGATTTCTGCATCAACGCCAGGGCAGGATTTTGGCATAGCCACTTTGAACACTGGATGCTGTTCGTATTCCACTTTTGCCAGTTCGCCGTTCAGCGCAGCTGTTACCAGAGCTCTGGTGTAGGAAAGTTTGATGCGGTTGCCGATACCATAAGGGCCGCCAACCCAGCCTGTGTTAACCAGATATACATTTACATTATATTTTTCAATTTTTTCTGCCAGCATTTTTGCGTAAACCATTGGGTCTAACGGCAGGAATGGTTCCCCAAAGCAAGTGGAGAATGTAGCCTGCGGTTCAGTTACGCCGCGTTCAGTCCCTGCCAGTTTGCTGGTGTAGCCACTCAGCAGATGATACATTGCCTGCAGAGTATTCAGCTTGGAAATTGGAGGCAGAACACCAAATGCATCAGCAGTCAGGAAAATAACAGTTTTTGGAATACCGCCGCGACCGTTCAGCTGTGCGTTTGGAATATAATCTACCGGATAAGCAGCACGGGTATTTTCGGTTAAAGAACCATCGTTATAATCCACTTTTCTGGTGCCTGGATAGAACTGTACGTTTTCTACTACAGAGCCAAATTTAACTGCATCAAAAATTTCCGGTTCCTGTTCTCTGTTTAAGCGGATAGCTTTTGCATAGCAGCCGCCTTCGATATTGAATACACCGCTGTTGGACCAGCCGTGTTCATCGTCACCGATTAACATACGTGCAGGGTCGGCAGACAGGGTAGTTTTCCCTGTGCCGGACAGCCCGAAGAACAGCGCTACATCACCGCTGTCAGGGTCCATATTAGCAGAGCAGTGCATAGATAATACATTCTGTTTTGGCAGGAAGTAGTTCATTGCAGAGAATACAGATTTTTTCATTTCACCGCAGTAGCTGCTGCCCACAATCAGAATAATGCGTTTTTCTAAATCCAGAATGATTGCTGCATCGGAGTTTACACCGTCTTCTGCCGGGTCACATTTAAAACCAGGTGCACAAATCATGTTGATATCCGGTACATAGCAGCCGATTTTTTCTTTTGTAGGACGAACCAGCAGCTGGTGCATAAACAGGTTCTGATGTGCATATTCGTTTACGATACGGGTCTGCATCTGATACTGTACATCAGCACCTGCCAGACCGTCAAATACATATACATTTTTGCCTTCCAGATAGGCCATTACTTTGTCATACAGACGTTCAAACACATCTGGTTCGATTGGCATATTTACGCTGCCCCAGGCAATTTCTTTCTCAATGCTTCTGCGTTTAACAATGAAACGGTCTTTTGGAGAACGACCGGTAAATTTACCGGTTTCTACACGGAATGCACCTGTATCTGTGAAAACGCCTTCACCGTTGTTGAATGCTTCTTCCACCAGCAGTGCAGGTGTTAAGTTGTGTTTAATTTCTCCCAGATTTTTTAAGCCGATTTTATCCAGCTCTTTTCTGATTTTTGTATCCATAACGCGCCCCTCTTCTGATTATTTTACTCTATCAAAATTCATTTTCTAAATGCGTATGTCAAAAGCATCATATGATTATATTTTACACGCTGTGCATAATTAGGTCAACTATTTTCCCTTCAAAAGATAAATGTTACGCACAATTATTTTTTTATGAACATCAATTCCCCCAACTTATACGAAAAGCGTTATACGAAAAGCGGGACAGAAACCTGTCCCGCAATGTTTTCATATTTTCAATTACTCGTCTTCTTGTTACGCATCGTCATCGCCGAAAAGAACTTCTTCTCTCGCCTGCTGTTTTTCCTGATGCTCTTTCCAAAGCATAAACAGCACACCGCCCAGGGTAATTCCGGCTACAATTACAAACAGTACCGGAACCGCCAGCAGAAGCACCGCCAGAATCGCAATTACACCGATTTTGCCCACATTTAAAACAGTACCTTTTCCTTTACAGTCCGGACAGGTACGTTCTTTTGTACCGTGACAGTACGGACATTCTACCAGCCCTCTGCCATTGCAGATATGACAGGTTTCGTGCTCCAGCCACGATTCCTGTTTCACGCGCTCGATTCGGCCAAGTCCTTTACACACCGGGCAGTTCACGTTTCCGCTTCCATGGCACTGCGGGCATTTATCGCCCTGCGGTGTCTTTCCTGTGCCGTTACATACCCCACAGGTTACTTTGCCTTTCACACACTGTGGATGGTCACATGGCACCTCAAATTTCTGAGAAGCAGTTACCCGTTTCGAAGATACACCTTTCCCATTGCAATTCGGGCAGGTAATCTCATAGTTATCGCTGCAGGTGCACGGAATTTTCCCGCTGCCCGCACACACAGAACATTCTTTTTTCAGGTCGGTAAACCAGTTAAAAATCCGTTTCACTGCAATCACTCCATCCGTTCCGACCGGTTATCCATCGTTTTTACAGGATACCCCGCACAACCGGAATTCATACATCTTTTCGGCAATCATTCAGCCTAAAGCCATACTTAAACCAGCAGAAAGACAGCCAGAATCACTACCAGCAACACACCCATCAGTCCAATGACTACCGGCATATTGTAATTTTTAATTACACCGGTACCCTGACAGTACGGGCAATCCATCATGGTGCAGCCGCCTTCTTCTTCACTGCAGCTGCAGCATTCAATCTGTTTTTCACCGTTGCAGGCAGGACAGACTTCTTTTTCTACTAAAAATGACATTTCATCGACATCCTATCTATTTAATATGCTAATCTTTATTATACTACAAATTTTCATATTTGAACAGTAGTTTCTTTATCGATACAGTAATTTCATTCCGATATTACACCGCATATCCGCCATCTGCCGCCCTGAGCGACACATCACCGGCCGTAATCCGTTCTGTGCCATGTTCTATCTGCACCAGTAAAGCCCCATCATCATCCAGCCCCAGAGCCGTTCCGTACAAAACCGGTTTGCCCTGCTGCACAATCTGCACCGCTTTGCCGCTCACACAGGATAACGCCGTCCAGGTTTCCCGAATGGCTGCAAAACCATTCTGTTCCAGTTCCGCACTGTAAAAGGCCAGTCGGTCTAAAACAGCATCCAGCACCTGCTGCCGGTCAACAGATTTACCGGTTTCCATTGCCAGAGAAACTGCTTTGTGCTGCACATCTTCCGGAAAATCCTCCATCTGCTGATTGGCATTAATGCCGATGCCGATAATCACACGCACAGGCTGGTTGCGTTCTGCCACAAGTTCCAGCAGGATTCCGCAGACTTTTCTACCCTTTAACAGCACATCGTTCGGCCATTTTACCTGTGATGAAAGACCAGTCGATAACTGAATTCCCTCGGCAACAGAAACCGCAGCAGCAAAGGAATACAGACTCACCTGATGCACAGGAATCCTCGGCTCTAACACCACTGAAAACCATAGCCCTGCGCCTCTGGCCGAATTCCATGCACGACCCAGCCGTCCTTTTCCATCAGTCTGGCTCTCGGCTGTCACCACAGTGCCATGCCCGCAGTTCTGTCCGATGAGCCGTCTGGCCTCCAGATTGGTAGAATCGATTGAATCATAGTGTTTTATTGTGTAAGATATGGTCATACGCATACCTCCATGTTACATATTACAACCTTCTGATGCATCATTATAACACATCTGATGCTGTCAACAAAGGGCTTTATGCAGTGCCCGAAAGAATCTCTGATTTTCCCGTCATTTTGAAAAAAAATTTCTTGCAATCAACAGACCTTTCTGATACAATAATACAAGTGATTTCGAGATAACTTCGAGAGAAGACGATAGATTAAGTCATTGAAGGAGGTGTACAGTATGTCTAGAAAATGTGAAATCTGCGGTAAAGGCGGCAGCGTTGGTATGCAGGTCAGCCATTCCCATATCAGAACAAAAAAGAAATGGATGCCTAACATCCAGAAAGTAAGAGTTGTTGTGAACGGTACACCAAAGAAAATGAATGTATGCACCCGTTGCTTACGTTCCGGTAAAGTTCAGAGAGCTAACTAGTTTTTTCGCACCTTGTCCTTGCAGGGTGCAATTTTTTTACACTTTTATCCTACTATTTTTCTATGTATTATGCTGCAGATTTCTTTCTGTTGCCGGTTTAATCTGTGCCGGTTCCGGTTATACAATATAACGTAACCCGATATCTCAACTTTATTTTATTCTTCCGATATTTAGAAAGGATGATTTCCTATGTTTATCCGACAGTTAGAATACCGCGAAAAACTATCCGCAACCGGCTGGAGACGCATTACATTTCCGCAGTATGTAAATCTCAAATCCGAAGATGCAGCTCTGCCGGTACGTTTATTAAATATTCTGGCTGCACTGCCAGCCTTTGGCCGCAATGATGTGCAGCACGGTTTTGCTGACGCTATCAGCCGTATGACGTTTCAGGCATCGCATCAGCAGTTTATGTGGTTTGCAAAAAGCACCATGCAGGATGATAATCTGCTGGTGGATGAAGAAGAACTGTATGACAGCAGCGATGTTATGCTGATGCGCCGTGCATTTGGCGAATTCACACTGTTTCACAGCGCTGACAGCGGCGAAACTGAAGAAATGCCTGTAAACGAAAGTATGCTGGCTCATCGCCCTGAACTGGAAGTGCTTCAGAAGGTGCAGAATGGCTTAAAACGAGTACAGCATCATCATCTGACCGACGACAACGCAAAGGCTGTTTTAGCGCAGATTATGGAAGCACAGCACGGTACTCTGATTTTGTTAGACGGCAGCAGCTTATCCACTCCGCTGAATGTATCTGAAGCGGCAGAACGCAGCGATTTACAGATTATCGCCACAGGCTGCACCGGTATTCCGGATATGATTATCACGCAGAAAGGCAAAATGATCAGCTGTGTAACTGCTGAGTAAAATTAAATAAAACAGTAAGAGCCGGGATAAAACAGCACTTAAATTCAAGCACCCGAAGCGTATATTTCCCCAAATTCCGACTATAGAAGAACACGATTTTCTCTGTTCAGAAGCGTGGCGAACATTTATGTTCGACAACGCTGAACAGAGAAAAAGTAGTGTACTTGTATGGAGGGAGCGGGGAAATGATACCCTTCGGGTGCTAAACAAGTTCTGTAATGTCCCGGCTTCTTTTTAATTTATTTTCATCTGCGTATTACAGTACCAGAGACGGTGCTGCATATACTCTTGTTTTTAATTCATCATTGAGCAGATACAGGCTTCTCGGGTCATTGCCAAACAGTTCCATTTTGCTGATTAAATCCTGTGCGTTTTTTTCTTCCTCTCCCTGCTCTTTTACGAACCAGTCTAAAAACTGTGTGGTGCGGAAATCTTTTTCATCCTGCGCCGCCGCATAAATCTGATGAATCAGACTGGTTACATATTCTTCATGTGCCAGCCCTGCCTGTAAAACGCCCATCGGAGTTTCCAGCTTCACATCCGGTTTTGCAATGGCATCCAGTTCTACTGCCACGCCATTGTTGTGCAGATACTGATAAAACAGCATCGCATGATCCCGTTCCTCCTGCGCCTGAATTTTGTACCAGTTTGCAAATCCATCCAGCCCTTTGGATTCATAATAGTTGGAAAAATCCAGATACAGATACGCCGAATAGAATTCCTTATTCACCTGCTGATTTAATAACTGAACCACTTTTTCATGTAACATAGCCATATCCCCCTTGTTTTTGTTTGATAATCTGTTTATACCACGTATTATATAATTTTAAACACGACACAATCATGTTCTAATTCAGAAACTGTTTCAGTTTTTGTACTCGCGTCATAGACTGTCACCTTTCCTTATGTTATTACCAGTTTTTTGATACTTTCCAGAATATAAAAACCACTACTGCCAGTACCATTATCCATAAAGCTGCAAAAACTATATATCCATTCATCAGATTCATTAACGGCATTGCAAAAGGAACCAATACCGATAAAATTATAACAAACGGACCTAAAATACCGCCAAATAAAAATGCAAAACAATAAAATGTAATTGGTATTATATTGACAGCGAGCAATGTTGTAATGAGTACTACTTCCCACCATCTCTTGCTGCATGTCCAATACAACAATATAGAACTATAAAAACCAACCCACAAAAAATCTATCGCATCTAACTTGTCCAGAATCGGTATATAATGTTCATAATCTATTTCACAATAAAACAACACCGGTACCATTAGCATCAGGATATATAAAAACAGTCTTGCAAAAAGGTTCTGATTCAGAAAGTTTTTCAGCTTACTTATCCATGTCATTACACCGCCTCCTGTCTGTTGTTTTACAAGTTCAGTTTACCATAATGGCAGGTGACTGTAAACAATCTATCCACACACAAAAAAGGAGCCTCTGTCACAATGAAGTCACAGCGGCCCCTTTATTTATCTCATTTTATTGGCAGTATGGTTCATGAAACCGTACTTATTTGCTCATACCCATGGTCATGGAAGAGCCGGAACCGGAAGTCGGCATGTTCTGTTCCGCGTACTGAATCATTTTTTTCACCATGTAACCGCCTACATAACCGTTTTCACGGCTTGTTAACTGGCCTTTATCAACATTCTGGTAGTTGTTGATGCCTAATTCGTTAGCAACCTCGTATTTGAAGTTGTTCAGGAAGTTAGATGCATTTGGTGCAGCTGGTTCATTAGAACTTCTGGACATCACGTTCACCCCCTTTCGTTTTGCCTTTTAGGCTTGTAAGTGTATTTTGTTCGGTTTGCAGGTTTCTATGCAACCCAGTTACTGGTTAGCGATTGCAGTTATCCAGACGCATATCATTTTTCATGTTGCTGTTCTGGCTGTTTTTCATATCGCTTCTCATGTTGTTTTTCATGTCACTTTTCTGATTCTGTTTCATGTCACCTTTTGTACGGCCACAGTTTTCTGCACGATTTTCAGCGCGGTTTTCCGCTCTGTTTTGCATTCTGCTGTCCGCATTCTGTTTAAAAGAGTTCTGTTCTTTTTGAGTTTTCATGGCAAACTCACCTCCTCGAAACATATTGTGGCTCGAACCACCTTCACAAATACAAGGAAATAAGTGTATGAGATGCCATTTGTTTTTCCGTGTTTCCCACGGCAATACATAACGTTCCTGTTTCAGAGAAACACTAGCATTTTCAGCATCAGATTTCGTTTTTCTGCCAGATTAACTGGTCGCCAAACACCTGCTGCAGCAGAAACAGAAATTCACGGCTGCCGGTCTGCGGCTCTATCTGCAGATATATTCTGCGGGGCAGTAGTGTAATCAGGATACTCATAATCAGGTCATTGTCGCTGACGCCTGTAATATCTTCCTCCGTGAGGGAATCCAGATAAATCTGCTTTAAGTCGTTCCCCCATTCGTCGGTCAAGGTAAAACCGCCCGCATGGATATTCAGATGGGCTTCATCCAGCAGCGATGGCTGCACTGAGACAAAAAAACGAAGCAGTTCCAGAAACTCCTCCTGCTCCAGTTCTTCCTCCAGCCGGTTGTATTCTTCCGCCATCTGTCTGCGCATTGTCTGTTTCAGTTTCTGTGCGGAAAAACGCAGATAGCCGCCCACATTAAAACAATCTGCCCGCTGCATTAGATTTTCAATATCCTGCCGTATGACCATTCGCAGCTGCGGCTCCAGCTTTTCAATCCGGCGCTGCGCCTGCTGCCGGAACACTACATAATCTCCCGGTTCCAGAAGCTGACGGTAGTATTTTCCCTCTTCCCGGAGAATCCAGTGAATACTTTCCTGAAATGTGACATTCTCCATCAGGTTATACAAATCTACAGGATTTTCTCCCTGCAGCCGCACTCTGTCATAGCCCCGGCGACGCAGAGATCCGGTAGCGGCAAATCCCTGCTGTACCCAGCTCTGCAGTTCCGGACTGCGGCTGTAGGCACCTGCCGGGATATCAAAAAAAATATTTTGCATCTACACCAGCTCCTCGCAACTATTCTACGATATTCTATGAAAGATATGTTGCAAGTTTGCTGTTAATAAACCCTTTCTTTGCCGTGGAAATCCTTTATCACAGCTGCGTTTCTTTTCCTTAATAAAGAATCCTGTTTTCTGCCTGCTTTTCTTAATTGAGTTTTCCAGAAAACATGCTATACTGAAAGAAGATATTTTATTCAGAAAAGAGTGACGATTATGACAAACGAACAAAAAACATTATCCTGCATTGACTGTGCAGTCAAAGCATGTAAAAAAGGAGATGCGGAAAAATATCCAGAATTCTGCCTGACAAAAAATATGGATCAGGATCTGCTGCAGGAGGCTCTTGCCTGCTACCAGGAAGAAGAAAACAATCGTGTTATGTTTACCGCTGCCAGTGTAGAATCCGACTTTTACGGTAAAATGACCCGCGTAGAAGAAACTGTTGAATTTGCAAAACGCATCGGTGCAAAAAAAATCGGTATCGCAACCTGTCTGGGGCTGCTGGAGGAATCCAAAATTTTTGCAAAACTGCTGCGCAAAAAAGGCTTTGAAGTGTACGGCATCTGCTGCAAAGCCGGTGCTGTGCCAAAAACTGAAATCGGTATTCCAGAAAAATGTGAAAACAGCGGCAAAACCATGTGCAATCCGATTCTGCAGGCAAAAATGCTGAATGCAGAACAGACCGACCTGAATGTATCCATCGGTTTATGCGTAGGCCACGACAGCTTATTTAACAAATATTCCAATGCTCTGGTAACCACTCTGGTTGCAAAAGACCGTGTAACCGGTCACAACCCATGCGCAATTCTGTACAACATGCATCATTACTACAAAAATCTGATGGAAGACTAGGCTTCTTTTCTATATTACAACACAGCTGTAAACCTGACATCCGTTCCATGGTGTCAGGTTTTTCTGTTCACTGAATACACACGTTGTATACATTTTTCCATCTGCTGTAGAATTTTGATTGACGAACTCCCCTAATTCCTGTTAGAATAGGGGTATTGATTTCATCACAGAAAGGAATTTTTTATGGACACATTTGCTAGTATTGTCAGTACAATCAGCGGCTGGTTGTATGGCTATATCCTGATTGCCCTGCTGATTGGGGCCGGGCTTTATTTTTCAGTTCGAACAGGTTTTGTTCAGCTGCGTCTTTTAGGAGAATCTATTCGTGTAATCAAAGAACCTCGGAAAGACCGGGATGCTATTTCCTCTTTCCAGGCTCTGATGGTTTCTACCGCTTCCCGCGTTGGTACCGGTAATATCGTAGGGGTAACCGGCGCTATCATTGCCGGTGGTCCCGGCGCTGTATTCTGGATGTGGATTATCGCTCTGGTAGGCGGTGCATCTGCATTCGTTGAATCTACTCTGGCTCAGATTTACAAAAAAAGAGGCGAAAACGGTTCTTACGGTGGTCCTGCCTACTATATCAAACAGGCGCTGCATTCCCCTGCACTTGGCGGAACTTTTGCGATTGCACTGATTCTCACCTACATGGGCGGTTTCAATGCACTGGCCTCTTATAACATGACGGACTTTGTAAAAGTATATTTCCCGGGTGAAAACGCAACTCTGGTTATCGGTGCAGTTATTGCGATTCTGGCTGCACTGGTTATTCTGGGCGGCGGAAAACGCATCTCAAAAGTAACACAGGTTGTAGTACCGTTTATGGCAATGCTGTACATCGGTGTAGCACTGGTTGTTGTAATTTTAAACATCGAAAACCTGCCGGTTATGTTCCAGCTGATTTTCAGTGAAGCATTCAATCCACAGTCTGCATTCGGCGGTTTAATGGGTGCAGCCATGATGAATGGTATCAAACGCGGTTTATACTCCAACGAGGCCGGTATCGGTTCTGCACCGAACGCTGCGGCTTCTGCCGATGTATCTCATCCGGTTAAACAGGGGCTGGTTCAGATGCTTTCAGTATTTCTGGATACTCTGGTAATCTGTACTGCGACTGCCTTTATGATTCTTTGCACCAACCTGGATGCCTCCCTGTATATCGATGCAGCCGGCAATAGCATGAATGCTGCTTATATTCAGGATTCGCTGGCAGCCAACTTCGGTGCATTCGGCAGCTTCTTTATTACCGCTGCTCTGGCACTGTTTGCTTACACTACATTAATCGGGAACTACTTCTATGCGGAAATGAATATCAGCTACCTGTATAAAGACGCACAGAGCAACAAAACCTTTATGTTCTGCTACCGTCTGCTTGCGGTTGTAATCATTTTTATCGGTGCACAATTCAGCGCCGGTCTGGCATGGGATTTAGCCGATGTACTGATGGGCTTTATGGCACTGATTAACGTTCCTGTCTGCCTGATTCTCGGCGGCACAGCCTTCAGAGCACTGGATGACTATATCAAACAGCGTAAGGAAGGCAAAGACCCTGTATTTAAAGCTGCCGATATTGGTATCCACGACACGGAATACTGGAAATAATTTTTCACAAACACATAACTGCAACACCCCTGCCCGAAACCGGACAGGGGTGTTTTTCGTTTACTTTTCCGTTTTATTGCAGCCTGTAATCCCGTTATCGTTCCCGGATTATCCGATACAGCTGAATCAGCGCAGTTGGCAGCAGCGCATACACCAGAATTCGCAGCAGATACGCTGTCTGGATTTCTGTACTGATTTCAAATATGCCGTGCAGTCCTGGAACCAGTAAGGCTGAAGCTAAAAGCAATACACCTAGCCCAAATGCTCCGAGGCTGTAGTAATTAGCCGGCAGACGGAAAACAGATGCCTCACCGCGGCAGTTAAATCCGTGAAACAGCCTCGCCAGACACATCGTCGCAAATGCCATGGTACAAGCCAACCCATCACTGACAGAAAGGCCGGCATAATAGGCCAGAAGTGTTACAACAGCAATCAGACCGCCCTGAATTCCCAGCTTCTTCAGAAAGTTTGCGGTGAGGATTCCTTCCTGCGGATTGCGCGGTTTTTTCTCCAGCAGATTAGCTGTATGCTGTTCCATATTAATGGCCAGAGCCGGTAAACTGTCGGTCACCAGATTGATAAACAGCAACTGCACAGCTGTAAACGGCAGCGGGAGTCCCAGAATGGAAGTATAGATTACCACCAGAATCCCTGCCAGATTGCCGGAGAGCAGAAACTGAACAGAGTTTCGGATGTTCTGATAAACCGCTCTCCCGTTGGCAACAGCCTTGACAATGGTAGCAAAATTGTCATCGGTTAAAATCATGGCCGCAGCATCTTTGGATACGCTGGTTCCGGTAATTCCCATGGCAATACCGATATCCGCCTGTTTTAATGCTGGTGCATCGTTAACGCCATCTCCTGTCATAGCAGTAACGGCTCCGTTTTTCTGCCACGCACGTACAATTCGTATTTTATGTTCCGGTGAAACACGGGCATAAACCGAGATATTCTGCACTTCATTCTGTAATTCCTCGTCCGACATCTGCTCCAGTTCGGCACCTTCTGCCACACGGTCATTTGCCTGCAGAATTCCTATCTGTTCTGCAATGGCTGCAGCCGTCACTTTGTGGTCACCAGTAATCATAACCGGGCGAATCCCTGCTTTGTGGCAATCAGCTACCGCTGCGGCAGATTCCTCACGGGGCGGATCCATCATAGCAATCATACCAAGAAAGGTCATCTGCTGTTCATCCTCAATCGTCAGCTCTCGTTTTTCCACTATGTTTTTCTCTGCAAAGGCCAGTACCCGCAGCCCCATTGCTGAAAATTCCTCAATCTGTTTTTTTACTTCTGCTTTATCATCTTCTTCAAACGGTCGCTCCTCCTCTGCGGTTCTTATCACAGAACATCTCTGCAGCAGCACATCGGGAGCACCTTTTGTCAGCATCCGGTATGTTCCGCTTATCTCATGCAGCGTTGACATCAGTTTGCGGTCCGAATCAAAAGGAATCTCCTGCAGGCGGGGATACTGCTGACGAATTTCTGTTTCAGACTGACCGATTTTCCGACAGAATATCAGAAGAGCTGTTTCTGTCGGGTCACCTACCGGACTGTCACCATTAAATACACTATCATTGCAAAGCACACTGTTTGTTACCAGATGCTGCATCTGTGTATCCAGTGTAATTTCTTCGGCAGATACGGCACGGTTTGGCACATACAGCCGTTGTACCGTCATTTTATTCTGCGTCAGAGTTCCTGTTTTATCAGAACAGATTACCGACACACTACCCAAACTTTCCACTGCTTTTAACTCTTTTATGATGGCATGTTCTTTTGCCATCTTCTGTGTGCCGATTGCAAGGCCAATAGTCACAATGGAACCCAGCCCCTCCGGAATAGCGGCCACCGCCAGAGCAACAGCAAACATCAGCGAATCAGCCAACGGCATCCCTCGCCACATTCCAAGCTGAAATACAACCGCACATACTGTCAGTACCGCAAACGACAGTTTTTTTGAAAACTGGTTTAAACTACGTTGTAACGGCGTCTGTTTTTCCTGTGTCGATTCCAGCAGATGAGCAATTTTACCCATCTCTGTCTGCATCCCTGTAGCAGTAACCAGCACGGCTGCACGGCCATAAGAAACAAGCGAGCCGCTGTAAACCAGGTTGGTGCGGTCACCCAGCGGCAGCGTTTCGGATTGCAGCATTTCTTCCGTTTTATTGATTGTTTCCGATTCTCCGGTCAATGCGCTTTCATTGACCTGCAGCGAAAAGTTATTGAGAATCCTGCCGTCTGCTGCCGCAATATCCCCGGCTTCCAGTAAAAGAATATCTCCTGGCACAATTTCAGCCGCCGGGATTTCGGTTTTTGCACCATCACGCATCACACGAGCTACAGGGGCCGACATAGCTTTGAGACTATCCAGCGATTTTTGCGCCTTAAAATGCTGTACTGTTCCCAGAACCGCATTAAGAAGCAACACCGCCAGAATGACAATCGTACCTTCTATACCGCCTGTCAGCGCAGAGATAACAGCCGCTGCCAGAAGAATCATTACCAGAAAATCCTGAAACTGCTCTATAAATACACGCAGAACCGATTTCCGTTTTTCCTCCTGCAGCTGGTTGGCACCATACTGCTGCAGCCTCTGTATCGCCTCACTGCCTGATAACCCGTGTTCGCTGCTTTTAAACTGCTTTAGCAAATCCAATTTTCCGGCTGTCCAGACCGTACTCATATTCATCCACCTCTGTTATTCCCAGATTTTTATGCTTTAGCATCTCTCCAGACAGGAGATTCTATTCCTTGTATATGAAAATATCCGTCAGATTGACCCGAGTTCTGAACAGTTCACCGGTTTGCAGCGTTATCGCTTTATGATATAATACAGTCACGATTTTCAGAAAAACCGGGAGGAACGATAACATGGCTCAGCCGTTTACACTGCAGTTTCAGGTAACCAGTCAGGAACATCAGATGCTGCTGCGCGAATTCCTGTTACAAAAGAATATTTCCAGAAAAGCGCTGACTGACATCAAAGCAGACGGTGAGCTTCTGGTAAACGGTAAGTCGGAGAATGTGCAGTATATGCTGCAATCCGGCGACAACATAACCGTACAGTTTCCGTTGGAAACTGGCAGTGAACAGATGAAAGGGGAAGCCATTCCGCTGGAGATTCTCTACGAAGACGCTTATCTCCTGGCTGTCAATAAACCGGCCGGCATCAGCACTATTCCTTCCCGGCAGCATCCATCAGGAACGCTAGCCAATGCCATCGTGCATTATTATGAACAGATCGGTCATTCCGGCGCTGTTCATTTTGTAACCCGGCTTGACCTGGATACTTCGGGAATTGTTCTGATTACAAAGCACCGGCATACGCATCATTTATTCAGCCTGGCTCAGCAGGAACAGACGATTGTAAAAAAATATCTTGCACTTGTACAAGGAACACCTGTGGCATCAGAAGGGCGTATCGACCAGCCGATTGCCCGCACCTCAGACAGTATCATCAAGCGGGAAGTGCGTGCCGATGGGCAGATGGCCAGCACCATCTATCAAACCGTCGCTACGTTTCCGTATCATCAACAGATTGTTTCTCTTATGCAGCTTCACCTGCTGACCGGCCGTACCCATCAGATTCGTGTGCATATGGCATGGCTCGGTCATCCATTGCTGGGCGACAGCCTGTACGGTGGTGACTGCACCGCTCTGCAGCGCCAGGCACTGCACTGCCGTTTTCTGCAGTTTCAGCATCCGATTACCGGAGAAACCATCACACTGGAAGCTCCTCTTCCAGAAGATTTACAGGCACTGCTTCCTGACACAAGCGAAAAAATGCACGATTAAATAAAAAGCTGGTATTAATTTTTTCTCTCACACATCTGTTATTTTACATTGCTTTCCGGGTAAAAAACTATTAGAATGGATTTATACCAGATAGACAAGTATCCAGCGCAGAGGGAATACCCGACGCAGAGGATTATATATTCTGATATTTATTCTGACTTCGAGGAGCATTCCGGAGAGAAAGAACAAGGTATCTGCCCGCTTCTGTCCTGTCGGGATTGTTGCAGGTTTTCTTACGATATCATTGTATTCATTTATCCTATGCTTCGGCATAGGATTTTTTATTTCCGAAATATTTTCAATAGACAGGAGAACATATACCATGAAACGAATCGCAATCTACGGAAAAGGCGGCATTGGGAAATCCACCACCGTCTGCAATATCGCTGCTGCCATGGCACAGCAGGGGCTTCGTGTTCTGCAGCTTGGCTGCGACCCGAAAGCTGATTCCACCAGCGCTCACTTAAACGGTGAACAGCAGGTAACTATTCTGGATACGGTACGCGCTAAAGGTGACAATTTTGAATTATCGGAAATTATCCGGGAAGGAACCGACGGTGTACTCTGCGCTGAATGCGGCGGCCCGATTCCCGGCTCCGGCTGCGCAGGCCGCGGTATCGTAACTGCATTTGATACACTGAAGGCACACAATGCCTACGAAGTATATAAACCGGATGTTCTGCTCTATGATGTACTGGGTGATGTGGTTTGCGGCGGTTTTGCAATGCCGCTTCGCAGCGGCTATGCCCGCGATGTGTTTATCGTAACATCCGGTGAAAAAATGGCTCTCTATGCGGCTGCCAACATTGCAATGGCCATTGATAACTTTAAAGGCCGTAATTATGCCCGCCTTTCCGGCCTGATTCAGAACAGCCGCAATGTAAAAGATGAAACACAGCTGGTAGCAGAAATGGCTGAGGAATTATCGGTTCCGGTTGCAGGGCTTATCCCGCGTGACGGTCTGATTCAGCTGGCAGAAGAACAGAATACCACAGTGGTTACTGCCTTCCCAGACAGTGAACTGAGCCAGACATATCATCAGCTGGCAAAAACATTATATGAACTGGCTGAGGAGGTGGATGCATGAGCGATGCCTTTGAAAAAGCAGAACGCAGCTGTTTTAACCTGACCCATTACGCCAAAATGATTCCGGAAAGTCACGCACTCTTTGTAATGCCGCCCGGCTGTTCCCGAATCCTTCGGCTCTCTTCTATTGAGGAAGGCATTTCGCATCGGTTCACGATGTTTAATCTGGAACCTTCCGATGTTATCAACGGTAATGTAGAGTCTATTGTAATTGACGCTGTTGCACGGACGCTTCAGCGGCTGACGGAAGACGGCCGTCGGCCAAAAATCTTCTGCGTGTTTGTCAGTTGTGTGGACAGCTTTATCGGCACTGACCGTGAGTATGTGATGGAAGAACTGCGCCAGATGGAACCGGATATCATTTTCTTTGACTTAGCCGTTGACCCGATTAACCGTGACACTATGCCGCCTCTGGTACGGCTGCACAATACTATTACAGCACTGTTTGAAAAAACAGAAAACGCAGCACCAACGAGAACCATCAACTGGATTGGCAATTATCTGAAACCGGAAGAAACACATCCGCTGGTTCAGAAACTTCAGCAGAACGGGCTTACATCCCGCCATCTGCTGGATTGCACTTCCGTTGAAGAACTGCGGCTTATGGGCAACAGCACCGCAAACATTGCAATGACAGCCATGGGACTGCCCGCTGTAAAAAAATTAAAAGAAAAATTTGGAACACCTTATTATAATCTGGTTAATCCGGATGACCCTGATTCCCTGACAGAGGAGGCGCTGCTGGCACTATGAAAGATTTCCGAATGATTTTACCGAATCCGGCTTCTGATACTGCCGGTGCCGCTTCCCTTCTGTTCCAGCTGAACGGCCTGACCATTATTCACGATGCCGCCGGCAGCATGGAAAGCTACATTACCTTTGATGAAGAACGGGAACTGGAAGGCAAACGCACGGTAGCCTCCCGTCTGTCCCGTCTGGAGGCCATCACTGGCGATGACCGTATCCTGCTGGATAAAATCGAAGAGGAATGTGCGGAAAATCCGCCGCCGTTTGTGGCCATTCTAGGAACACCGGTACCGTTCACCATTGGTACCGATCTGGAAGGCATTGCAGCAGAAGCGGAGTTTAGTACCGGAGTACCTGCTTTTGGAGTCAATTCCGGCGGTTTTGAAATTTACGACAAAGGCGCTGGTGAAGCATTAAAAAAAGTGCTGGAAAAAACAGCACAGCCGCCATCCGGCCATACCGGACGCATTGTAAATCTGCTGGGTGCCACACCAATGGATTACAGCCCGGCAGAAATTGACGATATTGCACAGCAGCTGCTGACAAAAGGCGCTGACTCTGTAAATAATCTGACAATGACCGACGGCATGGAACAGATTTATCAGGCTGCCGAAGCAGATCACAATCTGGTAATCAGTACCGCTGGTTTACCGGCTGCCCGTTATCTGAAACAAAGATATGGCATCCCGTATTCTATCGGTGTACCGTTTGATAACATTCCGGATATAGCTGCCGCCACACCGCAGAAAATTCTGATTATCGGTGAAAGCGTATTTTCTAAACAGCTGGCAGAAATCGCCGGCCAGATTCCTGGAGTCACCGCTGTTGCAGGTATTATCAGCAACGATGATGCGGAAATTTTCCCGCAGGTTTCTACCATCCGGCTTGACACCGAAGACGGCATCCGTGCCGAACTTCGAAAAGACTACACCATTGTGCTGGGAGACCCGATGTACCGGCTGCTTCTCCCGCCAGAAAGCAACTGTATATTTATTGAACGACCGCATAGGGCTTTATCCGGCCGTCTGTATCCGTTCAGCGAATATAACTTAAACCATTACTTAAATGAATTGAAGAGGTGCTTAACATGAAACGAATGAAAAAATGGATTTCTTTACTGTTACTGATTACAATGGCTCTTTCTCTGTTTACCGGTTGTGGCGGCAATCAGGCGGCTGAAAATGATGCCGTTGTAGAAAGCCGCACAGTTGTAGATGCTACCGGTCGTGAAATTACCGTTCCGGGCGAAATCAACCGCGTAGTTATTATGTCTACTATGCCATTAGCATCTGTATACTGCATGGCTGGCGGTGACCCTGATAAACTGGTAGGTTTAACCCCGGAATCCAAAAATGCAGCTGTAAACTCCTTCCTGAGTCAGGTTGCTGACCTGACTGATGTTTCCACAGCATTTGCAGAAGGCGATGCCGTAAATGTGGAGGAAGTTATGAACCTGAACCCGGATGTTGTTTTCTATAACAGCTGGCATACTGGTGATGCTGCAGCGGCTGAACAGCTGGAAGAACTGGGAGTTGCATGTGTAGGCTTTACCACCGATATTCCAAGCACTATTGAAAGTGTTAACACCTGGGCTACTCTGATTGGTCAGGTACTGGGTACCGAAATGCAGGCTGGTGAAATTGTTGCCTATGGGGAAGACGTGGAAAAAATGGTTATGGACCGTGTAGCGCAGATTCCGGAAGATGAACGCCGCAGTGCTCTGATTCTGGCAAACTACAACTCCTCCGGTATCAGTGCAGCCGGTACTACTTTTGGCCGTTACTGGCTGGCTACTATTGGTGCAGAAAACGTAGCAATGGAATTAACTTCTAAAGTTGTTCCAGTAAGTCTGGAGCAGATTTATGAATGGGATCCAGAAGTTATTTATCTGAACAGCTTCAGCGCATTTACTGCGGAAGACCTTATGACCAACAATGCTGTTGCAGGTCACGACTGGTCCGGTCTGACTGCTGTACAGAACGGGGATGTTTACAAAATGCCTCTGGGGATGTACTACTGGTTTGCTCCTTGCTCTGACAGTCCTCTGGCTCTGCAGTGGATGGCTAAACACCTGTATCCGGACCTGTTTACCGATATCGACATGGACAAAGAAATTAAAGATTATTTCCAGAAATTCTACGGTGTAACCCTGAGCGACGAAGACCTGCATACTCTGTACAATCCACCTGCTGAATCTGCAATGTAATTGTGACTGCTTATGGGAAGAAGAAAATTTCGACTGGATGTGACATCCACCCGAACCCGTCGCATTCTGTTTTATCTGACACTGATTCTTCTGCCTCTGCTTGCCGGTGTTATCTGCCTGTGTATCGGGCGATACACCACCACTGCCGGTGAAACACTGGCGGCTCTGGGCCGTATTCTGACCCAGGGCGTCGAGCAGGGCGATAATCTTGCAAAAATTATTCGGGACATGCGCCTTCCGCGCATTGTATTAGCTGTTCTGGTCGGGGCCGGTCTTTCTGTGGCCGGTCTCGCATTTCAGAGCCTGTTTGCCAATCCGATGGCATCTCCGGACACACTGGGGGTTGCTGCCGGTGCCAGCTTTGGTGCCGTACTGGCCCTTCTGTTTGATGCCGGAACACTGGCAACACAGTTTGTTGCTCTGCTGATGGGTTTTGTTGCTGTAGGGCTGACGCTCTCCATCGGCAAAGGCAAAGGGTCAGAGCGTTCTCTGACCTCTATGATTTTAGGCGGGATGGTGATTTCCTCCCTGTTTTCGGCCCTGATATCCCTTGTAAAATTAGTAGCCGATACCGATTCCAAACTGCCGGCTATCACCTACTGGCTGATGGGAAGTCTGGACAGTGCCACCTGGTATACCGTTGCTTTTGCGCTTCCGTTTATCGCAGGGGGCATCCTGGTTCTTTATGCGATTCGCTGGCGTTTAAACATTCTTCCAATGTCGGAAGATGAAATTCAGGCATCCGGCTCCGATGTTAATACACTGCGAATTATCACTGCACTGGCCAGCACCATGATTACCGCAGCCTGCGTATCCACCTGCGGTCAGGTTGGCTGGGTAGGGCTTTTAATTCCGCATATCTGCCGTATGGCACTGGGCAGCGACAATATGGTTCTGGTGCCTGCATCGGTCAGCGTTGGTGCCGTCTTTATGATTCTGGTTGATACTGCAGCCCGCAGTCTGAGCCCGAGCGAAATTCCGGTTTCGGTACTGACTGCAATCATCGGTGCACCGGTATTTATCGGTCTGCTTCGCAAGACAGGAGGCTGGAGTCTATGAGTGCTGCCTTTGAAGTAAGAAACGGCTGTTTTGGATATCCACACGGCCGTCAGGTACTGAAAAATGTTTCCTTCGCTGTACAGAAAGGCGAAATGCTGGCTATTCTGGGGCCTAACGGTGCCGGCAAAACCACTATGCTGCGCTGTATGATGGGGTTCCTGAAATGGACCAGCGGCCAGAGTTTACTGGATGGCGAAGATATTGCCGGTATGAGCCACCGCAAACTGTTCTCCAGAGTGGCTTATGTACCGCAGGCAAAAAATGCGACACTGGCTTCCAGCGTAAAAGATATGGTACTTCTGGGACGCAGCAGCCAGTATAATATTTTCGGCAAACCAAATGCCAAAGACCGCCAGATGGTAACCGACACACTGGCCCGGCTGGGATTATCGGCTATGGCAGAGTGCTCCTGCGCCGAACTCTCCGGCGGTGAACTGCAGATGGTGCTGATTGCCCGCGCTATCGTAGCCGAACCTCAAATTATCATTCTGGATGAACCGGAAAGCAATCTGGATTTTAAAAATCAGCTGATTGTACTGAAAACCCTGCGCAGTCTTGCAGAACAGGGCATCACCTGTATTTTTAATACCCATTACCCGGTTCATGCGCTGCGCCACGCCGACAAGGCTCTTCTGCTGGATAAATCGGGCAATGTGCGATTTGGCAGTACCAGCGAAGTTATTACGGAAGAAAATATGCGAAATGCCTTTGGCGTAGAAACCGTCATCGGTCAGATTGAAACACCGCATAATGAATATGCCGATGTGCTGGCGGTTAACACACTGCCAGATGATCCGGCCCTGCCGGAAGAATCTTCCGAAGAAAGCGAGATGGAACCTATGACACAGATTACCGGCGATGAAAATACTCGCCTGGCCACTCTTAGTATTATTGTAGAAGACCGCGAAAACGCAGAAAAAATCAACGCCATGCTGCACGAATACGGACAGTATGTGATCGGCCGTATGGGGATGCCATACCCGAAAAAAGAAGTCAGCATCATCTGCGTTGTCATCGACGCACCGGAAACTGTCATCAGCACCCTCTCCGGCAAACTGGGACAGCTACGCGGCGTCAGCATGAAAACAACCTATTCCAAAAAATAAACATTACCACAAAAAAGCTAATCACTCATTTACAGCGATTAGCTTTTTTATTTATTTGAAAAGGAATATGCAATACAACAACCGGCAGTATATTTAACAGCTTAGAACAATACTAAAAAATCATCCAGCTCTTCCAGAACTTTTTGCTCATCCGGCTGCTGTTCCGGCAAAAGCATCTCATATACCAGATTTGTCATATCCGCTGCAAACAGCCGGCAGAGCGGGTTATCTATCTGCTGCATTTTCTGAATCAGTTCTTTTACCAGAATGACACTCTGCCGGTCGCTCAGAATTCTGCAGCAAAGAGCCTCTGGCTCCTGATTGTCAGTAAGAAGAATCATCATCCCGTTGAAGGTTCTGTATTCAATATGGCAGGAAAAATCCATCCCGTCTGTTTGTATCTGAAACCCCATCAGATTCCATTTTGACGGGCTTTTCAGCATGGGAAGGTTATACGCGGTTAAAATCTGCCGCATACGATGAATCAAAAACGGTACATTAAACAGCACCGGCATCACATATGCCTGTTCCTCCGGATAACACTTCGCCAGTTTTCCCATTGTCAGTGCCAGAGTGCGCACAAACTGATTTTTTATTTCTTCTTGATACATAGTATCCCTCTTTTCCGCTTTGCAAATTAATCTGTACCTGTTATCTCTTAATCATATTTTCTAGTATACCTTTCATTTTTCAAAAATCAATGCTTTAGAATTGATTTTTATACAATTCTGTAGTTGTTTGTTATTTTATCTACACTCTTTGATAATACTATCAGAGGTGATTTTATGGAGAATGTTACAGAATTATTTGGAAAACAAGTATATGCTTTGCGTATTGCAGCAGGTTTGAGTCAGGAAGATTTAGCATTTCAGGCATCAATCAGCACAAACCATTTAGGGCAGATAGAACGCGGACAAAAAAGTCCTACAATCGAAACAGTTGCTAAAATCGCTGCCGCTTTACATGTACCAATCGCACAGCTATTCACTTTCGATAATACTCCAAAACCTTCAGATACATCTGTTTCTGATAAAATTCTGGCCCAACTTGCTTCTTTTTCTCCCGAGCAACAGCAAGATATTTTCCGTATAATAAAAATGCTGCATCATTTTCAATCAAAATAATAATTTAATTAGCAAACAGCTTAACTTATTATCCATCAACGAGATTTCGCATAAAATATACGAAAAACAAAAGGAGTTGGCATATATGGATGTACTGCAGCGAATCTTTGAGTTGCGTTCCGAACGCGGCTGGACAGAATATCGTTTATCCGTCGAATCTGGTATCCCGCAATCCACTATATCCTCGTGGTACAAAAAGAATATCCTGCCGTCTTTACCTTCGTTAGAGCGTATCTGCGCTGCCTACAATATTAATCTTTCTCAGTTTTTCTCCGACGAATCCGATGCCGTTACTCTAACACCAGAACAGAAAGAACTGCTGGATAACTGGAATCGTCTTGACGAACAGCAACAGAATAATATCCTGAACCTGATAAAAAGCATATAAAAAACCGCTAAAAATGTAAGTATCACATTTCTAGCGGTTTTCTTCATAATAACGTTAATGTATCAGCCATTCATAATCCTGACGACAATCTAAAATATAATCTACATATACGCTTGTATCTTTTATCTGATATAGTGCAAGGTATCGTCTATCAATCACCATTTTATGATATTTATTGGATGGAATATACTCTGCATGAAAAAACGGATACCGTTCCGGCAATTCTGTAAGAGAACGAAGCGCAGCCATAATTTTCTCTTTTGTTTCTGTTGCCGCATTTCTGTCTGCATCAGCCAGAAAACGAATATGATTCCCCAGCATACGCATCGCTTTGTCGGAAACAATCACTTGATATTTCTTCAACTCTGTCATACACTACACCTCTATTGTCAGAATATCATCCAGATAGTTTTCCAGTTCATCCAGACTGCAACCTACACGCCCCGCCTGTCTGTCTTCTTCAACCGCCAGCAGTTCCTCACGAAGTTTCAGCATTTTTTCGCGTCTTGTAAACGATACAATATCCATAACTACCAAATCACCTTCACCATTTTTGGTCAGGTAAACAGGTTCGGCGGTTTTTCTGCACAACTCTGCTATTTCATTATAATTCTGTCTGATTGCTGCCGATGGGCGTATCTGCATATTCATTCCTCCTCGCAGTAATATATCAATATTATACTTTAATTATATATATATAATACTATGTCGTCAATAAAACTGGTGTAAATTCGGGTGTAAAAAAGCGCCAGATGCAATATCTGGCGCTCAAACTATATTCATTTATCGGGCTTTGTGAGCCTTGAGACTAGTCTCTTGGTTTCATTGCTGGGAATAACAGTACATCGCGGATAGATGCGCTGTTAGTTAACAGCATTACCATACGGTCAATACCGATACCCAGGCCGCCTGTTGGAGGCAGACCATATTCCAGAGCGGTCAGGAAGTCTTCATCCATTGGATGTGCTTCGTCGTCGCCTTTTTCTTTTGCTTCCATCTGTTTTTCGAAGCGTTCTCTCTGGTCAATCGGGTCATTTAACTCGGAGAATGCGTTTGCATGTTCACGACCAACGATAAATAATTCGAAACGGTCGGTTAATTCCGGATGACCATCTTTACGACGGGACAGTGGAGAAATTTCGATTGGATAATCGGTTACGAAGGTTGGCTGAATCAGGTTTTCTTCTACTTTTTCATCGAATACTTCTGCCAGCACTTTGCCTTTTGGCATATCGTCTTCTACATGGATGCCGATAGCACGAGCTGCCGCACGAGCTTCTTCATCGGTTTCAATGGTGCTGAAATCAATACCGGAGTACTGTTTTACAACATCATTCATGGAGATACGCAGCCATTTGGTGCCTAAATCCACTTCGTGTTCCCCGTAAGTGATTTTGGTGGTACCCAGTACTTTTTCGGCTACATATTTGAACAGATCTTCGGTTAAATCCATCATATCGTTGTAGTCCGCATAAGCCTGGTATACTTCCATCAGAGTGAATTCCGGATTGTGACGGGTATCAATCCCTTCGTTACGGAATACACGGCCCAGTTCGTATACTTTTTCCATACCGCCAACGATTAAGCGTTTCAGGTGCAGTTCCAGCGCGATACGCATGTACAGCTGCATATCCAGTGCATTGTGATAGGAAATAAACGGACGAGCATTTGCACCGCCGGCAATGCCGTGCAGTACTGGTGTTTCCACTTCCAGAAAATCTTTATTGTCTAAGAATTCACGCACATAACGCACGATTTTGCTGCGCATGATAAAGGTATTCTGCACTTCCTGATTCATAATCAGGTCTACATAACGCTGACGATAACGCATTTCCACGTCGGTCAGACCATGATATTTTTCAGGCAGCGGACGCAGAGATTTGGTTAACGGAGTGAATTCACGAACGGAGATGGTGTATTCGCCTTTTTCGGTTAAGAATACAACACCGCGAATCCCTACGATATCACCGATGTCTGCTTTTTTGAAGAAGCCGTGGCTGTCTTCACCAGCTACATCCAGGCGGGAGTAAATCTGAATTCTGCCGCTTAAATCCTGCACATTTGCGAAGCCTGCTTTCCCCTGACCGCGTTTTGCCATCAGACGACCTGCAATAATTACTTCTTCGCCGGAAGCAATCAGCGCTTCTGCATTGTCCAGAACGTCCTGTGCATGGTGAGTGCGTTCAAACCGCTGACCAAAAGGATTTACACCTTTTTCGCGCAAAGCTTCCATTTTATCCATACGAACTTTGATTAATTCATTTTCACGTTTTTCTTCCTGTGTTTGTTTTGCCATGATGTTCCTCCTTCTGGATTTCAGCAGCGCTTACGCCATGCTGATTTCGATAATTTCCAGCTGAATAACGCCTGCAGGTACTTCTACATCAATCACTTCGCCTGCTTTATGGCCCAGCAGAGCTCTCCCTACTGGAGATTCATTGGAAATACGGTTGTTCATTGGGTCGGCCTCTACAGTACCAACCAGTCTGTATTCAGTAATTTCGTCAAACTCAATATCTTTTACAGTTACCAGGGAACCTACACGAATCACATCCGCCTGCTGTTCACCTTCTTCGATGATTTTTGCATTGCGAATCATTTTTTCCAGTTCCAGAATGCGGCCTTCCATGAAAGCCTGTTCGTTTTTCGCATCATCGTATTCGGAGTTTTCACTTAAGTCCCCTAATGCAATGGCTTCTTTTAAACGTTCTTTTACCTCGGTCCGTTTTACTGTGCGCAGATTTTCCAGTTCCTCTTCCAGCTGCTGCAGACCTTCACGCGTTAAAATTACATCCTGTTCGCTCACTTTATAACGCTCCTTACATTCGATAATATAGTAACTTGCATATCTTTTGATTATAGGTTTAGTTTTTCTTTTTGTCAAGGTCTTTATTTGCGATAGAATTCGTATTATAATAGGATTGATTTATTGTGTATTTCTTAATCAAAACTATATATAAAAAACGGAGGTTTCATTATTATGGCAACAAAAATTGGTATTAACGGGTTTGGTCGTATCGGTCGCTTATGCGTACGCGTAGCGATGCAGCATGAAGATGTAGAAGTTGTAGCAATCAACAGCACATCCAACCCAGAAGGTACTGCACACCTGTTCCAGTACGACTCCACACACGGCACCTACAGAGGCGAAGTTTCCTACACAGAAGACAGCCTGGTAATCGACGGCAAAAAAATCCGTCTGTTAAGCGACCGTGACCCAAAAAATCTGCCTTGGGGCGAACTGGGTGTTGACGTAGTTATCGACTGCACCGGTAAATTCAAAACCAAAGAAGACTGCCAGGTTCATCTGGACAACGGTGCAAAAAAAGTTATCATCTCCGCACCTGGTAAAAATGTTGACGCTACCATCGTTATGGGTGTAAACGAAGAAATCTACACACCAGACATGCAGGTAATCTCCAACGCTTCCTGCACCACAAACTGCCTGGCTCCAGTTGTAAAAGTAATCAACAACAACTACACCATTAAACACGGTGTTATGACAACTGTTCACTCTTTCACCAACGACCAGAAAAACCTGGACAACCGTCACAAAGACTATCGTCGTGCAAGAGGCTGCGCACAGTCTATCATTCCTACCACCACTGGTGCTGCTAAAGCTGTAGGTGAAGTAATCCCTGCAATGAAAGGCAAACTGACAGGTCTGGCTCTGCGTGTTCCAACACCAAACGTATCTCTGGTTGACGTTGTATTCGAATTAGAAGAAAAAGTAACTGCAGAAGAAGTAAACGCTTTATTAAAAGCTGCTTCCGAAGGCGAAATGAAAGGCATCCTGGGCTACTCCGACAAACCACTGGTATCTATCGACTACAACGGCGATGACCGTTCCAGTATCGTTGATGGTCTGTCCACCATGGTTATGGACGACACCATGCTGAAAATCATGGCCTGGTACGACAACGAATGGGGTTACTCCTGCCGTGTTGTTGACCTGGCTGCTTACATTGGCAAATAATTCCGGTTATCGACAAATCAATCAGGTAACACACGGGCGAGCGGCTTCGGCTGCTCGCTTTTTTTGCTCTTTTTTTACACCATTGCACGGAATTGCTCTGATGAATGGAAAACCAGTATGCAATACGCTATAATAAACATCGTATAACTGATTTATTCTGGTGGTGAGATTATGACTCTGTCCAATAGCCGTTTTTATCATATTCTGCATAAACTGCCTGTTCCGGTTTGCGGTGTTACCCTTGGGCTGGCAGCTGTGGGAAATATGCTGAACAATTACTCCACATTGCTTCACTGGCTGTATCTGGCCGCAGCCGCTATACTCTGGGCCGCCCTGCTGGCAAAGCTGCTTCTGTGCTGGCCGGATGCAAAAAAAGAGCTGATGAATCCATTAGCTCTCAGCGTATTTGAAGCATTTTTTATGACACTGCTGCAATTTTCGGCCGCACTCGCGCCATACTACAGTAAAACAGCACTCTGGCTCTGGATTATTGCGAATATTGCCAATTTTATACTGATCGGTATCTTCAGCTGGAAGTATCTCAAACACTTCCAGTTAAGCAATGTATTTACCAGCTGGAATGTCCTGTATGGAGGCAATATGCTGGCAGCTGTGATTGCACCGGCTGTTCATATGGAAGAACCGGGCATCCTTCTGTTCTGGCTGCATTTTATCATTTTCCTGCCGTGGTATCCAATTTCTGCATACCGTTACTGGAAACTGCCGGTGGCCGAAGCAGCACAGCCTACCATCTGTATTCTGGCTGCACCATTCAATCTGGTGCTGGCAGGTTATCTGACCGCAATCCCGGAACCGGAACCGGTATTAACCATTCTCTTTACACTGATTGCACAGATTGCCTATGTATTTGTATTAACCCGGCTGCCCGGTATTCTGCGGCTCCCGTTTTATCCAAGCTATGGGGCACTGACCTTTCCATTTGTCATTCCTGCCGTTGCCATGCAGAAACTGCTCCTTTATCTCGAAAATATCAACATTACCATTCCGTCTGCTCTGCACGGAATGGTAATGGCCGAACAGATAATAGCCGTCATCATGGTAACCTATGTACTGGTGCGCTATCTGTACGCTTTGTGTAAACGGTAACCCCATATTCATCAACAGATGATGACTTCCCATCTCCGATGACGAAAAGATGACGACTTTATGACGAAAATTTCGCTCAACCATGGGAAAAATGACGAGATGACAACTTTTTTCCTATATCCCTTTGAAAATTTTAAAAATACAGAAGAAGATATAAAAAATCTCGTCATCCTGTCATTTCGTCATCAATGTATGTAAACTCCTGAACACTCCATGTAAACTTTTATGTAAACTTTTTGTGTCAACCATGCGATTTGTGTAAAGATGTATATTTTTTCTATACTCTTTCCCTGAAAAAACAAAAATATCAGAAAGGTTACTGGAATGTATACATTTCATACATCCTTACACCTGAAAACATTTAAACTTTAAAAACATTTATAAAGTATTATGGGCTCTGCCCTTACCCCGAAGCTCTGGAGATTATTAAAATTCCCCGTCGCCGGAATCTCTTTTAGCAGAACCGAATCAGACTGTCAAGGGCATAAGTGCCGTAAAACGGCATGCTACGCACTCTTGACCGGCTGCCTTCGGCCTCTGCTTTAAGAAGTTCAAGCGACGGGGATTTATTCATTCTCCAGAGCCAGTTTTTTTATATATGCAAAATATTCTTCTTGACGAATAATTTCATTTTGCTATAATAAAAATAGAAAAGAGAGAAAGCCTAACGGCTCGCCCTCAAAAATGTGTGGATTGCTCCCGTCACGATTTTCCAGGTCATAGACGGGAGTAATTTTTTATTTAATCAAATTACTGTTTCTTGCCCATTATCAAGGCGATAATCTTAACAATGAGCGAGGCAGCTGCAATAACGCACAATAACCCTTCCCATGTAACTATGACTACCACCCCCCTTATAGGGCAAACCGTATGCAATGTATCCCCGCAATCAGTAATACTTTAACTGTGGGGATATTTTTATTCCGTTTTCGCTTTTATTCCATGAGCATTTTCAGCACAGCCATAATCTGACTGTACTCAATATCCTTAGCGTATGAGAATTGCTTGCGGTACTTATCCCACATTGTTTGGAGCTCCGGACTTTCTTCGATGTTGTGAAGAATGTCAGACACATCTGCAATCTGTTGAGTAGTACCGCGATGGTTTGCTGTTGCTTTCAGAGCCTCTGCAAACACCGCTTTATTGAACTTCTGTGTAGTGGTCAATATGTAGGCATCGTAAAAATCTCTGGGACGCGTATTGAACACACTGCGCCGCAATATAGTTTCTACCTTTTCCGCCATAACGGTTTCAATGTTATATGCCCACAATTCGTAAGATTTTTCGTCATCGAAAATTTCAGTGAAGTTGTAACGTACCGCATAAGGCGTAATCACATCGCCGGTGGACACATCAATACTGAGCGGCGTCAGCAGTGTATCAAACCTTGCATTCAGCATAACACGATAGCCGCCGTAAATGTCATCCTCCCGTATTGGCGAGATAGTTCCGATTTCAAAAATCACATCATCATCAAAGGGGATGGTACAGATCTGCTCCAATGCGCAATGGATTGTTTCCGGTGTGAGGGGCAGATTCTTTAATGTCGTATCCAGATCCATCGTGGCTCGATTGTCCAATCCAACCAGTGCTGCCACCAGCATACCGCCCTTTAATACAAATTTTTCTTTATATTCGGATGCAGAAAGACGGACAAGCAAACGCTCAAACATATAGTTCTGCAAAATAACTTGTGCAGGAATATTCTTCTGTTTGGCGATATTACGAATTTTTGCTTTCAAGCTCATTGCATTACTCACAGAAGCACCTCCAAATACTGGCGCAGGATATTAGATACCCGCATCTTTTTTGCATAAGAGTTTAATTTGTTCAAATTTTTCTTTGGATTCACCGCATACAGCTTCAATGCCGCAAGGAAAGTTTCTGTTCCCACTTTATTACGGCTGCGAATTACATCACAGATTGTTCGTTCAAGATCATATACAGGAACGCTGTTTCCTGCAGGTGTCCTTAGAGTTGTTTTTCCCATTTCAAACAGCTCAGGTTTGATATAATATACCCTGCATTCAGCTTTAATTGCCGCAGACGGAATACAACCGGACGGTGCTGTAACTGTATGCTCAAATGGTGTGCGATCAGAAATTCCGTGAAGATAAAGCGCTGTTTCGTGAGAAAAGATTACTTTTTCCGAACGGTTGCTGATTGCCAGTAATTCATCCTGCATATCATCGGGAAGAATGTACTGTCCTTTTGCAATGCGATAAATTTTATCTTCTTTGCATAACTTATAAAGCATCGCTTTGGAAATGCCGTGTTGCGCTGCTACTTTCGTTTGAATAATTCCACCATGCGATTTTGCAATAGCAGTAAGTTTTGTCGTGTAATCCATTCTCTCACCTCGGTTGTGACAACTTAATAATATTATATGTATAATTACGATATAAGTCAACAAAGTTGGTGTGCATTCAAAAAATATTTACAATAAAATTATGATGAAAGTCAACAAAAAATTAATCGAACAACTACAAAACCATATACAAAGGGCGCCGAAACGACGCCCCTACTGTTTACAATATTCTACTTACTCCATTTCCATTCGGCGACTTCCGGCATATCAACGCCGTATTCGCGGATGTACTGGTTATGCTCTACCAGTTTATCTTTCATTTCCTGTACAACGGCTGCGCCTTTGTTGGCGAGCGCAGGGATTAATTTAATAGCATCGATAACCAGATGGAAGCGGTCAATGTCGTTCTGCACACGCATATCAAACGGTGTCGTGATGGTGCCTTCTTCTTTGTAACCGCGAACGTGTAAATCCTTGTTGGTTCTGCGATAGGTCAGTTCGTGAATCAGCGATGGATAGCCGTGATATGCAAACAGAATCGGCTTATCTTTGGTGAAAATCATGTCGTAGTCGGACTGGGTCAAGCCATGTGGATGCTGGGAGGTATCCTGCAGACGCATAAGATCCACCACATTCACCACACGCACTTTCAGTTCCGGCAGTTTCTCACGCAGAATGGATACGGCTGCCAGTGTTTCCAGTGTCGGTGCATCGCCGCAACACGCCATTACGATATCCGGTTCACTGCCGGCATCACTGGATGCCCATTCCCAGATGCCGATGCCCTGGGTGCAGTGTTTCACTGCCTGCTCCATGTTAAGCCACTGTGGACGGGCATGTTTGGATGTTACCATAACATTGATATAGTTTCTACTCCGCACACAATGGTCAAAACAGCTTAACAGACAGTTGGTATCCGGCGGGAAGTACATACGAACCACATCGGCTTTTTTGTTAGCCAGATGGTCGATAAAACCAGGGTCCTGATGGGTATAGCCGTTATGATCCTGCTGCCATACATTAGACGACAGAATATAGTTCAGGGACGAGATTTCCGCTCTCCATGGAAGTTCACTGGTTACTTTCAGCCATTTTGCATGCTGGGATGCCATGGAATCCACAATGCGGATAAATGCCTCATAACTGTTAAAAATACCATGACGGCCTGTCAGCAGATAACCTTCCAGCCACCCTTCGCAGCAGTGTTCAGACAGCATAGAATCCACAATACGGCCGGTGCCGTCCAGATATTCATCGCCGTCTACGGTTTCCGCATTCCAGGTGCGGCCGGTCACTTCAAACACTTTATTCAAACGGTTAGACATGGTTTCATCCGGCCCGAAAATGCGGAACGTCTGCGGATTCATTTTTACAATATCACGCACAAAAGCACCCAGTTCCAGCATATCCTGCGCTTCCACAGCACCCGGTTCCGGCACATCCAGCGCATATTCTCTAAAATCAGGAAGTTTTAAATCGCGCAGCAGAAGCCCCCCGTTTGCATGCGGATTGGCCGCCATACGGCGATTCCCTTCCGGCGCAAAAGCCTTCAGTTCCGGCACTAAATCGCCATCAGCCGTAAACAGTTCTTCCGGTTTATAGCTTCTAAGCCACGCTTCCACCATCTGCACATGTTCCGGTTTGCTCATGTTAATTGGAACCTGATGTGCGCGGAAGGTATCTTCAATTTTTTTACCGTCTACTTCTTTCGGCCCGGTCCAGCCTTTTGGAGCACGCAGAACAATCATCGGCCAGTAGTAAGGCAGTTTCAGGCTGCCGTTTCTTGCCGTCTGCTGAATTGCCTGAATATCCTGATATGCCTGCTCCAGAGCAGCTGCCATTGCTTCATGCATACAGGCAGGATTACTGCCTTCCACGAAGTATGGTTTCCAGCCCATACCTTCAAAGAATTTCTGTAAATCTTCTTTCGGAATACGAGCCAGAATGGTCGGGTTGGCAATTTTATAACCGTTCAGATGTAATATCGGCAATACCGCACCATCGGTTACAGGGCTTAAAAATTTATTGCTCTGCCATGCAGTGGCCAGCGGCCCGGTTTCAGCCTCACCGTCACCTACCACACAGGCGGCGATTAAATCCGGATTGTCAAACACGGCGCCAAATGCATGCGCCAGCGAATACCCCAGTTCGCCGCCTTCATGAATGGAACCCGGCACTTCCGGCGCTACATGGCTGGAAATTCCGCCAGGGAAAGAAAACTGCTTAAACATTTTCTGCAGCCCGTCTTTATCCTGCCCTACATTTGGATAGACCTCACTGTAGCTTCCATCCATCCAGGACTGTGCCACCATGGCATTGCCGCCATGCCCTGGCCCGGAAAGATAAATCATATTCAGGTCGTATTTTTTTATCATACGGTTCAAGTGGGTGTAAATAAAGTTCTGCCCTGGTACGGTCCCCCAGTGGCCAACAATTTTACGCTTAATCTGTTCTCTGGTAAGCGGTGTTTCCAGAAGCGGATTATCCAGTAAATAAAGCTGTCCTGCCGATAAATAGTTGGAAGCTCTCCACCATTTATCCAGCAGTAGGATTTCCTGTTCATTTAAAATCTGTTTGTTCATAGACATCCTCCTTGCTGTTAAACCGATTTTACAAAAACTTTCTATATTTTATTTTATCATATTTCTGTAAAACCGTCACCCCGCAATCAGAGGCTTTTGTCCAGACCAAACCAACAATACAGGCAGATTGCAATCCATAGAAGATTCATGACTGCACCCGCACAATTTCCACATCATCAAAAAAATATTCTACAATATCTTCGGCATCTTCGCCTTCTTCCGCCAGGGCTCTTGCCCCCCACTGGCTCATACCCACACCATGACCGTAGCCTCTGCCTTTCACCATCAGCCGGCCATCCTGTATGGCAATCTCCTCAATCATATTGGATTTCATCGTTTCGCCGCCCAGTGCCAGCCGCAAAGCCGCTGCACCAACTGAAACATCGTCAAAGTTATATGTTATAACACGTCCCGATTCGCCCTGCTCTGCAATGGTGACTTTCCCGAACTGTTCCCGTTTTGTGCCGGTGACCTGTTCTACCGCAGCTGTGACTTCCTGCATGGTAAAGTACGTTTCCCAGCTCCGGTTCGGATTGTCCGGATGATGAAATCCCGGGTCTTCTACACTTTCAATGTACGGTGTTTTTTCTTTGTCATATGCAAGACCCTCCATGGCAGATGCCGCCGTTCTGCCGCCTCCATCGGCAAAAAACCAGGCTTTGATTAGCTCTCCATCATATACCGCCACCTGATTCTCCGTTTCATCCACCGCCTGTTTCACCGAATCATTTATTTTTTCTGCATCATATGCCTGAAACTCATGAATATCGGTAGAAGCATCGGTACCGCGCTCAGGTACACCACCGTCCTCCATTTTTTCCAGCGTAAAGGTTCGCGCCATAATCGCCTGCGCCGCCAGAGCCTCTACAGGCCAGTTTACATCCATTTCACCGGCCACCACACCATATAGGTATTCCCGCAGCGGCATTTCCGCTGTTTCTCCGGTTTCGTGCAGATATACGCTGATTACCGTGTTGTCATCCGGCCAGCTGTATTTTGCTGTATCCTCTCTGGCATCCTCCATACCGCAGGCGGCAAGTATCCCGGTTAACAGCATCGCTACCGCACAGCAGGCAATGTTTCTCCGGTGTTGTCTAAAAAAATACATAAAAAAACCTCCTTTGCAGAAAGTATTCCACAAAAGAGGCGATTTTAGTCAATTTCCTGACCTTCCAGTAAACGATATAATGTTTTTGCATCATCGGCACGAACATTGTCACGCACTTCCAGAATTTCCGCACGAACTTTTCGTTCCCCGAATCCGATTTCCAGTACATCGCCCGGTTTTACCTCGGCACCGGCTTTTGCCACTTTACCATTGATTTTCACCTTGCCGCCATCACATACATCTTTGGCTACGGTTCTACGCTTAATAATACGAGACACTTTCAGATATTTATCCAGACGCATTTCTTTTCACCACCTTACCACAATGACACTCCGGCAATACTATATCCGGTTTCGCTGCTTTTTAGAAAAAAATCCGCTGATTATAAAATCAGCGGATAAACATGCAGTCATCTGCAATTATTTTTTCTTTGCTACAACTTCTTTCAGACCTTTACCAGCTTTGAATGCAGGTACTTTTGTTTCTGGAATTGTGATATCTTCTTTGGTCTGTGGGTTTTTAGCTTTGCGAGCTTTACGTTCTCTAACTTCGAATGTACCGAAACCAACCAGCTGAACTTTGTCACCTTTCTGCAGGCTTTCGGATACGGTTGCTAATACAGCGTTTACCGCCTTTTCAGAATCTTTTTTTGTTAAACCAGCTTTTTCGGCAACGCTTGCCACTAATTCAGTTTTATTCACTGAAATCCCTCCTAAAACATCATAAAAATTTATTCATTTGACATTGCGAGCAATATGCTAATGACATATTATCATATTTTCTGCCGAAACAAAAGCCCCCAATGATGAAAACTTTCGAAAAATGGGCATTTTTACTGATTTTTTTTCATTTCCGCTTTACAGATATCCCAGATTTCGTCTAATTCCTCTAAAGTATACTGAGAGAAGTCTTTTTTGTCCAGCATTATTTTTGCTTCCATAGCACGGAACCGGTCTACAAACTTCTGCACGGAACGATTCAGCGCCTGTTCCGGATCAATTTTTGCAAATCTCGCCAGATTCACGGCAGAAAACAGCAGATCGCCGATTTCCTCTTCCACATCGCCATCGCCGTGCATAGCCGCATCGATTTCATCCAGTTCCTCAATAATTTTAGCCTTTGGCCCTTCCGCGTCATCCCAGTCAAAGCCGACTCTGTGCGCCTTCTGCTGAACCTTTTCCGCTTTCATCAGCGCCGGAAGCGTTGGAGGCAGTTTACTCATGATACTTTTGGATTCTGTTTCGCCTTTACCGGCTTTTTCTTTCTTCTTGATTTCTTCCCAGTTGGTCAGAACGGTCTCTGCATCATCGGCCTTCACATCCGCAAAAATGTGCGGATGACGGCGAATCATTTTTTCTGTGATAGCATCTACTACATCATTCAGATTAAAGTGCCCTTCCTGTTCTGCAAGTTTTGCATGAAACACCACCTGCAGCAGAACATCGCCCAGTTCTTCTTTTAAATGGCCCATATCCTGACTGTCGATAGCCTCCACCACTTCATGAGCCTCTTCCAGAAGATTTTTGCGCAGCGATTCATGGGTCTGTTCTTTATCCCACGGGCAGCCGTTTTCTCCCAGTAATGTATTCATCACATCGGTAATTGGTTTCACATTATATTCCATGACTATTCCCTCACCACTTTCAGTTTTAACAGCAGTGCCGCCAGTTTATTCCCCACTTTCGGCATTTTACGGATAATTTCCAGGCTTACACCGCCAATTGCCAGCAGTACTGCAAAATATACACATCCGCCAATCATGATAGATAACAGTGTCGCCATGCCATTGCTGCCCAGCAGTGCAAAAGTAGCAGTATAGCTAATCAGAACCAGCGCTGCCATCGCAGCAACACTGATAACCGGTTTTACCACATGATATTTCATGCTGAGCCATTCCCAGCCGATTTTTCTGGATACCTGATAAATATTGTTACCGGCTGCCGCTGCAAAGCCAATTACACTGCCAATTGCCGCACCGCGAATCCCGATTGCAGGAATGGCAGTTAATGTATAAGTTAATACAATTTTAACAGCAGCACCTAACAACAGACTGTACATCGGCACCATGGCTTTTCCCATGCCCTGCAGAGTACCGGCACTAATCTGATACAGACCAACCACCAGCACCACAGCCGCAGACCAGAACATAGCAACCCCTGCACCTGGCTTCTCATACAGCATATTCATAATCGGTTCTGCCAGCGTCATCAGGCCAACGGTAGCCGGCAGTACAATTAAAATTGCCAGCTGCATAGCATTGGCAAATGTCTCTCGCACTTTCTGTGTCTGCCCCATTGCCAGCGCTTCTGAAATATTCGGCACCAGACTGGCCGCCACCGCAGTGGTAATCATAAACGGCAGATTGATAATCGGCTGTACGCAGTTACCCAGATAGTTAAATTCCACCTTCGCCATAGCAATTGACATTCCTCCAGCCTGCAGGCGAGCCAGCACCAGCACGGAATCGATTGTCTGCATGACCGGCAGTACCAGACTTCCGATGGCAATCGGCACAGCCAGTGCCACGACTTTCTGCAGCACCTGGCTGTTGCTGATGGATTCTTTTAAATCATCCATTTTAGATGCCATATCGGCATCCAGTTTCTGTTTTTTACGATACCGTGCATATATGGTAAGCATCAGCAGCAAAGCTGCACCGCTTCCCACAGCCGCTCCGGCCGTGGCACCAGCTGCTGTGATTTCATCACCGTATGGCATCAATAAAAACAAGGCAGCAAAAATAACCCCAACACGCACGAACTGCTCTGTAATTTGAGACAGGGCTGTTGGCACCATCTGCTGCATCCCCTGAAAATATCCTCGAAACACAGCCTGAATACAGGTAAACAGCATAGCAGGAGTAATCGCACGAATACTGAGCGCAGCCTCAGGCACTCCCCATACATGCGCAGCAATCCAGTCTGCGCTGATAAACAGTGCCACCGATACCGTCATCCCTACAGAAGCTAAAAGCAGCAGCGACAATTTCAAAATACGCAAACTCATACCCGATTTGCCCTGTTCCTCGTACTCAGCTACCAGTTTGGAAAGAGCCAGCGGAATTCCTGCTGTGGACAGCGCCAGCAAAAGATTATAAATTGGATATACCAGTGCATAAATGGCACCACATTCATCCGATGCCAGCCGTGCAAACGGAATACGATACAATGCTCCCAGACACTTGGCCAGAATCCCGGCTATACTCAGTACCAGAGCACCTTTCACAAATGATTTTCCAGACACAATATTCGCTCCTCTGTTTCACAGTGCCAGCTGGCACTGCAGAATTTCATATTAAGCTACAGCAACTAATGTATTGCTTTTACTCTTGTAATCTTAGCGTAAAAACATGGTAAAAGCAATACTTTGTTATCCCCCCTCTGTCGTTCTTAACGCACATTTTATTGCATATTTATACAATATTATTCTTATGTTCGCTTGTATTCGCCTTGTATACATGATACAATCTCGTCATAAAAAGAATCGGTGAAGGCTACACATACAGAGCCGGTCTTTAACTTAGTAAAAGGTTGAACTAACACCAATCTATTATATTAATAACTCCAATTTATACTTTAAATAATTATATTTACACACTTTCTGTAATTTGGTATGATATAGGTAGATTTTCTAAACTCGAAAGGAGATATTTCTATGAGAAAACACAAAAAATTAGTTGCAGTTGTTACCGCTCTGATGATGCTGGCTCTGTGCCTGACAGGTTGCGGCGGTGGCGGCGCAGAAGAAGGCGGCGACGCTGTTGCTGAAACAAGAGTAATCTTCGCTTCCGGCGGTACTTCCGGTACCTACTATCCAGTTGCAAGTGCAATCGCTCAGGTATGGGGCTCTGCAGTTCCTGGTTTAGTTGTTGACGTACAGGCTACAGGTGCTTCTGCTGAAAACCTGAACCTGGTAAACAATGGTGATGCTGAAATCGCTATCGTACAGAACGACGTTATGTACTATGCAAACACAGCTACCGAAGGTTTTGCGGAAGCTGCTCCAAACGAAGGTTTCCTGACACTGGGTACTGTATATCCAGAAGTTTGCCAGCTGGTTGTTGCAGGGGATTCCGGTATCGAAACTGTTGCTGACTTAAAAGGCAAAGCTGTTTCCATCGGCGCTATGGGTAGTGGTGTAGAATCCAACGCAAAACAGATTCTGGCTGCTGCTGGCCTGACTGTTGACGATATTCAGGCTCAGAACCTGGACTTCGCTGAATCCGCAAACGCAATCAAAGACGGTGCTATCGCTGCTGCTTTCGTAACTGCTGGTACTCCAACCACAGCTGTTACTGAACTGGCTACTACAAACGATATCCGCGTTCTGTCCTTAGGTGAAGACGTAATCGCTTCCCTGTGCGAATCCTACAGCTTCTACACACCATACACCATCGAAGCTGATGTTTACAACGCTGCTGAAGCAACTCAGACTGTTGCTGTAAAAGCTACCATCGTTGTAAAAGCTGACCTGGACGAAGAACTGGTTTACAACATGACAAAAGGTCTGTTTGAAAACCTGGATGCTGTAGCTGAAGCTCACGCAAAAGGTGCTGAAATGAGCCTGGAAGGCGCTATTGAAGGTGTATCCGTACCATTACACCCAGGTGCTGCTAAATACTTTGAAGAACAGGGTTTAACTGTTTAAGCACTGCTTGACAGTCTTCTGTTGAAAAAACAGCTAGATGAACATAAAAGTTTCTAAACTCTATGCCGCAACCACATTTTTTGTGGTTGCGGTTATTTTAACACTGTCCATAATCTCCTGTAAGCCTTTATTTACAGACCCGGTACAGTATCTGATTATGGCCAATGCATACACTGACGAAGTATATTTTCAGGAGCCATTAGAAGAAGATGGCGTATTCTCTGTTTCCTACACACATTCTGTTAACAAAACAAATGTAGAGGAATATTACCGTTTAGAAGACGGAGACCTGTATCTGTTTAAAGCCCGTTACCGTTCCTTTGGAGCCGGCGTTGCCACAGAAATCGCTCCAGGCCAGACATTGCGCTATGAAGACGGCTACATGGTTATTGAAAATATGCATTATAAACTGCCTTCACTTATTTATAAAGTCGGTACCGTCAGTGATCCACTGATACATATTGGGCAGAACACCTGGCACATGAAGGAACTGGCTCCTTCTCTCACCAGTGTCCGGTTTACTGTACAACAATAACCACATATTGAGCTGTCTTTTGCAAGACAGTTTTAAAATTTTCAGAAAGGGGTTATCTTAATGAAAAAAAGCAACGAAACAAATGCTTTCCATGACGACGCATTAGAACAGAAAGTTGCTGCTGAAGAAAATATGGAACAGATTTCTGCCGAAGAAGTGAACGAGATTATGGCAAAATATGACCGTGAATCGGCTGTCCGTATTTTCTCCGGCAACAAAGCTCTGCTTGTAAAACTGATGCTGATTGCATTCACCATTTTTGCTGTTGCAATTAATACCGTCGTTCATCTGAACGCACAGGTACATCGTACAACTTTTATCGCATTAGTATTATTTCTGGCCTATCTGCTGTATCCGGCAAAAAAAGATGCGCCGAAAAACACGAACAAAGTTCCGCTCTATGACATCATTTTGGCGTTTGCCAGTGCCGGCTCCTTCCTCTACATGGGCATCAACTACGAGCAGCTGGTAGCTCAGGCAGGGAACTATACCCAGATTGACGTTGCGGTAGCTCTGGTGGCAATCGTGCTGCTGTTTGAAGCCTGCCGCCGTGTTGTAGGTACACCGATTCTGGTTGTAGTCGGCTGTTTCATCGCTTATGCATATTTCGGCAATATGATTCCCGGTACATTCGGTCACCGCGGCTTTACCATTCAGCGTATTGCTACTCATCTGTACTTTACAACAGAAGGGATTATCGGGACTCCGTTAGCCGTATGTTCCACCTTTATTTTCCTGTTTATTCTGTTCGGGGCCTTCCTGGAACGTACCGGGGTTGGTCAGTTCTTTATTGATATCGCAAACAGTATCGCAGGGAAAGCAACTGGTGGTCCTGCAAAAGTTGCTGTTATTTCCAGCGCTCTGCAGGGTATGATTACCGGTAGTTCGGTAGCAAACACCGTAGGTTCCGGCAGTTTCACCATCCCGATGATGAAACGTATGGGGTATCGTCCGGAGTTCGCAGCTGCCGTAGAAGCAGCAGCTTCCACCGGTGGCCAGATTATGCCGCCTATCATGGGTGCGGCGGCGTTCCTGATGGCGGAAATGACCGGGATTCCTTACTCCAACATCGTAATTGCAGCAGTTATTCCTGCATTCCTGTATTTCTCCGGTATCATGATTATGGTTCATCTGGAAGCGAAACGCTACGGCTTAAAAGGTTTACCGCCGGAAGAAATTCCAAACTTCTTTAAATTAATGTTTAACTACTGGTATCTGCTGCTGCCGCTGATTGTACTGGTTACCATGATGATGACCGGCTATACTCCGGCTCGTTCTGCTCTGGTAGCAATTGTAGTAGCAATCGTAGTTAGCATGTTCCGTAAAGAAACCCGCATGAGCCCGCAGACCTTCCTGGATGCTCTGGAAGGCGGCGCTCGCAATATCATCGGTGTAGCAATTGCATGTTCTGTTGCCGGCTGTATCGTTGGTATCGTAACCTTAACCGGTATTGGTTTAAAACTGGCCGGTGGCCTGTTATCCCTGAGCGGCGGTAATGTTCTTCTGGCTCTGTTCTTCACCATGATTGCATCCATTGTACTGGGTATGGGGGTTCCTACTACCGCAAACTATGTAATTATGGCAACCATCACCGCACCGGTCGTATTGAAACTGGGTATTGATTTACTGCCTGCCCATATGTTTGTATTCTACTTCGGTATTGTAGCCGATATCACACCTCCGGTTGCTCTGGCAGCTTATGCTGGTTCTGCGATTGCGCGAAGCAACCCGCTGAAAACAGGGGTTCAGGCGACCAAACTGGCAATTGCAGCATTCCTGATTCCATATGTATTCGCACTGAATCCTTCGCTGCTGCTGGTTGGCTCCACACCGCTTCAGGTTGTCTCGGTAACCATTACCGCATTTATCGGTATGTTCGGTGTGGCTTCCGCTGTTGAAGGTTATCTGTTCGCCAATATGAATCCGATTATCCGCATTATCGCATTAGCTGGCGGTATGATGCTGATTATTCCTGGCACTGCAACTGACATTGCAGGTATTTCGCTTGTAGCGCTGGTATTTGCATTTCAGAAAATTCGCAGCAAAAAAGCTAACAGCGCCAACAGCTGCGGTAACTGCAATGTATAAAAAACATCATATAAAAAACAACATCAAAACCAGATTAACAGTTCATTCTGTTGATCTGGTTTTTTCTTTCTAAAACATAAAAATGTTCTAAATTACACGCGAAAAACTGTTTCCTGTTTTATCTGTTTTTTTGTAAAAATTTTTCTCCAATCTGAAAAAATATTGTTTTTTTTCGTTGCATACTAATTTATTTAGCGATATAATAATTAAATTACAAAGCGAAAAATTATTAGTAAAGGAGTTTTGACAGTGGCATACTATTTTAATGAACCATCTCATACTTTTGGCGAATATCTGTTAGTTCCAGGGTATTCCTCCGCTGAATGTATTCCTGCACATGTTTCTCTGAAAACCCCACTCGTAAAATATAAAAAAGGGGAGGAACCTGCAATTTCCATGAACATCCCAATGGTATCTGCAATCATGCAGTCCGTATCCGATGACCGTATGGCAATTGCACTGGCAAAAGAAGGCGGCGTATCCTTCATTTACGGTTCTCAGTCTATCGAAAACGAAGCGGCTATGGTTAGCCGTGTAAAAAACTACAAATCCGGTTTTGTAGTAAGCGATTCCAACATCAAACCAGATGATACTCTGGCCGATGTAATTGCTCTGAAAGAAAAGAACGGTCACTCCACCATGGCTGTAACTGCTGACGGTACCAGCAACGGAAAATTATTGGGTATCGTAACCAGCCGTGACTATCGCGTAAGCCGTATGGCTTTGGATACAAAAGTATCTGAATTTATGACACCATTTGAACGTTTAATCTGCGGTAACGAAAGCACAACCTTAAAAGAAGCAAATGATATCATCTGGGACAACAAATTAAACTCCCTGCCAGTTGTTGACAAAAACCAGAACCTGATGTATCTGGTATTCCGTAAAGACTACGAATCCCGCAAAGAAAATCCGCTGGAACTGCTGGATGAAAACAAAAGCTATATCGTAGGTGCCGGTGTAAACACCCGTGACTACGAAGAACGCATCCCTGCTCTGGTTGAAGCTGGTGCTGATGTTCTGTGTATCGACTCTTCCGAAGGGTTCTCCGAATGGCAGAGCCGCACCATTAAATGGGTTCGTGATAAATACGGCGACACTGTAAAAATCGGTGCTGGTAACGTTGTAGACCGTGAAGGTTTCCGTTTCCTGGCTGATGCAGGCGCTGACTTTATCAAAGTTGGTATCGGCGGCGGTTCCATCTGTATTACCCGTGAAACAAAAGGTATTGGCCGTGGACAGGCTACCTCCGTTATCGAAGTAGCAAAAGCTCGTGACGAATACTTTGAAGAAACAGGCGTATATATTCCAATCTGTTCCGACGGCGGTATCGTACACGACTACCACATCACATTAGCTCTGGCTATGGGTGCTGACTTTGTCATGCTGGGCCGTTACTTCTCCCGTTTTGAAGAAAGTCCAACCAACAAAGTAATCATCAACGGCAACTATATGAAAGAATACTGGGGCGAAGGTTCCAACCGTGCCCGCAACTGGCAGCGCTATGACCTGGGCGGTGCAGGCAAACTGTCCTTCGAAGAAGGCGTTGACTCCTATGTACCATACGCAGGCAGCCTGAAAGACAATGTTGGCGTAACATTAGCAAAAGTTCGCTCCACCATGTGTAACTGCGGTGCTCTGACAATTCCGGAACTGCAGGAAAAAGCCCGCTTAACTCTAGTATCGGCTACCAGTATCGTAGAAGGCGGTTCTCATGACGTTGTTGTAAAAAACAATAACATGACAGAATAAGAACATCTGCAACTCTGTATATTTCACCCTCCTGGCTCACAGTCAGGAGGGTATTTTCTATCCTCCACAGAATAAAACAGCAGAACTGGAGTGATTTTATGACAAATGATGTTTTTCTCGGGCCAGACGGTGCTGGCGTAAGCAATCTGATAATCGCTGAATTTCAGATTCTGGACTGGATTGCCTCGCTGCACAACGGGTTTCTGGACAGTGTTCTACCGGTGATTTCTGCCTTTGGTGATAAAGGCATCGGATGGATTATCCTGTCCTTGATTCTTCTGTGTTTTCCCAAATACCGCAAAGCGGGACTGGCTATGGCTCTGGCGCTGATTTTCTGCCTGATTATCGGCAATATGACCTTAAAGCCGCTGATTGCACGGCCTCGCCCGTACAGCTATTTTCCGGAAATGCAGCTTCTGATTCCGCCGCTGGAGGATTTCTCGTTTCCTTCCGGTCATACCTTTGCTTCTTTCGCATCGGCAACATCACTGTTTTTGTTTCACCGGAAAGAAGGCATTGCTGCCGGTATTCTGGCTGCAGTCATCGCCTTTTCCCGCATGTATTTCTATGTACATTTCCCGACCGATATTCTGGCCGGTATCATTTTAGGAATTGCCAGCGGCTTTACTGCGTTTAAACTTATCAGCTGGTACCAGAACCGCTATCAGCCCCGCTGGCTGAAACTGCGGTAATCTTATTACAACTTATGACATAATTTATTTTCAACATGGAAAGAAGGCTCTATTTATGAACGGATTAAAAAAATCTCTGGCGCTGGGCTATATACTGGCTATCAGCGGTGGAATTTTCTGGGCAGTAGGCGGTGCCTGCGGTCAGTATCTGTTTCAGCACAATCATATGACATCTAACTGGCTGGTGCCCGTACGCTTAACCGTATCCGGGATTCTGCTTCTGCTTTTTGCACTGGTTCGCAGACAGAATATCATGGCTGTCTGGAAAAACCGGCGGGATATTGCCGATATTCTACTGTTTGGGCTGCTCGGCTCTGCACTCTGCCAGTACGGCTACTATACATCGATTCAGTACTCCAATGTGGCACTTGCAACGGTTCTCGCATATATGTCACCAGCCATGATTCTGGTGTATACCGTAATCCGGGAGCGGCGGCTTCCGCTTCTGTATGAAGCGGTCTGTGTACTGCTGGTAATTGCCGGTGCCTATACCTGTACCACGCATCTGAACCCGCAGTCTCTGGCAGTAACACCGGAAGCGCTTTTCTGGGGGCTCATCAGTGCTGCATCTTTTGTGGTTTATACGCTGCAGCCGCGCCGGTTGCTGCAAAAATTTGATCTGGTTATGATTATCGGCTGGGGAATGGTTATCGGCGGGATTACACTGATTCTACTGTTCCGTCCATGGACGATTACGGTAACAGTAAATCCATCGCTTTATCTGAACATGGCCATTGTAATTCTGTTCGGTACAGTATTCTCCTTCTGTTTCTATCAGGCAGGTGTCTCGATTGTGGGCAGCATCACCGGCAGTATTCTTTCTTCCGTAGAGCCGGTAGCCTCTATGATTATCTCGGTGCTGTTTCTGCATGTGCCATTAACAGCTCTGGATTTTGCAGGTTTTATTCTGATTCTGGCCAGCATCCCTATTATTGCCCTGGGAAACCGGAAGCAAAACAATAAAGCAATCGACACTGCATCCTAACTGCAGTATCGATTGCTTTTCTTTTTATCGTTTATTCTTTTATAATACCTTCCAGATGCAGAAGTGCTTCTTTCACATCTAATCCGCTGGCAAAACCGGTGAGGCTTCCGTCTGCACCAATTACCCGATGGCACGGAATCATAATGGCAATCGGATTCTTATGAATAGCTCCTCCTGCCGCCCGACAGGCTTTTGGATTGCCTGCAGCGGCTGCAATCTGGCCGTAGGTACGGGTTTCGCCAAATGGAATAGCCTCCAGCTGCTGCCATACGGATTTTTGAAATTCTGTTCCCTCCGGTGCCAGCGGCAGGGAAAAACCCGCTCTGATTCCTGCAAAATATTCTTCCAGCTGCCGTTTCGCTTCCAGTAATAATGCGGTTTCCCGCGGATCCATATCGACTTCTGCCGTTTCCGGCTTCCGCAGAATATGAATTTGCACAATGGCCTCTCTCTCTTCCACAATGCGAAGAATCCATCCTGTTGAAACCTCTGCATCCAGATAATATTTCATACATACTCTCCTTTTAGTCATCACATTTTTCTTTGTTTTCATTATATCTGCTTTTTCAGGTTCCGCAATAGAAAAAATTTCCGCTTTCTTCTGCGGATTTCTTGTTTCTTTGCCGTAATTCGAGTAAAATAAAATCGTTAAGAAATTCCAGATAATCATTCCACCTTCAGGAGGTTTTCTATATGGATTACGGATTTGTAAAAGTGGCAGCTGCCACCCCGGAAATTAAAGTCGCAGACTGCGTATACAACACAGAGTCTGTACTGAAATTATGGTTACAGGCAGAAGAACAGGGCTGTCAGCTGGTTGTTTTTCCGGAACTGGTACTGACCGGCGCCACCTGCGGCGATTTGTTCACCCATCCGGTTCTGCTGAACGGCTGCATGAACGGCTTGAAAAAACTGATTGATGCCAGTGCTGATTTACAGTCAGTTGCTGTTGTCGGGATGCCATTTATGCAGCACGGCAAAGTATTCAACTGCGCCGTTGTGATTCAGCAGGGCGAAGTGCTCGGCGTTGTACCAAAAACTGTGCTGTCGGAATCTGACCGCCGCGTATTCTCCGCTCCAGCTGATACTGTCATGAAATACTGCGATGCACTGGAATCGATTTATACCGATGTTGTGCCGTTCGGAACCAAGCAGCTTTTCATTTCCAACGGCCAGCAGGCATTTTCCTTTGCAGTAGAAATTGGTGAGGATTTATATGCTCCGGTACAGCCTTCCACCGGCCATGCCATGGCAGGTGCGTCTGTTATTGTAAATCTGTCTGCCGGCAATGAATTAATCGGCAGTGCCGAATATCGCCGCCAGATGGTAAGTGCCCAGTCGGGCCGTTTACTGTGCGGCTATGTATATGCCAGTGCCGGTTACGGCGAATCCACCACAGACCTGGTTTTCGCAGGGCATAACCTGATTGCGGAAAACGGCACTGTTTTAGCGGAAAGTAAATTATTTGACACAGGTCTTGTCATCACCGAACTGGATGTAGAAAAACTGGAACAGGAACGTCGCAGACAGAACTTCTTCCCGCAGCAGATTGGGGAAGGAAACGGCTATTACCATTTTTATTTTGAACAGAACTGTAAAACCGCACCTCTGACCCGTACCATTGACCCGATGCCGTTTATTCCATCGGACAGCGTAAAACGGGCAGAGCGCTGTGAACTGATTTTATCCATTCAGGCACAGGGGCTGAAAAAACGCCTGGTACATTCCTGGGCAAAATCTGCGGTTATCGGTATTTCCGGCGGTTTAGACTCTACACTGGCTCTGCTGGTTGCAGCAAAAGCTATGGATTTATTAAATCGTCCTAGAACAGATATTGTGGCAGTTACTATGCCTTGTTTCGGCACCACAAGCCGCACCCGCTCTAATGCAGAATTATTGTGTCAGGAACTGGGGGTAACCTTCCGCACCGTAGATATCGGCAATACTGTAAAAGCACATTTCGCTGATATCGGTCATGATTTTGAAGACCACAGCGTTACATTTGAAAACGGTCAGGCTCGAGAACGTACCCAGGTACTGATGGATATCGCCAACCAGACAAACGGGCTGGTAATCGGTACCGGCGATTTGTCCGAACTGGCTCTGGGCTGGGCAACCTACAACGGTGACCATATGTCGATGTACGGCGTAAACGGCTCTATTCCAAAAACGCTGGTTCGTCATGTTGTCCGTTATGTGGCAGATACCACTGATAATGCGAAATTAAGCGAAACCCTGCTGGATATTCTGGATACTCCAGTATCGCCGGAGCTGCTGCCTGCACAGGACGGCGAAATTGCACAGAAAACCGAGGATTTAGTAGGGCCTTATGAATTGCACGACTTTTTCCTGTATCATGCCGTACGCTGGGCATGTCCGCCGAAAAAAATCTATTATCTGGCAAAGAAAGCATTTGCCGGTCAATATGATAACGAAACCATCCTGCACTGGCTGCGCACATTCTTCCGCCGGTTCTTTAACCAGCAGTTCAAACGCTCCTGTCTGCCGGACGGTCCAAAAGTGGGCACTGTCGGGTTATCTCCGCGCGGTGACTGGAATATGCCGAGCGATGCCATGTCTACTTTATGGCTGGCTGAAATCGATGAACTGAAAGCGTAAAAGATAAATATAAAGAGGTCGCGACAACCCTTCACTAAAAAAACGAAAACAGCATAGTATATTTCCAGGAATTCCGACTATAGACGAACACGATTCATACCGTCCAGGAGCATGACGGACGACGCCATAAAGTGCTTTAGCACGAATGCGTCAGTCCGGCAATGCTGGACGGTGTGAAGGTAGTGTCCGTGTATGGAGGGAGATGGAAATGATACTATGCTGTTTTCAAAACGTAATTATGATTGTTACGGCCTCATTTTTTTACTTCTTTTACTGTACTTCTTTCAGTAATTCCTCTACAGAAATCTCATACAGTTTTGCCAGAGCTAACAAGTTGGAGGTACTCGGGTCAGATGTCCCATTCTCCCATTTGGATACGGCCTGACGACTTACTCCCAGTCGCTCTGCTACAAATTCCTGTGTCATTTTACAGTGAACACGCTGCGCTTTCAGTATTTCCCCCAGCGTACGTTTCACCGTTGCCTGTTCCTCCCGCACATCTTTCGATGCCAGATATTTTTTCAATGCCTTAATCAGCAGCACCGCAATGTAAATCATAACTGCCATCGGAATAATCAGTAAAAACAGATTGATGATTGCAAAAATTGTTGTACTCATAGCAATTTCCATAAACTCATCCTCCTTTATTTTTTGCACAGTTTAGCAAAAAGCCATACAAATATCCACCAAATATCGCGCAACTATTGGTTGCACAGCTGTTTTTTCATAAAAACTGCACTGATTTTTGCTGAAATCTTCTGCAGCAGCACGGCTGTCAGAACAGTCAGTGCCAGAATAATCAGCACATTGAACCAACTGTTTGCAGTCAGTGCCATCAGCGATAACGGGCCCAGAATAAAAAAGTGATGGGTCAGATAGATTTGATACGAATACCGGTCAGAAAGCTGTAAAATTGGCTGTATCAGTCTAAATTGGCATACAGGACGCAGCATTACCCTGCCAAGACAAAACAGCGCTACACCTAAAAATACGTGGCCATAATCACACATCGGGTAATAGAACGGCCGCCATGCATCGGTCAGAGTAATCAGCTGCAGATATCGCACACTGACCTGAATGGAAATAAACACTGCACCAGTTAAAGTGAGCAGCCATGCACTGCCCGTATACCAGAATCGATACTGTTGAAGCCGGCGCAGCACAAAACCAATCAGATAGCAGTTTATCCATGCGGCATTAAAATACGAAAACATCTGACGAAATACCAGCTCATTCATCACAAACAACAAAAAAGCCGCCGCCAGAACCAACAGTTTATGCCTCTGCTCTGCCCGGCGGAATATTCTTTCATAAAGCGGTGTCAGCAGATAGCACATCAGAATAGTCGGGATAAACCATAAGTGGGCACCGCCCTCAATAGTGGAAACGGTCAGAACAGCACCTGCAATTTCTTTTACAGTTATCGCTGTATCCGTAAAGAAAACCGTTGCAGCCAGTGCCGCAAACATAACAATTTCATAGTCTATTAAAATTTTTACAAAATTTTTGCGGTAAAACCCTGAAATATCCGGAATCCGCTTCATACCGTACAGATAGCCGGAAATGCACAGAAACATCTGCACACCCACATTAAACCACCAGGCCAGTTCCATATTGTAATACTGCATCACATGGCAGGTGACAATGCTCATCATTGCCAGCATACGCACAAAGCTGATGGTCAAATCCCGTTTCTGTTCTAATGCCACAGGCAGCACCTCCTTTTTTTACAATTCTTTTACCGATGATTATAGCACGATTTTCCCATTGCTGCCACCGGGCCGTCAGACCGCTCTGCTGTATGGAAAAACGGGCAAAAAAAGAACCTGATCTTGTTTGACCAGGATATCGTTAATACTTATCTGAAATAATTCGCTAAGTGCCAGCAGATTGTCAACCGACGGAAGGCTTGCACCGCTCTGCCATTTATAAATAGCCTGCGGCTGTTCAAACCCTAAATACTGCTGCAGTTCTCTTACGCTGTAACCGGCTTCCTTTCTCAGCCGCAGAATATTTTCTCCTGTGGCATGTAAATCAATAACGGGAAATGGAGTCTGTGTCATCCTGAATTCCTCCCTCTGAATACCTTCCTGCGATTCCACAACACTGCTTATTATAGCAGAATCATTTTCTGTATGCAATGAAAAATGGCAGGATAGAACCATACTTCTCCTGCCTGAAAGTTTTTATCCGGTCTGCTGCGGCAGAACATCGGCGCCGAAGCGCTTCCGCTCTGCGGAAAGAATTATATTCGTATTGTTTTCATTAACTTTGAACCTGAACCGATAACAAATAACAGAATAACGGAATAAACTCTAACCTCGCACCATATCCACGCTGCATCGTTTTAACATGCAGCAGCACCGGAACGGAACATTTTTAATCTTCCAGCTCAAACACTTTTGTCTGATTGGTTAAATCCAGTGCCAGCTGAATATCCATAATCTGCTGACTGATTGCCTGATAATCGGCCTGAATTTCCGCCAGATCATAATTGATACAAGTGTATTCCACCACATTGCTGCGGCCGAAATTGGTTATCCGTTCTTTTTCCAGACGGCAGCGCATAATATCCAGTGTAGATTTGCGCTGATTCAGCTGTGCCATTTTTACCAGAGCCTCGTCAATGGTAATGCCCAGATTATCCAGAATGGTCGTGCTGTTAAAAATATTCAGCGCATGTTTAATTTTGCGCACCTGTGCCTCGATGGTTTCCAGCTCCTGCGCTGTTTTGCGATAATCATAAGCCGGAATTACAGCCTCTGCCCCTTCGGTTACCACATAAGTGGCTGCAGAAGCCTCCTGTGCCAGTAAAAACCGTTTATCATCCTCCAGTTTGCGCAGCATTTTATTGGCACCTGCCGATGTAATCTGCATAGCAATCCCTCCTGTTGGTTTTTCTCAAATTGTTTCGTCTCATTTCCATGTTTTAAGTATAGCCTGTTCCATCCCATCTGTCATTCAACCGATGGTTGAAACACACCTGCAAAAAAGCCGGGATACACTCCCGGCTTTTATCGGTCAGAATATTGGTTCAACATTCTGAACATTTTCAGTTGTCTGTCTTTTTACAGGGTTACAGGGCGTACTTTAATATGTTTCAGATATTTACTGCCCATATCCACCTGGCTGTATCCAATCTGCACCAGCCAGTCTACCGCTTTATGCAGAATCATGACGGTCATGCCTACACTTGCGCCAAACTCCTGGTAGATAGCCTGTCTGTGTTCTTCTGTTAAATCCACGATTTCGCCCATCTGCCCCATCGGCAATTCCTGCAATGTCAATACATCCTGCATACTTCAACACCCCTGCTACTTACTTTATCAAATTTTCTGCAGAGCCGCCTGTTGCCGTGACGGCTCTGCAGATTGTTTTATTGTTTTATTCTTCTACTTTTTCTTCTGTCCCTGCAGAAATTTCTTCCTGTTCCGCAGATTCTTCTGCCTGTTCCAGTTTTGCTGCTTCTTCTGCAATAAATGCTTCATCCTCTTCGGAAATTTCAGGTTCCGCTACAATCACTTCTACTTCGATTTCCGGTTCCGCATCTTCTACAACTTCAACAGCTGGCTCTTCTGCCGGTTCTTCTTTCAGCAGAGATACGGTTGCCATATCCAGTAACTCCTGCAGTTTACCGCCGCGCAGTGCGATTTTGATTTCTTCTTTGCCGATAATCTGCCCCGGCCATACGATTACATTGCCTTCTTCATCCAGTACCGGTTTTTCCACGGTCAGATTTTCCAGCTGCGCTTCCAGATCTGCTGCTAATACATCTTCCGGTTCTTCTTTGCGGCTGATTTTGCTTTTAATGCTGTCGGTATCAATATTTTTTACCCATTCGCGCATTTCGCTGAACAGATTTTTCGCTTCTGCACCAAAACGGTCAATCGCCTGATTGGTCTGTTCTTTGAAGCTGTCACTGGTCACTTCATCTTTCAGTTTTTTGAAAGTTTCCTCCATCGTTTTTGCGAAACCTTCCAGAGTGCTTTCTACTTTATCTTCAAAATCTTTTTCGTCGTTATCATCATCGTCAACGTCTCCGAACATAATCTGTTCATTTTCTTTCTCGATGTCGTTCAGCAGTTCATCCAGTTCTTTCCAGTCGCCGTAAACTTCTTCTGCCGGTGTCTGGAAATCTTCTGCTGTGATATTTTCTGCTGCAATGACAACGTCCTTCCCGATGCTTACCAGTTTTTCGCCCGGCAGAATTCCTCTGCCGTTCAGCATGGTATCCATCAGTTCCCCTTTGATTACGATTTCTGCAATGTCACCAGTTTCCGCATCAAATGCCAGTTCTTCTACGCGCCCCAGCAAATTGCCGTCAGCGGTGATTACGTTTTTACCCAGCGCATCACGCACATCTGCACATGCAGCACCATCGACATCGTTTACAGTAATGGTTGCACCAAATGCTTTTACATTTTCAAACGGAACCACATTGACAACACCCATAATTTTTTTAGGTCTTACTTTCAAGCCGGCTACTTTGTTATCCGAAGTCAGTGCCACACCACAAACTTTCCCGATCATTGTGCCTTCTGCCAGATTCAGAATTTCTTTGCCCATGATGCTGCCAACATTCACTAATACTCCCATAAAAATACCTCCTTGAATTTCCGCAGCCAGACGGCTGCCTGTATCATCTGTATCACGTTCTGTCATTACAATATGCTGTCTGTGTTTCTGTTATCCATTCTGTTTTCTTGCTTCTTTTGCAGCCTGTTTTGCCTCTTTTTTCAGTTTCCGCTTATACACGAATTTTGAAATCTGAATCCCCATTTCATATAACAGCAGCATCGGCCCTGCCATACAAAGCTGGCTTACAATATCCGGCGGTGTCAGCATAGCGGCGATAATTAATACCACCAGCAGCACATATTTCCGGTTTTTTGTCAGCATATCCGGAGTGATAACACCAACAATAGTCAGAAAATATACCACCATCGGAATTTCAAACACCAGACCAAGCGGAATCAAAAAGCCCAGCACAAACGACATATAGGAGTTTGCAGTAATCATCGGCGTTAAGTCAGTGCCCGCCAGTTTGATTAATGTCTGCATAATCGGCTCCAGCACCAGGAAGTAGCCGAAACACACACCGCCCACAAACAGCAGAATGCCGAAAAAAGTCATCAGCAGAAACACCCGTTTTTCGTTGCTGTATAAGGCCGGCAGAATAAAACGCATAATCTGCCAGATAATCACCGGGCTGGCCATAACCACACCGCCAAGCAGCGCAATTTTCAGCTGAAACATAAAACCTTCCGCAGGCTGGGTGTAAATCATCTCCTGCTCCAGTGCCATAAACGGCCCCATCACAATTTCGGTCAGCTGCTGCTGAAACAGCGCAAAACATACCACCATACCCAGAAGCAGTGCCAGCGCACAGCGCACGAGACGGGTACGAAGCTCGTCCAGATGCTCCATTACCGGCGCAAGGCTTTCATTTAATTCGTTTTTTACGTCGTTCTCGCTCATTAATTATTTCACCAACTTCTGTCTTGAACCCTGCTTTTTCAGCAGAATATACTGTTTTCTGATTTATTCTGCCGGTTTTTCAGCAGATTCTGTCAGTACAGCTTCCTTTTTTTCCGGTTCTGTTTTTTTCGGTTCGGATACTGTTAAATCTACTTTTACAGCATCTTTCACATCATTTTTCAGATCAGCGATGGTGCCGCGCACGTCAACGGCATCTTTTACTTCCTGTACTTCATTTTTGATATCGCCGAGGTCTCTCTTAATATCTTCGTCGATATTATTGATTGCCCCTTTAAATTCACGAATTCCTTTTCCTAACATCTGGCCCAGTTCCGGCAGTTTGCCTGGTCCGAAAATAACCAGAGCCACAGCCAGAATCAGAATCAGTTCTGTTGGCCCTAAATTCATAGATGTATCCTCCTGTTCTCGTCAGATTTTACTGATTTTCATTATATCATAGCCGTATCGGTTTTGCTAGAATTGTGCCTATAAAAATACCTTTCGGCAGATGAAAAAATATGCTATGATGATAACAAATAGATTGAAGCAAGAGAGGATGACAATTATGCAAATGAAAACTGACGCACAAAACTATTTTCCTGAAATTGATTTATCACAGTTCTGGGACGACGATGAACTTGCATTAGAAGAATATGTGGATGATACACCGGACGATCTTCTGATTGCTTCTGTTGAAAACGAGCTGGGCTATAAACTGCCGGCTTCCTATATTGCTCTGATGAAGCAGCACAACGGCGGTATACCCTATGCCACCTGTTTTCCGCTTCCAGCAGATGATGATGCAGAAGAACAGGATTATATCGAAATCACCGGTTTTCTCAGCATCGGCCGCAAAAAAATGAATTCTCTGTGCGGCGCTGCCGGCAATAAATTGTTCAAAGATGCCTGGCATTATCCCGATTACGGTGTATATATCTGCGACTGCCCGTCTGCCGGTTTTGATCTGATTCTGCTGGATTACCGCTACTGTGGCCCGGAAGGGGAACCATCGGTGGCTTATGTTAATATAGAAGATGACGAAATTATCACACTGGCACCGGATTTCGCCACCTTTGTACAGAATCTGGCCGAAGAATCCGAGCTGGTTTCGCTGGAAACTGACCGTGCCTATGAAATTCAAATTGTGGAAGAAGCGGATTTTTCACCGCTGTTAATTAAAATGTGCCGCAACTGCGGTATTCCGCAGGCAGAGCAGTGGGTTCGCGCAGTTGCCCGTGAAGTGGTAGAGCAGAAAAACTATTTCGCCCTGCACGAAGACCCGCTCAGCTGGCTGATGTACGACCTGGAATATCTGCTGTACAGCTTTGCATTTCCGAAAGCATCGGTAAAACAGTATCTGCACGATTATCCGCTGATTTTAGCCGAAGACGGCGAATTCTCCACCAACGGCTATGCTCCTGCTTTTGTTGCCGACTGGATGGAAACCCGCATCAAAGAAGGAAAACTGAAACCGGCCGGTGTAATGGTTGGACAGAAAAATGCTCTGGTATTTACCACCGAAACCATGGAACAGATTGTACTGCAGTGCAAAGCCATTGCTGAAAAATACGATTTATAAAAATTTATAAAAAAATAAGGCTGTGACAAAAACCTAACCCGTAGTTGTCACAGCCTTATTTTTATCCAGCCGGTACTGCCTCTGCTGCCATCACCGAAGACCGGCACAGTTTTCCGGCTGTCAGGCGGCACAATATAGTTTCACCGTCAAACACAAATCGCAGCATATCAGCATCTTTTAATTCCTGACAGGCCATCTGCAATTCTTCCTCTTTTAAATCACATACCTGCTGCAATACCGAAAACGGAATCTGCGGATTGCAGGCCCTGCTCTGATTCTGCAGATAGCTGTAAAAATCCATCCACAGCCCTTCCGCCTCTTTACTCAGAGCATATTTTGATGTTTTCTGCAAAAACCAGATCATCGTCTGTTCGTTCATAGATGTCATCCCCTGTCCCTTGAAGTGCTTACAAAATCTTCCTTGTTGTTACTATATCACGATTTACAGCATTTGTAAATGGACTTAATTTGTAACATTTTGTCGAATGACAGGGAATATTGGCACAAAAGAAAACAGGCAGTGGTTATTCTGCCTGCTGTGTTTTCTCTTCGATTTTCTGTTTCAGTTCTTCAACCAGTTTTTGCTGTTCCGCTACGAGTTCCTGCATATTTGCATCTTCCGGATTTTCCGCAAGCTTGGTCTCATATTCCAGCAGCATTGTTTCCGCATCCTGCAGCTTCTGTTCCAGTGTCTCCAGCGAATCTTCGTCATTCACATAAGAATATGCCGCCGACTGATCTATCATGCGGGCATTGCTGTTTTCTGCTGCTGCAGCTTCGTCCTCCAGAGAGTATGCCGCTGCCACAGGCTGATGGTTTTCTTCTGCCGGCAGCTGTGCCAGTGCAATTTCATTTCCGCTGCTATCCTGCAGAGCTTCCGGAATTGCAACAGAACTCATTACCGTCTGTTTCCCGGAACTTCCGGCCTGTTTCTGTTCTGCTGCAACATGATTCTGTTGTTTATCCGCATTGACTGCTGTATTTTTATTGCCACCGGTTTCCGCATCGGTATTCCGGGCTACCTGCATCTGCTGCGCCGCCATATCCGCATTCCTTGCCTGACTGGTAGCGTCACCGCCCAGCTGCCACTGCACCACCGGCACACAGAACAGCATCAGCACAGCTGCCGCGGCAATCGATGTCCACCGTTTCTTTCCTGCAAACAAGGTGATTACATTATTCTTTTTCTTTGACTGTGCCTCAGCATGCAGCCGTTTCATGGTCTGTTCATGAAAACCGGCAGGCGGCTCCACTTCAGCCTCTGCCCACGCAGCCAGCAGTGCATCTAATTCTGCATCGCTGACATTTCTGTTTTTATCTTTATCCAGCACTTCTCTGGCTCCTTTCCCTTTACTGGTCCGCTAATACCAGCTCTTTTAAATAATTCCTCGCCCTTGAGATACGGGATTTCACCGTTCCTAGCGAGCAGTTCAGCATATCGGCAATATCCTCATAACTGTGCCCTTCCAGTTCCCGCAGTACCAGTACAATCCGGTATTCATCCCGCATCTGGCTTAACTTCTGCTGTACATAGTGTACTGTTTCCTGCCGGATTGTATGCTGTTCCGGTGTATCGGCCTCCGATGCGATTTCCTTCTGTACACTGCCTTCCTCCAGCTCCAGTTCCTCATCCAGTGATGTGGTCTGCAGCTTTTTCCGCTTTCGCAGTTCATCCAGACACTTATTGGCCGTAATCCGGCCAATCCATGTGCCAAAAGAGGATTCCCCTCGAAAGGTTCCGATAGACTGATAAGCCCTGATGAGCGCTTCCTGTGCCAGGTCACTGGCATCCTCCGCATTGCCCATATATTTATATGCAATGGTGTAGACCTTTTTCTCATACCGCAGCAGCAGCTGTTCAAAAGCGTCCATATCACCCTGCTGACTTTTTTGAATCAGTATTGTTTCATCCACGCCGGCTCCTCCTTTATCCGGTAATTCATAGACGTAACGATCTTTAAGAAAGTTCCCCGTTTTTATCCCATCCAGTCAATTTTCTTGCCCGGCGAACGGTATCGCCTCCGTATTTTCCATTAATGCTGTCCATAACACTGTTCAGCGCATTCTGTTTTTTCTGAAGCGTATCATCCTGAAACAGATCCTGCTGCTCCACAATCTGGTCATCCTTTTTCAGATTGGATACACTCACACCAATCAGACGCACCGCTGTGCCGTCTTTGTAATTGTGCTGCATCAGCTGCTGCACTGCCGCAAACACTGGCTCAAAACTGGAAGTATACTGTTCCAGCGTTACTGCCCGGGTGATGCTGTGAAAATCCGGATAGCGAATTTTTATCGATACCGTTTTCCCTTTCAGATTGCTGCTGCGCAGCGTGTGACAAACATCATCAGTCAGTGTAAACAGAATCGTTTCCAGCAGATACTGTTCCGAAATATCCTGTGGAAAGGTGGTTTCCCGCCCAACCGATTTACTCTCCCGTACCGGCTCCACCGGGCGGTTGTCGATACCGTTGGCCACTTCGTGCATCATAATGCCCTGCTTTCCAAGCAGATGTTCCAGAAGCCCGGTATTCATCCCCGCCAGCTGCCCGATAGTGGTAACACCCATCTTCTCCAGCATCTGTGCCGTTTTACTGCCCACACCCATCATACGGCGAATGGGAAGCGGCCATACTTTGCTCTCCAGCTCCTCCGGCCTGATCTGATAAAACCCGTCGGGTTTATCCATATCCGATGCCAGTTTGGCTAAAAATTTATTGTACGACAGCCCCACCGAAGCCGTCAACTGCACTTCCTGCTGAATCAGCCGCTTGATTTCGCGCCCGATTTCCTCCGCCGTGCCAAACAGTTTCCGGCTGCCGGTTACATCCAGAAAGGCCTCATCCAGTGAGATTGCCTCCACCTCTGGTGTAAAGCGGTGAAAAATCTCCATAATCTGCCGTGATACCCTGCGATACTTCTGCATATCCACCGGCAGATAAACACCATGCGGGCAGCGCCGATGCGCCTCTGTCATGGGCATGGCTGAATGCACACCGTATTTTCGCGCCTCGTAGGAGGCAGTGGAAACCACACCGCGGCTCTCAATACTGCCGCCCACAATCACCGGTTTGCCTTTCAGCTCCGGATTGTCACGCTGTTCAATCGCTGCATAAAAGGCATCCATATCTACATGCATAATCGCCCGCTGTTCCGATTCCATACTGCCACCTCCGTTCCATAACTGCAATCAGTATAACACAGCGTCCGTGTTCTATGCTATAATAAAATCAAGGATTCAACTATACAGCGAAACTTCTGAATACGGAGGGATTTTTATGAACGCAATCCAGACTTTACAGCAATATATCGACGAAAGCAGACGCATCGTCTTTTTCGGCGGCGCCGGTGTCTCCACCGAAAGCGGCATCAAAGATTTTCGCGGGGTAGACGGGCTCTATCACCTCAAATATAAATACAATCCGGAAACCATTTTAAGCCGCAGCTTCTTTTTGAGCCGCCCCGATGAATTTTTTGAATTCTATCAGGATAAGATTGTACAGCCAACTTTAAACGCTGCACCAAATATCGCCCATAAAACACTGGCCAAACTGGAGGCGATGGGCAAACTGACTGCCGTTGTCACCCAGAATATCGACGGGCTGCATCAGATGGCCGGCAGTAAAAACGTGCTGGAACTGCACGGCAGCATTCATCGGAACTACTGCATGAAATGCGGTCAGAAATATGACTTAGAGCCAGTTAAAAATGCCGACGGCATCCCGAAATGCCAATGCGGCGGCACCATCCGGCCCGAAGTGGTTTTATACGAAGAACCGCTGGATGAAACCGTTATCACAAAAACCGTGCAGGCCATCAGCGAAGCCGACCTGTTAATCGTTGGCGGCACCTCCCTGACCGTTTACCCTGCAGCCGGGTTTCTGGACTTTTACAACGGCAACAGACTGGTGGTAATCAATCTGGACAACACCAGCTACGACAGCAAGGCCGCTCTAACCATTAACGGCAAAATCGGCGAAGTACTGGGACAGATAACACTATGAAGCAAGGATTCTATACTGCCAGGCTCATTTCCGCTGTTTTTATCACAATTTTGCTGCTGTATTTTATGATAAATACACCGAGCCCGAAAATTATCTTTATCCCTTTTCTAATCTGCAGCATTGCCATGGCCGTGAAATATGCCGCCCTGATATTGCACATGCCGCACTTTGCAAAGCTGTGTGACAAACTCTTTGCCGCAGGCTTTTTCCTGTTCTGGTTCGGCTTTCTTGCCGTAGCCGGTTATATCAGCATCCGGGATAACCAGCTTAACATGCTGCTGTTTTCTATCCCCTTCTGGCTGGCAGGATTCTTTTTTGCAAAAAAACGATTATTCAAATGACTCTTTTATAAAACATACAAACGGCTGTGACGATTTCGCCACAGCCGTTGTTTGTTTATTTGGAAATTTTTTCTATCGCCGTATTGTACTTCCGGATAATTATGGTATAATGTCGCAAGAGGGAAAATTTGTAAATAATGTTTTTTCTCTTTACTAACACGTGCGCACGTATTAAACTATAATTAATAAAGGAGTATTATTCATGACCGGTAAAGAATTACTACGGTTACTGCAGAAGCATGGCTGGAAAATCGACCGGATTCACGGCAGTCATCATGTTTTAAAAAAGGGTAATGATACCATTACCGTACCAGTCCATGGAAATGGTGATATTAAAAAAGGCTTACTGCAGAGTATTTTAAAACAAACCGGCTTAAAAGGAGGTAATTTGGATGATTAAAGTTTATCCTGCTGTGTTTCATCAGGAAGATGGCAGTTACTGGGTGGAATTTCCGGATATTCCAGGCTGTTATTCTGACGGCAGCACACTTGAAGATGCACTGACCAATGCACAGGAAGCACTGGCCGTCCATCTCAGTTCTCTTCTGGATCATCAGCAGCCGCTTCCGGCAGCATCGAATCTGGCCTCCATTATTCCAGAAGACGGGGTAACCAGTTATGTATCCTGTAATCCGGATAAATACTGCAAAAAGAACAAGGCTGTTAAAAAGACCTTAACGATTCCAGAATGGCTCAATGATGAAGCCGTTGCACACAATATCAACTTTTCAAAAGTGCTGCAGGCAGGGCTACTGCGGGAATTGGGCATTAACTGAATTTACACAAACGGCTGTGACGATTTCGCCACAGCCGTTTTGCTATCGCTATTCTTTCAAGTGAGCTTTGGTTACAAACCATTCACCGTTTTGTTTTTCCAACGCCATGTCAAGATAATGCATAACCGACATATTTTCTTCTAAAGGAAGCGGTATCTGTATTGCAATCAATCCTGCACTGCCATTATAGCTACGGGCTGCAAGCTGTGCCTGCGTTACAAACTCGCTTTGTGCAACATGGTATATCTCATCAGAAAACTCAATTCCTTCGGTCACTCCATATAGCGACATTCGTTCTGGATTTTTATGCGCCCAGGCATTGGCATAGCTGGCCGCTGTCCATGAGATTTCCAGTTTATCATTCAACTGCTGCCAGTATTCCTCTGTAATCTCTATATCGCCGTCATACAGTTTTAAACTGGACATATCCAGTTTTCCATTCCATTTTACATTTCCCTGAACCATCAGCAGTATTGGATAATGGTTTAACTGACTGACAACAAATCTTCCCTCATCATCCAGAATCCTCTGGTAATAGGTCTGCGTTTCATCTGACATCCCGTTGATTTTTTTCTGTTTCTGTTCTGATATTATCGGTGTCCATTCCAAATTATGCATTAAGTACAGTTCATATCGATTATCATCCAGCATCTGCTGCCGTTCGCCATGCTCTACAAAAACATAATCAGCCAATTTAAAGCTGTCTCCAGATACATTTTCACAATATTGTTCTTTCAGCCATTCTACAGCCTGTTCTTTCAGCAATTCATTGTTATATGTTTTTGCAAAACGCCATATATGTCCATATTCCTTGCTGACAAAAACCTGATACTCATAATGATTTTTTTCGTCTGTTACAATAAAAGCCTGTCTGGTTGTATCTTCCCTGTTTACATTTACCGTCATGGTTTTACCATTCTCGATAAACGTTTCCGCAAACTGCTGCACATATTCCCTGCGAGGAGCCAGCGTGTTCTGAAAACCTTCTCTTGCTTCCGGCAAAGTTCGCTGTTTTTCATCCAGCCAGTAATGGAAACTCATAATCTCCCCAGTTTTATTATCTACACTGATTGTCAAACCCTGCGGATAGTCTGGCTCCGGATATGCCTGACTGCTAGCAGCCATTTTTACCCAGTTCTGATCCCAGATATATTCGATCCGCTCACTTTGCGGTACCAGATTTTTTTGATACACCTGCGGGTCAGACACTGCATTTTCCGGAAGCCATGGTGCTACTTTATTATAAAGCACAACGCCTTCATCTTCTGCAGCTGCATTGGCTCGACTTTCATCTTCTCTTGCTGCCAGCACCAGCGTATCTGCCATTGCATGCATCCGGCTGCCCCAGCCTTCGGCATATGCATCCGGATAACTGATATACATGGCCATCACACCGCCTCGGTACGATGTAGCATAACAGATGTTACTGATTCCGGATATCTCTTTTGCCGGTTTCAGCACCTGCCAGATTCGATTTGGATCTTCCGGGAAAATTTTTGTCTGTCCGGTTCGGTTCCAGCCAGGCGTCCATTCATCCCCCGGCTGTATCTGCGGAAGTGTATAGGCATATGTTTTCCCCGTTTTTTCCGTCTGCCGCCATTCCTCCATAGTACAATCCGGTGTATAACTCACAGCCATATATGTTTTTACCGGGGTTGTTTCATCATCGCCAGCCAGAACATATTTATCTGTAAAACAATCCTCTATCATCTCACCGTCAGTCTGGCTGTTAAACCTTTCTGCATCGGCAAACAGCACATAATAATCCGGTCGGCGATTCATGGTAAGTTCTACAGTTTCCGTCATGCCTTCTATGGTAATATCATATTCCCGAGATACCTTGCCTTGTGTCCACGCATCCGGACCGTAATACATAAACTGTTCCAGATACCCATGCTGATAATTGAGCCGCATCGTATACATTTCTATATCCGCCATAGTACCGGTGGTGTATGTGCCCCGAATAGCATTTCCATCATTATTACTAGCAATATTCTGTTCTTTGAAAGTCAGATTTTCGCCATCGTTAATTAAAGTTTTCGCAATTTTCTGTACATATTTATCCCGTTTTTCTTTATCGAGGCCGATTTCTGATGGTTTTGCGCTATCCATCGTCCGGTTGTCATACCCCATACTCGCGATATGGCCATCTTCCTGCGATACCCACAGCATTAACGCTCTGTCATACAGATAATCTTTCCCATCCCGGCCATAGGACAAGGCTCCATCGTTTAAGCGTGCTTCTTTTGCTTCTTCCGCTGTTACCTCATATGCACCTTCTATCCAGATATACATAAGGTATTCTTCATCTGCTTCGCCCATCACTTCATACACGGTTGGATTGTGGATGGCATCTTCCGGCAGAAACTCTGCTATTTGTTCATACGCTTCTACACCGGCATCCTTTTCACCAATCTGTAAACATCCGCTGGCAGCTACCGCCAGCAATACAATGCCAAGAAATACTGCTGCACCACGTTTATACTGCTTCGGCTGCAGAATTCTGGCAAAGCGTTTCTTTGTATTCTGTGCATCTTTGCTGAGATAAGTAGATAACGCAACGCCTTTCTGATTTGCCATGGTATTCAGAATGGTCATGCTGTACGCTTTGCGATAAGCCATATCCTGCCCGGCTACCACATTGTCATCACACACCTGCTCCACATCCCGCCCTGCCTGGCGAAGCATCAGATAAACAAGCGGATTAAACCAGTGCATCGCATTGGCAGCCAGCAGAAGCAGTTTATACCATAAGTCATGATGTTTATAATGCATCAGTTCATGGCGCAGAATTAATAATAATTCCTGCTCTCCGTAAATCCGTTCCGGCAGTACTATCACCGGCTTTTTAAACCCAACCAGCATCGGGCTCTGTACCTTGGCGCTGATAAATATATTCGGTAAACGGTGCAAAGCCATATCTGTACTGGCATTGTTCAGCAGCCAGTCGCCATCTTCTAAAGGCATTGCAGAGGCAGCTACCTTGCGGCGAAATATAACATACTGCACACTATGCCAGATGGCAAAAACAGCTAATCCTAAAATCCATACGGCAAACAGAATGGTACCGTAAGATACTGGCTCCTGCTCCTGCACCATCACCGGTACCATAGGGGCAATAGTTGTTTCTGCATAGTTCTGCACTTCCGGTTTTACTGTAACCGTCTGATTGTCTGGCACTGCTGCCGTATCATAACGGTTTTCTGTATGTGCTGCTTCCTGAACCGGAATCGTAAACCCCGTCTGTTCTTCCAGATTCACATCCATAACCACCGGCGCCTCCGGCAATTCCAGAGAAAACGGCACAAGCAAACGGATTGCAATTACCAGCCAGATAACTTTACGCCATCGGGCGCTGTATCGCTGCTGCCATACGGGAACGAGAAGAAGCAGAAGCCCTGTCACAGCCGCCGTGCTGATACTGATTTGTAAGATTGTCTGCATGAAAGTTTCCATGCCTCTTCGCTCCTTTCGTTACTGTCATGCCCATTCTGCATAAATATCCTCGCAGAATTCAATTTCATCAATTATCATTCTGCCGTTTTTATAACCAAGGGTAATATCCAGCCCCCATTCTGACCATTTATCAAACAACTGAATGCTGCATATTAACTGTGCTTTGCCGTCCACATTCCGGATTTTATATGCCCAGATAGAGTGCTGCATGGTTTCGCCCCGGGTATAGGTGGAACTGTACTGGTATCCGTTCCATAAATTCTCATCCTCAATCGGCACAACCTGCGCAAAATCCGTTCCCGGAACCGATACTTTTACAGCCTGACCATCCGCTTTGCTGTATATTACCGTCAGCAGGTTCTGATACGGTTCCTCCCCATCTTCAAACGGCAGCTGCATCGGCAGATAATTTCCTTTCTGTTGTTCATATACCACCAGTTCACCAAAAGCTAACGGATTGGTGCTGGTTGGATACCCCACCTGAAAAATAATCTCGTTCTGTCCATCTCCGGTTACATCCGCACCGTCAATCCTCGGATAACCGATATTGGAAACAGGCTTCTCAAGTTTCAGCACCTCGCCACTGGCAAATTCAATCTGATACTGGTAATAGCCTTCCTCCTGCACCGCGGAACGATACACCCGGTCAGTTTTCCCATCGCCATCGTAATCGTCAGAAAACAGCGATGAATCTTCGGTATTCTCCCACGGAAACGCATCTAAATAGCCTGTGTACTCCCATAAAGATATAGGATTTTCCTGGTCATCGTCAAAATAATACCTGTAAGCACAAATATAACCATGCTGCATATCAACCAGTATCTCATGATGATAATTCTTTATATCGCCATCTGAAATCCAACCGATAAACCCTTCTGGCAAATCCTGTTTTATAATTTGTGCCGGGCCAGGCTCCCACTCCCTCAACTGCAAATTTTGTATCTCAGCTTTCTTTTTGAGAAATTTTTCTGCAAGTTTTCTTGCTTCTGACTCATTTATTGCTACTTCTGGAAGCTGTTCTTTTATGCGATATCCAGGTTCTATATTAATCTGGTATTCCAGTATCTGATTATTTTGATTTGTAACCATGCTAATCCAGCATCGGTTTGCTGCATTCTTTTGAACCTCTTCCAAAGTTTCACCAGTCGTATCCTCCCAGTCTGCCCAGTAATGCGTTGTATAGCCATCTTCTGAACTGTACTGTTCATATGTCATGCCTTCACTAAATGTAATCCCTTCTGGTAAATACTCTTCTACTAGCTTCAGGTATAAATTATCTGTTACTGGCTCTGTAAATCGCAGACAACCACTAGCAACCGCAGCCAGCAATACAATTCCAAGAAATACTGCTGCACCGCGTTTATACTGCTTCGGCTGCAGGATTCCAGCAAAGCGTTTCTTTACATTCTGCGCATCTTTACTCAAACAGGTGGATAATGCAACCCCTTTCTGATTTGCCATGGTGTTCAGAATGGTCAGGCTGTACGCTTTGCGATAAGCCATATCCTGCCCGGCTACCACATTGTCATCGCATACCTGCTCCACATCACGCCCTGCCTGACGAAGCATCAGGTAAACAAGCGGATTAAACCAGTGCACGGCATTAGCAGCCAGCAGAATCAGCTTATACCATAAATCATGATGTTTATAGTGCATCAATTCATGGCGCAGAATCAATAATAATTCCTGCTCTCCATAAATCCGTTCCGGCAGTACTATCACCGGCTTTTTAAACCCAACCAGCATCGGGCTCTGTACCCCGGCGCTGATAAGTACCTCCGGCAAATGGTGCAAATCCATATCTGCACTGGCATGGTTCAATAACCAGTCGCCATCTTCTAAAGGCATTGCAGAGGCAAATACCTTGCGGTGAAACATAATGTACTGGACACCATGCCATAAAACAAACGCAAGAACACCCGCAATCCAGATGACAGACAGAATCATCCCCTGGTTCCATACGATGCCGTTCTGCGCAGTCATATCAGACGGTGTCACGCTACTGTTATTAACCGCAAGATCAGACGGCGCTGCGGTATATTCCGGCACGGCCGGTATATCATCCGTATAAACCGGCTGCGAATGTACGGTCACAATGCGCTGAAAATCCATTTGTATCTGTACCGGTGCCGGCGAAAGCTCTATCGAAAAGGGCACAAGCAGACGAATCGCAATCACCAGCCAGATAACTTTACGCCAGCGGGCACTGTATCGCTGCTGCCATACAGGAATCAGAAGTAAAAGGAAACCTATCACGGCTGCCGTGCTGATACTGATTTGTAAGACTGTCTGCATGAAAGGTTCCAGATAGCTCATTCTTCCTCCGCCTCCTCAATGAATCGTTTCAGTTCCTCTAAATCTGCTTTGCTCACTTTCTGCCCGTCGTATAACGAGGCCACAAGGCTCGTCAGTGAATTATGGTGCAGCTTCTGCAGAAAGGTTCCGCTTGCCTCCTGCACATAATCCTCCCGTGGAACCAGCACCGTATAAAGGTTGTGTCGCCCTTCTTTGCTGCAGCGCAGAAAACCACGTTCTGTTAATCTGGTTAAAAGTTTCAGCAGAGTAGGTTTTGTCCAGTCCTTATGCAGCCGCTCCATAATATAATCTGATGTAACAGCCGCTTCTGCATCCCACACCACCAGCATAATTTCCAGTTCTGCTTCCGGTAATTTTTTTGTAGTCTTCATATTGCTTCACTCCCGATTTATTATAGACATTTGTCTAATATATCCTTGTCTATATTTTGACATCTGTCTAACAATAAGTCAAGTATTTATTTTGTATTGAAAAAACAAGAGGAAAGCTGTACTTCAAAATACGGATTCTGTTGTTCAACAAAAAACGGGACAGAGAAAATCTCTGCCCCGAAATGATATTTAAGTTTTATTTACGTTTCCAGGTGGTACCCTGTTTTGTGTCTTCTAACAATACGCCGATTTCGTTCAGCTGGTTGCGAATCTGATCAGCCATTGCGTAGTTTTTCTCTGCACGAGCCTGTTTGCGCAGGTCGATTAACAGGTTCATCAGGTCATCTACCAGACCGTCATCGGCTGCACCTGCGGATGCTGCAAAGTCCAGACCCATGATGTTTAACAGAGCTGTATAGCTGTCGGCTGCTTTCTGCAGAGCGGCTTTATCCAGTACTTCGTTTTTCAGATAAGTATTGATTTCGCGAGCCATATCAAACAGCGCTGCACTTGCCAGAGCGGTGTTGAAGTCGTCGTTCATAGCATCCTGGAATGCTTCTTCAACCGCATTCACTTTCTGAATCAGTTCTGCGCCTTCTGCAGTATTTTCTGCAGTTGCCGCTTTCAGACCGTTCATCATAGCTGCATAGCAGTTTTTCATACGTTCCAGACCTTTCTGAGCCACCTGCAGTTTTTCATCGTCAAAGTCCAGAGGGCTGCGGTAATGAACACTCAGCAGATAGAAACGAACGGTTTCGGAATCAAATTTGTCCAGGATATCGCGCAGCAGGAAGAAGTTGCCCAGCGATTTGGACATTTTTTCAGAGTTGATGGTGATAAAGCCGTTATGCAGCCAGTAATTTGCCATTGGTTTGCCGGTTACACATTCAGTCTGTGCCACTTCGTTTTCGTGATGCGGGAAAATTAAGTCCTGGCCGCCGCCATGGATATCAAACTGGTCACCCAGATATTTGCGGCTCATAGCAGAACATTCAATGTGCCAGCCTGGACGACCTTTGCCCCATGGGCTGTCCCATGCAGGTTCCCCCGGTTTTGCGCTTTTCCACAGTGCGAAATCCATCGGGTCCTGTTTGCGACTGTCGACGTCTACACGCGCCCCTGCCTGCATATCGTCCAGATTACGGCCGCTCAGTTTGCCGTATTCTTCGTATTTGCGAACTGCAAAGTATACATCGCCATCTACAACATAACCGTAACCAGCATCGATGATATCCTGCACAAAGTCGATGATTTCCTGCATATGTTCGCTTACTTTTGGATGTTTGGTAGCTGGCAGCACATTTAATGCATTTACATCTTTGAAGAATTCATCAATATAACGGGCAGCCAGTTTAATCGGGTCATCGTTTTCCTCATGCGCGCGTTTGATGATTTTATCATCCACGTCGGTAAAGTTCTGGATATAGGTTACTTCGTAGCCGCGGTATGTCAGATAACGGCGGATGGTATCAAACACCACGATTGGACGGGCATTGCCCAGATGAATGTAGTTATAGGTGGTTGGACCGCACACATACATTTTTACTTTGTTTGGTTCGATGGTTTTGAATTCCATTTTGGTGTTATTTAAGGTGTTATGCACCATAATTGGTTTACTCATGTTCTACTTCCTCCTGTTTTACTTCTTCTTTTTTTGTCTGTTCCATGCTCTGGATTTTCTGTTCCAGTTCCGAAATGCGCTGCACCATGCAGCCCAGTGCATCAGCTACCGGGTCAGGCAGATTATCGTGTTCCAGATCGGCCTCATGTTTTGCCTTTAACTCCTCATCGTGTTTGATGCTCTGGTCGTCTTTGACCACTACACGACCCGGAATCCCTACTACCGTACAGTTATCCGGAACCGGCTTCAGCACAACCGAACCTGCACCAATTTTTACATTATTGCCAACTTTAAAGGAGCCAAGCACTTTGGCACCAGCACCTACGACTACGTTATCACCCAGAGTTGGATGGCGTTTGCCGCTTTCTTTCCCGGTGCCGCCTAATGTAACACCCTGATATAAGGTTACATCATCACCGATTTCCGCTGTTTCCCCGATAACAATGCCGCAGCCGTGGTCAATAAACAGCCGCCGCCCCAGTTTTGCACCAGGATGGATTTCCACCTGGGTAAACAGCCGTGCCATCTGCGAGATAAAACGTGCCAGCACATAATGTTTTTTCTGATACAGTTTATGGGTAATTTCACGCTGAATCCAGATAGCATGCAGCCCCGGATAGTTCAGCATAACTTCAAATTTCGTTTTTGCAGCCGGGTCGCGTTCAAATACAACCTGGATATCTTCCTGCATTTGTTCAAACATAGGCAGCCTCCTTTATTTTATGCATCATTGTGAATATTTATTTTGTAAGCGTTTCGTTTTCTGCAGTTACCGTTTCCGGAAAGAAATATGCCTGTTCCATGTCCAGAAACATTTTATATGTCCGGTCTTTCAGATTATAATCTTTACCGTCCCAGCGCATGGTGGTTTCCCCCAGCAGCAGTTCTTTTTCTGTACCATCTGTCATCTGATAGAAAACCGTAATCAGCGGTTCTTCTGTCATTTCTGCCTCGCCAAATTTCACTCGCAGCATCCCCAGCACAGCACAGGCATCTTTTAACTGTTTTTCATCGCGGATTACTTTGGCCTCATCGCTGTAGCGGCTGTCGGTAATCACAATCTGTTCAACTGCTTTCTCACGCGGCAGTGTTCCTACAGTTGTGCCGTTAAACAGGTATCCAACTCCCCAGATTAAAAGGCACATCACCAATGTCATACCTAAAAAATAATTTCGTGTGCTTTTCTGTTCTTTCGCTTTTGCCTCAGCCTCACGCCGTTCCCGCTTTTTTTTCGAAACTTTTTCCCCCATCGGGCATCCCTCTTTCTAAAAAGTCTGGCAAACAAAAACGGCTGAACATCTCTAATGCTAGAGACGCTCAACCGTGGTTCCACTCTGCTTTCCATTCCATGCGTCCGATACAGATTCTCTGCCCGGATTCCTCACGGAATAGCTCTTATGGCCGGTAACGGGGCCAGACGGAATTATCTACCTCTGCTCTGCAGGACTCGACAATTCAACTCCCGGGTGCACTTCTTTCTGTTTTCCGTCAGGTCTGCTTTCAGCCGATGACAAACCCTCTCTGGCACTTCCCGCAGAAATACTCTACCCGTTCTCTGTCGTTAACTATTCGGTTTTTATCACTAGGTGTATTGTATGCAATAACAGCAGGGTTTGTCAAGCAAAATCTTCTGCCTCACTTCTCCGTTCCAGCATTGCTACATTCCGCCATTTTTTTAATACCTCATCGTAGCCCAGCTTTGGACGCACACCTAAATCGGTATAGCCGCATTTGCGAAACAGCTCCAGACTTGGCAGATTATCGTCAAAAATCAGTGCCTCCAGCGTCCAGATACCGTTGCGCTCGCTTTCTTCCGCTGCTGCTTCCAGCAGCATACGCCCCACACCCTGATGCTGAAAATCATCATGAATATAGATACTGATTTCCGCCACACCGCTGTAAACAGCGCGGGCAAAACTCGGAGCAATCGCCACCCAGCCGGTAATTATGCCATCGGCAGTTTCCGCCACCAGACGGGTATGTTTGTGATGATCCGCATCCCATGTTTCATAGGACGGCGCCTGCTGTGCAAAGGTTGCCTTATGGCTCACGATGCCCTGCTCATAGATAGCAGCCACCTGCGGCCAGTCCTGCTCTGTCATGGGCCGGATAATCATACTGGTATTCATTACATGTTCACCGTTTTCTGCAGACGTTTTGCAACCAGTTCAGGCCCCAGTACAGGAATGATGAAATGTAAATCCGGACCGTGCATCTGGCCGGTTAATGCCACACGAATCGGCATGAATACTTTTTTGCCTTTCAGACCGGTTTCTTTGCTGATGGTTTTGAAAATTTTCTTTACATCATCTGCATTCCATTCCGGCAGTTCTGCCAGTTTTTCTTTTAATGCAGCAATTACAGTCGGTACATCCGGATCTGCCAGAACTTCTTTTGCTTCTTCGTCTTCGATGACAATATCTTCACCAACGAACAGGTGCATAAATTCGCCGATATCGTTGATGGTGTGGATTTTTTCCTGCAGCGCCTGCATGATTAAGGTTACCCACTGTTTATCGGCTTCTGTTACTTCTTCTTTCAGATAGCCTTCCCCCTGCAGATAAGGAATTGCCAGCCCTACCAGACGTTCTACCGAACTCTGACGGATGTAGTGGCCATTTAACCATTTCAGTTTTTCCATATCAAATACGGCCGGACTCTTGGATACCGATTCCAGATCGAATTTTTCAATGATTTCCTCTTTGGTCATAATTTCATCTTCGCCGCCTGGAGACCAGCCTAACAGTGCCAGGAAGTTGAACACAGCCTCTGGCAGATAGCCCATTTTTTCATACTGAGTTACCGATGTAGCACCGTGACGTTTACTCATTTTTTTACGGTCTTCGCCTAAAATCAGAGAGATATGCGCATATTTCGGCACTTCCCAGCCTAGCGCATTGTGCACGGCAATCTGGCGAGGTGTGTTGGATAAATGTTCTTCTGCACGGATAACATGGCTGATTTCCATCAGATGGTCATCCACAACAACCGCAAAGTTGTAGGTTGGAATTCCATCGGATTTCACGATAACGAAGTCACCCACACCGTCGGATTCAAATGTTACAACACCGCGTACAGCGTCATCTACCACCAGTTTGTCACCGTGCGGTACATGCAGACGGATAACCGGTTTGCGGCCTTCTGCAATATATGCTGCTTTCTGTTCTTCGGTTAAATGCAGACATTTACCGCTGTACATCGGCATATCACCTTTTTCCATAGCAGCTGCACGTTCCGCCTCGATTTCCTCTTCACTGCAGAAGCAGTAGTATGCCTTTCCTTCCGCCAGCAGCTGGTCTGCATATTTTTTGTATAAATCCAGACGTTCTGTCTGACGATATGGACCGAACTGGCCGCCGTCCCATACGGATTCATCGGCATCCAGGCCCAGCCATTTCAGAGATTCCAGAATATTTACTTCGGATTCTTTGCTGGAACGTTCCAGGTCAGTATCCTCGATACGCACTACAAACTGGCCACCGCTTTTACGAGCCAGCAGATAGTTAAATAATGCAGAACGGGCACCACCAATATGCAGCGGCCCGGTTGGACTTGGCGCAAAGCGCACTCTGTATTTTTCCACGATTCATTCCTCCAAATCTATTCTATCAGTTCTGTTTCTGTCTGTGTTATTTCTGTCTATCTGTTTGTGTTTTCTATCCGGTTATGCCTGCTGTCGTTTCTGAATCGTGCATACCGCATAAGCAGACATTCCCAGGCCTTCGCCCTCGAAGCCAAGTTTTTCTGTGGTGGTGGCTTTTACATTAACCGCATCTTCCTCCACCTGTACCGCTTTTGCCAGATTAGCCTCCATCTGCGGGATATAACCTGCCAGCTTTGGACGCTGTGCAACCACGGTAACATCAATATTATTGACCATATATCCTGCTTCTGTCAACAGTTCCGTTACTTTTTGCAGCAAAATCATGCTGTCGATTCCCTTGTACTGATTATCGCTGTCTGGAAAATGACGGCCAATATCGCCCATACCGGCTGCACCCAGCATAGCATCCATTACAGCATGTACCAGCACATCCGCATCCGAATGCCCCAGCAGTCCTTTTTCATAAGGAATTTCCACGCCGCCCAGAATCAGTTTGCGTTCCTCTACCAGACGGTGTACATCGTATCCGAATCCAACTCGCATCGTTTTCACCTCTTACACCAGATTTAATCGTTTTAAGAATACCTCTGCCACATCCAGATCCTCCGGTGTGGTCAGTTTTATATTTTCATAATAGGCCGGTACCACCTTTACCGCCAGCCCGTATCGTTCTGCCAGAGAAGCATCGTCAGTAGCGGCATAGCCGTCCTGCTGCCCCTGCAAATAGCATCTGCGAATCGGTTCGGTATAAAAGCACTGCGGTGTCTGAATATTCCACAGTTCACTACGCAGCAGCGTTTCCTGCACCAGGCCGTTGTCATTTACCCGTTTTACAGTGTCTTTTGCCGCTACCGCAGCAATGGTACCGCAATCCGGTGCCAGATGTTCAAGAAGTCCGGCAATCAGCGTTTCTGTAACAAAAGGACGTGCTCCGTCATGAATCATAACACGTTCGTAACCTTCCGGCAGTGCCTGCAGCCCGCAAAGAACCGAATCCTGCCGTTCTCTGCCCCCGGCTGTATAACCGATAATTTTATTAAACTGTGCCTGCGGCAGCATTTGCTGCACCAGTTCCAGTTCCGATTCCTTTGCAACCACCACAATCCCGTCTACCAGTTCGCTGCGCTGAAATGCTTCTGCTGTATAAACCAGTACCGGCTTGTCCTGCAATGTCAGAAAAAGTTTGTTTTTTCCCGCCTGCATTCGTTTTCCTGAACCAGCTGCCAGTAGAATCACTGCTGTTTTCATATGGGATTCACATCCTCTCAGGCACACCGAAAGGAGCTGCCGCAGAAAACCCGGTTTCTACAGCACCTCCTTTGACTTGTGCACATATTTAATATTTTTCTGCCGGTCTGCCGAAAATCATGCGGCCAGCATTGGTCTGAATAACGCTTGTGACTTCCACTTCAATGGTTTCGCCCATAAAGCGACGACCGTTTTCCACAACAATCATGGTGCCGTCATCCAGATAAGCAACCCCCTGATTGTGTTCTTTCCCGTCTTTCACAACGGTAACCACCATTTTTTCACCCGGCAGTACAACCGGTTTAATGGCATTGGCCAGTTCGTTGATATTTAATACAACTACGCCCTGCAGTGTTGCCACCTTATTCAGGTTATAATCGTTGGTAACCACACATCCGTACAGTTCCTGTGCCAGACGTACCAGTTTGTCATCCACTTCTGCAATATCGTCGTAATCCTTGCTTGAAATTTCAACTTCGATATCCAGTTCTTTGCGGATAACATTCAGCATGTCCAGACCGCGACGACCTTTCGCGCGTTTTAAGGCATCCGAGGAATCGGCAATGTGCCGTAACTCTTCCAGTACAAAGTTTGGAATGATAATTGGGCCTTCTACAAACCCTGTTTTGCAGATATCTGCGATTCTGCCGTCAATAATAACGCTTGTATCCAGAACCTTAGGCATGTTGCAATACCCTGCTGCTCGTGTCTTGCCTTTGTTTCTAAATCGGTTGTTATTTTCTTTGCCCAGTCCTGTAAAGAATGCCGCAATCCCTTCCCGTTTGCTAATCCCCAGACTGACACCCAGATACCCGAAAATGATACAGGTCAGTATCGGAATCAGCGAACCGATAATCGGGATGCCGGACAAGGCAGAGCCAATTAAAAATGCAATAATAAGTCCGATAATTAAACCAATGGCGCCACTCATTAAATCCTGAGTAGACATTTTCTGTAATTTCCCTTCTGCCCACTTTGTCAGAGCCACCGTTCTATTCAGAACCGGTGATGCAACCAGCCAGCCCATCAATGCACCCAGCACAGCCAGACCAATCTGTAAATACAGGACACTTCTTGCCGACCATCCAAGCTGCATCGTTAAAGGTACTGCCAGCAGCGGCGAGACATACGAACCTGCAGCAATCCCTGCCAAAGCGAATAAAAACTGTATAATGCGTTTTACAATCAGTTCACGATCTCTCACTCGTTTCACCTCCTTTCAAAGGTTTCTCATAATACTATTCTACAGATAAACTGTTAAGAATTGCTAACAAAATGATTGTTTTTTTATCAATTTAACCATCAGTCCAGACAACCGCACAGGTTTCCATCGATTATACCCAGTGGAATTCAGAATAAATCTGATCACGCATGCGTTTTAACCCGTCTCTAATTGTTTTCGCCCTTGTTTCCCCAATCCCTTCTACTTCATCCAGTTCTTCTACCGAAGCCTGCTGAATTGCAGAGAAAGAGCCGAAATAATTAATCATATTCTGGATAACCACAGCCGGCAGACGCGGAATCTTGCTCAGCAGACGATAGCCGCGTGTAACTAAAATGGTATCCTGTTCCTTGCTGATTTCGTAGCCCAGTTCACGAGCCAGAATTTCCGGATGCAGTAAATCTTCCGATTTCAGGCCGCGCAGACGCTCCCGCACTTCCTTCACGGTTTTCTGACCGTTCCAGTTTTCATAGTCCATAATGGTTCTGTCTTCATCGCGTGCTACATTGGAAATCAGTTCTTCCACCTGCATCTGAATCAGACGGCCATCGGTACCCAGTTCACTGATGTATTTGCTCAGCTCCTCTTCTACGCGGGCAAACATTTCTGCACGCTGCAGAACTTTTGTAACATCGTTAATCGACACCATACCGTCATATTCCAAAACACTCAGGCTGTTCAGAGCCTTGTCCAGAACGGTTTTGTATTTATCCAGTGTCTGTACTGCCTGGTTTGCCATATCCAGCAGCACTTCACTTTCTTTCAGGTAATATTTGATATCGCCTTTAAACAGGGTAATTACATTACGACGCTGCGAAATACATACCACCAGAACATCCATCTGACGGGCAACTTTTTCTGCCGTACGGTGACGAATCCCGGTTTCGTAGGAAGGTACGCTCGGGTCCGGATTCAGATGGGCATTAGCGCGCAGAATTCTTGTAGCATCTCTGTTTAAGATAATAGCACCGTCCATTTTTGCCAGTTCATACAGGCTGGCAGGAGAATACGGGCTGTCAATAATAAACCCGCCGCTTACCATATCGTTAATGGCAGGGTCGTCGGTTAATACAATCAGGCCACCAGTTTTTGCGCGCAGTACATTGTCCAGCCCTTCACGCAAAGGAGTCCCTGGAGCAGTAATTTTTAATAAGCTGAGAAGTTCACTTTTCTTTCCGGCAATTCGTTCCATTTACGCGCCTCCTAATATTACACGCAGTGCTTCCGATACATGGCTCACACCTCGAACCTCAATCGGATACTGCTGGTTTCGTTTCAGATTTCCCTGCGGCACAACGGCTGTGCGGAAACCCATTTTTTCTGCTTCTATCAGTCGTTTTTCTAAAAAGCTGATGGTACGAACCTCACCAGTCAGTCCCACTTCGCCTAAAACAATCACATCATCCATAATCGGACGGTTCTGCATACTGGACACCAGCGCCACCACAATTCCCAGATCGATAGCCGGTTCATCAATTTTCAGACCGCCTACCACATTCAGAAAAATATCCTGGTTCCCCAGCGGCAGCCGCATTTTCTTTTCCAGTACCGCCAGCAGCATGGCTGTGCGGTTATAATCGGCACCGTTTGTCATCCGGCGCGGCTGTCCATAAGGACTTGACGCCACTAGAGCCTGCAGTTCCACTAAAACCGGACGGCTGCCTTCCATGCAGGGTACCACTACCGAACCAATGGCATCCTGCGGCCGCTCCGATAAAAAAATCTCCGAAGGATTGCTGATTTCCAGCAGCCCTTTTTCCTGCATCTCAAATACACCGATCTCGTTGGTAGAACCAAAACGGTTTTTCAGTGCCCGCAAAATGCGGAACTGGTTATGCCGCTCCCCTTCAAAGAACAGCACGGTATCCACCATATGCTCCAGAACTCGCGGCCCGGCCACCGAACCGTCCTTGGTTACATGACCCACCACGATAACAGATATCTCCATACCTTTTGCCCACTGCATAATCCGCCCGGTACATTCCCGCAGCTGGCTCACACTGCCCGGTGCCGAAGTAATCTCCGGCAGAAATACGGTCTGGATGGAATCCAGAATCACCAGTTTCGGCTGCAGTTTCTGAATCTGTTTTTCAATGGCATCCAGATTATTTTCAGTCAGAATCAGCAGTTTCTCATTTTTTACTTCCAGGCGCTGCGCCCGCATTTTCAGCTGCTGGCGGGATTCCTCACCGGATACATATAAAACCGACGCATCCAGCTGTATGGTTCCGCACAGCTGCATGGTCAGCGTGGATTTCCCGATTCCCGGGTCCCCGGCCAGAAGCATCAGGGCACCTGGCACCATACCGCCACCCAGTACACGATTCAGTTCCTGAATACCAGTATCCATACGCAGCATATCATCATAGACAATCTCATGCAGCAGAACAGGTTCACTGGAAGGCAGCAGACGGGCTGTCTCGCTTTTCTGTTTTGAAACGGTTTCTTCCACAAAGGTGTTCCACTGCCCGCAGCCCGGACATTTCCCCAGCCATTTGGCACTTTCGTATCCGCATTCCTGACAGAAAAACACGCTTTTTTCTTTTGCTCTGGCCACCGCCGTTCCCTCCAGTTCTTCATATATCTTTAATATTATATTATAGCGAATTTTTATAGTATAGACAAATGATTTCCTGTTAAAAATTTCTATAGTCACATAAAATTTTTGTATGGTTAATACTGTAAAAAACACCGTACCCTCTACCAGAGAAGATACGGTGCCTCAGAATGCTTATTTATTTTTCATTTCCCGCACAAACACATCCCGCATAGACGCTTTCAGCGGATACCCCAAATCTGCCAATGCACATTCTAACGCATACAGCATCATAGTAACATCTTCCACATTGGCATTTTCACCCATATGCCCCAGACGGATTACCTCTCCTGCCAGGAAGTCGAAACATCCGGCAATCATGACACCGTATTTTTCTGTCATAGTGTCCAGCAGTACAGCAGAATCCACACCTTCCGGCACTTCCACAACCGTTACCGTTGCACAGTAGCCCCTTTCCAGATACAGCTTTAATCCAGCTTCTGTTACAGCCTGTCTGGTTGCAGCTGCAATATCTGCATGACGTTTATGAATTTCTTTGTCGGCTTTTACATTTTCCAGTGCAGTGCGTAATCCGTAAATGTCACTGATTGGCATGGTGTAAGGGAACCATTTATTTTTATAATAATCGCGGAAGGTCAGCAAATTGGCATAGAACGACGCAATTGGAGTTTTCCGCTGTTCCATCACCCGGATGGCTTCATCGCTGACACATACCATTGTCAGCCCTACAGGCGCCGATAATGCTTTCTGAGAACCACCGCAGACAATATCTGCCTGGCAGGTATCCACGTTAATATCTACACCAAACATACTAGCTACCGCATCCACTACGGATAAAATCCCGTAGCGTTTTAATAACGGACAGATTTCCTCAATCGGGTTCTGCACACCGGTTGGTGTGTCGCAGTGAACTAATGCGGCATATTTAAAATCATGATTCTGTTCCAGATATGCCGCCAGTGCCTCCATATCAAATTCACGACGATAATCAGCGCTGTACAGAACCGGTTCGCCGCCATAGATTTTTACAAAATCCGCAAAACCTTTGCCGAAAATACCGTTGTCTAAAACCAGAACACGGTCACCTGGTTCGGTCAGCGATGCACAGGCTGCTTCCAGCCCCAGAATTCCTTCACCGCTCAGAATATAACATACATTTTTCGTGTGCAGCAGCTCACTCAGCAAATCACAGGTGTCTTTGTAATACTCATAAAATTCCAGGTCTAAATCCGGATTAGTAGTTGCCAGACTTCTGGCCATTCGCACATTTTCCCGCACCTGAGTCGGACCCGGTGTCATAATTTTTTTCATAAAAAACAGCAGCCTTTCCATATAAAATTTCATAAAATTTCGATAAACTTCCGGCTAAAACGCCGTACTTTTTTCTGTCTGCAATATTATGTTTTTTGTGTTTCTGCTTAACATTTCAGTGCTTTTTTCAAGGTACCAGCCATTGGAAGCACAATCAGCGCAGCCACGCCAATCTGCATCAGATTCCCCGGAATAGACAGCACCGGCTGCACCCAGTTGCCGTAAATCAGCGCTTCCGCCACATAATAACCGGCAACTTTAATCACACAGGCCAGAACAACAGCCAGCACATAACCAACGGTACTATCGTTCCGTTCTGCAACCAGTCCGACGGTATAACCCATCAGCCCAACAATCATAAATGTGGCAGGTGCCCATGGGGTCCAGCCGCCCATTAAATCAAACAGACCCATGCCGAATGATCCGACGATGGCGCCAGTCTTCTTGCCAAATAAAATAGCAAATAAAAACAGCGGCACATTGCCTAAGTGAATCAGCCCGCCCTGCCCAATGGGCAATTTGATATTAATCAGTGTTGCCACAAATACCAGCGCAATTCCCATCCCGGCCAGCACCATATCTTTTGTTGAATGACGCAAAACAACCATCTCTTTTCTCATTTTGTTTTTGATTGTTGACGAGCCTCGTTTTCTGCTACTATAATAATGCTATAGTGAACTTGTTAAAAGTATCAGTTTTTATAATTTTAATGGTATCAGTTGGTGATGATTGTGCTCCATCTTTCCCTGCAGGAAAACAATGAACCTCTTTATGTACAGGTTTATCAACAAATTAAACAGCAGATTCGCAACGGCACACTGCCGGAAAATGAACGTCTGCCATCCAAACGGCAACTGGCCGCTCAGATGCAGATCAGCGTCAATACTGTAAGTGCTGCATACAGTCAGCTGGTTTCAGAAGGGTTTTTAGTGGCAAAACCGCAGCGCGGCTTTTTTGTATGTCATCTGGATGAATTGATTCAAACCAGTCACACAGAGATAAAACAGCCTCAGACCGTGCGCACAAAACCGTCTGTGCTTGTCGATTTTTCCATTAGCGATGTGGCCCGGGATAAATTTCCGTTTCAGGCCTGGCGCAAAACTATGAATAAATGCTTCAACGAGTATGACCCCTGCCTTTTAACCAGTACACCTCCGCAGGGCGATTATGCGCTCCGTCAGGCTATTGCCCGATATCTGTATCAGGCCCGCGGTGTCAGCTGCACAGCCGAACAGGTTATCATCGGTGCCGGAAATGATAATCTGCTGCAGATGCTGAGCTATATTCTGGACAGCAGCTGCACCATCGGCATGGAAAACCCGGTATATCACAAGGCTATGCACTTTTTCCAGCGTATGGGACACAGTGTAAAATCCATCCCGGTTGATGAACACGGAATCCAGATTGAACCGCTGGAATCTCTCGATAATATTGCGATTTATGTAACACCATCTCATCAGTTCCCGCTTGGTATCACTATGCCAATCAGCCGGCGTATCAAACTTCTGAACTGGAGTCAGGAGGGCAGCAGCCGGTATATTATCGAGGACGATTATGACAGTGAATTCCGTTATAATTCCAGGCCGGTTCCTGCGCTGCAGAGTCTGGACCAGAACAGCCGGGTGATTTATCTCGGCACCTTCTCAAAATCCATTGCACCCTCACTGCGCATCAGTTATATGGTGCTGCCTCTTCCTCTGCTGAAACAGTATCTGGAACAGTATCTGCTGTTTTCCTCAGCGGTTTCCCGCTTTGAACAGGCGGTGCTGCATGAGTTTATTACCTCCGGGCATTTTGAAACCCATCTGAACAAAATGCGAAAGCTTTACCGTACCCGCGGGCAGGATTTGGTACAGGCACTTTCTGTTTTTGGTAATCAGCTGCAGATTTTTGGCGAAGGCGCAGGGCTTTACCTGACCGTACAGTTGAAAAACGGCCTCAGCGAAACTGAAATGTGTAAAAAAGCGGAAGAAGCCGGTGTAAAAGTATATCCCATTTCCCCGTATTTCACTGGTCCTGTTCCCGAAGAACACCAGAGCAAGGTACTGCTAGGATTTGGAGCTCTGACCGCAGAACAGATGCAGCAGGGCGTGGATTTGCTGTATAAAGCATGGATGTAAATTTATAAAAGCATAACAAAAGAGCAGGTATGCATTTCCGCGGAAATCATATCCTGCTCTTTTTATTTTTGATTATTTCACTTGCAATTTACTCCCTGTCGTCCTGTATTCTGCCTTTTTCTACATTCGGCATAATGAAATGATTTAGCATATATTCCCACAATGCCGGTGAATTTTCCGGCGTTTTTTTATTGCGCTTTATAATTTTGCTCAGTTTCACTTCATGTTCTTTCCATGCCCGGCCATCGGTAGCCGCATTCAGCATAATCGGCTGAATATTATCCATGACTTTTGCAAAACGGGCTTCGGCACTCTCCCCGGCTTCAAATTCCAGCCACAAATCCAGCATCTGTTTTGCCTGATCCTCCGGCAGCAGATTAAAAATACGATTTGCCGCTTTCAGTTCCCGCTCGGCCTGCGTGGCAATTCCAGCATCGTCATATGCATAAGTATCCCCTGCATCAATTTCCACAATATCGTGAATCAGCAGCATGGTTACCGTTTTCAGCACATCAAACGGTTCACTGGCATATTCGCTCAGCAGAATCGTCATCAGTGCCGCATGCCACGCATGTTCCGCATCATTTTCCATTGTTTTATTATCACTGCAGTAAGTCTGGCGGTGAATCTGTTTTTCTTTATCAATTTCCAGCGCAAACTGCATCTGCTGTTCCAGACGGTCCATTCTATCAAATCCCTTCGTTATAATTCCTGATACTTCCTGCTCGCTAGTGTTCTGTATGATATGTCGCTTTTTCTGTTTTTATTATAGCACATCCGCTTTTCTGCCGCACCTTTTTCCAAAGTACTTCGTATACTGACAAAAAGCAAAAAGGATGGAGAACCTATGAACGATTATATTGTCATTGAACTGAGCCAGTATCGCCTTACATTTTTTCAGAACGGTATTCTGCAATACCAGTTTCCCGTAGCCGTTGGAAAAATGCAGACACCTTCTCCGGCTGGAAACTGGTACATTATTAATAAAAAAATTCTAACCGAGCCGGGTGTTTTCGGCACACGCTGGATTGGCCTCAACAATCCGGGATACGGTATTCACGGCACGAATATACCGGAAAGCATCGGCACAGCTGTATCACTTGGCTGTATCCGCATGCATAATGCCGATGTAGAAACATTATTCGATGCTGTTTCCATTAATACACCAGTTATCATTACACCGTAAAGAATCTGCATGTTCCCCTTCTGTTTGATACATACTAACAAAAAACAGAACCAGGAGGAATTTTTATGCAGAAACGAATAGGTATCCTGCTTTTTGCCGCTCTGCTTCTGGCGCTTTCCGGTTCATCAGGCAGCGAAGCACAAGCCGGAAGCGGTACGTACGGAAACAACGACGTAACCGTACTGGCAAAAATGATTCACGGAGAAGCACGCGGAGAACCATATGTAGGAAAAGTTGCGGTAGGGGCCGTGATTCTGAACCGGGTGGAAGATAAGAAATTTCCCGACAGTGTTCACGGTGTCTGTTTTCAGCCCGGTGCCTTTGATGCAGTCAGCGACGGTCAATACTACATGGAGCCGGACCAGGAGGCCATCAAGGCCGCAAAAGCTGCCATCAACGGCTGGGACCCGACTTACGGAGCACTGTACTACTGGAATCCATCCACTGCCACCAGCAAATGGATCTGGTCCCGACAGGTAATTACCCGCATTGGAAAACATGTATTTGGAGTGTGAGTCTATGAAACGAGAGCGTCATCTTTATCTGTTTCTGATTGTGCTTCTGCTGTTTTTTCTTTCCGGCAGCTTCTGGTGGTTCCAGCAGAAAATCGATACTCTGGAACAGCAGAAAACAGCCACTGCCTACAAAACAGAAAGTCAGTATCAGCGCAGCTTTGGCGAACTGTCCGACTCCGTACAGGCTATGAACGGACAGCTGGCACAGCTTCTGGTCACCAGCAGCCAGGAACAGCTTCTGCTTGGTCTTTCCAGCCTCTGGCGGGAGGTATCCAGTGCTGTCAGCTATCTGGGAAACCTGCCGGTTGCCATGCACGAACTGGAAAGCACCGACCTTCTTCTGAGCGATGTAGCAGAATACAGCTATTACCTGCTGCGAAAAAATGTATTGCATCAGCATCCGCTTTCAGAAACCGACTGGAACCAGCTGGAGGATTTTTATCAGCGCTCCCGCGTAGTACAGATTGAACTGGACAAGCTGGAAAACCGGATTCTGAACGAAAATCTGCTGCTTTCCTCCCTCTCTCTGGAAGACGAAGAGAATGCTGTAGCTGCCGCATTTCGCAGTATCGAATCACAGGTACATGCCTTCCCTGCACTGAAATTCGAAGAAGGAGTCCGCAAAATCGAACCAGAGCCGCGAGCCATTGAAGGTGCCCGGATTACTCGGGAAGATGCTGTATCGGCAGCAGATGATTTTCTGGATATGTTCCATATCGCCCATTCAAACGGTCAGGTGGAATTTGTGTCAGAAAACACCCGCATTCCCGTTTACGGTGTACGATACCATAACGAAAGCGAAGACACCGTTCTGTATGTAGAGGTCAGTCAGAACGGAGGCCACATCCTGCAGTTTTATCAGACCCGGAATATCGGTGAACCTCAATTTACTGCACAACAGGCTATTACCCGTGCAGAAGAACTGCTGCAGAACCTGCATTTCACCGATATGGCCTGTATTGATGCCATTACCGATGACCGCACCGCTGACCTGACCTTTGTGCCGAAACAGAATAACATTTATATTTATTCCGATATGGTGAAAATACAGATGGCGCTGGATGATAACTCCATCCTGAATTTTGACCAGACCAGCTACGCCACCCGGCACTATCCGCGAAATCTGCCCGCTCCCGCGATTAGCCAGGAGCAGCTTCTGCAAAACAGAAATCCAAACTTTCAGGTAGAGGAAGTGCGCCTTGCTCTGATTCCAGACGAATACAGCATCCGTGAACTTCTCACCTGGGAGATACGGGGCACGGTTATAGAAGAGCATTTCTCTATTTTTACCGACGCTTCCTCCGGGCAGGAACTCCGCATTGTGCGGCGCAGTTCTCCGGATTTGACTTAATTTCCTTTATCGAATATGATTAAAAATTTTTGTCCTCCTGCGCTACAGGTTTTCCTTACCTGCCACACAAAAAAACGATTATAATAAGATTGTCGTTATTATTGTGGTGTATTTTACCCTGTCTGCAGCTTTGCTCTGCAAACAGGATGGCACCTGATGGAAAGGAGGACTTTATCATGTTTCAGGAAGGCGATTATATTGTATATCGCAACACCGGTGTCTGCCGTGTTGAAAAAATCGGCATCCCGGAAGATTTTCCGGCAGCAGCACAGGATGTACAGTATTATCATCTGGCGCCAGTGCGCGGTTCCGGTATTATTTATATTCCCGTAGATTCCAAAGTATTTATGCGTGCTGTTATCTCAAAAGAGGAAGCCATGAATCTCATTGCTTCTATCCCGTCGGTGGAGGAACATCCCGACTACAGCAAAGACCAGAAATCCCTGGCGGAACATTACAAAGCCCTGCTGCAAACTCATGACTGTTCGGCACTAGTGCAGCTGATTAAAAACATCTACTGCAAAAACCGCGAGTTGAACGAAAAAGGAAAAACCACCGGCAAAACCGACCAGCAGTACATGAAACAGGCGGAAACCCTGCTGCACGAGGAATTATCAATAGCACTGGGAATTCCCTTTGACGAAATACCAGCCTATATCCGCAAACAGATTGCGGCAATGTAAAAATAAAATATCTCTAATACCAGAAAACGGGCCGCCGTGTAAAATCACAGCGACCTGTTTTTGTTTTATATCTTTGTTTTGTATGTATAGTAGTGTAGGATTGGTGCAGTTTTCATGCAGGAAGAAATAGCTCAACCAATAGGCCGGTGTAGGAGTGTAGGACTTTTTAGAAAAAAATAAAAAACAGAAATAAAATATAAAAAAATTTAGTAAAGCTGACTACATATCCTACATTCCTACATCAAATAAGCCGGTAACATTTTCATCTCCTACTTTTCACCACTGCAATTCTCGTGTAAAATAAAAGAGATTCGTTATTCATTTTTATTACAGGAGATTTTTATGGCTCAACGTACTCATTATGCAGATCTGCTGCGCATCAGTGCAGCGTTTATGGTAGTGCTGCTGCATGTAGCGGCACAATACTGGGCATCTGTGCCCGTTGATTCAGCGGAATGGTTCACCTTTCACGCCTACGACAGCGCCGCCCGGCCTGCGGTATCCATTTTTGTAATGATAAGCGGCATGTTTCTGCTGGACCCACATAAAGAGATTCCGCTGTCGAAACTGTTTCACCGCTACTGCAAAAAAATTCTGATTATTCTGATTTTCTGGTCGTTTTTCTATGCTACATGGCGCAATGTATTCTGGGCGCTTTTGCGCGGTTATGAAATCGACTGGTCTGCGGTACTCACCGCGTTCCAGACCGGCCACTATCATTTATGGTACTGCTATATGCTGCTGGGGCTGTATCTGATTATTCCGTTTCTCAAAAAAATTACCGCAGACCGCACCCTGATGCAGTATTTTCTGGTGCTGTCATTCTGTTTTGCGGTTATTCTGCCGGTTCTGCCATTCACATGGGCAAAAACCATGCGCCAGTTTATGTTTTTCTCGTTCACACTGGGCTACACCGGCTATTTTGTACTGGGTTACTATTTCCGCACAACGGAGCTGGCAAAATCCACACGCTGGCTTTGCTATCTTGCCGGAGCTGTCAGCCTTGCCTTCACGGTATTTGCCAGCCATCACAAAGCACTGGCACTGAACACAGCCTTTGGCTATTATGACCCGTTTACATTAAACACGGTATGTCTTTCCGTTGCGGTGTTCCTGTTTTATCAGTACGAGATTCCGAATCTGCTGTCCGGTCATCAGAAACTGATTCGTAATCTGGTGGATTACAGTCTGGGCATTTATCTGATTCATCCGTTTATTCTGGCGGTACTGGAACATTTCGGTGTCAACGCATTGCTTTTTGCACCGGCTGCACTGGCTGTGCCATGCGTAGCTCTGCTGGCGTTTCTGCTAAGCTGGATTTCGGTTGCTGTTATGAAAAAAATCCCGATTGTAAAACAGTATCTGTGTTAACGCATTATAAAACAAAAGCTGGGACAAAAGATTTCGTATCTTCTGTTCCAGCTTTTTTATTATTTATCGGTTTATTTCTGATTTTTTTCCAGTTCTTCGCAGAGCTGATGAATGGTTTTGCCCAGCAGCGGATGGCGAACAAAACCGGCAATTTCGTCCAGCGGTTTCAGTACAAACAAACGGTTCTGCATGTCGATGTGCGGCACTGTTAAGGTTTCTGTGCTGATAACTTCATCGTCATACAGCAAAATATCCAGATCAATGGTGCGAGGCCCCCAGTGAATGGTACGTTCCCGCCCCAGACGCTGTTCAATAGCATGAAGTGTATCCAGAAACTGCTGCGGATTCTGCAGCGTTTTCACCTGCAGACAGCCGTTTAAAAATTCAGGCTGATCGGTATAACCGTACGGCGCTGTCACAAACAGGCTGGAACCTTTCACAATCCGGCAGTCACGCTGTTCATTCAACAACAGCATAGCATTGCGGATTAACGCTTCCCGGTTGCCCATATTGCTGCCGATTCCCACATACACATTGTGCCACTGCCGCTCCACAGCCACCGACACATATTCAAACGGCAGCATAATCGGTGCATTCGGCTTTTTCACTTCCAGTGCAATTTTCTGCACCAGCGGGAATTTCAGCAGAATCTCTCTGGCCAGCACATCGGCCACGGTTTCAATCAGCTGAAACGTGTGCTTTTCCATCAGTTCTTTGATATAATAGCAGACTTCGCCGTAATTGACCGACAGGCTCAAATCATCCTGCCGTGCCGCTTTGCCGGCATCTACATACAGCTGAGCGCAGATTACAAATTTCTGCCCCAGTTTGTTTTCTTCCGGATACACCCCGTGCCGGGCATAAATCTCCAGATTTTCAATACAGATTTTATCCATGGTTTTCATCCCTTAATTTATAAACTGCAATATTTTATCGTCTCCATCATTCGGATGGCACGTACATTTTCCTTCACATCATGCACACGCACAAAATTCCATCCGGCCTGTACCGCCAGAACCGTTGTCACCAATGTGCCCTCCAGCCTCTGATTTACCGGTAAATCCAATGCCAGCCCAATCATTGATTTGCGGGAAGTGCCAAGCAGCATCGGATAGCCCAGTTCATTAAAGCGTTCCAGATGGTTCATCACATACAGATTCTGCTCGTAGGTTTTGGCAAAGCCCACACCCGGGTCCAGCATAATCCGTTCTTTTGCGATTCCGGCCTGTAATGCCAGATTTACACTTTCCTGCAGTGTTTTCAGACATTCCGGCAGAAAATCCTGATACTGTTTATCTGTTTTGTTGTGCATCAGGCAGCACACGGCCCCGGCATCGGCAACCACTTCTGCCATGGCGGTATCATGCTGCAGCCCCCAGATATCATTAACCATATGGGCTCCGCTCTGCAGCGCAGCCTGTGCCACAGAAGCTTTATAGGTATCGATGGATACCGGAACATCAAAGCGTCTGGTAATGGCTTCTATTGCCGGTGCCACACGGCTGATTTCTTCCGCATCGCTGATTACCGTATGCCCGGGCCGTGTAGATTCTCCGCCTACATCAATAATATCTGCCCCTTCCGCAATCATCTGTTCCACTTTTTTCAGCACATCGTCCATTCCCCGATAGCTCCCGCCATCAGAAAAGGAATCCGGTGTCACATTCAGAATCGCCATCACATAGGTATGATGGTGCAAATCAAAAACCCTGTTGCCAATTTTCATCATCTGCTGCATGATTTCCACTCCTCTGAAACAGTAAACAAAACCGTATATTTTCTCAAATCAATCAATACCGTATGGTCTGATTGCGTTTTTCCTCACTCCATTTACATTCTGCCTGTGCTGCACACTGAAAACAGCTGCGGCTCAGTTTATCGGCACGGTACAGCACCTGTGCCAGAATACTCTGACTGGCAGTTTGATCTCCGTGCTGCCCGATGGCATCTGCAATGGCATCTACTTCTTCCACCGTATAACCGGCATCAGGCAGAATCGCCTTTGCCAGTTCCGCACTGGCCTGATGATGCGGAATGTTTTCCTCATACTGCCGGTAGCGGCCTAAATCGTGCAAAAGTGCGGCACCATATACAATCTCTTTTTCCAGCGGAAGCTGCTGCTCCAGTACCATAATCCAGGCAATCCGTGCCACATCCAGAAGATGCTCCAGGCGATGGCAGCAGAAAATCCGCTCTTTTTCCAGTTCCACGATGCGCTGCAGCCCGTACTGAAACCGGGAATCCTGCAAAATTGCATCGATTCGCTCCATATTATCCTTATTCCAGTCCATGCTGCCCCTCCTTGTGCGAACGCATCTTTTTAACGGCCTGTTCTATATCACAAATTGTCGATAAGGAACCAAAAGAAACAAAAATTCTTTCCTCCTTATCTTCATTCCTGCTATACATCGCAAATACCTGCTCTACTGCCTTTTCCGCAGTTTCTGCAATCATTACCTGCCGGTAAAACGGCCGCACAGCCTCAGCCAGATTGTCCGCATCCAGCCCCCGTTCCATCTGCGGCGCAAAACAGCAGATGGAATCACTGCATGCACTCATGATACGGGCAATTTCTGTATAGTCTTTATCTTTAAAAACACCCATCAGCAAGGTAATCTTTCTTCCGGCAAAATGCTTCTGCAGCGTATCGGCCAAAGCCTGTGCCCCGGCTGGATTATGAGCGCCGTCCACAATTACCAGCGGCTTCTGATGAATCACTTCAAAACGGCCGGGCCATCGAGCCTCTGCCAACCCTGCACGAATCACCTCATCCGTCAACACCGCTTCGTTTTTCTGTAATATCTGCAGTGCTTCCAGTGCAATCATGGCATTGGTGCATTGATAATCACCCAGAAGATTAATTGTTACATGCTGCCATTGCCTGTAATCAAACAACTGCCCCTCTGTACTCCAGTTAATCTGCCGCAGCTGTGTTTCGTCGGCTACGGCCGGTGTTATACCACATTCCATACATCGCTGCATCAGAACCTTCATCACTTCCGGCTGTTGCGGTGCCAGTACAGCAGGGCATCCTGTTTTAATAATGCCGCCCTTCTCGGCAGCAATTTCCTCCAGAGAATTTCCCAGCATAGCGGTATGGTCCAGACTGATGGATGTAATAATTGACAAAACCGGTTTTTCAATCACATTGGTGGAGTCCAGACGACCACCCATGCCTACTTCCAGCAGTACATAATCACAGTTCTGCTGCTGAAAATATAAAAAGGCCGCAGCTGTTTCCACTTCAAATACAGTTGGATGTTCCTGATGTTCTTCCGTCATCCTGTCACAGGCATTTTTTACGGTTGTAAGAAGCTCCGCCAGCGCCTGTTCCTCAATCCAGTTTCCGTTTATCTGAATCCGTTCCCGATAGTCATACAGTGTTGGAGAAACATACCGGCCTGTACGTAATCCAGCCTTCTGAAGTGTGCTGTCTAAAAAAGCACAGACCGACCCCTTTCCATTGGTGCCGGCCACATGAATACACCGCAGATGATTCTGCGGATTGCCGAGCCGCTCCAGTAAAGCGGTAATGCGTTCTAAGCCCAGAGCAATTCCCCTACTGTTTAACTGATTTATATAATTCAATGTTTCCTCGTATGTCATCCTGTTTCGTTCCTTATCCTGAACTGATGTTTCCCGATACGGTTTCCTGAAAAATCTTTGCCTTTTATTTTATCACGCGTCAAAATTTCTGTATAGCCTTAACCGGCGCAAAATGTTGCGCATCGCTTCGGGAATTTGCTATAATATTTGTTATGCAAATTATAATCGGTAAAACACAAAGGAGTCTGTCATCATGTTAGGAACTATTGTCAATGTATGTACCATTCTCATCGGCAGCACCATCGGCAGTGTTGTCCGGAAAGGAATCAAAGAAGAATATTCCGGTGCCCTTTTCACTGCTATGGGGCTGGCGGCTACCGCACTGGGTATCAATGCCATTGTGAGCAACATGCCGAACAGCCAGTATCCTGTACTGTTTATTGTCAGTCTGGCAGCCGGCAGTTTACTTGGCACCATTCTGGATTTAGACGGTCGTTTCCAGAGCCTGGCTGGAAAATTCGGCACCTCGCAGCTGGCGCAGGGACTTTCCACGGCAGTCCTGCTGTTCTGTATCGGTACACTTTCTATTCTGGGCCCGATTCAAAGCGCCCTATACAATGACCATACCTATCTGCTGACCAATGCCACACTGGATTTTGTCACTTCTATGGTTCTCGCATCCACTTACGGCATCGGTATTGCCTTATCTGCCATCGTGCTGTTTTTATGGCAGGGCAGTATTTATCTGGGCGCAGGATTTCTGGCACCGCTGCTTTCTGCTGAACTTTTAACCGAAATCTCCATCATCGGCGGTATTCTGATTGCCAGCTCCGGCATTGGCATTCTAGGGTTGAAAGACTGTAAAACATTAAATATGCTGCCTTCTTTACTGGTACCGGCAATCTGGTTTCTGGTAAAAGGTTTTATCGGGATGTAATAACCAATTACAAGTGAATACTCTAATAGATACTTGAATATAAAAAGCTGACTGTTGCATTTCTGCCACCCTCGTGAAATGGACAGCTGCGCTAACTCGTCTCTCGCGGTATGGACTTCGTCCACCGCTCCTGAGACGAATCAGAACAGCTGTTCATTTCAATCTCGACACGCAGAAATCAACAGTCAGCTTTTTTGTCCGTTTTTATATTCTCTATTAAATTTTGGCTTCAGAACCAGCATTCCGCCTCACAGCTTCGATATAATTCATCTAAGCGTTTCTCCAGATCCTCCACCTGTCGGAACAGTTCCAGCACTAAATCCACCAGAACTTTTCGCTGCTCCTGCAAATCGTGGATTTTCCCCTCCACAATTTCATAACGCTCCTGAAAATAATCCATCCCGTTCCCCCCCCTGTCATTGATAGTGTATGACAGAGACCTCCCGGCTGGTGACAGGATTATCACGATAATGCAGTATCGCTGCCGTCCTCCAGAATAATCCGGTAACGATACTTGATACGGCTTCCGTTCTGATAATCTATATTATCCGACGGCACTTCCACTGTACCTAAAAGCTGTGCATTCAGCAGTTCACAGGTACGGATAGATGCCTGATTATCTGTGTTGCAGGTGATGTCCACATGCGGCATATGCGCTTTTTTCGCATATTTCATCAGCAGACGACAGGCTTTTGCCGCATAGTGATGGCCGCGATAAGCCTCGTAAATACCGTAGCCGATATGCCCCAGTACTTCTGTATGACGGCTGTCGCCCACGCGCAAATCACACTGGCCGATGCGGGTTCCATCCAGCAGACGGATATTAAAAAACAGAATCGGCATATCGCCCATATCCGGATGCCCTTTCGGCAGCATTTTTGCCAGCGTCAGCTTAATCTCATCATCCTGCAGCCCTTCCATTTCAATCATATATCTCACTCTTTTCTCTATACATAATCTTCGTAATGTATATTATATTGCAGTTCCTGCAGAATGCAACGAATAAATTTCCTGTTGACATTTTGCATTATTTGCATTACACTTTATAATACAAATAATACATGAAAGGATGTGTCATTATGCTGCTGCATCTGGATTTCAGTTCCGATATTCCAATTTACATACAGATTCGGAACCAGATTGTAATGGGCATCGCCGAGGGGAAACTGGCTGCCGGTGAAAAACTTCCCACCGTCCGGGCACTTTCTGAAGAATGCGGCATCAATATGATGACCGTTAGCAAAGCGTATCAGCTTTTAAAACAGGAGGGCTATATCCAGACCGACCGCCGTGCCGGTGCTGTGGTTAAGCACCCGGAAAAACAGACCGGTCCCCGCCCGGAAACCATTGAAGGCTTAAAACTGCGGCTCAGCGAACTGCGACTGGCCGGTATGACCATAGAAGATACCCTGAAACTATGCCGTACATTATATGAGGAGGGAGAAGCATGAACATTTCCACAATGAATCTGATTTTATGGGGCTGTGTAATCTGGATGCCTGCACTGTTTTATGTGTTGCTCAAAAACGAGGCAAAATTCAAGAAAAACATAGCCGTCGGCGTTACCTTCCCGCAGGAGGCCAGAGATGATGAAGAAGTGCAGCAGATTCTCGCTGTTTTCAAAAAGCATCTGCTCTATGTATGTGTCGGGCTGTTTATCTCTGCCATTCCCTGCATTTTCATTCCTGCAACAGCCGGTATGGTTATGACCATTTGGATGATCTGGCTGCTGTGCGGCTGTGTACTGCCGTATATCCCATATATCCAGTGCAACCGGAAGCTGAAACAGCTGAAAGTAGCCCGCGGCTGGAAACAGAATTCCACTCCAATACAGACGGTGGATTTGCGGGCCGCATCAGTTGAAACCCGCTGGCTGTCGCCTTACTGGTTTCTGCTCCCTGCACTTATCTCTCTTATTCCGCTGCTGACAGATACCGATATTGCCATTGTATATCTGTCGGATGCCTTGATGATTGTGTTCTTCTGGTTCTGCTACCGCTGCCTTTACCGCAATAAATCAGAAGTGGTTGACGATAACCTTGTACTCACCGAGGCTCTGACTCGTATCCGTCGCCATCACTGGGGCAGAATGTGGCTGATTAGTGCCTGGTTTATAGCCGCACTGAACCTGCTTGTCTGGCTCAGCAGTTCCAGCGCATCACTGACACTGGCCGCAATTCTTGCACTTAGTCTCATTCTGGTTATAACCTCCATTTATCTGGAACTGAAACTGCGTAAACTGCAGGAAACACTGACCGCACAAAGCGGTACCGGTTTTTATGTAGATGATGACGATAAATGGATCTGGGGCATTTTTTATTATGACCCGAACGATACCCGACTGATTGTAAATAACCGGGTGGGTATGAATACCACCGTAAACATGGCAAAACGAAGCGGTCAGCTGTTTATGGGTATCACAGCCCTGCTGCTTCTGGCTATGCCGTTTTTAGGCGTATGGATGGATAATCTGGAAACCACTCCAGTGCGGCTGGAAATTACCGAATCCGCCATTGTTTCTATTCATACCGGCGTTGAATATGAAATTCTGCTGGAGGATATCACCTGCATTGAATATGTAAATGAAAAACCGGAACTTCGCCGTACGGCCGGTACCGGTATGGAAACCGTGCAGAAAGGCCGCTACTCCACTCCGTGGGGCTCAGCCAGCATCTGTCTGGATCCGCGAACTCTGCCGTATATTTATGTGGAAACCGCTGACGGAAAACGCTAT
>JAFQEO010000022.1 GCA_017399005.1 Peptococcaceae bacterium | reverse complement strand
CCTTGTAAAAATGCTGCAGAACCATATCACCGAGAATTACTATCTTTGTACAAACGAAATACTGGCAAGTCTCGGTCAGATGTATGTAGCGGACGAGCGCTTTACGAACAACATTGATAAGCACGCTGACGGTACTGCTACATTTATCTGTGAAGCAATTGCGGTGTATTGCAGTAAGTAAATGTGAATTTGATGAATGAAATAAACAGGATATCCGCAAACTTTTTGCTCAATTGTAAATTATAACTGGTACCATCTGCCGTGTTGCTTTTGTATCACAGGCGTGATATAATAAACACAGAAAAAGAGTTGCCCGTAATAACTGACGGCTTCTCTTAGTTTTGAACTTTAATGAATATCTTTACGATAAGCACCGCTGTTCTCGGCCAAAAGTACAGGCGGTGTTTTTCGTTTGTCCGAAAACAAACTACTTTTCTTTTACTTCAAATATTTCCAGAAAAAGTATTTACAATTTTCTGGAAGTGCGGTATGCTGTATCATGTTACCGCCCCGATACTGGTAACAGAAAGGGGGCTCAGTATGACTTCACTCGAATTAGTAATACTTACTGTCGTGGCAGGTGTGATTAGCCACCTCATCTGCAAATGGCTGGACAGTAAGATGAAACGGTAACCAGCCGGTCGGCCCGACTGAAAAGGGCAAATAAAAACCCCCGGTAGTAGCCGCTACCGGGGGTTTTGCTCAACATGAACATCACTCGAAATGTTTATTGCCTAGGCCTAGTATAGCATATGCTGAACTGCTTTGCAATATGTAAAAATGGATTTATCTGTTAATTATGATGTGAGTGAAAATGGCCGATAGTAAAAATTGTATAAAATTTTTTGCAAATTGTTTCCCAAAATGCACAATTATCTGTTATACTATACAATGTGAAAAACTGTGGACTTTGCTGCTCTGTGCCGACAAGCCGGTAAGAGAGCGGAGATTGGAGTGAACGATAATACAATGATTCAGTTTATCAACGTATCCAAAGAGTTCCCGAACGGGACAGTTGGTTTAAAAAATATTGATGTAAAAATAGAGGAAGGCGAGTTTGTATTTCTGGTGGGGGCCAGCGGGGCCGGGAAATCCACCTTTACAAAGCTGATGATTCGGGAAATGATGCCGACAGAGGGCAATATTCTGGTAAACGGCAAAAGCATTAACCGTTTAAAACAGCGTCAGATTCCGCACTTCCGCCGTAATATCGGCTTTATTTTCCAGAACTATCGTCTGCTTGCAGACCGCACGGCTTTTGAAAATGTGGCCTTTGCGGTAGAGGTTCTGGGTGCATCCAAACGCGAAGTGGAACGCAAGGTGGATTATGCGCTGCGTCTGGTTGGGCTGGAAGACCGCAAGAAACACTTCCCGGACGAGTTATCCGGCGGGGAGCAGCAGCGTGTGGCCATTGCCCGCGCTATTGTAAACAATCCGCAGATTATCATTGCTGATGAGCCAACCGGCAACCTGGACCCGGAAACAGCCAAAGGCATTATGGATATTCTGAACGATATCAACATCAAGGGGACAACCATTGTGATGGCAACCCATGATGCAGGCATTGTAAACCGTGCCAGCCATCGTGTTATTGAACTGGCACACGGGGAAATTGTGCGTGATGACAAGCAGGGAGGGTATAACATTGAAATTCTTTAGATATCTGCAGTACGGATTCCGTGATACCCTGCGTTCTCTGTGGCGTCACAAGGGCATGGTGCTGGTATCGGTGCTGACCGTTGCAACTATGCTGGTGGCTCTGGGGGCGGCAACCTTACTGGCTGCCAACAGTGATTACATGGCAGGCAAAATGGCCGATGAACTGGAAGTAATTGTGTATCTGAATACCGATGTAGCCCGTGAAGAGGCTCTGGCACTGGAGCCGGCCATGAAGGCTATCACTGGTTTTGAATCTCTGGAGTTTGTGCCGAAGGAAGCCGCTCTGGAGGAAATGAGTACCCGTTTTGATGAAACCAACCTGGCGGTAGCGCTGGGCGGTACCAATCCGCTGCCGGATGCCTATAAAATCAAGCTGGAACAGCCGGAACAGATTGCAGGTGCGGTGGCGTATCTGGAAAATACCGAACTGTTCCCGCAGGTTGAGATGGTAAGTTACGGGCAGGATGTTGTAGAAAACATGATTGCGCTGACCGGTACTCTGGAAATTGCATGCATTGCGCTGATTATCGGGATGCTGCTGATTGCGCTGTTTATGGTGAACAGCACCATCCGTTTAACTGTGGCAACCCGCGGTGAGGAAATCAACATCATGAAATATGTGGGGGCAACCAACTTCTATGTGCGCATTCCGTTTTTCCTGGAAGGGCTGGTTATCGGGATTGTTGGTGCTCTGCTGGCCGATGTGGTGCTGTATTTCGGCTATGACGCAATTCTGGAATATATCGAAGCCAATATCAGCTTTATTACCATGCTGAACGATCCGCAGCTGATGATGCTGATTATGCTGGTACTGCTGGTGGGCGGCACTCTGCTGGGTGCTATCGGCAGTAATATTGCTATTAAGAAATATCTGAAAGTATAAGCAGGACGACGGACTTACCGGAACGCACTTTGAGAATTATCGGGGTGCGTTCTGTTTTTATATGATTATGGCATAGATGCAGAAATGTTTCGTATAATAAATGAGATAGAAAACGGGAGGATGCCGGAATGAACAAAGCATGGAAAATGCTGCGTGATGTGGTGCTGACCATCTGCTGTCTGACGACGCTGTGCGTGGGGCTTGTGGTGGTGACCAATTTTGAACACGTGCAGAAGATTGTGCGAACCGTGGCACTGATTGACCAGAAATATCTGTGGGAGTCGGACACGGAAACGCTGGCGGACGGGGCTGTAAAGGGAATGCTGGATAGCCTTGGCGATAAATACACCACTTATATTGACGAGGAAACCATCGGCGGTTTTATGGAGCAGGTCAGCGGTGATGTGTACGGGATAGGTGTTTACACGGCGGAAGATGAAAACGGCAATATTGTGATTTTATCACCGATTCCGGAAAGTCCGGCGGAGGTGGCCGGTATTGAGGCCGGGGATATTATCCGGGCTATTGACGGGGAACGGACCGATACTATGACACTGGATGATGCGGTATCCCGCATGCGGGGCCGGCAGGATACATCGGTGGAGATTACCGTGGAGCGAAACGGTGTGGAACAGACCTATACGGTAAAACGCTTTAAACTGGGCAATACCGTTACCGTTGCGGGAACCATTCTGGAGGAAAATCCGGATATTGCCTATCTGCGCATCAGCGAATTCTCGGTGCAGACCGGCACCCAGTTTGCAGAGCAGATAAATGAGCTGATCCAGCAGGGCTTCAAAGGCATTATTCTGGATTTGCGCGATAACGGCGGCGGTGAAGTGAATGCGGCTGTGGAAGTGGCTCGTGTATTTGTGCCGTCGGGGCCGATTGTGCATGTAGTCAGCGGTGATGGAAGCGTGGATACCAAAAACGCAACCGAGGCTCAACTGGAGGTGCCGATGGTGGTGCTGGTAAACGGCAATACCGCCAGCGCATCGGAAATTCTGGCGGCAGCTCTGAAAGACAGCGGTGCTGCAACACTGGTAGGTACTCAGACCTTCGGTAAAGCGCTGGTGCAGGGTGTATATATGTACAGCGACGGTACTGCTATGAAAATTACCGAGGCCAAATATCTGACACCGAAGCAGAATGATATCAACGGTGTGGGTATTTATCCGGATGTGAAGGTGGAACTGCCGGCAGATGCTGTGACAGATATCCAGCTTGAGAAAGCGATTGATGTACTGGAAGAGAAAATGCAGTAAGTGCAGACGGTAAGAATAAACAATAAAGCGAGGCGAATGCAATGGTACTAGTGTTTCAGCAGATGCTCTGGCAGATGCTGACCATGGTATCGGCACCAGCGTTCTGGATGATGGCCGGTGTGGTGTATTTGCAGGTTCGTCGCCGCACAATACAAAAAGAAGACATGTTTCAGGTTCGCCGGGAACCAGTTATCGGGTTAACGGTGCGGATGATTCTGGCAGGACTGGCCGGCGGTATGCTGGCCAGTATTCTTTTGCTGCTGACAGGAGCGGCACTGGAGTGCATCCGTCTGGAACTGGTATGGATTCTGGCGCTGCTTTTGATGATGATTCGGCAGCGCTTTTTCTGTTTCGCCTATGCCGGAGGAATTCTGGCCTGTCTGCACTGTCTGACCGGGTGGCCCAATCTGGCTGTGAGCCATCTTCTGATGATGGTGGCAGTGCTGCACTGCACGGAGGCTTTTCTGGTGCTGGTTACCGGCCACTGGAATGCACTTCCTGTATATCTGCGCGATGAACAGGGCAGAATGACCGGAGGGTTTCTTCTGCAGATGACATGGCCGCTGCCGTTAATTATGCTGTTTGCCATGGCCGGAGATAGCGGCCCTCCGCAGGCAGGGTTCTTTCTGTTTCCGGAATGGTGGCCGCTTATGGAACACCCGCAGGATGGTGCCGGAAATCATCTTTATATGCTGCTTCCGGTGCTGGCGGCTCTGGGCTACAGCGATGCGGCCGTTCATCAGACAATTATCCGCAAAACCAGGCAGTCGGCAGGGTATCTGTTGTGTTACAGTGCATGTTTAATGCTGCTGGTGCTGCTGACCGATAATCAGGGCATGTGGCAGCTGCTGCCGGCACTGTTTGCTCCAATCGGCCATGAGGCGGTTATCCGGGCTGGCAAAAACCAGAAAGCAATCGCAAACGGGCCGTATCGGGCACCGGAATACGGGGTGAAAATTCTGGATGTGCAGAAAGGGTCTCCGGCAGCCAGAGCAGGATTGCGCCGGGAAGACTGGATTATCGCTCTGGATGGAAAACCGGTGAAAAACAGGAAGCATTTTCTGGAACAGGCGAATTGTCTTTCACAGGATGTTCTGCTGGAATATCGGCGAAACGGAAAAACCAGAAGTGCCCGGCTTGCGATGCACAATACGATGCAGACCGGCATTATAACCGTGCCGGATGACGATTGCCCGATTTACTGGGCACTGGAGGACGATGCGGGATTTGTAAAATTTATATATAAAAAATGCGAAAAGACATTGAAAAAAATACGATGATGTGCTTTAATAGTATAGTTAGTTAGTAGAAAAAATCTTGTGGAGGTAAATAGAGACATGGTAGAACAGGTTAAGTTTACAGAGAAAACAATAGATTATGCTAAAAATCCTCGCAACCAGGGCGAAATGGCTGATGCAAACGCAATCGGCGAAGTAAGCAATCCAGACTGCGGCGATTCCACAGTTATGTACCTGAAAGTAGAAAACGACATCATTCAGGACGTTACTTTTGAAACATTCGGCTGTGCAGCAGCGGTAGCAAGCAGCAGCATTCTGACCGAAATGATCAAAGGTAAAACTGTAGAAGAAGCATACAAACTGACAGAAGAAGCAGTAGCAGATGAGCTGGGCGGTCTGCCAGAGAAAAAATTACATTGCTCTGTAATCGGTATCGAAGCTATGCGCAAAGCGATTGCAAACTATCGCAACGGCGTAGTAAGAAGCGACGACTAATCTATAATGAATACAGGAAGCAGATAGATGAATCCGCAAGGGTTTGTTTATCTGCTTTTTTGTTGCCTGCTGTTTGCAGAAGGTGTATTCGGGTAAGTGTTCTATATCAGGTATAAAAACTGATTCATTGTGCTGTTTTTCTGGCTGTGCTATACTAACAGACAGAAGAAAAGGACAACTGTATCTGGATAAAAGACAGGAGGAATCATTATGAGTTTAAATGCGACACCATCTTCGGAACGGGTGCATATTGGATTTTTTGGAAGACGAAACGCGGGGAAATCCAGCGTTGTAAATGCGGTAACCGGTCAGGAACTGGCCGTGGTTTCCGATGTAAAAGGGACTACCACCGACCCGGTCAGCAAGGCAATGGAGCTTTTGCCAATCGGCCCGGTTGTGATTATCGATACTCCGGGGATTGATGATGAAGGGGCACTGGGCGAGCTGCGCGTGCGCAAAACCAGACAGGTGCTGAATAAAACCGATGTGGCTATTCTGGTTATTGACAGTACCGCCGGTCGTACAGAGGCGGAAGAGGAACTGCTGGAACTGTTCAAAGCCAAGGAGATTCCGTATCTGATTGTTTATAATAAAATTGATCTGCTGCCTCCGGGTACCGAACTGGAAACCGAACCCGGGGCATGTAAGGTAAGTGCTGTAGAGAATATTGGCATTCATGAACTGAAAGAGGCTATTGGCCGTCTGGCATCGGCAGAAGGGCCGGAAAACTGGATTGTGCGTGATTTGATTGCGCCGAACGATCTGGTGGTGCTGGTGGTTCCAATCGATTCGGCAGCGCCGAAAGGCCGTCTGATTCTGCCGCAGCAGCAGACCATTCGTGATATTCTGGAAGCAGGGGCTGTATCGGTGGTAACCAGAGATTCGGAGCTGGAGGAAACCCTGAAACGGCTGGGCACAAAACCGGCAATGGTGATTACCGACAGCCAGGTGTTCGGCAAAGTGGCTCCGGTAACACCGCAGGATATTCCGCTGACATCGTTCTCCATTCTGATGGCTCGCTATAAAGGGCAGCTGGCAGGGGCGGTTCAGGGGGCAACAGCCATCGATAAACTGCAGGACGGTGACACTGTTCTGATTTCTGAAGGCTGTACCCATCATCGCCAGTGTGATGACATTGGTTCGGTGAAGATTCCAAACTGGCTGAAAAAACGCACCGGCAAAGAGCTGAACTTTGTGTTCAGTTCCGGTGTGGCATTCCCGGATGATCTGTCGCCATATAAACTGGTGATTCATTGCGGCGGCTGTATGCTGAATGAGCGGGAAATGCGCTATCGCCAGAAATGTGCGGCCGATCAGAATACACCGTTTACCAACTACGGCATTGCCATTGCCTATATGCAGGGCATTCTGAAACGCAGCGTGGAGATTTTCCCGGATGTGGCAGCAGCGCTGGAGGCATAGGCGGATTGTATAACGGGGTGCACGTCATAAATAACTTATATAGCCGTATTGATGGAACCTATGTAAAAAAATCATAAATATGAGATATAATAAAGACAGAAAGAAATAAATTGTCATTATAGTAAAACAGATAATGCAATTAAAAAATAAAAGATATATATTTTAGGAGGCTATTTACATGTCTGAAAACTTATACGATCTGATTATCATCGGTGGCGGTCCTGCTGGTTTAAGTGCCGGTATCTACGGTGGCCGTGCAAAAATGAAAACTCTGATTATTGAAAAAGGTTCTCTAGGCGGTCGTGCATTCACAACAAGAGAAATCGTAAACTATCCAGGTTACAAAGAAACCACCGGTCCTGATCTGATGAAAGATATGGCAGAACATGCACAGGCATTTGGCGTGGAAGTAAAAAAAGAAGAAGTAAAATCTGTAGACTTCAGCGGTGATATCAAAACCGTTAAAACAAAAAAACATGAATATCAGGCAAAAGCAGTTATTCTGGCAACCGGTACTGAAGCAAGAATTCTGGGGATTCCAGGGGAACGCGAACTGAACGGTATGGGTGTTGCCTACTGCGCAACCTGCGATGCGGAATTTACAGAAGGCCAGGACGTAGTTGTTGTAGGCAGCGGCGACCAGGCAATCGAAGAAGGGATGTTCATTGCAAAATTCGCAAAAAGCATCACTGTTATCGTACTGCATGATGAAGGTCATCTGGACTGCAATAAACAGGCAGCAGAAAAAGCATTTGCACATCCAAAAATGAATTTCGTATGGAACTCCGTACTGGAATCCATTGAAGGGGAAGAAGAAGTAACAGGCGTTAAAATTAAAAATACCAAAACCGGTGAAATCACAGATTTCCCATGCGGCTATGTATTCTTCTTCGTTGGTATGGTACCAGGCACCAAATGCGTAAAAGGCCAGATGGAACTGGACGGTCGCGGCTGGGTTCATACAAATGAAATGATGGAAACCGACGTACCAGGTGTATTTGCTGTTGGTGACGTACGTGCAAAATATCTGCGTCAGGTATCTACTGCAATCGGTGACGGCGCTATCGCTGCAACTGCTGCAGAACGCTATATTGAAGAACTGCATGATTTCCAGGAAACTGTAGTTGCTGCAGAAAAACCAGTACTGATGGGCTTCTGGAGTCCGGAATTCGGCGACAGCCTGGATAAACTGAACCAGGTGGATGCTGCAAACCGTGAAGCTGGCGATAAATATAAATTTGTTGAAGTAGATATCACCCGTAAAAAAGGCTGGGCGAAAAAATATAATGTAGAAGTAAGCGCAGAAAAAACTGCCTGCGTAATTGAACTGAACAAAGGCGAACTGGTTCGTGAAATCGCACTGGATCAGGACGTAAGAGGCCAGCTGTAATTTAAAACGCATACTACAAAACATTTTTAATACCATTCAAACACACGAGACGG
>JAFQEO010000021.1 GCA_017399005.1 Peptococcaceae bacterium | reverse complement strand
TTTCATAATTATTTCCTCCGTTTTATTTAGAATTTATTTTTTACGATTTTGATTTCTCAGCTGAAAACTTCTGTTTTGTTTTTCGTTTTTGTTTTCCGCTGTCTTGATTTATTTATACCCCTGCTGTTTTTTCTCTAAACACACTTTTTTATTTTTTTCTGAAAATTTTAAATCTTTGAATCAAAATAACAGTTTCTCCCTTTTCACGCATGGTCAAAAAGGGTTTCTTCTGCTATACTATTACGCATAAACCATTTGAAATCCCGTAAAATAACAATCAGATAATCGACAGGAGGCTTATATTATGTCCAATATAAAAGATACCTGGGATTTAACCCATATGTTTCAGGACGCGGCTCAGTGGCGCGAAAACCTGGAAGAAGCAAAAAAACTGACAAAAACATTATCGGCTATGCAGGGAACCATCACAAAAGATGCCGATACTTTATATCAGGCACTGCAGATGAATGACCAGCTGGGCGAAAAACTGACCGCACTGTTTGTGTATTCTAAAATGTATTTTGACCAGAATATGTCGAACAGCGAAGCAAAAGACTTATACGAAACCGCCGACAGCGTTTATACAGCTATCGCAGAACAGCTGTCGTTTCTGGAACCAGAACTCCTGGAACTGACACCGGAAATTTTTGCAGATTATACACAGCAGAAACCAGAATTAAAACTGTACGATTTTATGATGGAAGGGCTGTTTGAACAGAAAACACACATTTTTAATCAGCAGATTGAGGAAATCCTGAGTAAAATGGGAGCTCTGGGCAACTCTTTTGAAAAAATCTATGATGATCTGAGTGTAAACGATATTCAATATCCGGAAATCATTACACCGGAAGGCGAAACCATGGAAGTTAACAATAACAACTACCAGGTGGCACTGATTCATCCAGATGCACAGTTCCGCGGCGATTACTTCCAGAAACTGCTGGGCGTTTATAAACAGCATATCAACACTATCACCTCTGCTTACTACGGCTCAGTAAAAAATGATGTGTTTATCGCAAAAAGCAGAAAATATTCTTCTGCCCGCGCAATGGCATTATCCGGTAATCATATTCCGGAAGAAGTATACGATAATTTAATCGCTACCGTGCGCAAAAATGTAGCACCTCTGCAGGATTATGTAACACTGCGCAAAGAAGTGCTTGGATTGCCGGAAATTCATTTCAGCGATTTATTTGTACCTTTGGTGCCTGGTATTGACCGCACCTACACCTACGAAGAAGCACAGCAGATTGTGCTGGAAGCCACCTCTGTGCTGGGTGAAGATTACACCGCTGTGCTGAAAGAGGCATTTGAAAACCGCTGGATTGATGTATATCCGGCTAAAAATAAAGCAACCGGTGCCTATGCGATTCATTCCTATGGCTATCATCCATTCTCGCTGCTGAACTTTACCGGCACCCTGAATGATGTATTTACCATCGCTCATGAACTGGGGCATGTAATGCACAGCTACTACAGCAATAAACATCAGCCGTATGTATATTCAGACTACTGCATCTTTACTGCCGAAGTAGCATCCACTGTAAATGAACAGCTTCTGTTTGATTATTTATATAAAAACAGCAAATCGGATGCAGAAAAAGCACTGCTGTTATGCAATCAGCTGGATAACATCCGTTCTACTCTGTATCGCCAGACTTTATTTGCAGATTTTGAAAACCAGACCCATCAGATGGTGGAACAGGGAATGCCTCTGTTACCGGATGTGCTGTGCGACAATTATCATAAACTGTACGAAATCTACCACGGCGAGGATTTTGTAATCGACGATGTGCTGAGTTGTGAATGGGCTCGTATTCCGCATTTCTATCGTGCATTTTATGTATATCAGTATGCAACCGGTATCTCTGCCGCTGTCAGCATCTCCAGCAAAATTCTGAACGGAGAACCGGATGCTGTGAAAAATTATCGTCACTTCCTGACTTGCGGTGGCTCCGATTATCCAATCAATCTGCTGAAAATTGCAGGTGTGGATATGGCCAGTCCACAACCGATTGAAGATACTCTGCAGTATTTCCAGCAGGTACTGGATGAACTGAAACCACTGCTGAAAAAATAAACACATATGTAACAAATAAAGAATAAGCAGCAACAGGATTATTTGCTCGACGGCTTTCCCTCAGTTCCTCGGACATTTGTGAAGATTGTTCCCCTTAGCCAGACTTCGTCTGTCACGGCAGAAACAATCTTCACAAATGTCCGCCTCAATTCGGAAGGCGCCGCTCGCAATATAATGCTGTTGCTGCTTTTGTCTACTTTTCATCGAACCAGGAGTTATTTTATGAATTCATCTGCAAACTCTGTATCGGCTAAATCGCGTTTATACGGTTATGACAATATTAAATGTATTCTGATTTTTCTTGTGGTACTGGCACATCTTATCGAAATCAGTGCCCCGTTTGAAGGCAAACAGCAGCTTTATACGCTGATTTATTCGTTTCATATGCCGGTGTTTATTTTTCTCAGCGGCTTTTTTGCAAAGCACAATAGCAGTAAAATTGTGTTTCATTTTATTTATCCGTATCTGCTGTTTCAGATTCTTTATCTGCTTTATCACAATCTGATGCTGTATCCTGATGCACCGGAAATTTACCAGTTTACAACACCATACTGGGCATTATGGTATCTGCTGGCCATGATTTTTTACTATATGCTGATTCCACTGTTAAATCAGCAGAAACTCTGGCAATGTGCCGTTGTGTTTCTGCTGTCTGTGGCAGCATCAATTCTAGCAGGATTTGATAATGAAATCGGCTTTTTTCTGACACTGTCCAGATTTTTCACCTTCCTGCCTTATTTTGTACTGGGCTATTATGCAGGTCGTCATAAAACAAAAATCGGCGAGTTTTCCACCAGACTGTCCTTGCCAAATATTCTGCTTGGCATCTGCTGTACTGCTGCTGTTTTATTTGTGTGCCGCTACGTACTGCTGAGCCCTGTTATCAAAAGCCACATGATGTTTGGTTCCGCATCCTATGCCAATGCCTGGTACACACCGCAGATTAAATTACAGCTTCTGGGCATCGGGCTGGTATGGACCGCCTTCTTTTTATTTGTACTGGCACCTCTTCTGAACCACAAGCTGCCACTGATATCCACCATCGGCAAAAATACGCTGCCTGTGTTCCTGCTGCACGGCTTTTTCCTGCGATATGCCGGCGCTGTGGGCATGTTTACACAGACCGAAACAGGAGATTTACAACAGCTGATTTTCTGTGCCCTGCTGATTCTTCTTGTGCTGGGTAACGCTCTGGTAGCAAAAATATTCCCATATGTATTCTCCGGCAAACTGCTGGAACTTGTGTGGAAAAAACTATAATCGAAAAACTATAATTCAGACAAGTTTCACATTTTTTATTTCTGAATAATCCATTTCTTCGAAGGCAATAACTAATCTCATCACAGTTATTGCTATCGGAGGGATTGGACATGGCTTATTTATGCAAAGTTGAAATCTGTGGAGTAGATACATCCAAACTGCCTGTTCTGAAAAATGATAAAATGACAGCACTGTTCCGGCAATATCAGGCTGGTGACGAACAGGCCAGAGAAGAACTGATTCACAGCAATCTGCGACTGGTTTTAAGCGTTCTGCAGCGTTTTGCCAATCGCAACGAAAACCCGGACGATCTGTTTCAGGTTGGCTGTATTGGTTTAATGAAAGCCATTGACAATTTTGACCTTTCGCAAAATGTAAAGTTTTCCACGTATGCTGTACCGATGATTATTGGCGAAATACGCCGCTATATTCGTGATAACAATCCAATAAGAGTCAGCCGTTCGCTGCGGGATATCGCCTACAAAGCGCTGCAGATGCGGGAACAGCTTACCGCACAGTATGGCCGTGAACCATCCATCGAACAGATTGCAAAATCACTGGAGCTAACCTCAGAGGAAGTTACCGCTGCACTGGATGCCATTCAGGACCCGGTATCACTGTACGACCCGATTTATAATGACGGCGGCGACCCCATCTATATTATGGACCAGATTTGCGATACAAAAAATACCGACTTTCACTGGCTGGAGAATATCGCAATCAAACAGGCACTGAATAAACTGACGCCCCGGGAACAGATGATTATCGATTTGCGTTTTTTTCAGGGCAAAACCCAAATGGAAGTAGCCGACGAAATTTCTATTTCCCAGGCGCAGGTCAGCCGTCTGGAAAAAGGCGCATTACAGACCATGCGAAAATATGTATAAAACAAATCTCCGATATCTGTGTAGAACAGTACCGGAGATTTATTATGCATAATTTTTCTATGGTTAATTCCTGCTGATTCTGGATAAATCTTTAACGGTTCACATGGCTTTATTCCGGGCAGATTATAAAAGCGCCACACTGGAAGGACTGGAGCTGTCAGTGAGGTGACAGTTTTGTTTAATCGATGGAAAACGGCGGCTAAATCGTTTCTGGTAACACTTCTGATTGCCGGTACCTCAGCCGGTATCTGGACTGCACAGCATGAAACAGTAAAAGACACAGAGGCGTTATCGTTCAGCTATTCTCCGCAGATTCTGGAACAGCTGAATCCAAAAATCAGTATGAAGCTGCTGGAACTGCTGCCCGCCAGTGAATCAGCAGAACAGCACTATCCGCAAAAGCTGCTGTATCCCGGTGGTCAGGCTGTGGGAATTCTGCTGCGTACAGACGGCATTATGGTGGTTGGTCAGTCTTCGATTACCAGCAACGGAAAAACAGTAAACCCTGCAGAAAAAGCCGGAATTCTGGCTGGTGATGTTATCACGTCGGTCAATGGAGAAGCTGTCAGCCACGACGACCAGCTGGCTATGCTGGTGGATGAGCTGGGCCGGCAGCACAAACAGATTGTACTGGAAATTACCCGCAGAAGCCGTACATTTTCCCGGGAAATTACACCGGTATTCTGTGAAGATACCGGCACCTACCGTATCGGACTGCTGATTCGGGATAACGCAGGTGGTGTGGGCACTTTAACTTATGTTGACCCGGAAACACTTGCCTACGGTGCACTTGGACACATGATTTCCAGTAATGAAACACAGAGTAAAATCAATATTCTGAACGGGAAACTGGTAACTGCCGATATCCAGGGAATTAAAAAAGGGATTGAGGGCTATCCCGGTGAAAAAATCGGTCGTTTCGTCAGCAACGAATCCCTTGGCACCATTGAGCAGAATACTACTGCCGGTATTTTTGGTATTCTGAACAATCGCCGCCTTCTCAAAGACGGATGCTTCAGCCAGGCACTTCCTACTGCCGCCCCATCACAGATTATCCCAGGCCCGGCACAGATTTTCACCGCCATTGATGGAAACAAGGTAGAATGTTTCACCGTTGAAATCGAAAAAATAATGCCGTCTCATAAAGGCGGCAAAGGGCTGGTTATCCGGGTGACAGACCCCGTTCTGCTGGAAAAAACCGGCGGTATCGTGCAGGGTATGAGTGGTTCACCTATTATCCAGAACGGAAGAATCATTGGGGCGGTAACCCATGTATTTGTGAATGACCCCACCAGAGGCTACGGCATACTGATTCACGATATGCTGGATGCAGCAGAATAATCTTTGACAGAGGCGGAAAGCCTCTGTCTTTTTTCGCTTGTTATGATATAATAAAAGTACTATTAGGATGGAGGATAAAACCATGAAAGAATATAAAATTTTAACTTTCGAAGAAGTAAAAGACTATATCTGGCTGTCTCGCGAAGCATGGGACCGTGTACGTTCTGCTCCAAAGGAAGAATATATACAGGCATTGCGCCGTGAGTTCACCTGGCCGGAAGGCTTTCTGGAACAGATGAAAGGAAAGTCTCTGGAGGAACAGATGCGCTGTTATCGAATCGTAGAAACGGCAAATCACAGCCGCACAGCTTATGGAGAAATCACAAAAGAAAACTCACACCAGTTTGGTTATGCGCTGGAGAATTATAATGATTTGCAGGCATTAATAGTAGATGATGGTATTCTGTTAGGCGTGTGCATCAAGGCCTGGGGTGCCTCCGGTTTCAGTTACCCTTGGGGTATCGCTGCATTTCCTTATCATAATATCTGCACCTACTACGCAAGTGATGATAACGGTTCCGGTTCAAAAGACAGGGAAGATTATGCGCATCTTTGCTGTGTTATGCCAGATAAAAATGATTAAACCATCTTTCTAAAGATACTCACCCATATCTCGGGCTCCAGTAATACAACGCAGAAAGCAAAGGGAAGGTTTATGAAAAAAAATATATTAATACTAATGCTGGTACTTGCATTTTTTGCATCAGGATGTGTAAATGAAAACGCACAAGCACCGCAGACATCACCAGCAACAGAAACAGAATCTGTAACCGACAACAAAAGTTCTGCTGCAGAACCTGCAGATCAGGAAAACAGCACTGCCGAACCGGATAAGGTTTCTGATTATGATATCAGCAAAGTGGATGACTATATGATATCCATTGAGGAACAGTCGGACATTATTAAAACTTCTCTGGAGCAAGATGCATTAACACAGTCTGATATGAACTCCAAATCACAGGAGTTATATGAACTCTGGGATAATGCGTTGAACTATTTATGGAGTGAATTAAAACGCATTCTGCCAGAAGAAGAATTTTTAGAACTGCAGGATGAACAGCTTGTATGGATTACAGAAAAAGAAGCTGCGCAGAAAGAAGCCGGCAGCGAAGTCGAAGGAGGCTCTCTTTATCCGCTAGTTGTAAATGGCAGAGGTGCAGCAATTACAGAAGAGCGCGTTTATGAGTTCTATGAAATCCTGAAGCAGAGCGTTTAACTGTACGGCTCATTTTATTTGTTATACACAACAAAGCTATATACAGCTCTTCTTTAAACATATATGTCAGTTTTTCTCAAGCAAAAATATTATCAGCAACCAATTCATCCGTACTAAAATAAAAACAGTCATATAAAAACCTGTACCAGTTTTTCTGGTACAGGTTTTTTGCTAGTTCAGAAATTCAGCCATTCTATCAAAGGCTGCAATCGATTGTTCATCATCCACAATCATCACATAGTCATGAAGTTTTCCTTCTGCCATATGGGATTCCATCTGTGTTCCTTCTGTATCATTTATTTTTTCAATCAGTTTTTCACAGTCCGGACGCAGAATTTCTCTGGAGCCATAAAACATCAGAATATCGCCTAAATCATGCAGGTCTGCATAAAGCGGTGACAGTTCCGGAGATTTTTTATCTTTGAAACCGGCAAGATACATAGCAAGAATTTTTGTGCCGCTGTAGCTTAACGAAGTATCTCCCTCTGCGTATTTTTCGATTTCAGGATTACTCATACTCAAATCCAGCATTGGAGATACTAGCACAGCTTTTTCCGGGCGGTTAGCTGCATCCTCATCCCGCAGCCGAGCTAACAGATGCAATGCTAAAGAACCGCCTGCCGAATCGCCGTAAACAGCAATGGTATCATTCGGATACAGACGCACCAGTTCCTGATAAGCCTGATATACATGTTCACTGATTTCCACATATTCATATTCCGGGAACAGCGGATAATCATAAGCAGTTACTCTTAACCCTCTATCCGCCAGAGCGCAGATAACATCTGTATGATAAGGAACCGCATCCATCACACAGCCTCCGCCATGAATGAAGAACACATGATGACCAGATGAGTTTCCTTTATCTACAGTTGTCATAAAACCAGTATCCAGTGAATGTTCTGTCGGATTATACTCTTCAGTAAACGCATCTGCATGCAGAGCAGCACCATTAGTACGGTTTGCAGAAAAATTTTCAAGAATCATGTTGTTCAGAAAAAACAACACACCGCATAAAAGTACCAGCAGGATACCCAAAGCAATCAGAATTTTATGCTTTAATCTCATAAAAATCACCTTTCGTTTTAAATTTCTTACTGTAGCCATCATACCACAAGATTATCATTACGGAAAGAATAACATGAAATATAATTGAACACATCGGTCAGATATCCGTGGCGCATTATAAAAAGAGCAGAAATCATCTGATTTCTGCCCTTATACGTTATTAAATATTCCCTTTATGCACTGCCGCGTTGCGTTTCAGTTCTTCTGCATGACGAAGCTGGAATTCCTCTTCACCGCCCAGCATACGGGCCAGCTCGGTAATTTCTTCTTCAGCTGTCAGCACTGTAACGCTGGTGATGGTTTCCTCATCAGAAATCTGCTTCTGAATACGGAAATGACAATCAGCCAGAGCTGCAATCTGCGGCGAATGCGTTACACAGATTACCTGTGCAAACCGGCTTACATCTGCCAGTTTTTCCCCGACTTTTACCACAATATTGCCGCCAATGCCGGTATCAATCTCGTCAAAAATCAGAGTACCAATGCTTTCGTGCTGAGCCAGTACTGTTTTAAATGCCAGCATAATACGGGACATTTCCCCGCCGGAAGCAATTTCACTCAGTTCACGAAGCGGCTGTCCCGGATTGGCAGACATGAAAAATTCCACCTGGTCCATACCCTGAGCCGATGCTGCTTTTTCATCAAACTGCACGGCAAAGCGTGTATGATTCATCGCAAGATGTGCCAGTTCGGCCAGCAGACCTTCGGTCAGTATCTTTGCCAGATGCTGACGTTTCTGACGAATCTCCAGTGCCAGTTTTTCAAATTCCAGCCGTTTTTCCCGGCAGATAGCGTCCAATTCCTCAATTTCCTCGTCTGCATGTTCCAGTGTATTGATTTCCTGCTGTAAACGCTGCTGTTCCGCTATCAGTTCTTCAATGGAAAGATTATATTTGCGTTTCGCTTTATCCAGAGTATATTTGCGCTCATTCAGACGTTCACGACGTTCTGCATCGTAATCCATTCTGTCGCTGTAGCCGGATAAGGTCAAGCCGTAGTCCTCTGCCATATACATCATACTCTGCAGACTTTCCGCCATTTCATTCAGCTGTTTATCATACTGCCGAATACTGTTCATTCCGTCAACAGTTGCAGTCAGCATAGCATAAATGGAACGACGGTCACCATACAGCAGCTGATATGCCTTTTCGGTGGCTGACGCAATTTTCTCAAAATTGTCCAGTACCGAAAGTTCCTGTTCCAGAGCTTCCTCTTCGCCTTCTTTCAGCTGCAGTTCGTCCAGTTCCCGCAGTTTAAACCGCAGAAAGTCCAGTTTTTCCTGCCGTTCCCGCAGTGCCTGCTGCAGAGCATTTCGTTTCTGTTCTGCCTGCGCCATCTGACGGTAGGCTTCCGCCATCTGTGTTTTCAACTGCTGAAAAGCGTTATCTCCTAGGCTGTCCAGAAGCTGCAGATGATGTTCTTTATTCGAAATTGCCTGAAAATCATGCTGTCCGTAAATGTTAATCAGCATCTGACCAATTTGCCGGAATGTTGCCAGTGTAACCGTCCGGTCATTGATACGGCACACATTTTTTCCACTGGAGGTCAGCTCCCGATACAGAATCATCTGCCGGTCCTCATCCGGTTCATGACCAAGCTGTTCCAGAAGCGCATCCAGTTCCGGCTGTGGTTCCACAGTAAATGTGCCTTCCACCATGGCCTTGCTGCATCCAAAACGAATATCCCTGCTGCTGGCTCTTGCTCCCAGCAGTAAGGATACCGCGTCAATTATAATCGATTTCCCTGCGCCGGTTTCCCCGGTCAGTACATTGAATCTGGAATCAAACTCCAGTTCAATCTGATGTATCAGTGCAAAGTCTTTCACCATCAGTCGGGTGAGCATTGCCTATCACCTGCCATTCAGTCCAGATAAGATTCCAGTTTCTCGATAATTTTCGGAATGTCCTCTTTTTTTCTGGACACCACCAGAATGGTATCATCCCCGGCTACCGAGCCCAGAATTTCGCCCCACTGGGCATTATCCAGCGCCGATGCCACTGCATTGGCATTGCCCGGTGCAGTGCGTACTACCAGAATATTTTCACTGGAAGCATAGTTCAGCACAAATTCTTTCAGCAGGAAACGCAGTCGTGTTTCCGATACAGTAATCTCGGTCGGCAGCGAATAACGATACTGGTCGCCGCCCACTGCAATTTTAATCAGAGCCAGTTCTTTAATATCGCGGGAAACAGTTGCCTGCGTAACATTAAAGCCTTCCTCTTTTAAAAACTCCGCCAGTTCCTCCTGGGTACCCACTACATTTTCTTTGATAATCTCCAGTATTTTTCTATGCCGTTTTGTTTTCACAAATCTCACCTTCCTGTGTCATCCTGCACACCTCTCAGTTTTTCGCGCAATACCGCAAAAAAGTTCCGGTTTTCCAATACAATCAGGCATGTATCATGTTTTGCTTTCCCGATTTCAATACGGTCGCCTTTTTTCAGTTCAACACCGTTCTGCCCGTCTACCGTCAGCATAGCCGGTGCATTGTTGGAATCCAGCCGCAAAGTTAAACCATGTTCCGGCGAAAAAATAATCGGCCGTGCAATCAGGCTGTGCGGGCAGATTGGCGCTACAATACATAATTCCATGGCCGGATACACAATCGGCCCTCCTGCCGACAGTGAATATCCGGTGGAACCTGTTGGCGTAGAGAAAATAAGGCCATCACCATGATAACGGTCCACAAGCTGCTCTCCTGAATACAGTTCCATTTTAATAATACGGGACAGAGCCCCCTTGGTTACCACCATGTCATTCAGCGCATTAACATCTGCGATACACTGCTGATTCCGGTATACCTGCGCACTCAGCATCATGCGGCGTTCAATCGCATAATCGCCTTTCAAAAGCTGCTGCAACGCCTCCTGCAGATGTTCCACTTCCACCTCTGTTAAAAAACCCAGATATCCCTGGTTAATCCCCAGCAGCGGGATTTCTCTTCCGTAAACAGTACGTGCCGCACGCAGCATAGTCCCGTCACCGCCAATCACCAGAACAATCTGCGCCGCCTGGCAGAATTCCTCTTCGGTAGACGGAGAAATCTGTAAAGCCTCTGCCTCTTCTCCGATTGCTACCACAGCTACCTGCTGCTGATACAGCAATTCCGCCAGTTTTTTTCCTATCTCAATTATCTGTTTTTTATAACTGTTAATAATCAGTCCAACTGTTTTTACTGCATTCATATCAATCATTCTCCTAGAAAACCTGCAGCAGTCCATACACCAGAGCACCGCTCAGAATGCTGATGCTGCCGTAGCGCAGCCATATGCCGCGTTTTCGTGTATGGTAGCCAAAATCGATTTTCTGCAAATTATGATGCTCCATATCCAGCAGAATAATACCGTCCGGCTCATAAACCAGTTTGTATTCCAGAAGCTGCCTTCTGGTGGCCGCCTGCCGTACGGTTCCCTGCTGGCCGCTTTTTACTTCCACAATATAGGTTTTCCATCCTTTACGCACCAGAAAATCAGCACGCACTTTGCTTTCCTGCGCTTCGCTGTTTACATATACGGTAATCGTTTCCTGCAGCTGTGCCGCCAGAATTTTATAGCCGTGTCGCCGCAGATATTTTGCGGCATGTTTTTCCGCAATCAGCCCTCGTTTAAAGCGTCGGGCGATTCGCCACCGGCGCCATGCCGTTGAAACAACCCGATACAGCAAACTGCCGGCTATCATGCTGAAAAAAATCAGCATCCATAGTGCTACAAGATGCTGATTCTGTATCAGCCACAGCTGAAGCCATTCCTGCGCCATCAGCAGAATCTGTCTCAGCTGCGGCACAATTGTATCCAGCATGTATGTCATCAATCCAGTCTGTCGTGGGCAGCTGCAACAACAGCAACTGCATCCGGTACAAAATCGGTGTCAGGATTTTTACATCCCCACAGTAAATATTCAATATTGCCTTCCGGCCCTTTTACCGGCGAAAAATCCAGCCCCCATACAGTCAGATTGATTTCTTTGCACAGAGCCAGAATTTTTTCCACTACTTCCTGATGCACCGCAGGGTCACGCACAACCCCTTTTTTGCCCACTTTTTCTTTGCCAGCTTCAAATTGCGGTTTGATCAGTGCCAGCACATGACCGCCATCTTTCAGGAATGTCATTGCCGGCGGCAGAATTTTATCCAGCGAAATAAACGATACATCGGTTGTTACCACATCTACCATTTCGCCCAGACTGTCTGCCTCCAGATAACGGGCATTGGTTTTCTCCATATTGATAACCCGTTCATCGCTGCGCAGTTTCCAGTCTAACTGGTTGTACCCCACATCAACAGCAAATACCTTTACTGCACCGTTCTGCAGTGCACAGTCTACAAATCCGCCGGTAGAAGCACCGATATCCGCTACCACTTTTCCGGTTAAATCCACCGGAAATACCTGCAGAGCTTTTTCCAGTTTCAGACCGCCGCGACTCACATAAGGAATATCCTGCCCCAGAAGACGAATCGGTAAATCCGGATTTACCTCGGTACCTGCTTTATCAATTTTCTTTTCATCCACCAGAACCTTGCCTGCCATAATCAGTGCTTTTGCCTTTTCACGGCTGGCGGCCAGTCCTTTTTCAACCAGCACAACGTCCAGTCTCTGTTTTGCCATATCTATGTCACCTTACTTTAAGCATTCTTTCACTTTTGCAGCTACACTGTCTGCGTCAAGCCCTGCCAGTTGTTTCAGCAGATCTGTTTTGCCGTGCGGAACAAATTCATCGCCAATACCGATACGCAGTACATGGCTACTGTCAACATTGTTCTTGTTCAGCAGCTCCAGTACCGCTGAACCAAAGCCGCCTTCCAGCATATGTTCCTCAAGGGTTACCAGCAGTTCGCTGTTTTTCGCATACGGCAGAATAGTTTCTTCATCCAGCGGTTTTACAAATCTTGCATTGATGACTGTCGGGGTAATACCCAGTTCTGCCTGCAGTTTTGCTGCCGCCTGCTGTGCTACTGCCACCATACTGCCGATTGCCAGCAATGTTACACGGTTTCCCTGCTGCAGCACTTCCGCCTTGCCTAACGGCAGCTGATGCAGCGTTTCCTCCATTGGAACGCCAAGCCCTGCACCGCGCGGATATCGTACCGATACCGGGCAGTCATACTGCAGTGCCGAATATAGCATGTGACGCAACTCATTTTCATCTTTCGGCGCCATACAAACCATACCTGGGATGTGCCGCAGATAAGAGAAATCAAACAGACCATGATGCGTCGGTCCATCATCACCAACAATGCCGGCTCTATCCAGACAGAACACCACCGGTGCATTTTGCAGTGCCACATCATGCAGAATCTGGTCATAAGCTCTCTGCAGGAATGTGGAGTAAATAGCGACTACCGGTTTGTAACCATCTAACGCCATAGCTGCCGCCATAGTCACCGCATGTTCTTCTGCAATTCCCACATCGATGGTTCGCTGCGGAAACTGCTCCTGGAAAATATTAATCCCGGTTCCTTTGCCCATGGCTGCTGTAATACCTACAATGCGGCTGTCTTCCTTGCCAAGAGCTGTCAGAGTTTTACCAAATACCGATGTATAGGTCGGAATCGTCGATTTGCTTTTTACCTGGCCGGTTGCAACATCAAATGCGCCCACACCATGGAACAGATCCGGGTTTTTCTCAGCCGGTTCATACCCTTTCCCTTTGCGGGTCACCACATGTACCAGCACCGGACAGTTCATATTTTTCACATTTTCCAATACTGCCAGCAGTGCCGCCAGATCATGCCCATTTACAGGACCGTAATATTTAAATCCCAGTTCCTCAAACAGAACACCCGGAACCAGCATATATTTCAGAGAATCTTTCAGCTTATCTGCTGCTTTAAACATTTTATCGCCGATAGCTGGAATTTTTTTCAGCAGTTCCTCCACATCTTCTTTACTTTTTGTGTAGGATGGGTTGCTGCGAGCCCGGCTCAGATATTCGGCCATGCCGCCCACATTCGGGTCGATAGACATTTCATTATCGTTTAGAATCACTATCAGATTACTTTTATTGTTTCCTGCATTCAGCATCGCTTCATACGGCATCCCGCCTGTTAGAGCACCATCCCCGATAACTGCAATCACATTGTTTTCCTCTCCGCGTAAGTCACGTGCTTTTGCTAGCCCGACCGCTGCAGAAATGGAAGTGCTGCTATGGCCGGCACCAAAAACGTCATGTACACTTTCACTTCGTTTCGGAAAACCGGATAATCCACCATGCGTACGAACTGTATGAAACTGTTCATAACGGCCGGTCAGAATTTTATGCACATAGGCCTGATGCCCCACATCCCAGACAATTTTATCATCTGGTGTGTTAAATACCATATGCAGTGCCAGAGTTAGTTCTACAACTCCCAGATTTGGTGCCAGATGACCGCCATTCTGTGATACCACCTGAATCAGTTCCTGACGGATTTCCTGCGCCAGAACTTTTAATTCTGTTACTTTTAACTGTTTGATATCTTCTGGACTTTTTATGTTCTGCAAATACTGCATTGCATTCACCTTCTTTGCTCTATCTGTATTGTCAATTGTTCTGTGTATTTTTATCTTAACTTTCTCTGCTCAGCAGATACTGTGCCAGCTGCACTAGCATATCTGCCTTTTCGCCGAATGGTTCCAGTGCTGTAACAGCCGCCTGCACAGCTTCATCCGCCATCAAGCGGGACTGTTCCAGACCAAACAGCGCCGGAAAAGTTGCTTTCTCATTTTTTTCATCACTGCCAACCGGTTTTCCGATTTTACTTTCGTCGCCAACCACATCCAGAATATCATCGGTAATCTGGAATGCGAGGCCTAGCTGATGCGCATATTCTGTCAGTGCTGCCAGCTGTGTTTCATCGGCACCGCCCAGAATTGCTCCCATTCGCACCGATGCCACAATCAGCGCTCCAGTTTTATTATTATGAATATACTGCAGCAGTTCGGCTGTCGGCTTTGTCTGCTCCGAAATAATATCTACAACCTGACCGCCAATCATTCCAGCTGTACCGCTTGCTTTACTCACTTCTCGGATAATCTGCAACATCTGACGGCTGTTCGTTTCACTGCCCATCCCTGCCAGAATTTCAAAGGCATAAGTCAGCAGCGCATCACCAGCCAGAATCGCCATACCTTCACCAAATACCTTATGGTTGGTCAGTTTGCCTCTGCGGTAATCATCATCATCCATTCCCGGCAGATCATCATGAATCAGCGAATAGGTGTGAATACATTCCATCGCACATGCCGCATCCAGCGACGGTTTCCAGTCACCGCAAACTGTTTCACAGGCTGCAAGGCAAAGCATTGGCCGAAACCGTTTGCCGCCGGCAAATACACTGTAGGCCATCGCCTGATGAATTACTTCCGGGTAGGCAGTCTCAGCAGGCAGCAGTTCTTTTAAACGGGCATCGGTGATATTACGTGCCTCTTTCATATAAGTTTTAATATCCATAGCTGAAACTCCTTACACTGATTCCTGCATATCCACAAAGGTTTCGCCGCGCAGAATCTTCACGGTACCTTCTGCCGCTGTCAGTTTTGCCTGACAGACTTTTATATATTCCAGACCTTCCTGAAAACAGCTGATCGCTTCCTCCAGCGGAAGATCACCGGCATCCAGCCGGCGGAGCGTCTGCTCCAGCTGTTCCATAGCCTGCTCATAGCTTAATTCTTTTACTTCCATATGTCTTCCTCCCTGCCTGTCACAGATGCCGACAACCGGCCCTGCTCCAGTATCACAGTGATGGTATCTCCCGTTTCCACATCATCAGCACGACGTACCAGTTTTCCTGCGTTGTTCTCACACAATGCATAGCCGCGACTCAGTACATTCAGCGGGCTCAGCGCATTCAGTTGCTCAGCACCGGCTGCCAGCTGCTGCTGTCTTTTCTGTAAAATCTGTTCTATCGCCTGCTGCAGACGTTCTGTGCGGTCATCCAGCAGCTGCTGCCGGTCCTGTAAAAGCAGTTCCGGTTTCTGTAGAATCCGATGCTGAGCCAGATGTTCCAGACGTAATCGTTTCTGGCGCAGGCAGCTTTCATACCGCTGAATCAGACTGCGATGCCGCAGCATCAGTTCCTCCTGAAGCTGTGCCTGCACCGGCACGGCCAGTTCCGCAGCCATCGACGGCGTAGCAGCCCGTACATCTGCTGCAAAATCCGCCAGAGTCACATCGGTTTCATGCCCCACTGCACTGATAATCGGCACCGGACTTGCAGCAATCTTCCGCACAACCGCTTCTTCATTAAAACACCACAGTTCTTCCAGAGAACCGCCTCCGCGCCCTGTAATAATCACATCCATATCCTGCTGATACAGAATATCCAGCGACTGACAGATTGAGGCAATACCCTCTTTTCCCTGCACGATAGCCGGCACTACATACACCGACACTGCCGGGTTACGCCGGCGAATAATCGACAGCAAATCGCGGATAGCCGCACCGGTCGGTGATGTCACAATCCCGATTTTCTGCGGCAGAAACGGAAGCGATCGCTTACGGTCTTTATCAAACAGCCCTTCAGCCAGCAGTTTTGCTTTCAGTTTTTCGTAAGCCATATGCAGAGCACCGGCGCCAGCCTGCATCATCTGTTCCGCATAAAGCTGATAGACTCCGTCCCGCTCATATACGGATACATACCCAGCTATTAGCACTTCCATACCGTGAGCAGGCTGAAACTGCAGACGCTGTGCATTGCTGCGAAACATCACGCATTTAATGCTGCCGGTTCTATCTTTCAGCGAAAAGTACAGATGTCCCGAACTATGACGGGTAAAGTTGGAAATCTCACCCCGCACCAGGACACTGCTCATACGGCCATCCTGCTGCAATAGATTTTTGATATATAAATTAATATCACTGACAGACAGAATCTCCCGTTGTGTCTGCATACTGTCACCTGCTTTTCCGTACATTTTATACCGCATCTGTATTTTTACAGTCAGGTACTCGTCTCAAAAATTATTCTGTTACTTTGCCACCCAGAATACTGGCAGCTTCTTCCTCGCTCAGTTCCTGCTCAATAACAGCCGGTTCAGTCTGATCTAATGTTGGAGGCTGTGCCATTACTTCTGCTGCCGCTTCTGTCACCAGATTGTCGCGTTTTTCTTCATTTTTCAGCACTTTATCCAGAATACTGTTGATAAAGCCCACCGATTCTTTTTTACCGTATACTTTTGCAATGTCCAGTACTTCGTTAATTGCACCTTTTGGCGAAATATGTGCACTGTAAAGCATTTCATATACAGCAAGACGTAACAGATTGCGATCTACGCTCATCATGCGTTCCACTTTCCAGCCAGTGGTGTGTTTCTGAATAATTGCATCGATTTCTTCCAGTCTATCTTCCACAGCTGTAACCAGTTCGGTACAGAAAACCTGTTCCCTGGCATTCAGCCCGTCATTGTTCATAGTGTGCTGCAGTGCAGTTTCCAAATCGTTTTTTCCAACATCAATCTGATAAATAATTTTAAATGCGGTTTCTCGGCTCTGATGTCTCATATAATTACACCTCTGTTTCCTGATTTTCTTCAATTTCTTCTACCGGTTCCGTGTGGTCAAAGGAAATCCCCTGTACATAGATATTGACTTCCTTTACACGCAGCCCTGTCATATTCTGAATAGCATCCCGTACATGATTCTGGATTTCCAGCGCCAGTTTTGGAATTTTAACACCATATTCTACAAAAATATATAATGCAATGATAACATCCTGATCGTCCAGTTCTACCTTGACCCCTTTGGTCAGGTTCTTTTTCCCAAGCATCTCAGTCAAACCGGAAGTCATGCTGCCGGACATCGCAGAAATACCTTTAATTTGTGCCGCCACCATACTGACAATACCGGCAATGGCATCTTCGGAAATTTTTATACTGCCGTATGCATTTACTGTTTCGCCGGCAGTATGTTCCTGACTTTTACTTTCAGGCATAGCCTTCACCCCAACTCATATGGTTATACTCTATCTTAGTATACCAGTATTTTTTTAAAAATTAAACTGCATTTGCATAAATTCTGCATAAAATAGAGAAAAAAATTCAAAGACGAAATAACAAGCCGTAATGGCTGTTATTCCGTCTCTGAACTTTGTTTCCGTCTCTTTAAAAGCAACCGTATTTTATTTTTTATTTTTAAAATATGCAGGTTACCGGTTATAATTATACGCTTTATCCAGCTACATTGTTTTCTGTTTTCAGCGGAACCAGAATAATCTGTTCTGCCGGATATTCGCTATTTCGCTGCACCAGATCAAATATTCTGTCAGGCTGTTCTGCCAGCACTTTCTCATCCGCAAGAATATTTGCCTGCTGTTCTTCCAGCAGTACCAGGCAAGGAGTAACGCCTCTTGCCTCCAAAAGGACTTCCAGCCGCTGTTCTTTATACTGCAGCAATGTGTATGACTGCATTTGCTTCTGCTCTTCCGGCTCCAGATTCTGTATACTGTTCTGTAAGCGCTGCCAGCTGCTGTCCCGTTTCATCCGCAACGCTGCCACCTGATTTTCAAGCAGTTTTTCCTGCCTCTCTGCAGATTTTTCTTTCTGCCTGGCTGAATCTACAGACAATACCGTTTCCGTGGTCTGCATCTGTTCCATCGTATACTGTTCCTCCCATAGGGCTGAAACCGGCTTCATATTCTGCTCTGCCTCTATCGACTCCACTGTATTTCCGAGAAACAGATTACCAATAACACCCATAGCCAGCAGTGCCGCACATACTGTTCCCGCAGCTGCTGCCAGTACCCGTTTAAAGCGTTCCATCTGCATCACCTCCTGTACCCGGCAAAACCACTATCTTTTCCGCCGAAATCTCCAGCAGCGTTGACGCTGCCTGCAGAAGCTGCTCCTGTACAACTGCATGACTGGCTCCGGATGCCACAATTAACACACCTCGAATTTCCGGCATGGTCTCCTCTATCAGCAGTCCTCCCTGCTGACCGGCAGGCTGCACAACTGAACGCTGTTCCTGCTGCTCAACTGTCTCCTGTATCTGCTCACCGTTTTCTTCGATTGTTCGCCGTTCTGTTTTCTGGACATCACAGGCATATTCTTTTCTCCCCATCGTATGAACAGCAATCTGTACCGTCACCTGTCCCGCATCTTTTACTTTCATCAGTGTCTGTTCCAGCTGCTGCTCCATCTGTCCCACAGTAGAATTCTGCGATGTAGCTTTCGGACTGACTGACTGTGCATACAAATCCGGATTCTGTGTTTCATTCTGCTGCCCCGTCTGACCACCTGCCAGCAGCAGCCCGACACCCAGAAGAGCCAGCACAGCCAGCCGGATAAAATTCTGTTTCTGCTTCTGATTCAATTCACTCCAGCGCATTATTCGTTTCCTCCCCGACTGTAATAATAATCTGACTGGCAGGCAGTCCATAGTAACCACTTAATGCCTTCGATATTCTATCAGTATCCAGTGATTCCCCGGCAACTGCCTCAATCTGGATCTGTTTCAGGCATCGTTCCTCCAGCACACAATTCACAGAAAAATTCTCCAGTTCCGTAGATAATAACAGCAATGATGTAATCTGCTGATTCACCGTTTCCTGATACATCTGGTCTATCTGCCGCTGCTGCAGATCATACATTTCCCCCTGCACTGCAATGGTGCTCTGCGCAGTCTCTGGCACGGCCAGTGTCCACTGCTGTATAAGCCCCTCGGGATGCAGAATCTGCATCACCGGCTGCAGCAATGTCATTACCACAAAAAATCCCATTGTCATTTTCACATACCGGCGCATAGTACCCTCCGGCAACAATATATCCAGTATCGTTGTCAGAAAGACTATCACAAGCACATTCAGCATCACTGTGCGAATCAGATCCATCGTACACCTCCTACAAGATTGTGCCGCTGGCTGCCAGCACAATTAAAATCATAAAAAAGAATAACACTCCAGTCAGTGCAACCACTGCAAACGCCAGCATAAAACTGCCCGCTGTCTGTTCCAGAAGCCCGGTTAAAGGACTTTCCCCCAGCGGCTGTAACAATGCTGCTGCAAAATGATAAAGAAAATACAGCACTAAAATTTTCATTGCCGGCAATACTGTCAGAATCAGAATTACCAACAGACCAGTCATTCCGGCCACATTCCGTATAACCATTCCTCCGCTCAAAAAGGTGTCCATCAGCCCGGACAACATACCGCCCACCACCGGTACTGCATTGCCGGTAATATATTTTACTGTGCGCAGTGCCAGATGATCCATAGCCTGTCCGCCAATTCCCTGCAGGCTGAGAAATGCCAGAAACAGCATCACAAAAAAACTGATACTTGTCAGTACCGCTTTTCGCAGAAAAGATGCCAGCCCGGTCAATCGGTAAATATCACTGAAACTGTTCACCAGCTTCAGCAGAAATTCCATGGTAATCAGCGGCAGAATTATTTTCTGAAAAAACCATGCTGCCGCCTGTACAGTAAAAAGCATGGACGGCTGCAGGAGCCCTGCTGTTTTTACATTGCCAAGCCCTGTCATAAGCAATAGCTGTACCGGCAACAAAGCTGTCATAATGGCAGACATCCGATTCACTGCATCAGCGGCATATTCCAGCACCTGCTGACCACTCTGAAGAATCAGCAGAACAGCCACGGCCTGTATCACCATACCGGATACTTTCTGGATATTCCCGCTGCTGAAACTGCTCTCCATCTGACGCAGCAATGCAAAAACAACAGCCAGCAGAATCAGCTGTCCAAGTAAATCCAGCTGTGCCGTGGCAGAATTCCATATAACATCGGCAGCCTGCTGCAGCAGAGTTGCAATATCCAGCCCATTTTCTCCATTCAGCAATTTTTCAAAAAGCTGACGAATCGAAAAGCCCGGCAGCTCATTCTGGAGTTCCTTCTCCATGGTCCGCAGCAACGTATCCGTATCCAGTCCATCCAGCCAGTCCATCTGCTTCCCTCCCTACAGAATCGCTGTTATACTTTCCAGTACAGCTGTCAGCACCGGAAATGCCAGCAGCAGAATTGCGACCTTTGCTGCAAACTCCACTTTTACTGCCAGAGCACTGCTGCCCGCATCGCGACATACCTGACAAAAGAATTCTGTCAGCCAGGCGATTCCAATAATTTTAAAAACTGTGGTCAGATAAATCACATTAACGCCAGCCTGTTCACTGAGTCGCGTTAGTGTCTGCAGAACATTCTGCAGTTGTCCGGCAATATTCAGAAAAACAATTGCGCCAAATGCTGTTACCACAAACACACTGACACTGCTTTTATACTGCTGCAGTACCAGCCACAAAACCAGAACCAGAAAACCGCAGCCCAGTACCTGAAAAATACTCATATCTGCCTCCAGCTAATACAGCAGAAATACCGTTCGTACATAAGTAAACAGTTCTGCCAGCAGTTCAATTACCATAAACAGTACGATAGCCAACCCTGCCAGTGCCGCTAAAGCAGCCTGATCCTCTTTCCCCATAGATTTGAGAACACTGTGCAGCACGGCGGTCAGAATCCCGATACCGGCAATTTTAAAAATAATGTCAATCTGATTCATCTGCATGTCTTTTCCTCCTAGCACAATAAAATAGCCACGGCCATGCTGGCACAAACTCCCACATACTGCCACATATGGCCCTGCTGCAGTTTTTCCCGTTCCGCCTCTTCCAGCGCATACTGCAGGCGCTGCTGCAGCAGTTGAAAATTTTTCTGCTGCGCTGCAAGATCTCCGTCTCCCAGACTGAGCCCGAAACTCTGCACTGCACCAAGTTCCTCCCGGCCGCAGAAGGTTTCCTGTTCCAGAATTACAATGCCCTGTTCCCATGCCTGAAATACCGACATCTGTTCATTTTGAACCGCACACCACACCTGATGAAAGAAATGCTGCACCGGTGATGGCAGCTTCTGCTCCAACAGTTCCATAGCAGCCGGTACCGGTGTCAGCGTATAGAATATTTCTGTTTCCAGCAGCCGAAACGCATTCTGCAGCATGATGATATCAGCAATGCGTTTTCGAAATCCGTACGCTCTATAAAAACCAATTGCTGTGCCGGCGCCAATCAGTAGTAGTATTCCACCCACTTTCACAAACATCCCCCTCTCTCAAAATGCAGCGCAACCTGTCCATTCTGCCAGTGCAGAGAAGCAATTACCGGAAAAAATCCCTGCTCTACAAGTGGGCATAGCACCGGGTGACGCAATAAATCTGTAAGACCGTTTCCATGTGCTGTAGTAATAATATGTATGCCGCTTTGCAAAGCTGTTTCCAGTGCAGCAGCATCAGCAGCTGTGCCGATTTCATCTACAGCTACCACCTGCGGGCCCATCGAACGAATCAGCATACAAATACCCTCACTTTTGGGGCAGCCATCCAGCACATCGGTACGGCAGCCAACATCCAGCTGTGGAATTCCGTTGACACAACCGGCCAGTTCCGACCGCTCGTCCACCACACCTACATTAACACCAGCCATATGCAGTGACGGAATCCCATTACTAAGCTGACGAATCAAATCCCGCAGCATTGTGGTTTTTCCGCACCCGGGCGGCGAAACCAGCAGCGTATTGCGAATCTTCCGTCCGGCTGCCACATACTGCACCAGTTCATCAGCCGCGCCGGGAATACTGCGTGCAATGCGAAAATTCAGCCCGCTAATCTGTTTTAATGTGCGAATCCGCCCATGCTCCAGTACTCCTTTTCCTGTCATGCCAACCCGATGCCCGCCTCGCAGCGTAAGATATCCCTGTCGGAATTCCTCTTCCCAGGCATAAACAGACCCCTGACTGATTCTGCTGACAATATGCTGCATCTGCTCCATTGTCAGTCGCTCAACAACACTTTGTTCCAGCCCCTGTTTTAACCGTAAAATTAAAGGCCGCTCCACCCGGCAGCGAATTTCCTGCACATTTTCAAAAAGCAACTCATACCGCAGCATGTCCTGCTGTATTACCTGCGGAAAATACTGCTTTACAATTTCTTTTACCGCCTCTCCCGCCATAAGCCCGTCCTCCCGTCTCATCTTTTCACATTGATACCACACTATATGCAGCCAGATGGACAGGTAGAACAACAAAAAAAGGGAGCCAACATCTGTTGACACCCTTTTCATTTACATATTCTGTTTTATGCCTGTATTTCTTCTCCCGGCAGAGCGAAAGAGAAGGTTGTTCCTTTTCCCTGTTCGCTGTTTACCCAGATGTGGCCGTCGTGCAGTTCGATGATAGAACGGCAGATCCATAGGCCCAGGCCGCTGTTTTTTTCTTCGCCCGGACGGTCCATGCCTTTTGAGAACGGCTCAAACAGCTGAGAGGCTTTCTCCTGGCTGATGCCGCAGCCGTCATCCGTTACATGTGTAATAATATACTGCTCTTTCTGTTCAAAGGATACTGTGATATGCCCGCCCTTATCAGTAAATTTGATACTGTTTCCTACCAGATTGACCATAACTTCGCGCAGACGGCTCCAGTCGCCGTTTACCGAAGCCCAGCCAGCTTCGTTCACGGTATAGGTCAGTTGCTTTTCCTGCATACGAAGTTCCATCAGATTGCCAACTTCTTCTGCAATACGGCTCAGGTTTAACGGCTGTTTATCCAGCATAATCTGGTCTGACTCCAGCTTGACCCAGTCCAGAATCTGATTTACCACCAGCAGCAGCTTCTGTGCGTTATCGGTAATCTTGACCATATATTTTTTCTGTGCCGGATTCAGTTCTCCCACGGTTTCATCGGCCAGCAGTTCCCCAAATCCTTTAATGGCATTGAGCGGTGTGCGGATTTCGTGACCAATCTGTGCCAGAAACCGTGCAAATTCCAGCTGTTCTTTTGTTTTATTGCTCATCTCAGCCCTGTTCCTTTACCTGCTGCAGCAATGCACGCATACCGTTTAAATGCATCTGTTCCTCACCGCGCATTTCACGACATAACTGCTGCACTTCCGGTTCCGGCATCAGCTGACTCAGTGCTTCATAATAAAATACTGCCGATTCTTCCCGTGCCATATATTCGATCAGATACAGATACAAATCATCCATTTCATCCAGAACAACCGGCACATCTTCCACCACCGCATCCAGATCCTGCAGCATCTGCATCAGTTTTTGTGCATGTTTCAGTTCTTCTGAAGCATAGTTTAAAAATGCCTGTTTCAGTGCTGCGTCACCATGTCGTCCTGCTAATGCGATATAATTATAAGCCGAGTTCATTTCGTCCTGCAGTCCCTGCATTAAAATTTCAATAAGCTGTTTTGTATTCTGTTCCATTTTAATAATCCTCCCGCCGAAACTTTTTAAATCTTTATAGAACAAATTCATCAAACTTCCTGCGCCATAAAATACCTTACACAGGCAGTTTTTTCTGAAATCCTATCAATTTTCTTCATTTTAGCAGATTTTCTGTAGAAACGCTACAGTAAAAAAATATGAAATCCTATAAAAAAATGCACCGGCATCTTCACAGATTTTCGGTGCAGTGCAAACTACTATACAGGTTCTTACGCTTCTTCGTTCTGGTCGCTGGCAATCATACTGCGAACCAGGTCATGACGGGATACCAGACCCACCACTTCCATAATTTCATTTACGATAGGAATACGGTTTACTTTTTTCTCAACAATCAGAGTTGCCAGTTCACCGATAGAAGTATCCTCATACGCATAAATCGGTGGTTTTGTCATTAAATCTCTTACTTCATGAGCCGCAATGCGTTTCATATCCTCCTGAAACTCCTTGCGATCCACCGGGAACAGCCCGTCAAACAGATTAATAAATGTTGGCGGTTTTACCGGTTTATGTTTATACATTAAGTCGCCTTCACTGATTACCCCTACCAGTTTATCATACTGATTCACAACCGGCAGCCCGCTGATGTGTTTTTCCACAAACAGACGGCTTACTTCATCAATTGTTGTATCTTCACGTACAGTGATTACATCACTTGTCATAATATCTTTTGCCTGCATACATACCACGCTCCTGTTGGTCAAATAGTTTTACTGATAGAGTATTATAGCATACTTTATTGCGTTTCACAACCGGATTTTTCCAATGATACTGTATCCACGGCCACTACTGTCAACACCTCGCCGGTAACCTGAAACCGGATATTCTGGCAGCCGAATGCTACGCCATAGACTCTCTGCGGGTCGTTCTGATAAGACGGCCGCGGGTCCTGCGCCAGAACACCAAAAAGCGCCTCTCGCTTTTCTTCCGGTACCAGATTCAGCAGTTCTTCCGGAAAATTCACCTGCAGCCCGTAACCCACAAACGCATCTGCAAAACCGCCGACCGCATCGGGATGGCTGTCGGTAAACGGCAGATAGGGCTTGATATCATAAATCGGTGTTCCATTCATCAAATCGGCACCGGAAACCACCAGCACAGGCCCCAGTGTTTCATCCAGCTCCACCGCTTCCAGTTTTACCGAAGAAAGGCCGATTGGATTTGGCCGAAACGGCGACCGTGTTGCAAATACGCCCTGCCGTTTTTCTCCGCCCAGACGCGGCGGACGCACCGTTGGCGACCAGATATCCCGAATTGATTCTGAAAACTGCCAGATCAGCCAGATATGCGAAAAACCGTCCAGCCCACGCACAGCCTCCACATTTCGATATTCGGGCTCAAATACAATTCTTGCCTGCAGCGCTTTTACCAATCCGCTCTGACGCGGCACTCCAAATTTTTCCGGAAAATCATTCTGAATTCTTGCAATTATCTTCATGTTTCGTTCACTCCATCATTCCGGATTTGTCTCATCCAGCTCCACCGCATCTCGCACATCCTGCACCAGCTTTGGACAGGTTGTGCTGTCATAGGCAGCAAATTCGTCCAGAGACATAAGCTTTGCACCAACCCGCTCCATATCCTCCATATTGACCCGCTGAATTTCTTCCGTCTGAGACGAGCAGCATTCCGGCAGAATTACCACATTATAATCCAGCGATACAGCATCATAACAGCTGGTACGAATACAGTTCGGTGTTGTTGTCCCAATCAGGATAACCGTTTCCACACGCAGACGACGCAGAATCAGATCCAGCTCTGTCTGGAAAAACGCACTGAATCGAGGCTTGATTAACGTGTAATCACCAGGCTGCGGCTTCATGCCTTCCGGCATCTCATAGCTTAACGGCCCGGTGCTGCCCGGAGTCATCGCCTTGCCACCCTGCACCCATGTATGATAACGAGTTGCCTCCACATCACTGCCATCGGCCCGGTAAATACGATTCACAAGAAAAACAGGAATTCCCTTTTCACGAGCCATCTGCATAGCTTTGCTACACGCCGGCACCGTATCCATAGCCGTGCGAATACAGTGAATGGATGATGGTTCTGTAAATCCCCGTTCCATATCAATTACAATCATCGCAGATCTGGTTGTATTTTTCATTTGCCATCGCCTCCTCATAATTCTTTCTGCTTTTATCGTATCACAGATTTACTGTACTGACAAATCCAATTTGCCGATACCCAGGCAAAGAAAAAAGCCAATCGCATGGATTGGCTCGATTCTTTATTCATAATGGATATACTGGCTATTCGCGTGTTTTAACAAATTACCCGTTAATGCATTCCAGCAGAATTACTTTTAACTGCTGAGGATCACAGTTGCCTTTCAGTTCTTTCATGCATTTGCCGAATAACGCCATCAGCGCTTTTTCTTTCCCGTTTTTAAAGTCATTTACGGATTTTGGATCGGACTCTACAACTTTTTTAACAATGCCCAGAATCAGCTCGTCATTCTGTTCACCAATCAGCATGTCATTTGCTTCTGCATAGCTTTCAGGTTCGATGGTTCTGTCATCAAACATAGCGCTGAGAATTTTTTTGCTGTTGGCACGGCTGATTTTGCCGTCCATAGTCAGTGCAATCAGTTTCCCGAATGCTTTGTTGTCCAGATTCAGCATTTCATAGGTCATCTGTTTTGCATTAAGGATACGCATTACATCGGAGGTAATCCAGTTTACAACTTCTTTTGGATTGCCGCACGCTTCGCTTGCTTCTTCAAAACATTCGCAGAGCATGATACTTTCGCTGATACGTTCCGCATCGTATTCGGTCAGGCCCATTGCGATATATTTTTCGCGTTTTACTTCTGGGAATTCCGGAACGGACGCTTTAATGGTATTGAACCATTCATCGTCAATTACCACAGGCATAACGTTTGGATCCGGGAAGTAGCGGTAATCGCCGGCTGTTTCTTTACTTCTCATCGCATAACTTTTGCCTTTGGCATCATCCCAGCGGCGGGTTTCCTGAACCAGAACTTCTGTCCCGTTTTCAATGGCATCGATGTGTCTCGCTGTTTCGTATTCGATAGCACGTTTGATTGCTTCGATGGAGTTCATGTTTTTCATTTCGGTACGAACACCCAGAACATCACTGCCTTCCGGTCTTACCGACAGGTTTACGTCACAGCGCATGGTGCCGTGTGCCATTTCGCACTCTGCAACTTTCGCATAGCGTAATAAAGTTCTCAGACGAATCAGATATGCTTCCACTTCTTCTGCGTTAGACAGATCCGGCTGGCTTACGATTTCAATCAGAGGAACACTGGTACGGTTGAAGTCAACATGGGTTGTCCCTTCGCTGATATCGTGAACCAGTTTCCCTGCGTCTTCTTCCATGTGAATCTGTTTGATGCGAACGCTTTTTTTACCAGCAGAAGTTTCGATATCCACACGGCCGTTTACTGCTACAGGCGCAAACCACTGTGTGGTCTGATATGCACCCGGCAGGTCAGGATAGTAATAGCTTTTTTTATCGAAGGTTGTCACACGATTGATGTCACAGTTCAGCATCATCCCTGCTTTCATACCAAAATCTACTACACGGCGGTTTACTACCGGCAGCATCCCCGGCATCCCGCAGCATGCAGGACATACATGAGAGTTCGGGTCAGCACCGAAGGAATGTGCCGAGCAGGAGCAGAAAATTTTGGATTCGGTTGCAAGTTCCACGTGAACTTCCAGACCAATGACGGTTTCGTATTTCATCTCTTTATTTCCCCCTTTACACAAGTTCTGCCAGGTCAAGGAGTAAATCCTCGGAGAAGGCATTCCCAACAAGCTGAACTCCGCCTGCTACTACAACAGGAAGACCTGTGATAGATGCAGGAGCTGTAAAGAAGTTTTCCTTGTAAGGCAGATATTTATCGTTTTCTACCATTTCTTTGCCGTATGCCATTGTGCTCACTGCAGGCATCAGCAGAGCATCACAATCTGCAAGCAGAGCAACCATATTGTCTCGGATAACTCTTCTCACACGCAGTGCTTTATCGTAAACTTTTTTGTAATTTTCGGTAGAAAGTGTTTCGGAACCGAACAGAATCGCAGATTTCAGGAATTCACCAAATGCTTCTGTACGGGAATTTGTATACAGCTCGTCAATATTGGTGTAGTTGCTGGTACGATAGCCGTATTTCACACCATCATAGCGGGATACATTGTTGCAGAGTTCTGCAGACATCAGAATGTTCCAGGCAGCACCTGCATAAGCAACGGTATCAGCATCTGCTACAACAACCTCGAAGCCGTTTTTGGTAAAATTATCGGTAACAGCCGCGATTTTTGCCTGAACCTCTTCATTTGTACCTTTCAGCATAGAGGACAGTACTACCACTTTATTTTTCTTTGTAACAGCCGCTTTGCCCGCATCGGTCATGCTATCCGGCAGAGCAGTACCATCTTTGCTGTCATGACCAGCCATAGCATTGAATACTTCACGACAGTCAGCTGCATTGTTTGCAACCACGCTTACGGTTTCACCGGAACATGCTACCGGAATAGTCCCGTAACGGGACACTCTGCCGTATGTTGGTTTTAATGCAGTCAGACCACTCTGTGCAGCGCCTCTTCTTGGAGCACCGTTTACATCCAGAACAACGGCAGCTTTTGCATCACCGCTTTTTACAGCCAGTGCTGCCGGATACTGTAACGCTTCCCCTTCATACTCAGCGCCGAAGTAGCAGGTTTCACCCAGCAGGTCAGCACCAAATTCGCCAACTTTAGTTTTTCCTGCAACAGCATAACCTGCAGCTTTCAGGCGTGTCAGCACTTCTGCTTCAAACAGGCTGTTGTAGCCTTCCAGCATTTTAGAGCCGGCTGTGGTAGGCATATCGGTAGTAAGGAACATATCATCGGTAACAATTGCGTTAGCCGCAGCTGTTTCCTGTTTTGTCATATAAATACTCATACTTGCCCTCCTTATTCCAGTACGCGAGGTACGCACCAGTAACCTTCGTCGGTTTCCGGAGCTCCTGCCTGGAGATCTTCACGGGAGAAAGGCTGGGATGCTTTATCCTCACGAACAACGGTAAGAACCGGCATAACATGAACCATTCTCTCTACATTTTCTGTATCAATCGCATCCAGCGTAGCGGTATCTGCATCGCGATCTGCGAAAAAGCTTATAACGTCATCTTTCTGTGTGTCTGTCAAACTGAGCTGGTTGAGCAAACACAATCTTCTCAACACTTCTCTTTCCATAACTACACCCCTTATCTATTAATGTCTTACCTAATTATTACAACTGACTATTATACAACTTTTTTATCAATCCTTCAATATCTGAAACGCATTTTACAGTATATTTCCTGTATATCTACTATGCATTCAGCATCTGAAGGAATGTTTCTTCATCGATAATTGTGATTCCCAGTTCCTGCGCTTTGGTCAGTTTTGACCCTGCACTCTCTCCGGCTAATACATAATCGGTTTTTTTGCTGACACTACCGCTGGTTTTGCCGCCGGCCTGTTCAATTAATGCACTTGCCTCTCTTCGGTCCAGCGTTGGCAGAGTACCGGTCAGCACAAAGGTTTTCCCTGCAAAGGCTGCCTTTTCCTGCTGCTGTTCCACAATTTCATCACTGCCCATAAATACACCGGCATCCGCCAGCTTCAGCAGAAAAGCACTATGCCGCTCCTGCGCAAAATAGCTGACTACGCTCTCGGCAATTTTAGGCCCCACTTCATCGATAACCACCAGGTCATCATAAGAAGCACTCCGCAAAGCACCCATTGTCGGAAATTTCCGTGCCAGCACTTTGGCCACATTCTGCCCTACCAGACGAATCCCCAGCGCATAAACAACCTGTGCCAGCGACCGCTGTTTGCTTGTCTGCAGGCTGTTCAGCAGATTATCGGCCGATTTTTCTCCCATGCGGTCCAGCGTCAGCAGCTGTTCCTTCTGCAGATAATATAAATCGGCAGCATTCTGAATCAGCCCTGCATCCAGCAGCTGCGTAATCACTGCCGGGCCAAGCCCCTCAATATTCATAGCATCCCGGGAGGCAAAATGGATAATCCCTTCCCGTACCTGTGCCGGACATGTCATAGAATCGCTGCAGCGCCATGCGGCTTCCCCTTCCACACGAATCAGTGCTGCACCACAAACCGGACAGTTCTGCGGAAATACGTAGTCCTGTTCACTGCCGTTTCGTTTTTCTGTCACCACCGACACCACTTCCGGAATAACTTCCCCGGCTTTTTGAATCACCACATAATCGCCAATGCGGATATCCTTTTCCCTGATAAAATCCTCATTGTGCAGTGTTGCACGGCTTATGGTGCTTCCTGCCAGAAATACCGGTTCCAGATTGGCTACCGGTGTCACAGCACCGGTACGTCCCACCTGCACCGCAATATCCTTAATGCGGGTTACGCCCTGTTCCGGCGGGAACTTGTAGGCAATCGCCCATCGTGGATTTTTTGCACGATTTCCCAGCATCTGCTGGTCTTTCAGAGCATTGATTTTGATTACCATACCATCAATATCAAAGGGCAGATCATGGCGATGTTCCCCCCAGTATACACAATAATCACAGATGGCATCGATGTCGCTGCTTACAAATGCTTCCATAGTTGTGAACCCTGCTTCTTTCAGCAGTTCGACACACTGACTGTGTGTTTCCGGTTCTGCCCCTTCCACATGCATCATGGTATAGATAAACGCCCGCAAATCACGCTGTGCTGTCACTTTCGGGTCCAGCTGACGAATGGAACCGGCTGCTGCATTGCGGCAGTTGGCAAACAGTGTTTCACCGTTCTGTTCCCGCTGTTCGTTGATTCTTGCAAACGACGCTTTCGGCAGATATACCTCGCCTCTTGCCTCAAGTACCGGCAGAGACTTTTGCAGCCGCAACGGAATATTTTTAACCGTGCGTACATTCGCTGTCACATCTTCCCCGGTAATACCATCCCCGCGGGTGACACCGTTTTTTAACACACCATCCTCATAATACAATGCAATGGAAAGACCATCAATTTTATATTCCACCACATACTCCACTTCTTCTCTGCCTAAATCATTGCAGATTTTCTGATGAAACTCCCGTAAATCATCGGTACCGTAGGCATTCATCAGACTGAGCAGAGGATTTCTGTGGGTATAGCTGTCAAACTGTTTCAGTGCCTCGCCGCCCACACGCTGAGATGGCGAATCCTCTGCAACAAGATGCGGATACTGTTCTTCTATCGCCAGCAGTTCCCGCATGAGCTGATCATACTGATAATCGGAAATCTCCGGATTATCCATCACATAATACAGCCTGTCATGATGAGCGATCTCCTGCTTCAGCGCTTCCAGCCGCTGTACTGCCTGCTGTTCTTCCACTGCCTTCACCTCCTGCATCAGAAATACTTCTGATTTTGCTCGTTTTCCACTGTTTTACCAGTGTCCGTTTTATTTACACGTTTTATGAATGCTTTATTGTTCCACCTTTTTAATCGGTGCATACTTCACAAATAAATCTTTCATGCCCATTTCCGGAAAAATCACCCGGATAGACAAGTCTTCACCGCTGCCGGATACCCCGACAACCACACCCTGACCCCATTTTTTATGTTCAATGGTATCATTAATCTGATAGTCGGTATTCGGCACTGCAGCACTGCCCGAAGCCGACGACTGCGCTGCTGCTGTAATTCCAGATGGTTTTGTTTCCGCCTTTGGCCCGGCTTTTCGCTCTTCCGCATGCCGTTTCATGGTATCCCGGTTCATATCCCACACCAGATGCGACGGTATTTCCTTCAGGAAACGAGACGGCGGATTATAATTGGTTCTGCCGTACAGCATACGTTCTCCGGCTCTGGTCAGATACACCTGCTCTTTGGCACGGGTCAGCGCCACATAGCAGAGCCTGCGTTCCTCTTCCATTTCATCGGCTTCCAGAGAATAAACCGCCCGGCTGTGCGGGAAAATCCCCTCTTCCATGCCGGTAACAAATACCACTGGAAACTCCAGCCCTTTCGCCCCATGCATGGTCATAATCGTTACCGAATCCTCCTCGGCATCCATCTGATCCAGGTCACTGAACAGAGCCACTTCCGCCAGAAAGGCCGACAATGTCAGATTTTCCGCATCTTCCCGATTGTCAAAAGCCGTTGTAATGGAAATAAACTCATTCAGGTTCTCAATACGAGATTCGGCTTCCACGGTTTTTTCTGCCTGCAGATAGCCGCTTTCCTCCAGAATCATCTGTGTCAGCGCTGTCACCGAAAGGCTCTCGCTTAAAATGCGGAAGGTGTCCAGCAAGCGGCCAAACTGTGCCATAATCATGGCATATTTTTTACCTGCCGTGCTTTCCTCTGCCCGCAGCAGCGCATCGGAAATGTTCAGATGATTCTCCTGCGCAAACTGCACCAGCTTCATCCAGCTGGTATCACCCACGCCGCGCCGCGGTGTGGCCAGCGCCCGCTCCGCACTGATAACATCTGACGGATTGGCAATAATCCGCAGATAGGCCATAATATCCTTGATTTCCTTACGGCCATAGAATTTCTGACCGCCGTAAATATGATACGGAATGGATTCCTTGATTAGTGTTTCCTCAATTACACGGAACTGCGCCGTTGCACGGCACAGAATGGCATAATCCTTCAGTTTGCGGCCTTCTTTTACACCGTTTCGAATCTGCTGTGCGATAAACCACGCTTCATCCCGCTCGGTGTAGCCGTTATAGGCAGCAATCAGACCACCCTCTTTTTTCTCGGTCCAGAGCCGCTTGTCCTTACGGCCGGCATTGTGCCGAACCACACTGTAGGCTGCATCCAGAATACATTGTCTGGAACGGTAGTTTTCCTCCAGTTTTACCACTTTCGCATCAGGATAGTCTTTCTCAAAATTCAAAATATTGCGGATATCCGCACCTCGCCACTGATAGATGGACTGGTCGTCATCGCCTACCACGCACAGGTTTTTATACCGCCCGGCCAGCAGTTTCACCAGCACATACTGTGCCAGGTTGGTATCCTGATACTCGTCCACTAAAATATAGCGGAACCGTTCCTGGTAACGTTCCAGCACTTCCGGATACTCGCGGAACAGCTGCACAGTCAGCATAATCAGGTCATCAAAATCTACCGCATTATTCTGCCGCAGACGCTCCTGATAAATGCGATAAATCTCTGCATGTTTTTCCTCGGCAAAATCGCCCATAGCTTCACGCTGGGCCTCTGCCGGCGTACGCAGTTCATTTTTATGGGTGGAAATCCGTGCAGCAGCGCCTCTTGGCGGGAATTTTTTCTCGTCCAGATTCAGTTCTTTCAGAATCATTTTCAGCAGCGTCTGCTGGTCTGTCTCATCATAAATTACAAAGTTTGTATCATACCCGATGTAATTAATCTCGTTGCGCAGAATCCGCACACAGGTGGAGTGAAATGTGCTGGCCCAGACTTTTTCGCCTTCCTGCCCAACCAGCGCCACAATACGCTCCCGCATTTCATGCGCTGCTTTATTGGTAAATGTGATGGCCAGAATATTCCATGGTGCCACCCGTTTTTCATAAATCAGATACGCAATACGTGTTGTCAGCACCCGTGTTTTTCCCGAACCGGCACCAGCCAGAATCAGCAGCGGCCCTTCCGTACATTCCACCGCCTCACGCTGCGGCATATTCAGCTGCGATAAATCCATATTCTGCCCCTCACTCTCATTTACTATAAAAAGTTCTACAACAACTGCATGTAACAGTCACATTCAAAATATCAAATAAAGGTCATTATATCAAAAAAAAGACGGCTAGTCCAGTAATGGCATAACCGTCTGTATATTATTTTGCAGAGCTTATGCAATCTTACAGCAGCTCATTTTTTACCAGCTGTTCGCCCATTTTCTGCGAACCCAGCACCCACAATAAATCATCGGCATTCAGAACAAAATTCACATTCAGATTCATCATCGGCATCATGTTTCGCTCAATCCCTACCAGATAAGCATTCCATACAGATTTGATACCCGACTCGCGAATACTGCTCCCAGCCAGCGGTGAACCTTTTTTTACCGTTACAGCATAGGAATACAGCTGCTGTTCCTCCGCCAGCTCATCCTGACTGGCGATAAATGTATGCAGAGAAACATTATCCTCCTCGCCTTCCAGAAGCAGATTACGCTGTTCATTGAATAAATTGAAATTCTCCAGCGCTTTTACTGTACCCAGCATATAAAGTTTATCGCCTGCATGAAGCTGTTCGTCGCCTTCCGGAATATTGATATGCTTTTTACCGCGGACAATTTTAATAACATTTACCTGCCACATACGGCCCCACTGTAACTCCTTCAGTTCCATATCACAGGCAGCATTGCCCGATGTGCAGATGTACTCCGCCACCTGAAGCTGTTCATCCAGCCATGCATGGCCTTCTTTCTGTTTATTCTCGTGCAGTTCCTGCAGTTTCTTTTCATTAAAGTTCGACAGAAATTTTGCTTCTATTTCCAGATAACGGCCAACCATCCAGTCAGAACGGGAGATAAAAATCACCAGCGGCACCGCTACCAGAAGCAGAATCCAGCCCGGTACAGAAAACATCAGCTGTACCGGCCGCACAGCCAGGAACACCGTCACACCCGTGCGAAGCACAATTAACAGCAGCAGCGGCAGATGATTGGCAAAACTCTTCAGCCACAATGCAGTAAAATATCTTTTACGGAAAATCATCATCGGCGGCAAAAGCGGTGCCATCACAATATAAAGAGCAATACAGGTCAGCGAAGCCGCCAGTGTTGCATTCGGCATCATATCCACCAGCACCGGATACAGAAGCAGATGCCCGATTTCTGTAATTACCAGCAGAAGAACACCATAAATCAGAAATGTAGATACATACCCTTTCAGGAACTGTTTCCAGTCCTGGTCTTTCCCATCGTCACGCACTTCAAGCCGTGCCGCACGGTATCGTTCCACCAGATTCTGCAAACTCTGCGGTGTCACTTTTTTTACAATACGACAGGCATTATCCGACTGTTTGATAAAAAACGGTGTTGTAAATGTGGTTACCACCGATACCGCAACAATTACCGGATATAAAAAATCGCTGGTAACACCAAGGCTTGTGCCCAGTGTAGCGATAATAAACGAGAACTCGCCAATCTGCGTCTGGCTCATTGCCCCGTACATCGAGGTTTCCAGATCCTCGCCGCCGGCCATCATACCTGCTACTAAAAGCACCATTTTCCCGATAATGGTCAGCAGAGTCAGAACCAGAATCGGCACAAAATACTCTATCAGCATAACCGGTACAACCATCAGCCCTACCGATACGAAGAACACGGCGCCAAACAAATCCTTGCACGGATTTACCAGATGTTCAATGCGTTCCCCGTGAATGGTACCCGCCATAATCGACCCTGCCATAAATGCACCCAGCGCCGATGAGAACCCGATTGCATCTGCCAGCCATACCATACCGAAACAGATGCCCAGCGCTACAACCAGCAGGGTTTCATCATTCATCAGATTCTGTGTTTTCTGCAAAAAGGACGGAATCAGATAAATACCCAGCAGCAGCCATACAACCAGATACATCAGCAGTTTGAGAATGGTTCCGGCCATTTCCAGACCGCTTACCCCCTGACTGACCGAAATGGTGGACAGAATCACCATCAGAAAAATGGCTACAATATCCTCAATTACCAGAGTCCCAATGGCCAGTTTCGTAAATTTCTTCTCTTTCAGGCCCAAATCCTCGATGGCCTTGATGGTAATCATCGTAGACGACATCGACAACATACCGCCCAGGAACACACTGTCCATCGTACTCCAGCCCATGGCAATCCCGGCAGCATAGCCCAGAATCATCATACCGCCAATCTGCAGCAGCGCCGAAATAATTCCGGTAGTACCTACCGTTACCAGTTTGTGCAGACTGAACTCCAGCCCCAGACTGAACATCAGGAAAATAACCCCGATTTCCGCCCACAGCGTTATATTTTCCGAATCCCCGATAGTCGGAATAAAACTAACCACCGGGCCAATCAGAAACCCGGCCAGAATATATCCGATTACCGTCGGCTGATTGATTTTTTTACACAACAGCGTCGTAATCCCTGCCACCACTAACAAAAGTGCAAGGTCTGTAATTAAAGTTGCTAAATGTCCCAAAATAAATCACCTGTCTGTTCACGAAATATTTTTAGAAAATTCTTTTGTCTGATATATTCTGGATTTTCACTTCAATTTCCTTTTTCTGCGTGAAAATCAGCACAAAATTAATATCTCTTTCCGTAGAATCAAAAATGCCGGGCAATCGTCCGGCATTTTGCTTTTATTCTTCTCTCTGCAGTTTCTGATAAAACTTTTTCAGTTCTTCCAGGAAACAGCGCTCAACTGTTGTAAATCTGCGTTTTTTAGGAGTTACCAGCACATGCATGGTATTCAGCTGCACATCGGTTAAACCAACACGATGAATCAGTCCGGCAGTTACATACGGGTCTTCCTCTCCGGCAAAAGAACTGGCCATCACAGCAACACCCAGGTCGGCAGCGATAGCCTGTTTTACACTGTCCTTATCCTGGAATGTGATAATGCTGTTCGGGCAGATTTCATCCTCGCCCATAATCATGCAGTTTTCCTCGTAGCTGTTTTCCTGCTGAATAATCCACGGATAGGCATAAGTATCCAGCACCTCTACCTCTTTTTCACTGGCAAGCGGATTATCTCTACTGGTATAGAGCATAAAATTTTCCGTCAGTAAATGTTCGGCCTCAAAGTTGCGCATCCCCAGACTTGCCTGCAGATTTTTAAATTTATCTACACCTACAAAGGAAGTCAGGCTGATATTGGACATCCCTGCCAGCAGCGAAGTCATGCTTTTATCCGGAAAGGTTTCTTTTACATGCACCGTAATACCCGGATACGCCTGTTTGCAGGCGATAATCACTCGCGGCATAATGGTGCTGCAGATGGTAGGCGATGCATCCACATACACATCCCCGTTAATATAGTCTCCGCCCTCTTTGGAGTTGCGGATATTGTCTACTTCATTCAGAATAATTTCGATAGAACCCATCAGTTTCTCGCCGTCCTCGGTCAGCGCTACCCCCTGATTGGACCGGCGGAACACTTTGTAGCCTACTTCCTCTTCAAAATTGTGAATGGCATTGCTGATCGTAGGCTGCGTTAAAAACAGCTGCTTGGCCGCTTTCGAAATCGACCGGCACTGCACGACCTCTTTGATATAACGAAACTGTTCCAGATTCATGGCTGTCACCTCTCTTGATTTTCATTACACAATTAACGTTTCCAGAATTCATACCATTTTTTCGATGTTTCTGATTTTGTCAGAAGCTGATACAGCCATGCAAAGGCTTTTTCTTCCGAGCGATTTTTATACAGAATTTTTGTCCTGCCTTTTGCATCGTTTTCAAAGACCTTCCATATGCCGTTTTCCAGATAACAGCCACGCTGCATAGCACCGTCCGCTGAATCATTAATCAGGATATGCCACGGACTGGTGTTCAGCCGTTTTACTGCCGCTGCAAATTCTTTGCGATTCATACAGAACACCTCCTGTATTTTTTCTAATCTATTATCTCATTATTTTTTTTAAATATATGTGATTAGTATAACACAAATTAAAAAAGAATGGTATAATGTCCGCATAGAGAATTTTTTACTATTAAAATTATTATTAAATTGAGGAATGCGTATGAGTCATGTAAATAAAACCAAAATCGGCCTCACTATTGGCATTGTACTTCTTCTGATTGCCTCTGTGCTGGCAATGCTGCTGGCGAGCGAATACAAACCGGCACCAGAAGAAGAGGTAGCCATCAGCGGCACAACAGAAAAAACACTGAAACCTGGCCAGTCATTCACTATTACGAGCTGGAACATCGGCTACGGCGGGCTGGATGCCTCCGCTGATTTCTTTATGGACGGCGGTAAAACCGTGAATCAGGAAAGCGAAGCCCATGTACAGAATACCGTTCATCATCTGGCAGAACAGGCAGCGGAACTGAATTCCGACATTTTCCTGCTGCAGGAAGTGGATATCCATTCCCGTCGCTCGTTCTATATCAATCAGGCGGAACAGATTCAACAGGCCATTGAGCAGGACCACGCTGTACAGAGCGCATTTGCCTATAACTTTAACGTAAAATTTATTCCGTATCCGCTGCCGCCAATCGGTCATGTGGAATCCGGTGTTCTTACACTTAACAGTTTCCCTGCTGATGGCGCCACACGCATCGGCTTTGACAGTTCCTTCAAATGGCCGGTCAGCGCATTTCAGCTGAAACGCTGCCTGCTGGTGGAACGAATGCCGCTGGAAAACACCGATAAAGAACTGGTACTGATTAACCTGCATCTGGAAGCCTACGACAACGGGCAGGGCAAAGCACAGCAGGCTGCAAAACTGGCACAGATTATGAAAGACGAATACGAAAAAGGCAACTATGTTATCGCCGGCGGCGACTTTAACTCCGTACTGCCGGGGGTAAATCCGGAAGCCTATCCGCTGAAAGAAACCGAGAATTTTATGCCTGCCGTAATTGACAAAACCCTGATGCCGGAAGGCTGGCAGTATGTTACCGACGACCGTGTACCAACCTCCCGTCTGCTGAACCATCCATACGATGCCGAAAACCTGGACAACAACCAGTTTTATGTAATCGACGGGTTTATCCTGTCTCCAAATGTGACACTGCACCACGCAGAAACCGTGGATTTGCAGTTTGCATGGAGCGACCACAATCCGGTAAATATCGAAGTAGAACTGCAAACAGAATAATTTATGTATCATTCGGCAGGGGTGTCGGCTA
>JAFQEO010000020.1 GCA_017399005.1 Peptococcaceae bacterium | reverse complement strand
TCTTTTGACATAAAAATACCTCCTGATTTTTGATTCAAGCTGGCGGGCTTGTGTTCATTATATCAGGAGGTATTTTTATGCTTCACGCTAAAGCTATCTTTCCCTCCACGTGCATAGCACGTGGATTTTCTCTAATCGATACAAAAAAGCAGCGGATAACCCTCCGCTGCTTTTACTTTTGGTTCAATTCTGATTCGATTGTATTTCTGTTTCGCTTACTTTTCGCCAACCTGTTTGCGCATCATATCCATTGGGTACACTTCACGGCCTACCGGCATTTTAACAATCATCTGGGCATGTGGTGCCACGGTGATTTCATTGCCGTCTTTGTCGTACATTTCGGTGATGGTATGTGCAAACCAGCCGTACTGCGGGCTGAAAAACTCAATGGTATCACCGGTGCGGAAATGGTTGCGCTGTTCAATGGTTGCCATGCCTGTTTCGGCATCGTAACTCTGCACAGTACCGATAAAATCATACGGACGGATATACTGGCTGGATTCCAGTGTTAATGCGCCGTTTTCCGGTTTTCCAAAATAGAACCCTGTGGTGTATGGGCGATGGCTTACTTTCTGCAGCTCGTCCATCCAGAACTGAATATCGCCGCTTACCTGTGCTTCGCCGTAGTATGCATCAATCATATTGCGATACGCACGGATAATCGTTGCCACATAATAGGCACTCTTCATGCGACCCTCAATTTTAAAACTGCGGATACCAGTTTCGATTAATTCCGGCAGATGCTGCAGCAGGCATAAATCCTGCGAGTTAAACACATAGGTGCCGCGTTCGTCTTCCTGAATCGGATAAAATTCATTTGGTCGTTTTTCCTCAACCAGATTATAATTCCAGCGGCATGCCTGAGCGCACTGACCCTGATTAGAATCACGCTCAGTCATGTAATTGCTCAGCAGGCAGCGCCCCGAATAGGAGATGCACATTGCACCGTGTACGAAGGTTTCCAGCTCCACATCCACTTTTTCACGGATTTCCTGAATTTCCGGCAGTGTCAGTTCACGCGCCAGCACAATGCGCTCACAGCCCAGGTCTTTCCAGAACTGTACGGTAGACCAGTTGGTGCTGTTTGCCTGTGTACTGATATGCACCGGCAGATCCGGCACTTTCATACGGGCAATGCGGATAATGCCAGGGTCCGATACGATGATAGCATCTACCTGTAAAGCCAGCAGTTCCTGCAGATATTCTTCCAGGCCGTCAAAATCAGCATTGTGTGCAAATACGTTGATGGTTACATATACTTTTACGCCTCTGGCATGGGCAAACGCAATACCTTCTGCCATTTCCTCCGGACTGAAGTTGCCGGCAAAGGCACGCAGCCCGTATTTTTTCCCTGCAATGTAAACGGCATCGGCACCGTACTGCACCGCATATTTTAATTTTTCCAGTGTGCCGGCAGGTGCCAGCAGTTCCGGTTTTTCTATTTTATCTGGATTTTCTGTTTTCAGATTCATATTGTTATTCTGGTTCACGTTTTTCCGCCTCACTCTATATTTTCAATCAGCCTGTTTATGTTCGTCCACTCTCTGTTTCTGTTTGCGAATCAGCGCAACACCGTCGCCCAGAGGCACCACACTGCACTGATACTGCGTATTCTCTTTAAACTGTTCCAGAAAGGCTTTCATCCGGTACACCATGGTTTTCTGCCGATGACGCGGATAGTTCAGATTCACCACCCAGCCGTTAATCAGCACATTATCGGCCACCAGAAGCCCGCCCGGCTTCAGAATACGGTCTGCAATATCCAGAAATTCCTGATACTGCCCTTTTGCCGCATCCATAAAAATCATATCATACTCCTGTTTCAGCTCTGGAACCAGTTCTCTGGCATCACCCAGCACCGCATCAATTTTATCGGCTACTCCAGCCCGTTTAAAATAATCCAGCGCCAGAGTGTGCCGTTCCTCAGTCAGCTCAATGGTTGTAATCCTGCCCTGCTCCATAGCCTGCGCCATTGCAATTGTAGAGCACCCGATAGCCGTACCGATTTCCAGAATCCGCTCCGGCTGCACAAGTCCGGTCAGAATGTGAAGCAGATGCCCCACCTCCGGGTCTACCACCGGAATATGATGTTCCTCGGCATAACTGCGCATTTCCTGCAGCACTTCATGTTCTTCCGGAAGCAGATTGCGCAGGAACATCTGCAGTTCCAGATCCAGTACATCTTTCATAGTGTTACTCCTTTGCCTGCACCGTATTAATATCCGTAGGTTTTACGGTTCTGCAGGTGCTGGTCGTATGTTTTTGCAAACACATGACCGTCATTCTCGTTTTTGTCCCACAGATAATACAGATATTCGGTTTTCTCCGGCTGGAAAGCCGCCTGCAGAGACTGCATCCCCGGATTGGAAATTGGAGTTGGAGTCAGGCCTGCATGCTGATAGGTATTATAGATGGAATCATATTCGTAATCGGAGAAATAGAGCTGTGTTTTACGCTCCGGCATTGCATACAGAATGGTAGCATCACACTGCATCGGCATATTGATGTCCAGACGGTTCAGATATACCGAGGCAATTGTAGCGCGCTCCTCATCAAACCGTGCCTCCGATTCTACCATCGATGCCAGAATTACAGTTTCATAGGCCGACAGCCCGCTTTTGTTGGCAGGCAGTTCTTTCCACACTTCATCAAAGCGTTCCAGCATCATCGCAAAGATTTTTTCCGGTGCGGTATCCTTTGCCACAAAATAAGTATCCGGGAAGAGGAACCCTTCCAGACGATGGTCATTATCCGGGCAGCCTTTCATATATTCATATTCGCTGATATCATAGGTACGCACCAGATTCCAGAACGTATCGGCAGTCATAATATCCTCTGCCGCAAATAAATCGGCAATATCACGCAAAGTGTAGCCTTCCGGAATGGTGAAGCGAATCATCTCGCCCACACCGGTCAGCAGTTCATTGACAATCTCCTCGGTTGTCATGGACGGGCTCAGCTGATAGCTGCCCGCTCTCAGTTTGCTTCCCACATCATGCGTTTTCAGATAAACCTTAAATGCCAGTTCATTATCGATAATGCCGTTATCTTTCAGCTTGCCGATAATCTGATTGGCATTTTCCCCCTGTTCAATGGTGATGGTCATCATTTCTTCATTGTTTTTGTCAGCTGGCGCAGTGCTTGTCAGCACAGAAAAGGCCAACGCCAGAAGAAGAGCCAGCAGAACCGCAGCACCGATGATAAACGTGCGCGGCCCCGGTTTTTTATTACTCAGAGCGCTTGTCATAATATCCTCCTGCATCTTGTACAAAATTTAAACGGAATCCATTACTGTTGAAATCAATTGCTTAACAATTTATTATACTATATCCGGCATCTGTTCACAATAAAAAATCTGAGGCAACGGGTTATCGCCTCAGAGATTCTATCACTATTTTGTTTTACACCAGATTGCGGCGTTCTGCCTCGCTGCGTGCCAGCGCTGTCAGGCTGTCCAGGTCCATTAAATCTGCTGCCGAAAACGGAAATTCATATTCCAGAGAGTAAATCTCGCTGGAGTAGGAGTAACCGCCTTTCATTTTCTGTTCTGCCGACTGCAGAATATCGTATAATCGTTTAAAATCCGATTCAGACAATGCAGCAATCTGTTCTTCCAGTCTGCTCATAATGCATCCTCTTTTCTGTTTGTCTTTTTTCGCTTTGTTGTAGTTTACAGAGTTGTCCAGCGTGCAAACGGCCAGTAAATCACCTGTGCCTTACCGATGATTAACTCATCCGGCAGAAAGCCCCATACACGGCTATCAGCACTATGATTCCGGTTGTCGCCGCACATAAAATAGCTGTTTTCCGGTACGGTTACCGGCCCGTAATCCTCAAATTCCAGTTCTTCCGGCAGATACGGTTCGTCCACCAGCACGCCGTTTATATACAGGCAGCTGTCTTTAAATTCCACTGTTTCCCCCGGCAGGCCGATGCAGCGTTTGATATAATCTTTTTTCGGATCTTCCGGATACTTGAACACGATTACATCTCCGCGCTGCGGTTCCTGGAACCAGTAGCTGAAGTGGGTTACGATGACTTTGTCGTTGGTTTCAATCGTAGGTTCCATCGATGCCGACGGAATCCAGTAGTTACCGGCAATGCAGGTTTTAATAAACACAGCCAGCGCAAGCGCAACTACCACAACCTCCAGCAGCTCACGCACCGCCGACTTCTGCTTTTTTTCTTTTTTATTCCGGCTGCTGCGGCTCGGTGTAGCCATATCAGCAGCATCTTGTCCCAGTTCTTCCGATTTCATATTGTTCTCTGTCATTATGCAGAATACACCTTCTTTTCTGAATCTTTGTCACATCTTTCAAACATCAGTAGGATTGTGAATAGTCATCCTGATAAATCATATAGGTTCGTTTACCGTTTTCCTTGGCGTGATACAGCGCCACATCCGCTTTGCGATACAGTTCATCAAAACTGCCGCCATGCCCCGGCCAGATAGATACCCCTACCGATGCCGACAGCGGTACCGCAGTATCACCCACACAGTACTCCCGCTCAATTTTTTTCAGCAGCGCCTGCATATTTTTGTCCATAGCCTCCTGCGGCATTTCTTTCATCAGCACCACAAACTCATCACCAGCCAGACGACAGACAATATCATACTCACGGAAATGACTGCGCAGCACATCGGCCACCTCCTGCAGTGCCCGGTCACCCATCTGATGCCCCAGCGTATCATTCAGCTGTTTGAAGTTGTCCAGATCCAGCAGAAGGAACATACTGGTTACACCTTCTTTACCAGCCATCTCACTCAAATACTGGTCAATCAGTTCCTCGGCACCGCCGCGGTTGTAAAGCCCGGTCAGATAGTCCCGGCTTGCTTTTTCCAGCAGCACAAACTCCCTGCGTTTATCATCCTCTATATTTTTAAGTACGATATAGGCAATCACATTCCCTGTCTGCCAGTCCTGATTCAGGTGAATTTCACAGTCACGCCAGATAATCTGCCCCTGTGCATCATACCCCTGATATTCCAGATCCAGTTCCAGAATACCATCGTGATAGTTCTGCAGCAGCCGCTCGGTATTAATATTCTCCTGCACATAGCTGCGGTGATTCACCGCAATATTATGCTTAATCTGCAAATCCATAAATTCGGTAAAGGACATATCCTCCCGATAAAACATAGACAGCTTCTCCGAAACATGCAGAATCCGGTCCTCATTCAAATCCACGCCGATAAAGCCCAGAAGCCCGAACAGAAAACCCTCACGCATACGCACCTGCTGTTTCAGATGCTCCTGCTCTGTCAGATCCTCCAGAACCCCCACAGTATATACAATTTCGTTTCCGGCATCGCGCACACTGTTTACACGCAGCTGGTAGGTTCGAAGAATCCCCTGCACCTGCAGATGCAGCCCAAAAACCTCTTCCTGTTCCATACGCTGAATGCGGCGGAAAATATAGGCAAGCTGTCCCGAAATATCCGGTGTTTCCTTCAAATAATCCACCAGTGCATCTCTGGCATTGCTGATAGAATCCGGCAGGTCAATAAAACTCTTCTGCGGATTCATAATCTGCAGTTCATCCCGCTTCAGATCATAAATCAGAATCAGCGCATTACTGTTCTGCACCGCACTCTGCATCATTTTCTCCTGCAGCCTGATTCTCTGATACAGCTTCATCAGATACTTTTTCTCTTTATACTGAAAATAAACAATCACCACACAGAACAGCACGACCGATATGATAATCTTGTTTACCAGCGGCATAATGCTCTCCTGATGAGCGTGACTGTGAATATCCAGAATGGACGAAACCGCCAGCACAATTGCCAGCGCCATAGCGCATCCTGAAACAATATGTTCTTTTCTGTTGTACGGTTTCATGCTTCCTCACTCACTTTACTGTCCGATTACCGCAATGCCGGTTTTTTCTGATTTTCAAAATCAGGTTCAGCAACATATTCTATTTATTATATCATATCGAAACACAAATTTATATCGTTTTCCATAAAAAAGCCGCTGTTTTTTCACAGCGGCCATTTTTTTACGCCATGATACTCTGCAGGCGTACCAGTTTCTGAATGTCGTCTTCTACATAAACGGAAGCGGCAATGTTTTTATCATATTTTCCACAATTTCCTCTATCCGGACATCTTGGCGAGATGATGGCCTCACCCAGACGGCCAAGGGTTAAGCGACGGCCAAAGAGTGTCTGATATTCCTCTTCCAGCACTTTTAAAATATCCCGCACATTCTGCAGACAGGTCAGCGAGAAATAATACAGAGCATCCCGCTCTACATCACGCATATAGCTTGGCACTACATACGGCAGAATAAAGTTGATCGACGGAATCAGGTTGGCATCGGTTTCGGCATTGCGCTCCACCATATCGCCGCCGATAAACGGATACAGCGTAGATTCCACATACCAGCCCTTAAGCCGCGGCAGGAAGTAGGCGCTTTCTACCGGACAGTTACGCACAGCCATGAGGTCACGGCCCCTGGCGGATAAAATACCCACTACCATGCGGTCAATTTCTACTTCCTCTTTGCGCAGAATCGGCTCCAGCCCGCGGATACGATGACCTTTGTGCAGCAGGTCATCTACCAGAATTACCGGCCGGTTAAAGGATTTGATGGTACGCACCTGATTTTCCAGCGGCGAATAAAACGGGAAGTTCTGAATGCTGAAAGTTTTGATATCGCCGTCGTATACCTTTTCACTGTGCAGTGTTTTGGTAACGGTATTCGGCACTACCATACCGCGCAGCAGTTTGCCAAACGGCACGCACATATTTTTACCCAGTTTACGCACCGGCAGAGGCTCGTTCGGCACATGGTTGGCCCGGGTGATTTTCTGCAGCATTTTGTGATGCATAATGCCGGCATCGATAGATAACACCAGATTGCCCGGATACAGGGTAGTCATAACCTCCTGCAGCCGTTTGTGGCTCTGTTCCACCACGGCCAGCAGACGTTCGCTGTGGTTAAACGGCTCCTTAATCGTTGTCTCGATGTTTTTCAGCAGAGTCAGCGGCGAGCGCATATCCACCACATAAAGCACGTTCGGGGCAATCGACATAGCAGCCTGTAAAAAGCCCTGACGGCGCAGTACATCTTCAGTTTCTTTTGCCGGTTTCCCCAGATAGATGGCATAGCCGTAGTCCTGCTCCAGATAATGGGCCAGTGTTTCGGTTAAAAGATACTGCTCTGCATTTTTCACAGGAGCATCCGGCAGCTGATAAATGCCGGTCAGCACAGCAATTTTGCCAAAAGTGCGGTTTCTGAGCCAGCTTACTATATCTGCATCCTGGAAGATGTTGTACATATCGGTAGTCTCCATGGTGTAGGAGAGGGCAAATGCTATTACTTTGTTATTCTGGCTTTCATCGCGCAGAAGTGTCAGCATAGCGCCCGGTTTGCCCCAGTGCTCCGACATAATTTCCATAATGTGTTCATTGTGGGCAAAGCTCACAAGCAGCTGATATACATCCTGGGAACTTTCCTCGGTAACGAAATCAAATTTGATATTTTTTGCCTGCAGAATCGGTTTATACTGCGGCTCTCTCAAATACAGACCGTAATGGTAAATATAATTCTGTGCAAGCGGACTGATTAAGTTGGAAATATCCCGGTTGCAGTCAATATTTTCACGAATTCGGGTGGAGCTGATATCCTCCAGATAGGTCGGCAGCGTTAAATAAATTAAATCGCCCTTTACCGAGCTGCGGATTATTTCCTCCATCTGCCGTTCTTTTTCCTCGGTCATATCGCCTACCTGCCCCTGTGCCCGGCGGAACACCACATGATTATACTGATGAATGGACCCCGGATGCGGCTGGTTTTTATAGCTCGATGCATTTAAAATCACATCGCTGCCCACCACAATGTATACTTCCTTATCTGGGAAAATGCCCTGCAGTTTTGCAAGGTCACCGTCATTGGCGATGTTAATTGGAATGTCATCCGGGAACAGATACACATTTTCCTCATCGGCCACCGACATAATAATAATCTGACGGCGGGTCATACGAGGCTGTGTTTTTTTGGACCAGCTGAATTCATCCAGCGACAGATACACCTGAAATCCCAGGTTGCGGATTTCCTGCACAATGCCTTTATGACTGGATGAGAACGGGTCAAAGGTGCCCGGGAAGAATGCTATACGATTTAATTCCGGCACATCAAAGCGTTCGTGATCCATTAAATAATCAGAAATAAAACGGTAAATATGGTTCAGCGAACCGGCACGGTTGAAAAATGCCAGACCGCTCATCTCTTTGCCGTGAATCAGAATCAGCATACGTTTGTACACCAGGAAAAAGATGTCGTATTTCTGCTCCAGTGTCAGCCGTTTAGAACCAAACAGCTGATGCCCCAGTACAATAAAGGCCTCGGAGCTTACTTCCTCATCATAACTGGACAGACCGCTCAGCAGCATGCCAAGAATATTGCGGCGCCGCTGGTTCAGGTGTTCATCGGTTTCGCCGTAGCGTTCCTGATACGCCGGATAATACTCCAGAATCACACCCAGGGTGTTCAGCGCCACCGATACCACCCGGTTGTTGGCATTGCGCAGCAGTTTTTTCAGTTCCTGCACAATTTCATCCAGTTCCTGCGGAGGCAGATATAAGGCAATCTGCCCCAGATATTCCGGAATATATTTTGAGAATTCGTACTCGCCGATTTCCAGCCCTTTTGTCAGCTCGATAGCCAGCTCATTGCGCTGTTCCGGAGTCAGCAGAGGAGCAATATCCACCAGCCCCTGCCCTGCTCTGTGACGCACGCTGATACGCTCGCCCACTTTTAAAATGTTGGACAGATGGTTGGCAACCTGCAACAGCGAAATAGAGCCATGCTGTGCCGCTTCCATCAGGAAATCGATATTGGTCATTTTCAGCATCCACGGAGTGGCAACCTTCTGGTTTTCCAGGAACAGTTCGGCCGCAGCCTGCTGTTCTTCCTCCGCAGTAAGCTGCAACGGCTGAGCAGCAGCCTCACAGCCAAGAATTTCGTAAACTTTCCGCAGATTGTACCGCAGCCCTACCGGCAGCGTTTCCTTCGGCATAAGCTCCATCATATCCACAATCTGACGAATCTGGCTGTTTAACAGCCCCGGCTGGGATGCCAGATAGGCCGCAAACCGCAGTGCTGCCGCACGAATCTCCAGATTATCCCGGGCAAGACTTTCTTTTGTGAAATCCAGCAGTTCCTGAATCTGGTGCGGCTCGCAGCGGCGAAGCGGTACCGAAATCAGCGTATCCATCAGGATAAAGCAGATTTCATCATCCCAGTGCGAATCATGATAATAATACAGCAGTACATCCAGATAATCATACCGTTCATCTTTTGCCTGATCATCCAGCACCACAGTTACCATGTTTTTCAGGGCATAGCCCATCCAGCGTTTGTGCCGCTCTGTAATTTTATGGTCCGGCACCACGATAATATTCAGATATTTCTGCCACAGGCTCAGCGAAGTAGTCTGCCCTACAGGCAGAACCACATCCGCCGGCAGCTCCTTGCGATAGATTTCATCGTAACGCACAATAATTTTACCCATCAGCGCAGCGGCCTGACGGCGAATATCCCCTTCACGGTGCATCAGCAGTTCATAGAGGAAATTCAGTGTCATAATCTTCTGCCGCTGGGTCATATAGGTGTAATACTCTTCAAAAATATGAATGTAGGCCCTGGTATTCTTCCAGTCTTTTTCACTGCGGGCCGCCTCCAGCAATGTACCAAAAGAGGTTTCGGTGTTCAGAAACTCCATCAGCCAGATATTATGACGGATTGCCATAAATTTAAAACTGGTGATAGCCTGCTGTGCATCCACCAGGGCAATATCCCTGTGCACCTTCGGCTGCAGATGGCGACTGGAGAAATCAGTGTTTACCCCAAGGCTTTCCATATAGTTTTCAAAGTCTTTTAATTTGGCATATACATAACGGTAACGGCGCTCTTTTGCCGCATCCACGTTTTCCAGTTTGCTCAGAATAATTTCAAAGGATTCTTTCAGCGTAAAGATGCCCATTTTTTCTTTTGGCGCATCACATTCCTCCCGGCGCACCCGGAAATCGGCATAAATCAGCACAAGCGATTCCAGAGGCAGGTTTTCCAGCTCTAAATCCCATGTGGAATGGTTGACCGCAATATGTGCAATGGTTGGCATGTTTTTTTCATCAAACCACTGCCCGGTGTAATAATAATGCAGGTGAGCAATGCGGCGCATCTCCTCCGGACGGCATCCGAATTTGCCGATATCATGCCCCACCGCAGCACCCGATACCAGAGGCAGGTCAATCGGTACACCGGCCTCTTTCAGCTGGCGGGCCACATGCATAGCCACATAATGCACCCCAGCAATATGGCTCAGCGTGTTAAAGAAGAAAATCTCCTTGCCGATATACATCAGCTCATACAGATAATATTTGCGGAAATAGAATAAAAAGCGCTCGTATTCCTCTTTAATCACATTATCGGGCATAGCCGATACATCCAGAAATTCAAAATCAGTAAACGGATCAAACTCCTTGTGCGCCAGCGTGTAATCCAGCATACAGCGCAGCACCCGGATAAAAAAGTTCACGCCCGGCTCAAACTCCTGCGGAAACTCCATCTTCACACTATCCGGATACGACCAGCTGATGATATACCAGTAGGCATACTCCAGCCATCCTTTTTCCGGCGATTCTCCATACCAGTGCGGACAGATTTCGCCGCACAGTTTTAACACATCGTCACAGCTCCAGGCCGTTTCGCGCTCCAGAAGCTCCACCATGCCGTATTTTAAATCCTCGTACTGCCCCTCCGCTCTGCGCAGCAGTAACGCAGGCTGCTTGAGAAAAAACTCCGAGATTACATTCTGTTCCATAATCGTCTGTAAATGATCAATCATACCCGTTCACCTTCTTTTCCCTTGTATATAGAATTTATATACAGAATTGCACATAAAACGCCACATACATGCATTTCATACTTCTTACCTCTATTATGCAGAAATTATGCACGAATTACAATGAAAAATTGATGAAAACCGCCTCAGAACAGCATGTATACAGGAATACACAGCACACCCTTCCCTCTCTATCGACGATATTAAACAGCTGGAGCAGCAGGAACTGGCCAACGCGTAAATAACCATAAATACAAAAATAGAGCGACTCGGATTTTAAACCGGATCGCTCTTTTTTATGGTTAATCTTAACCAAATCTTCACATTTCAAGTATTTCTTTTCCATAGATTCTATGTTATACTCCTGTACACTTTACATTTTTTCAGACTTATGATACACGAGAGAAGGGACGATGCTATGAACACAGAATCCATAGAGCCAGAAGAAGTGCTGACAGAGGAATCAGCGCAGGAAAACACCAGCTGCAAACCAGTCAGACAGGAACAGACGATTATGTTTTATATGCCGCTTATGGAGACTTTTGAGCCGAATGGGGAAATTGAAGTGCCGATTAAAGAGTATCCGGCGAACGATACCGGCAATGCCCGCCGTTTTTTAGATTTATTCCAAAACGGACTGCGCTACTGTGCAGCCGAAAAAGAATGGTACTGCTTTCATAAAACCTGCTGGGTAAAGGATACCGCCTGTATCGTACCGCAGCTTGCAAAGCTGGGGCTGGAATATTCCTATCAGGCAGAAGCCCAGTACGCTGCCGAACAGGGCGATTACAAAAAGCTGCCGCTTATCGAAAAACAACGGGTAAAAGCCGGCAATATGAGTACCCTGCAAAACTGCCTCAATATGGCGGCGTTATCCGTAGTAATATCGCCCGATGCCTTTGATGCCGACCCCTATCTGTTTCATGCCCGAAACGGCCACATCGACCTCCGGAATTATGAGGTATACCTGATGCACGACCATCTCAAGTATTTCACAAAAACAGCAGGAGCAGCCCTAGACCCTTCCGCCTTTGGAACGGAACCGGATTGCGAACCACGCTGCCCTCGCTGGATAAAGTTTGTAACAGAATGCGCAGGCGGGGATATGGAATTATATAATTATCTGAACCGGGCGGCGGGCTATTCCATTTTAACCGGTGATATCCGCGAGCAGAAAATCTTCTGTTTATCCGGCGAAGGGCGCAACGGTAAATCACTGTTTATCAATACACTGGCCGCAATCGCCGGTGATTACGCCAGCAAAATCGAAGCTTCGGTGTTATCGGTAAACCGGTTTGGTGACAAAGACAGCGATATGAGCAAAGAGCTGTACCGCATTCGCGGCAGCCGTTTTGTGTATTCCAACGAATTTGGCCGAAACAGCATTTTAAACGAAACCCTGGCGAAAACCATTACCGACGGCGGAGTTATTACCTGCCGAACTCTGTTTAAAGAAAGCATTGCATATAAACCAACCTATACCCTGTGGTTTTCCACCAACCACATGCCAAACCTGCAGGCCATGGATGAGGGCATCCGGCGGCGTATTGTGGTAATTCCATTCCGCAACCATCTTACCGAAGAAGAAATCGACCGTGACCTGGCGGATAAACTATTAGAAGAAGCCGATGCCATTTTGTACTGGCTCATCCAGGGCTATTACCGCTATACCGTACACGGCTTAAAACCGCCTGCCGCAGTGCGCGAAACCACCGCCGGCTACTTTGCCGGGCAGGACCTTTATCAGCTGTTTATCGAAGAACACTATGTAAAAGATGCCGACGGCAAAGTATATGCCAAAACACTGTACCAGAACTATCAGCACTGGTGTGCCGAAAACGGCGAAAAACCAGTGAGTAATATTCGCCTTGGCAAAGAACTGCAACGGCTTGGAATTGAACGTAAAAAAGATATGTTTGGCGTATTTTATTATCTGCATGAAATAAAACATGACGAAATTCAAGATAACATGACGATAATATGACGACTTTATGACGAAAATTTCGCTCAACCATGCGATTTATGACGACATGATAACTTTTTTCCTATA
>JAFQEO010000019.1 GCA_017399005.1 Peptococcaceae bacterium | reverse complement strand
CCAGCTGCACCTGACATCTCGGTATAAACCGTAATATCATAGATAACACCAGCGACAGTGCCGGAATGATTCGCCCGAACAGATAAATAAACTTATCCGAGGTCATCACCACTGTATAGCAGGCGAACCACAGGATTACTGCTGCCAGCATAACAGCTGCAGCCAGACCATACAGCAGGCTTTCCAGTGTCAGCGGATTACCGCTGGGCAAGTAGGTCAGCACTGTAGCCCCCTTATGGTTGAACATCGGATTTAATACTGCCGCTATCAGCATTACAGGCAACAGTCCCATAACCTGCTGCTTCATTTTTTTCGCATCATTCAGCTGCATGGCATAAGCTGCGGCTGAACCAAAAGAAATCAACAAAATAACCGGATGCCAGAAACACATTGTACAAAGCAAAACCAGCACAAAATAGCAAAGATTCACCAACGGATGATAACTGGAAAAAACATCCCGGGTCATATCGTTTCTCCCCTTACATCAGTCCCCAGATTGCAGGTATAGACCCAGCAGATAACATCGCCATCCTTCACCTGATATGAAGAACATCCATAGTTGGGGAACTCCTCGTTTACGCTGTACATCCAGCCGGATTGCTCACCTGCATCAAACTCATACAGATTGGCAATACCTTCGATATAAGCAGAATCGTACACAGGGGTATCCACATATTCCATATGAATATCATTCTCCAGCACCGTACGCAGCAGTACATCAAATACGGTATCTCCTTCCTGTATCGGCACAGTTATTTCTTCCAGAATCCAGCCATCCTCAGGCAGCATCTGCAATACACCGTCCGGTAACTGCTCCGCATGTTCCAGCGCTGTACTGCAGGAAATGGAAATACTGCACTGCACTTCAGATTCTAACGCTATCTGATGATTCTGACTGCATCCACTAAACAGGATGGATACAAACAATAAAACAACCATCAGCCCCACTTTGCAATACGGTTTCTTTTTGATATGCGATATCATATCTGTCTCCCTCTCTTTACAGCTTTCCTCGCAGGCAAAGCTGAAACTCTTTATTTTTTTATCTGCACTTCCGCTGTCATATCATACAGGCTGTTCTTCCCGGCATAAAACCGTTCGGCCGCCACTAGCGCATAAAACCCCTGCTCTGTGGTCATAGCATTGGTTTCTCCGCCAATCGTATGCACAAATCCTTTGCCTTTCTGGTAATAGCGCAGCAGATGGTCCACGGTGCTGTTATCATTCTTTACAAACCGTTTGTCGTTTAAATCTATGCCCAATGCCGTAAGTGCAACGATGACCTGTGCTGTAGATTCAGCACTTGTGATACCATATGCGGTAAAACCACCCTGCTTATTCTGCATGGCAGACAGTTTCTGAACGCCCCTGTCCACTGCAGCACCGACTTTTTTATTATCTTGATATGGTGCCAGCGCCTGTAATACCATCGCCGTCATATCCACATCCACAGTAGTTCCATTGAAAGCCCATCCACCGCCGGAAAGCTCTTTTCCTAAAATATAATTCACATACAAATTGCGAGTTGCCTTTATTTTTGCCGTTTTATGTTTCGGAACCGGATAGTCGCCGCTGTCCAGTGCCAGCAGTGCAAACACGGCGCCGTTTACTCCCTGCTGTACTGTTGATTTATAATCGCCCAGCGGAGTCAGCAGGTTATATCCATTTACCTTAGCCGGATTTTTCCCCATAGCCGTTAAAGCAAGAATGGTACGGGAATACTCTGTATATTTGCGCTGATGCAGAATTCCTTTCTTTTGTTTTACCAGTTTTTTCAACATTGCATAATACTGATTATAATATTTTGCCGATACGTCCTCATTAGAGCGGGCAAGGCCGAGAATCAGCCATTCGCCTCCAATGCTGCCCGGCCTTGCCTGCGGTGTTGTTTTTACAAGTTGCACAGCTAAATCATCAATGGCACTGCAGATTTTCCCATATTCCGCCGCCTCTGCCGCCGAAAGCGGTTTTGTATCGCTAGCATACGCCGAAACTGGTATACTGCATAAAAATGTAATACACAAAATGATTGCTGTTATCTGTTTTATTTTCTGAAATTGGAACATCCGGTATATCCTCTCTTCCGTAAAAATAAAATTTTTTCATAATGCGGTTATGTACCCGCGGGAACAGAGCCGTCCCCGCAGAAATGATTTCTAAATTTTTATGTTGTTACACATCCGATACTGCAACGGAATCGTACATTGCAAGAAAGCGCTGCAGGATAACCGCTACCTCTGCTCTCGTTGCAGTGCCCTGCGGTTTCAGTTCATTTGCAGTGCGGCCTTTCAGGAGACCTGTCGATACCGCCCATTTCACCGCTGTTTCTGCATAGCCGGACACCTGGTCGGCATCTTTATAATGCACCAGACGGATGGTGTCGGAAGTGTCGCAGCCCTGATACTGTGCATAGCGCATCAGCATGACCGCCAGCTGCTCCCGGGTAATCGGGCTGTTCGGCGCATACCGGGTTTCGGTTATACCGCCTGCCAGTTTATTCTGATGTGCCCACGCTACCGGGTTTGCATACCACGCTGTATCACGCACATCCGCAAACGGATAATACCCGCTGGATGCCGGCGAACCAGCCAGACGATGCAGCACTGTTACCAGCATAGCGCGGCTGAAGGTTGCATTCGGAGCAAACTCTGTATCTGATACACCGCGCAGCAGCCCGTTCTCATACACATACTGAATGGCCCCTGCTGCCCAGTGATTATCCGTATCCGTAAACGGCAATTCTTCCGGCTCTGCCAGTAACGCCTCCAGCATAGCCTCTGCTGCCACTAAGTCATCATAACCTTCTACCAGCGCTTTCTGTTCATCGGTTAAAGCATCATAAGCCTTACGAATTTCGGCAATCGTTTCAGCATCTTCCACAGTGATGTCATCCAGACTGCCCAGATCTTTTAACAGCTTGTCCAGCAGTTCATCCACCGATGCAGCTGCTTTTTTATCAGTATCGTTTACACGGCCGCCTGCCAGAGAATCGGTTGTCCAGTCTCTGGTGTAGTACCATTCAATCTTATCGCCGTTTTTCACGGTGTACTGTAAAAGCCCAACCTGCGGCAGTGTGTTGTTTACTTTATACAGCCAGCCCGAATTGCGGCCGTAATCAAACTCTCCGAGTTCGCTGCCATTGTATGTCATAGCTTTTACATAGCCGTTTGCCGCGCCGGTCTGGGTAATGCCGCTGCCTTTAATCGCACCCACCAGCGCCCAGTACATAGTAGCATCATCTTTTAAGGTTACCGATTTATCTTTCAGCCAGTAGCCGTCTAAGCCTTTAATGCTGACCGTTACGGTAACATTGCTGCTGCCGGACGGAGTCGATGGTTTTGATACCTCACCGGTACCGGTGGCACGGCCTGGCGTTAATGTATTGCCGCTAAAATCATACACATTGAACGCCTTGCTGGTTTTCATCACTTGAGAAGCTGCAATTAAAGCGCGGAAGCCCTGTTCAGTAGCTTTCGCATTTACAGTTGTTACATTCGGCGCTTTCCAGAAACCGCTGTTGTCATTGACTGCAAAGAATAATAAGCCTTCAACGGACTTATCAAATACAGCCTTTTCGTCAGAATCTAATGTGTCATACACAGCTGCAAGCCCGATAACTACCATTGCAGTGGAGTTTGCATTGTAGCCGTTCCGGCCGTCTGTATATACCCCATCGGTGCGCATCTGTGCTTCCAGATAGTCTACTGCCTCTTTAATTGCAGTATCGACATCTTCATCACCTTTATAAAAGGCCAGTGCTGCCAGTGTTTCACCGGTAGGGTCAACAGAGCCCCAGCCGCCATCGGATTTCTGTAATGCCAGTAACCCAGTCAGCAGTTCTTTTTCGTTAGCACCTGCACCATAGCCCTGCTTATAAGCCATTAAAGTATATGGCGTAGACCATTCACTGATGTATGGTGTTGTATTCGCCAGTTTTGTCAGTGCATTTACCGGTGTATTGCTGTTTACCGGATACAGACGGGAAGCATCCACGCCAATAGAAGTCAGCGGCAGAATCACCGCTGTCGCATAATCGCTTTCGCCGTAATTGCCTTTCTGTACGTTTTCGATTATGGTGTTGATGTATTTCTGCTTTGCAGCAGCTGTCAGGCTGGATGTGCCATACAGTCTGGTATAGGTACCCATGTCCATAACATTCCATTTGTTATCGGCTGCTGTATAGCCGGCTGCGATCTTTTTCAGCAGTTTATCACTATCAGCCAGAAGACCGTTCACGATAATCGGAACATCGATTGTTTTGGTTACATTACCGCAAGTCAGCTGGAACGGAACCGAATATGCGCCTTTTTCACTGTCCGCAATGATAACACCGTTGCTGTCAATAATACCGGACACTGCGTCGAAGGTAATCGCAACTGCATCATCGTTCACCACTTCAGCATCATTTACCAGAGAAGTAATCGTATTCAGCAGGTTATCATTAGATTTCACAACAAACGGGCTGTTTAGCTGAATAGCAGACAACGCTGCCGACACTTTGCTGGCATTGCCAGCTGTCTCATTTGCTGCAATATCCTCTTCTGTTAAATAAGGCTTTACAGTTACTTCGCAAACCGGTGGAACAATTGTTATTCCTGTCGGTGCAATGGCGGAAACAATATGTGTCTCCGGCAGCAACTTCCAGTTTTCATCGTACTGGCTCAGTTCCGGTAACGCGATTACCGCTTTGCCGTTTTCATCGGTAGTATAACCTGTTGCTTTACCGTCAATGGTGATAACGGCATCTGCAAGCGGATACGGATCAGCCCATTCTCTTCCATGCAATTCAAGTTCTAATGCGAGACCGTTTTCAATTACAGCAGTATCGTCATTAAAATAGCTGTAGGTGTCTCGCCATGGTTCCTCATGACTATATATATGTTGATTAATGGCAGCTACTATATATGCATTATTAGATACCTTATCTGTTAAACTGTTAGCAGGTACATTTTCTAGCCAGTAACCAAAATTACCGCTGGTATCACCCCATAGTTTACTAAGCCAACCATTAGAAGTGGCATATCCGGCTGAAGCACCGTCTTCATACGAATCCTCATGTGCCTGTTTTAAAAAATCATCAATAATAGCACTGCTCGTTGTTACGGTCACCTTCTGGTGTGCCATAACAATTATGCCTTGGTCTACAATAGTCACATAAGCTGTTGTTGTATCTGGATTGTTGTCAGTTGTTTCTGCCCACACGGCTGTCGGCATGATGCTGAACATCATGGCAATCAGCAGTACAAGGGCGATTGCTTTTCTGTTTTTCATAAACTGTTTCACGATTTGTGCCTCCTTGACTTGTTCTTTCTATATGGAACCGTTCACACGGGAAAACATTGCCGAATGTGCTGTCCGGCAACGGGAATCTCTCCGACAAATCAGCAAAACTTATCTTACAAAAAACAAAAAGCGACAGCATAAATGCCACCGCTTCTGTACACATTTCAGGCATAGAGATATTACACAGAGCATCACAAAAATACCTGCGTCCATCTCCATTTGTAGGTCTTCTGACTTGTATGTCCCGATATCCGTTTGAAATTCAGATATCATTGCACATTCTTCGCCTTCTCAGTTGTTCACCAATGACCTGCTTTCGCAGAAAAAGAATGCACTCCATACTTACAGCTACTGCGCGCAGAATCATCGAAATAATCGCAGCGATGATTCTGCGGCCGTGTTCAGGACTTTCACCTGATTCCCTTGTTCAGCAGAACAAGAATGCGTGTCTTTCCTCATAGCCTCAGTTTTTGAAACTGTGAAGTCCGGTCGCGCATTTGCCACAAAAGCCGGAGCCATATTAAATTGTTTTCATACATTTGTTTTTCATAGTATCATTTGAAAAATTTTTTGTCAATCGTTTGTAAACATACAGCACCTGAATCAGGTTTCTTCTATTTTTCAGTTTCCCGCTCGTCTGCCGGCTGCTGCACGGTTCTTTCGGATTCTTCCCGGCCTTCCAGCCATGCAACGGGGTCACAGGCTTTGCCATTCTGATACACGGCAAAGCTCAGACACGGCCCGGTGGCATCCCCGGTTTTTCCCAGTGTGGCAACGGCCTCTCCTGCGTGAACTGTTCCTCCGATTCCCACCAGCAGTTTATCACAGTGCCAGTAACAGGTTTCCGTATCGTTATCGTGAGCAATCAGAATGTAGTTTCCTTTCCGCGCATCATAGCCTGCATCCTTTACCACGCCATCATCCGCAGCCAGAATAGCGCTGCCTTCGGCATCAGCCCCGCCAATGGAGATATGGTCAATCTTATGCAGTTCACCGGTCACCGGATGCTGCCGCGTGCCATAGGCCAGAGTCAGTTTGGCATCTTCTGATGCTACCGGCCATACATGTTCTTCTGCCGGACTGGCATTCATCCATACATCCGCATGATTTTCTTCCGCCTGTGCTGATGTGGCAAATACGATGCCTCCTGCGCAAAACAGGCATACGGTTATCACTGCTATCTTCCAGCTGAATTTTTTCGGTTTCATAATCACCTGTATCCTCTCCTCCATGCGCTGATAGCCGGTAAACCGGAAAGAACTGAACACAGGCACCGGGCGCCTGACACTGGCTGCCTGCTGTAAAAGCAGCATGGCATAGCTGCGATTCTGAACCGCTGACAGCGTTCTGGCTGTAGCAGCATCACAGAACAGTTCCAGATCCTGACGGCAGAAGCGATGCATCACCCACACCGCCGGATTAAACCAGTGAATACTGCAGATTATTACTAGAACCCACTGCCAAAGCACATCCAGATGACGGATATGATTCCATTCGTGCAGCAGCACCAGATGCAGTTCCTCTTCCAGCATGACCTTATCAGCCGGAAGCAGAATTACAGGACGGAACAGCCCGTATGTCAGCGGTGTCTGCACCATCCGGCTCTTTCGAATCTGATAATTTCTGCGCAATGAATGCCGGTTCTGCCAGTGCTTCACAAATTTATCCTCCACCGGCAGAGAAGCCGCATACCATCGGCGAAACTGCCAGTGACTGCTCACCATATACAGAAAACAGAGAAGCGCACCGGTCAGCCACAGAACAAAAAGCCAGTCCAGACCTGCCCCCCCGGCAGTTGCTGTACCGCCGTCATCTATCCACTGCGATGCACCATTTACAGTGCCTGGTATCTGCTCATAAACAACTGTTGTGCTGTCTGGTTTCAGTATTGCAAACAGGTTATACACACTGAAGGCCGATGAAATATTCACCGGAAACAGAAACCGTGCACCTGCCAGCGCCCATAATGCCAGATAACAGCCCGGCAGCAGCCTCTGCCCTGCGGCTTTACGCAGCAAAACAATAAGACCAGTCAGCACCGCACCCATTGCACTTATCTGCAAAAATGTCATGCCGGTCACCCCTGTTCCAGACGGTCAATCAGCCGTTTTAAATTATCGATTTCCTGCCCGGATAATGTCTGCCCGCCTAGCAGTGAAGCCACCAGCCGGTCAGCAGAGCCGCCATACAGTTTGTCAATCAGTTCCCGGGTTTCATATTCCTGCACCTGTTCCCGACTGATTAACGGTTTGCAGTGAAACCCCGGTTCTCTGCGCTCCACAGCACCTTTATCCACGCATTTTTTTAAAACAGTATAAGTGGTTGTTTTGCTCCAGCCAACCTGCACTGCCATTTCCGCAGCAATCTCTTTTGCCGATGCCTCCTGCACACGCCACAGATATTCCATAATATTCAGTTCACTATCATATAATTTGATTTCTTTCATGCGATATCGCCCCTTGCTTTTCTATTGCAATAGAATACTACATTATTAGTCTATCCCAATAGAACAGATTTGTCAATACTATCACAATAGAATATTTTAAAAATAAAAAACGGAAAACCGCCTGTATGAAAGCAGTTTTCCGTTCCAGATGCTTTTGCCTGAATTAGTGTCTGTAGAAATTTTCCTTGCCTAAGCCGCACAGCGGGCAAACCCAGTCTTCTGGCAGTTCGGAGAATGGTGTGCCAGGTTCAATACCGGCTTCCATGTCACCGTCAGCAGGGTCATAAATGTAGCCGCAAGGGCATTCGTATTTATAGTTGTCCATAAAAATCGCTCCTTTTTTGTTCTGATTTACAGTTATTTTACCATGTTTTCTTTTGTTTTAAACATGCCTGTTTCTTGCAGTTTTTATTCCATCGATGCAACGATAGCATCTGCCAGTGCATCCAGATTGCTCAGCTGTTCATCAGCCAGACGGGATTTGAAGGTTACCATACCGTCCAGAATATTGATGTTTTTCATGGTTCCCAGCAGTTCACGCATCTGTTTGCCGGCGTTTGGCCCCCAGGAACCATTCTGCATCAGCGCTACAGTACGATTGCTCAGATTATGCGCTTTCAGTTCGTGCAGCAGATGCTCCATACTGGAGAAAATACCGTTGTTATAGGTGGAACTCGCAAACACCAGATGGCTGCAGCGGAACGCATCGGCCAGAATGTAGGACGAGTGGGTGGCGGAAGTATCGTACACCGCAATGTTTTTTACACCGCGTTCTGCCAGTTTGTTTGCCAGAATATCGGCAGCTGCTGCAGTACCGCCATAAATAGAACCATAGGCAATCATAACTGCTTTTTCTTCCGGCTCGTAAGTGCTCCATTTCTGGTATTTATCCAGGAAGTAACCGAAATCGCTACGGATAACCGGCCCGTGCAGCGGACAAATCATACGGATTTCCAGCCCTGCAGCCTTGCCCAGCAGTGCCTGTACCTGCGGGCCGTATTTGCCCACGATGTTGGTGTAATAACGACGGGCATCTTCCAGCCATTCACGGTCAAAGTTTACATCATCATTGAACAGATTGCCGTTCAGTGCGCCCCATGTGCCGAATGCATCGGCAGAGAACAGAATTTTATCAGTAGTATCGTAAGTTACCATTACTTCCGGCCAGTGTACCATTGGTGCCATCACAAAGGTAAATACATGACGGCCGGAACTGAAGGTATCCCCTTCTTTTACAATCATCACGCGGTCTTCAATATTTTTGCCGAAAAACTGGTGAATCATAGTTAAAGTTTTGCTGTTGCAGATAACGGTTGTCTGCGGATAAACTTCCAGCAGACGACCCAGGCTGGCACAGTGGTCCGGCTCCATGTGGTTTACAATAATATAATCCAGCGGACGGCCGTTTAAACCGTAAGCCAGATTGTCAAAAAACTGGTCGGCAACGGCTGCATCGGCAGTGTCCAGCAGAACGGTTTTTTCGTCCAGTACCAGGTAGGCATTGTAGGAAACGCCTCTTGGAATCGGATAATGGTTTTCAAATAAAGCCAGGCGTCTGTCGTTGGCGCCTAAATAAATAATATCTTCCTGAATGTTTCTAGTGTTATGCATATTTATAATCCCCTTTGCTGATTCAATCCTATACAATATTTACCCGGTGCCGGAAAATAAAAAACAGCTCTGCGGAATTTTTTTCACAAAGCTGTTTTCTGCGCTTCCATATTTCATAGCGCTGCTTCCGGCTCAACTGTCTTCCGCTTTACTCGTCAAATTTCAGGGTTGTGGTCATCAGATTATCACCACAGTGCGTATTTTCAAAAATTTCTTTTGCAATGTGCAGATGTTCCGGTGGATTCAGCATCGCCGGGCTGTAATGCGTCAGCCACAGTTCACGCACACCGGCATCCCGTGCCATAGCGGCAGCCTCTGCATATACCATATGCCCTTTTTCGGCAGCACCCGGCTGTTTTTCCGGGTCACCATACAACCCTTCGGCCACAAACAGGTCGCTGTCCTGCGCCAGTGCCACAATTTTTTCACTCGGACGGCAATCGGTGACGTAGGTCAGTTTCAGCCCTCTTCGAGGGGCTCCCAGCACATCCTCCGGATAATAGGTGCGGTCACCATCGATGATAATTTCCCCTTTCTGCAGCGGTGTCCAGTACTGCAGCGGAATCTGTTTCGCTTTTGCCCGTGCCGCATCAAATTTTCCGGCACGAGAGAGCGATAAACTATAGGCCAGACAAGGCACCCGGTGTTCCACCGGCACCGCCTGCACCTGAATTTCCCCGGCCATAAACTGATACTTCGTCTCGGTGACATCATGGCAGATTACCTCGAAAGGCAGCTGCGGACATACCACCAGCAGGCCGTCCAGAATCTGTTTCAGCCCCGGGTTTCCCCAGATGTGCACCGGTTCCGTGCGGCTGTTGTTGCCCATGGTCATCAGTAAACCCGGCAGCCCCACCACATGGTCACCGTGAAAGTGGGTAATCAGAATATGGTCAATCTGTTTTACGCTCCATCCGCACAGATGAAGCGCCACCTGTGTACTCTCGCCGCAGTCAATCAGGATACTTTTGCCTCCGTGACGCACCAGCAGCGATGTTAAAAACCGTTTCGGCAGCGGCAGCATTCCGCCGCAGCCCAGTAAGCATACATCCAGCATCAGCAGTCACCCTTTTCTTCCCGGTTTTGCTCTGCCCGGCTGTGCAGTTTTTCATTGCGGTTATATAAAAGCAGCAGCCCTTTTAAGGTCAGCATCTGGTCAATAATCTGAATGGTTTCGCTGTTGGCATGAATCACTTCCGCCAGCCCGCCGGTGGCAATTACTTTAATTTCATTCAGCGGCAGATTCAGTTCCGCAGCGATGCGGCGAACCATACCGTCCACCATACCGCAGTAACCGTACAGCAAACCGCTCTGGATAGCATGTACTGTAGTTTTGCCGATTACTTTCTCCGGCACTACCATTTCCACTTTCGGCAGCTGTGCAGTGCGTTCCACCAGGGCATTGAGCGAAATACCCACTCCCGGTGCAATAGCGCCGCCCAGATATTCGCCCTTTTCATTGATAACACAGAATGTGGTAGCGGTACCAAAGTCCAGAATAATCAGCGGCGCCCCGTATTCTTCAATGGCGGCCACAGCATTTACAATGCGGTCTGCCCCTACTTCTTTCGGATTATCGTATCGAATCGGCATGCCGGTTTTCAGCCCTTGCCCTACCACCATCGGAGCCAGATGGAAATACTGCTCGCAGGTTCGTTTAATTACATCCGTCAGGTTCGGCACAACAGAGGAAATAATAATATCTTTTACTTCCTCCTGTTTCAGGTTGCTGGTCTGAAACAGCTGCTGCACCAGCAGCCCGTATTCATCATGTGTTTTCTGCCGGTCGCTGGCAACGCGCCAGTCGGCAAGCAGTTCATTATCGCGGAAAATACCGATTACAATGTTGGTATTCCCGATATCAAAAGCCAGTAACAATGTTCATCATCCTCTACGTATAAACGCTTTATCCAGCACAAGCAGCAGTGCTACAGCCAGAATCATCTCAAATGGCATCTGTATGAGCATCACCGTAAGCGAAGCCGCCCACGGCAGATAGCCAATGAAACTCGCCAGCCCCAGATAACCGATGGTATTGGTCAGTGTGCCGATAACGGCAGCGGCCGCAACCCCGGCGCGGGAACGACGGAACAGCACATAGGTGTAATACGCCGTTACCCCGATTAAGATGCGCGGCAGAATTCGCACAACTGGGTCGGCAGGAATGGCGCCAACCGGTGTCATAAAACTGTACAGCCCGAAAATAAATCCGGTAAAGGCACCCACCACAGGCCCCTCCAGAACAGCAGCCAGTATAACCGGCACATGCATAATGGTGGCTCTGCCCGCCAGTGACGGCATGGGAATCATCCCGAGGCCTGTCACACTGAGCACAATAGCCACTGCACCAAGCATCCCCGATACAGCCATTTGTCTTGTGGTAATACGCTGTTTTTTATAACCGCTGCCTCGATTATGCCCCGCTGTTCCTGACACTTTTTCCGATACGTTTCCTGATAGGTTTCTGTTCTGTTCTGCCAGATTGTCTGTCTGTTTCTGCAGTTCATCCTGTAATTGATTCTGCATCATGTTTCACCTCATTTGTTTTGCGGCAAAGCCCAAATGAAGCAAAGAAAAAGAGCTGTCTGCATGGTCATGGTGAACCTGCCGGACAACTCTGGTACATTCTTTCCTGTCATCCATCCCGGTCGTTCTCGGATCCAGGTGGCTCTCCCATTTTTATTTTAATCCTGCGTATCCGAAAACTGGTTTCTCCTGCAGGGCCACAGGCTCCCGCGGACAGTTTCCGATACGCGTTTATTATACCGTCACAGACGGCTGATGGTCAATATATTTTACCACATATTCCTCCAGGCAGGTAATGCCCAGTTCATGCATGGCCGTGGAAACCTCCACGCCCACATAAGTAATATGCCACGGCTCGTATTTGTAGCCGGTCAGCGGCACGATATCCTGCTGATACCGCACAATAAAGCCATACTTGTAGCAGTTATCGTTCACCCACGGCCCTTCCGGTGTGCGGATAAAGTCATTCAGCGAGCCAAAAGAACCGGATAAATCGATGGCACGGCCCGTCTGATGCTCACTGTGTCCCGGGCGGGCACTGTAAGTATCCACCAGCTCCACATTGCCTCCGTCCCGCTGCAGATAGCCGTTATACAACCGCTTCTGCAAAGCATAGGAGCGATAAGACGAGGTGTCATAAATCCGCAGCCCTTCTTTGCGGGCATCCGCTGCCATGGCGTTAAATGCAGCACAGGTATCTTTTGTGGCAAGGCGGCCAGACGGCAGCTTTGCTAAATCGGCAGGTACATAATCTGCCGGAAGCTGATGATATTTGTTTACAATCAGTGGCAGTGCATTTACATCGGCTACCGGCTCAATATTTGTATAAAATCCATAATCCAGCCCTGCATTCACGCGCCACACCACCTCATCGGCAGACAGGTCGGCATGCAGTGCCTGATATGCCTCGTAACGTGCCTGTTTGTCGGCTTCATAATAATATAACTGTGCGTAAGGATTCTTCTCCACTGCTACAATGGCTGGAATATCCAGATTCAGCGGCACCGGCAGATTCGGTGCAAAGAGATTGGCAATCACAATGGCCGCAGCAGCGGCTGCCGTAACAGCTGTATTCATGCTGTGAATCACTCCTTACAGTTTTTCTACGATACGAGTCATCAGTGCCTGGAATGCAGCACCGGATTTTGCACCGGTTTCCAGAACTTCTTCCTCTGTCAGAGGCTGATCCAGAACACCAGCTGCCATATTGGTGATGCAGGAAATGCCCATCACACGCAGCCCGCAATGGTTTGCCACAATCACTTCCGGCACGGTGGACATCCCTACCGCACTGGCACCCCACAGGCGGAACATGCGGATTTCAGCCGGTGTTTCATAGCTTGGCCCGGTTGTTGCAACATAAATGCCCTGTGCCAGATTCTGGCCCAGTTCTTCTGCCGCTTCCAGCGCAATACGGCGCAGTTCCGGATGGTAGGCATAGCTCATGTCACAGAAACGCACACCGAAGTCTGCCTCGTTTGGCCCCATCAGCGGATTGCGGCCCAGAAAATTGATATGGTCGGTAATCAGCATCAGCTGGCCTGGAGCAAAGTCTGTATTGATACCGCCTGCTGCATTACTCAGCAGCAGATTTTTTACACCCAGTTTCGCCATAACACGCACCGGATAGGTAATATCCTCCATGCTGTAACCTTCATAGTAATGCAAACGCCCCTGCATGCAAACCACCTGTTTGCCGCCCAGTTTCCCAAACAGTAATCTTCCGCTGTGCCCTGGCGCTGTACTGGATTTCCAGTGCGGCAGTTCCTCATAAGGAATCACAACCGCATCTTCCAGTTTCTCACCAAGCTGCCCCAGCCCGGAACCCAGCACAATGGCAGTTTCCGGTTTCATTTCTGTTTTTGTGTGAATATATGCAACGGTTTCCTCAACACGATTTAATAAGGTCATAAATAAGCCTCCTGAATTATCATTATGTTTCTCTAGTATGTATTTTACATCACAATGCCATTCCCTGCCAGTATCTGAATAAAAATCCGTACAAAATTATGCAGTTTTTATACATATTTTTTATGCAGACAGACTTTAGCATTGCACCAGCAGCCCGATACCGATATACTGAACAATAGAGAATTAAACGAAAAAGAGTGATTAGCATGATGCAGCAGCCGGACTGGAAGTCCGTAAAGAAAAAATTACAGTTTCAGTTTCAATACAGCAGTCTCTATGTAATGTGGTTTTTACGCTGGCTGATATTTGGTGCCATTACCGGCATCATCTGCGGCCTTGTCGGCGTAGCGTTCCATATGTGTATCGACTGGGCCACAACAACCCGCCAGGCCAGCGACTGGCTCATCTTTCTGCTGCCCTTCAGCGGCCTTGTGATTGTGGGGATGTATCACATCGTAGGATTACCAAACGACCCCGGCACCAATCTGGTGCTGGCATCCATTCAGGCTAAAGGGCATATCCCGGTTCGTATGGCACCTCTGATTTTCATTGGCAGTGTGATCACCCATCTGTTTGGCGGCTCCTCCGGTCGTGAAGGCGCAGCTCTACAGATTGGCGGCAGCCTGGGTGAAGCTCTGGGCCGTATATTCGGCCTGAAAGATACCGACATCAACATTATTGTTATCTGCGGTATGAGCGCTGTGTTTGCGGCACTGTTCGGCACTCCCATTGCCGCTGTGGTATTCAGTATGGAGGTTATCACCATCGGCGTGATTCACTACAGCGCATTTGTACCAAGCATTGTATCCGCTTCGGTAGCTTACGGCATTGCTCAGAAACTGCAAATTTCCGACGCTGTTTATCCGGCTCTTGCTGCACCGGAGCTCTCTGTATTTGTGTTTCTGAAAGTGATTGTTTTAGCTATTGTGTGCGGCCTGGTTAGCATTTTATTCTGCGTTGCCATGCACCAGTCTATGCGGCTGTACCGCAAATACATTCCAAACGATTATATCCGTATTTTTGCAGGCGGCTGCCTTGTTGTAGCACTGACGCTACTGGTTGGCACCCGGGATTACAACGGTCACGGAGCCGCCATGATTATGCAGGCACTGACAGGCGACTGCCCGCCCTTTGCCTTTTTACTGAAAATTCTGTTTACCGCCCTGACACTGGGGGCCGGTTTTAAAGGCGGCGAGATTGTACCGTCGCTGTTTGTGGGCGCCACACTTGGCAATGTGGTGGCATCTCTTCTAGGGCTTGACCCGGCACTGGGCGCTGCCATCGGCATGATTGCTCTATTCTGCGGTGTAGTAAACTGCCCGCTGGCAGCCGTGCTGTTCAGCGTGGAACTGTTTGGCCATGAATGTGCCCTGCTGTTCTGCGTAGCCTGCGCCGTCAGCTATGTATTCTCCGGCTACTACGGCTTATACACCAGCCAGAAAATCATGTACGACAAACTGCACCCGCACTATATCAATACACGGTCGAGATAAGATTGCAAAAGGGAGCCCTGAAAAATCAGAGCTCCCTTTTTTATGGAGATGAGGGGAGTCGAACCCCTGTCCGAAAGACCGACACCCCAGGCATCTACGAGCGTAGTTTGTGATTTCATCTCGTCAGCAGTACTCCCACAAACAGGATTATTGCTGACCAGCCAGGTAAGTTTCCTGTTTCGTTACCCCGCACTGGCGAAACAGTAGTCCGCTAGAGTGACACTCTGTCCCGCACCGCAGACACAGCAGGCAGAGCGTTAACTGCAACTAGGCAGCTAAAGCTAAATTGTTATTTTTAGCGTTTAATTTTAAGTGCACCGTTTTACAAGCTGGCGCGACCTTGGCTCGCTTCCCGGGCTACCGCATATCCCCCGTCGAAACCATTACATCCCCGTATTCAGTTGTTACGGATTGATTATACCGCAATTGTAACAGAATAGCAAATAAATTTTCCCGAAATTCATTCAACCTGTGGTTGAATCCATCCTTTCCCGATTTATTGACAAGTAATATGCTCTATGCTACATTGAATTTAACAGAATCTTTTAAACACATAATAATTTATACTCCAAATCATTTTTTATTCATCTATCAGGAGGGAATTTTTATGGCAATTTTAGTTGTATGGTCCAGTCCAAATATGGATGAGCTCACTGCATCTGCAAAAAATCAGATTGTAAGCGGCATTGAAGCTGCCGGTAAAGAAACCGAAGTAATTCATTTAAACCGCAAACGCATGGAGATGTGTAAACGCTGCGGCAATGGCTGGGGCACATGCCTGTCGGAAGGTAAATGCATCCTGAACGATGATTTTGCAGAAGTTTATGCAGCTTTTCAGAACGCAGAAGCAATTGTGCTGGTTACTCCGGTTTACTGGCACGATATGTCGGAAAACATGAAGGCACTTCTGGATAGAATGCGCCGCTGTGAACCGTTCACCAATCATTATCTGGAAGGCAAACGATGCATGCTGGTGGCCTGCGCCGGCGGTACCGGAAACGGCGCTGTAAAATGTCTGCGTACTATGGAGGAAACTCTTGGACATATGAAGATGACACCGCTGGAACGTCTGCCGATTATCCGCTTTAATAAAGAATATATGCTCCCTGCACTGTTCCATGCCGGCAGTATGTTTGCACAGCACTATGAAGACTGGAAATAACGCAGGCTTTTTATAATCGTACACAGTCGATTTGCTGATAGACACTGCCTTTTATGCTGTGCTACAATAAAAGCAGAAATTATTTCCTCAAGGAGGTATTCATATGTATCTGCAGGAATCTCATAAAGTCTGGCTGGCTACCGGTGAGGCACCGGTTTATCTGGAACCATCCATGGCAAACCGTCACGGGCTTATTGCCGGGGCAACCGGTACCGGGAAAACGGTCACCTTAAAAGTGCTGGCGGAATCGTTCAGCGAGATGGGGGTACCGGTATTTGTGGCCGATATCAAAGGCGATTTAACCGGTATGTGTATGCAGGGCGAAGAAACCAAACATATTCGCCGCAGTATTGACAATATGCACATCGAAAATTTCACCTACACAGCATATCCTGTCCGTTTCTTTGATGTATATGGCAAACAGGGGCATCCGGTGCGTACCACCATTTCCGAAATGGGGCCGGATTTATTAAGCCGTCTGCTTGGCCTAAACGATACCCAGAGCGGCATTTTAAACATTGTGTTCCGCATTGCCGATGAAAAAGGTTTATTATTATTGGATTTAAAAGATCTGCGCAGTATGGTGCAGTATGTGGGCGATAATGCCAAAGATTATAAACTGACTTACGGCAATATCTCCAGCCAGTCGGTAGGTGCCATTCAGCGTGCACTCTTAAAACTGGAAGATGAAGGCGGCGATATCTTTTTCGGCGAACCGGCTCTGGAATTAGAAGACTGGTTTGACTGGGATGAATCGGGCAAAGGCGCTATGAATATTCTGGAATGTCAGGAACTGTTCCAGCATCCGCTTTTATACGGTACCTTCCTGTTATGGATGTTATCCGAATTATACGAAATGCTGCCGGAAGCCGGTGACTTAGACAAACCGAAAATTGCATTCTTCTTCGACGAAGCCCATCTGCTGTTTGACGATGCACCAAAAGCACTGGTGGATAAAGTGGAACAGGTGGTTCGTTTAATTCGCTCCAAAGGCGTAAGCGTATGGTTTATTACCCAGCAGCCGTCGGATTTGCCAGACAGCGTATTAAGCCAGATTGGTAACCGGGTACAGCATGCACTGCGTGCCTATACCCCGAAAGACCAGAAAGGCTTACGGGCAGCAGCACAGTCCTTCCGCGAAAACCCGGCCTTTGACACCGAGGAAACCTTACAGGCACTTGGTGTGGGCGAAGCATTAATCTCTGTATTAGATGCCGATGGAGTACCGTCCATCGTGCAGAAAGCCAATATTATGCCGCCACGCAGTTCTATGAAAGCGGCACCAGAGCAGAATGTACAGGCCGCTATCATTGCCAGCCCTCTGCATCAGAAATACGGTCAGGTGATTGACCGTGAATCGGCCTACGAAATCATTGAGGATATGCGCGAAGCACAGGAACTGGCAGAACAGCAGGAAGCCGAGGCAAAAGCAAAGGAAAAAGAAGAAGCCGCACTCCGCAAAGAATGGGAAAAAGAACAGGCCGCTCGCGAAAAAGCATATCGCCAGAGCAGTACCCGAAAAACCACTTCTTCCAGAAGTTCCTCCAGCCGCAGCAAACAATCCGCTGTAGAAAAGAGCATCAACAAAACCCTGAACCAGGCTGCCAACACCATTGGCCGTGAACTTGGCAAACAGATTGTCCGTGGTTTATTAGGCACATTTAAGAAATAAATAATAATACAAAACCCGCTTCACCGATTCTATTTGTGAATCGATACAGCGGGTTATTCTTTTGCTTTCTTTTACCTTTCTTGCTATTTCAGGCTGTCGGCATATACTCTGCTCCATTCTTCCACCGGAAGTGCTTCTTCTCCATAAGAATCCAGAGATACCACCAGCACCTGACGGTCTTTTACCAGAATCAATTTCGGGTTAACGGCTTTATAAGCAATAGCATAATCTACAGACAATTCTGGAAGTGTATACCCGGTATAATATTTTTCCCAGCGTTCTTTATCCTCATTATGCTGTTCTCTAGCCAGCTGCATAGCCAGTGCCGGGTGAATCATTTTGTAGTACTGCACATACACACCATAATTTCTCGCTGTGCCATCCTCCATACGATACCGGTCGTGCTGGGATACAGTCAGCATCAATGGGGCGAGAATATCATGTTCTACTTTGATGGTGTCGTTGGTGTCGGTATCAATATCCACACCCTCTATCACGTCTTTAAGCCGTGCAAACGGGAGCGGTTCCGCATAAGCCGCTAACGGCTGATAACCCGGCGAAGGATTTTCATACACAGAATCCAGCTTCACAGTCAGCAATACCACCAGCAGGATAAAACATATAACCGGCACTACCGCATATAATCTGTATGCCATCGGATGCAGTTTCATCCGACATGTACGAAGTTTTTCCCCGCTTTGCACCTGTTTTTCCAGCCTGCGAAGCTGCGAGATATTCCTCGCATTGTTTATTACATGCCATGCCATGGCAGCAAACACCAGTAAATACAATTCGGTTCCCACACTCAGGCAGTTTAGCAGCACGTTCTTTTCAAAAAGCATGAACGGTGCAATAATCAGAAGCCATAAGAGATTGCTTCGAAATGCTGATTTCTCCTGCCGTCGCAGTTCTTCATATTCAGCCGATTCCAGCTGGACATCAGAATGAAGGGTTTGCGCTTTTTCATCTTCTGTCATAAAAATACCGAACCGTCCACGTTTTGTGATATACTGCCAGCCATATTCCTCACAAAATACAATCATTTCATCCTGCGCCGCAGGAAGCCCCTTTTCCATTAACGGCTCATAGGGTAAAAGCGCCAGCTGATAGTGTAAATTAGCCGGTTCCCGTTTTGCAAACACCGCAAGGCCCATGGTATAGCGACAGAGCCAGAGCCCTTTTGCTGCCATATCATTAAGCCACTGTTCCATTCCAGCGATATCGTATACCGGGCACGGTGACATACGAATGGTATACCTTTTTCTTTCTTTATCACGCATCGCTGTCACCTCATTTCAGACTCTCTGCATACACATAACACCATGGTTTCACCTGTTTATAATACGCATCAGCAGTGGTAGATAACTGGATTTTTACATATTTATTGTCCTCTACCAGCAATATTGTTGGCCAGAATGCATTATATGCTACGGCATATTCCACACCTAGTTCCGGTGTTTCCTCAGAATGATACCATTTCAGCCGTTGATCACATTTATATTGTTCTTTTGCCATTTGCTGTGCTATCCACGGACTTCTGGTTTCATAATATTCAATTATCGTATTACACTGTACCCGTGTACCATCTGAAATCTGATAACTGCCTTCCGCATCCATAATGCACATCACAGGGGCTATGAATCGTTTCTCTGTCACAACACGAGCATCCCTTCCATTTTCTAGCGGCACTGCATCCGAAAACATCGAACGCATAGCATCATCCATTGTTGCAAGCGGAAGTGATTCCTGGTATTCCATGAGCGCAGCTTGCGGCCACTCTTCATAATCATAATAATCGTGACCAGCTGCAATACTGCACAAAACACTCCCAAAACCGACTGTATAAAGAAGTATCAGCGCAACCATCACTATACGATAACCCAATGCATGAATACGCCATGGTTTTTTCTCATGCGAAATTCCTTCCTGTTTCAGCTTTCGGTATAAAACGACTGGACACATCCATTGCCGGATAAGCATAAGAAAATTTCCTGCCATCATTGCCAGCAATGTTAAGAAAATATGGCTGCCCTGCTGTGCCCAGGTAACAAAAAAACCATACCGAATAAAACTACTCCAGAAAAGATAACAGAAAGATAAAAACATGAATGTATATCCTAACAAACTCCACCAGTTCACATACCCTTTGTAATCCATATGCTGTAATCCCGGCTCGGTATGGAGTTCCTCTACCGTTTCATCGGTCGTCACAAATATCCCAAACTGTCCTCGCTGGCAGATATATTTCCAGCCAGCAGCCTCACATAGATTTATTAACTCCGATTTACCTGGAATCCATTCATATACATCCATTCGTTCTGCCGGAATAACCGTAAGCCGATAGCGTATATTCTGCATCTTCTGTTTGCGGAATTTTGCAATGCCATGGGAGATATTCTCTAACACAAGTCCCTGTAACGCTAAATCCTCAAGCCAGCTTTCCATAATCTCATAATCATAAATCGAACAAGGTACCAAGCGAAACGTATATTTCATAATTTCATTCCATTTCATCACAAGCCCCCCTTTCACTGTCAGCATCGGCCAGGCAGCGGCGTAAACGCGCCACTTCTCCATAATAAGCCTCTAAGCCTTTATCTGTTATCTCATAGGTGCGTTTGCGGCCATCCACTTTAATTTCTTTAATATATTTTTCACTCTCGAACTTGGCCAAAATCGTATACAGTGTTGCCGGGCCAAGACGGCACAGGCCGCCGGTTTTCTGCTCTACAAATTCGGCCACATCGATGCCGCATTTTGCTCCGCCCCGAAAAGCCATCAGCACATAAAACATGGATTCGGTTAAACTTTCCAGCGCTTTCTTCGGCATACAAACGCACTCCTTTCTGCTAATCTTTTCAATATCGTTATATGATATCGTTTAATGATATTGTAACAGTACTCTGATTTCCCGTCAATACAATCTGTGCAAATACAAAATAAATACACAAGATACGACAAAAGAGCCGCCACATTTTGAAGTGACAGCTCCTGGTTTTTGCATATTTCTTATTTTAATATTCCACTATCAGTTTATCCCGCTGCTGCTGAATATCGGCACGGGTGGTTTCGTTTTCCTGCAGCATGTTGTTTAAGGTCTGCAGCACCTGACTAATCTGACGGATTACGTTGCCAACTTTGTTCTGACTGTCTTCAATATGGTCCATAACTGCCCAGTCAGCGAAGAGGCCGTCAAAAAAGTAATCGGCAAAGGATAAAAAGCCATCCATCTGAATCTGTACATTAGCATCTACCGATACATCGGCCAGTTCGGTGCGGAAACTGCGCAGCTGTACCTGCAGAGTTTCTATTCGAGCCTGTGCCGCATCCAGATGGCTATGTTTCGCTAAATCCACCAGCAAACCTCCGCCCAGCATATCCCACATGCCCAGGTCAGAAGCACTGTCCAGTTCACGAGCAGCCGATTGTGCCGCCTGCATGGCACGATTTCCGGCAGCAATAGCCTCCGACAGTTCCCGATACTGCCCCTCCAGATTCTGAATGGTTTCGTCCAGACGCACAATAGCTTCACTATGCGCTGCATCTACTGCATGAATACGATCGGTTTTCTCCCGCAGAAGGCGCTGATATTCTTCTTCACAATCAGCCAGTGCATCCAGCTCCCGGTCGGTTTTATCCAGATCGGCCATTACTGCATCCAGTTCTTTCACAGCTGCATCATAACGAACTCGTGCTTCATAAGCCTCCTGTTTTTCGATATCCAGTTTCTCATCGTAATTGCCTGCGATATAATAAAAATATTTCCAGAGGCTTCCGCCTTCCAGTTTTTCTACATCCGTTTCTTCTTTTTCCAGCTTTTCATACAGCTGCTGTTCTTTCTGCTGCAGCAAATCCCGCTGGTCCAGCAGAGTATTCATACGGCTCAACAGCTGTTTTCTGCGCTGCATAGCCATTTTCATTTCGTATAATTTTCTGTCCAGTTCCTGCATCACAGCAACTCCTCTTTATTTGCCTAATACTTCATCCACAAAACGGATTAACCCGTCTTCTACTTCATCACGAATATCCAGTTCGTTGTGAATTTCATGACGATAGCCCGAATATGCTTTCACCTGAGTTTTGTTACCACTGTTAGCCAGCAGATTTGCCACATGGTATAAGCCTTCGCCGTAATTGCCGCATGGGTCCTGGTCGCCGGCAATCAGATATACTGGAATACTGGCTGGAACCATTGGAGCCCATTCATCACTCTCGATAAAGTGATACAGCTGTACAAAATCCCATGGCAGTTCGATTGTGGTATCAAAGGTGTTGAACATATCGCCTGCATGGTCGGCCACAACGCGCGGGTCGTTGGCAATCCAGTCGGATGGGCTGTTTGGATTTTCGATACGGTCCGTCATGCCACTGAACACTTTGCCGAACCATTCACCAGCCGGCTGGTAAGGGTCTGCCTCATAAGCCGCTTTGAATTCCTCGTTTACATAAGCCAGTTCACAGCCTTTCCACTGCGAGCAGATACCGCACAGCATCAGCCCCGCGATGTCTTCACCGTAATGGGCTGCATAAGCGCGTGCCAGCATGGAACCCCAGCTGTGACCGAATACAAAGTAAGGAATATCCGGATAATCCTGTTTTGCAATATCATGCAGCTGTTTTTCGTCTTTCAGATAGGTCATGTAACCGCCGGAATGCGGATCACCCAGTGTACCACTGTCGTAACCGGTTTTTCCGTGACCCAGATGGTCATCGGCATATACCACATATCCAGCCTGATTGAATTTGCCAATCATGTGCAGATAGCGGCGGGAATGTTCCCCGTAGCCGTGAATCAGCTGAATTACCCCTTTCGGCTCTCCTAACGGGCTGTATGCCCACGCTTTGATGGTATCTCTGCCGTTGGCAGAAGCGAAACTGATTTCTTTAATAGACATAATCTTGTCCTCCTTTTGGAAATGTTTTATAAATAGAAGTTACCATATGGCAGATAATATAAGGACGAGTCATAAACATTCCTCCCTGTTCTGTTTTCTGTCTATTTTCTCTTTACTTTCGGCAGAAAACTCTGCGCCGATTTATAGCCGTATTTTTCTTCGGTTTCCAGTACAGCACGGTTGATGGCTTTACCCAGCACATAGGCTGCCAGGGTGCCTACCACATCAGCACTGGACTTTACCTTTCCCACCGACATAGCATAAATAGAATCCCCGTCCATAGAGGTATTTACCGGTCGAATGGTACGGGCCACACCGTTGGAGGCCATAGCCGCCACTTTGTTCATAGATGCCTTGTCCAGATTTGCATTGGTTACAATAGCCCCGATTGTTGTATTAAACGAAAATTTGCTTGCCAGCTGCAGAAGTTTTACTGCCTCTGCCTCGCTGGAAATCATTTTATTCTTTTTGCGGTTCAGAAGCCCTGCCAGCTGATTGCCCGAATCCAGTTCAAATACATCGCCAATGGCATTTACCACTACCATAGCACCAACCTGCAAACTGCCCACCTGCACTGCATAACACCCGAGTCCCGATTTCATAGCCGTGGCATCGCCGAGCAGTTTGCCAACGGTTGCTCCCATGCCGGCACCCACATTGCCGTTTCGCTCCAGATGGCGTTCACTGTCTGCACAGGCTTCGTAGCCCATTGCTGCATCAGGACGTACGCTGCCATCCACACAGTTTAAATCAAAAATACAGGAACCAACCACAATCGGTACAATCGCACTGCCAACTTTAACGCCCTGGCCTTTTTCCTCCAGATACTTCATAACACCGCCAGCCGCATCCAGCCCGTAGGCACTGCCACCGCTCAGCAGTAATCCGTTAATACCGTCATTACTCATCATTGGATTCAGTAGTTCGGTTTCGCGGGAAGCCGGGCCGCCGCCACGCACATCCACACCGCAGACTGCCTTTTTATCGCACAGGATTACGCTGCATCCGGTGGCATGTTCCTCATCCTGTGCATGGCCGATGCGTATTCCTTTGATATCATGCAGGCTGATTTCTTTCCACTGTTTCATCGATATCACCTCAAACTGTCATTTTTCGATATTTGCATTTTCTTCTCATTCAGTCTTCTTATTTTCTTCATTATACCATCTTCAGAGAAAGAACGATACAAAAAAGCTGCTCTATTCTACTGTAAAACAGCAAAAAGAACAGCTTCTGATTTTCTTTTTTAACTTTTTCGAATTTTTTTATCACCGCATTTTGGACAGGTTACTTCAATATTCCCTTTTCCTTTCGGCACACGAAATACTGCTTTGCACTGTTCACAGGTGAAATAGCGATGGGTTTTTCGGTCGTTCCAGCGACGCTCCTGCACCTTCAGCCACTGCGCCGCATCTTCAAAAGTACGGATGTAGATATCCCGCTCCTTACGCCGTTTTTCATAATCTCTGGAACAGTTCCGGTAAACGGCAAAGCCAATGGGAAACGCAGCCAGATAAAGCACTTTTGGCACAAAAAACGAAATGAAAATCGGTATCAGGCTGATTAGCACCAGAAACTGATTCAGTTCATCCCTGCCATACCGCCCCTGCATCCAGACCGTATATAGTCTATTCAGTTGTTCCAGCCATTGACGCATATTATTTCCCCCAGTCTGTCAGAACCGTCTGCTGATACAGTTTATTATGACACCGAAGGAAAAATTCCCTTTATTCAGCAGCACTTTTTTCTCTTTTTAGTACTGCAAAAATCATTTATTTCATACGCATCTCTTTGCGAATTCTTTTTACAAATTCTTCAACCCAGCTGTCCGCATTTTTATGATAAATGGCTGCATGGATTAGCGGCACATCAATACCTTCCACCGGAAGTGCTATAAAATTTTTGGACGAGAAGAAGTATTCGTAGGCAAACCCCGCCATAATCACGATGGCATCGGCATATTTCAGCATGTTGCGATGAAAATCCGCATCGTTGGAAACAATCATATGGTTATTCTGTGCAAGTTCTCTCATTTTTTCTACCGGTGTAATATTATAGATGGTACGAAGCTGCGAAGGACCGAAGCAGTCCGCAGAGCGAATATAATCCACTTCCCCGTTGTAATGTTTCCGGTTCACCACACCAATCATTTCATCACGAGCCAGCACATCCAGCAGAATTTCACCCTGAAACTCTTCCATAATACGCATCAGTTCTTTTTCGTTAAATGTGATAAGCCCGATATCGCTTTCCTGATTTCTAATACTCTTGATAACGGTTTCCAGTGTATCCACCATATCCATTCTGATTTTAACATTCTTCTGTTCCTTATTTATCTGCCCGATGATTTTCGGCAGCACAATATTGGTTACCGTTGAAATAGAACTGATACGGATATGCTGCTCCTGTACCTCCGTCTGGCGGTGCTCCAGCTGATTCAGCAAATCGGTAAGATTATTTTTCTGCAGCAGCACCTGTTCCGCAAAAGTCACCGTTTCCTTGCCCGCTTCTGTCAGGATTACCCCTTTGCTGTTGCGAACCAGAAGTGTACTATCCAGTTCTTTTTCCAGCTGTTTGATATTTAAACTTACCGCCTGCTGGGTCATATACATCTGTTCTGCCGCTTTAGACAGCGAATGATGTTTTGCAACCTCCACCAGACATCGCAATTGTTCCAGTCGCATTTCAATCCCCCGTTTTCTGCTCTGTTTCGCTTATCATAGCGTATTTTCCGGTAAATGTAAAGCAACAGGGACACCGGATAACCGGTGTCCCTGTAATGGTTTCGCTATGTTATACTGCGATTCTATATGGTTTCTTACATTCTTTCTGTAAAGATCTGATATGCAGGAGCACCTTCGCAGTCTTTTGGAATGTCAACGCCCAGTAATACCGCAGCGGTTGGAGCCACGTCTACTTCACGCACATAGCCTTTGATAGTGTGACCAGGTTTTACACCAGGACCAGCTGCTACAAAGATTGGGGATACAGATGTATCGTTGTGACCGCAAGCGGTAGATAAAGATTCACCGTGGTCGAAGTTGTAATCTTCATGAATCATCATCATGATATCGCCGCCTGCCATACCTAACAGTACAGCATCTTTTTCATGCAGAGCCAGAGCAACAATACGTTTGCCGGTTTTCTTGTCTTTATAGCCGTACAGAGCGGTAATAATCTGTTCTTCCACTTCATATTTGTCGGCAGGGTCTACGATACCGTAACGGTCGCGGCCTTTCAGATTCAGATGAATGGTGTTGGTTGCACTCTGAACTGCAACAGTTTTGCTCCAGTCGATTTCCCGTAATTCGTTACCATTTTCGTCTTTTTTCAGAACGGTAAAGCCCAGTTCTTTCATAACACCAATATTAACACCGCTGTTATCACAAATTAAGTTTGGTTCTGCTTCCGGACAAATCAGAGCATGGTCGGATACTAACAGAATGGTCCAGCCTTTGTCAATGTATGGCAGGAAACGACCAATGTAATCGTCGGTCCATCTGTAGGTATTTTCATGCCAGGTACGTACTACGCTTTCATCCTGTTGGGAAGTGTCACGGTTTTTCAGATATTTCATATATGCATGACCGGATAAGTCTGGGCCGTGGAAGTGGCTGAATACAACTTCTACGCCTTCGTTTTCCATCATGTAAATCATAGCATCAGCCTGCCACTGTGCACACTGGTTCCACTGTTCGCCGGAACATTTGATAATTAAATCAGGGTCCTGACATGCGGACATGGAGGATGCGCTTGGAGGGCCACAAGCTGCTTTGATTTTATCGAAGGTCCATCTTGGGTACCAGCAGTCGCTGTTGTCTGCATCGCTGGCATTACCTGCCCACATACGTACATAAGAACCATCTTCTGCGATTTCCAGCAGACGGAAGTTACGAACGATATTGTATTCTACACCTTTTTTCACAATGGTGTCCGGGCAGTTTGGTGTATAAACATCTTCATCCAGAACGAATAAAGGTTCTGCCGCATCTTTAGATGCATATACCGCTACCTGGTTGTATTTGCCGTCATTTTTCAGAATCAGTGCTGGACGCAGAGTTTTGCCCCAGCCATAGTAAATGGTGAATTCTTTTGCATCAGCAGGTGCATTTGCCCAGCCTTCCGGTTCACTGATTGGAGACAGAGACAGGAATGTTGGCCAGTCTGCCAGATGGAACATATTGTTGTTATCCCAGAATACACCGTTACGGATTACACTGCCGCCTGTAGTTGGATCGTAATCCTGGAATACAGTACCCATGTCACGGAAATTCTGCAGCCATTCTTCTACGCGAGGATCATTTGGCTGTGGCTGTGCAAAAAACAGTTCTGGCATTGGAACTTCTGTGATATCGCAGTCTACATGGCTGTCTTTTGCACCGTAAGGTACGCAGCCGCCATGTTTACATTTGGTTGTTGCAATGATAACGCGTTCTTCGTCGCGTTTGTGGGTGGTGTTACCCATAGCACCTGGAGAGGTACCGTCTACTACATACAGGTTTTCGCTGTCGGAGCTTGGAGGCCAAGCGCCACCTGGCCAGTGGAAAACAAGCGTTTTTTTGCCGGCTTCTGCAGTTACATTCCACAGCTGTTCTGCTTTACAGAATGGAGACAGGAATGCTTCCATACGCATATCTGGTTCACCTGGAACTGGAATCGCATAGTCCACGATACCGTGAGTCATTGGATAGCAGCCGGTTGCCAGTGTTGCCCACATTGGAGGGGTGATAGTTGGCATACCGCCCAGCAGCATCAGGTCTGTACGAGCTGCACCCATATCAATCAGTTTTTTCAGGTTTGGCATTTTTCCTTCGTCTACCATTGCTTTGGAAAAACGAGGGTCCATACCGTCAATACCCAGTACAATCAGTTTGTCAGTTAAACCTTTGGTTCTTAACATATACTTTCATCCTTTCTGTTATTTGAAATATTCTCTCGATTACAGCCAGCAAGCTGCAATCTTATATTCATCAATTTTATTTTACCTATGAATGCAGTTTATCGCAAGCAAATATAAATTGCAAAAAAAACTTCCTATCACAAGTTTTTCTTGTAGCTAATTTGTATTTTATCTCATATAGAAAAACGGGTCGTCTGTCTATACAGATGACCCGTTTTTCTATATTGATGGTAAATATGCCGAAAACTATCAGGAGACATATTTATGTTAAGAAGCTTTTTTATTATATCTCGCTTTTAACCGGCGGACAACCGAAAGAAATTTGTAAATAATTTTTTCATCTACAAATTTTCTTTGTGCTAATGTAATAAAAACAGCTGCCACAGAACAGGTTCCATGGCAGCTGCAGATTTTCGGTTTTGTCGATTACTTGCACAGTCCAGCAGACTCAGCTCGACAGAACAAGAATCGTTTTATTTATTTTTTTCTTCCTGTAACAGTACTTTACGGGACAGGTTTACACGGCCTTTTTCGTCGATTTCAACGCATTTTACCAGAATTTCATCGCCGATGTTGACAACGTCTTCTACTTTTTTCACACGTTCCAGCGCCAGCTGAGAAATATGAACCAGACCATCTTTGCCAGGCAGCACTTCTACAAATGCACCGAAGTCCGTGATACGAACAACTTTACCCATGTAGGTGCGGCCAACTTCTACTTCAGCAACGATATCTTCAATGATTTTCACTGCTTTTGCGGAAGCTTCTGCATCGTTAGACATAATCATTACGCGGCCATCATCTTCGATATCGATTTTAACACCGGTATCTTCCACGATTTTCTTGATAACTTTACCGCCAGGCCCGATTACATCACGGATTTTGTCTGGATTAATCATCATAGTGATTACGCGTGGTGCATATGGAGACAGTTCTGGACGTACAGCAGGGATTGCTTTCAGCATTGCGTCCAGAATAAACATACGGCCATCGTGAGCCTGTTTCAGAGCCTGTTCCAGAATTGCACGGTTGATACCGGCAATTTTGATATCCATCTGAATTGCAGTAACCCCTTCGGTAGTACCTGCTACTTTAAAGTCCATATCGCCCAGCGCATCTTCCAGACCCTGCAGGTCAGTCAGAACGCTGAATTCGTTTTCTTCACGGATTAAACCCATTGCAACACCGGAAACCGGACGTTTGATTGGAACACCGGCTGCCATCAGAGACATGGTGCTGCCGCAAACGCTGCCCATGGAAGTGGAACCGTTGGATTCCAGTGCTTCGGATACAACGCGGATGGTATATGGGAATTCTTCATCACTTGGAATTACTGGTTCCAGAGCGCGTTCTGCCAGTGCACCGTGACCGATTTCACGACGACCAGGACCACGCATTGGACGAGCTTCGCCCACGCTGTATGGAGGGAAGTTGTAGTGATGAATATAACGTTTGCTGCTTTCGTTATCCAGACCGTCCAGAATCTGTTCTTCGCGGGCTGCACCCAGAGTAACAGTGGACAGAATCTGTGTCTGACCGCGGGTGAACAGTGCACTGCCGTGTGGGCGAGGCAGAATATCTACTTCACAGGTCAGAGGACGAACTTCAGTCATAGCACGACCGTCTGGACGGATTTTATCAACGGTAATCAGACGACGTACAATGTATTTCATTAATGCATCCAGTGCTGCACGCAGGTCCGCTTCCTGTTCAGGGAACTGTTCCAGTAAGTGCTGAACCGCTTCTTCTTTTACGGCTTCTGCCGCTGCGTCACGGGTGTGTTTTTCTTTAATGCGAATCGCTTCTAACAGATTGTCGTAAGCATATTCTTTTACGGCTGCTTCGATTTCTTCCGGAATCACTTTCAGCTCAGGCATAACTTTTTCTTTTGCCAGTTCCAGAGCCAGTGCTTCTGCACGGAATTCTTCGATTGCTGCAACGATTTTTTTAATTTCTTCATGACCAAACATGATAGCATCCAGAATGGTCATTTCAGGAACTTCCTGTGCCCCTGCCTCTACCATCATAACCGCATCAGCAGTACCTGCAACGGTTAAGTGCATGATGCTTTTTTCTTCCTGTTCCTGGTTCGGGTTGATTACAAATTCACCGTCAACCAGACCTACTACAACACCTGCGATAGGACCCATGAATGGAATCTGGGACAGATGCAGTGCTGCAGAAGCCCCAACCATAGCCAGGCAGTCCGGTGCATTATCCATATCTACGGATAATACAGTAGCCACTACCTGTACGTCATTGCGGTAGCCTTTCGGGAACAGCGGACGGATTGGACGGTCAATCAGACGACTGGACAGGATTGCTTTTTCACTAGCTTTCCCTTCACGTTTCAGGAAACCGCCAGGAATTTTCCCTGCTGCGTATAATTTTTCTTCGTAGTCAACAGTTAAAGGGAAGAAATCTACCCCTTCTTTTGGTTCTTTTGCACCAACAGCTGTTACCAGCACAGCTGTGTCACCGTAGGTACAGAATACTGCACCGCTTGCCTGTTTTGCCATACGGCCTGTTTCCAGTGTTAAGGCGCGACCGCCTACCTGGATGGATTTTCTTAAAATGTTACCCATGTTGCTCCTCCTTGTGATAAATTAATTTTTATCTGTTTACGGCGGAGCAATTAACAAACAGGAACCAACCTGAATCGCCGGCCTTGCATATCAAAAGCCGCAGATTCGCTTCTGTTTATTAATTACACCCCCGAATCAGATAACGGGTTCAGACTATAAACAAAAAAGAGCAGCCACTGGGCTGCTCTTTGAAGTTACTACCGACGGATACCCAGAACGTTGATGATTTTGCGATATCTTTCGATGTCTTTGGATTTTACGTAGTTCAGCAGAGAACGACGCTGACCAACCATTTTCAGCATACCACGACGGGAATGATGATCTTTTGGATGCTGTCTTAAATGTTCTGTTAAGTACGCAATTTTGTTTGTCAGAATTGCAATCTGTACTTCTGGGGACCCAGTATCTGTTTCATGTAACTGGAATTCTTTGATTAAAGTCTGTTTTGTCTGTGCATCTAATGCCATTTTGAGTTACCTCCTGAAAAATTTTTATAATCGCCGCCTGCCAAGTTGTCGCTGGAGAACGAGCCACCGGGCAAACGGTTCACTCACAATTAATGATTATACATGAATAAAAAAGCTTTTGCAAGTATTAATTCAGAGAAATTCCCGCTTCTTCAAAAAGTTTTGCGGTCTGTTCCTTATCCTGCTGCAGCTGCGCCTTCAAAGCATCCAGATTTTCAAATTTCTTTTCACTGCGCAAAAAATAATGCAGTTCTGTGCGAATTGTTTTTCCGTAAATATCATCATCAAATCCAAACAGATTTACTTCTATATTTACGCCTGTACTGCGTTCGATGGTTGGCCGCAGCCCGATATTCAGGATGCCAGGATATACCTTTCCATCTACCGTGGTCAGTGCTGCGTAAACGCCGTTGCCCGGCAGAAGGATCCCTTCCTGCGGCTGAATATTAGCTGTTGGAAATCCGATGGTCCGGCCAATCTGGTTGCCGTGCACCACAGGGCCTTCAATGCTGTAGGTATAACCCAGCAGATGATTTGCCTGTTCCACATTGCCATCCCGCAGCGCCTGCCGGATAGCTGTACTGCAAACCAGTTCTCCATCCAGCTGATAAGGTTCCATCACGGTAACCGCAATCTGATATTTCTCTGCCAGTTCCTGCAGAAGCTGCGGATTTCCCGCACCTTTGTGGCCAAAGGAATAATTAAACCCCACCACAATATGACGGGCACGCAGTTTTTCTGCCAGAATGGTTTTTACAAATTCCTCCGGCGATAGAGTGGCAATGGTTTCATCAAAAGGAACCGTTTCCACCACATCTACCCGCAGATTCCCGAATCGCTCCAGTTTCTGCTGTTCACTCAACAGATAACAGAATGCAGGATCCAGTACCTGATGAATCTGTGGATAAAATGTAAATACAGCAAGTTCCTCATCATTCTGGTCGGCAATCTGTCGTCCCAGATGAATCAGCTGCTGATGTCCTCTATGAATGCCATCAAAATTACCCAGCACAACTGTGCGGAATTTTCGGGTTGTCACACGGTCTCACCACTCTTAAACACTTTGTTTGGCTGAAAACTTTCTTTTTCAATTGTGCCGATTGCAACCAGGTTCCCCTGGCTGTCCAGTGCCCGGCACACGGTTCCTTCCGCCAGCTGTGCAGCACCAGGAACACGCTGCGCCAGTCCGTTCTGCACACGCACCAGCATAGCTGCATCTTTCACAGCCAGCGCCGGCATATCTGCCAGACTGGTATTCATATCCATCAGAAACTGTTCCGGATGTTCACTTTCTTCCAGCCTGGACAGCGCTACAGCGGTATCCGCACCGAATACACCGCTTTTTGTACGCATCAGATAGGCCATATGACCGCTGCTTCCGCATGCGCGTGCGATATCCTGGCATAATGTGCGAATATAGGTGCCTTTGCCGCAGCGGATTTCCAGCATAGCCGATTCCGGCTGATACATCAGCACTTTGATTTCATGAATCACAACCGGACGTGGCTCCACTTCCACATCGATACCCTGACGGGCAAGTTTGTAAAGTGGCTGGCCATCTTTTTTGATAGCCGAATACATCGGCGGAATCTGCTGAATTTCACCGATAAACTGCTGTGTCACTGCAACAAATTCCTCCCGGCTCAGAGACGGCAGTTCGGTGGTGACTGTCACTTCACCAGACGCATCCTGTGTATTGGTTTCACTGCCGAACTTCATCACAGTTTTATAGGTTTTCTCTTTATCTGTCAGATATTCCACCAGACGGGTGGCCTGTCCAATACAAACAGGCAGCACACCAACCGCATCAGGATCTAATGTGCCGGTGTGCCCAACTTTTCTGGTATGATAAATTCTCCGCAGTTTTGCCACCACATCATGCGATGTCATCCCTGCCGGTTTCATTACATTTACAATTCCATCCATAGTCAATGCTGTTCCGTTTCCTCAATATATTTTTTCACAGCCGGCACCAGCTGCTCAGCTGCCTCTTCCACACTGCACGAAAACGAACATCCGGATGCCCGTACATGCCCGCCGCCGCCAAACTGTCCGGCAACTGCATTTACATCGGCCCAGGCTTTGCTTCTCAGACTGACTTTTGTTTTGTCAGGTGCCACACCGCGGAACAGCATGGCAATCTCAACACCGTCAATATCCTTGATTGTATTCACCAGACCATCAATATCTGTACTCTCCGGTTTCAGCTGCTCCATCATTTCATAGTGCAGTTTACTCCACGCATACTTCCCGTTTACCGAGATATGCAGGTCATTCAGAATATATTTCATCAGCGCAATCCGCTTATGCGAACAGCTTTCGTACATATTCAAACGAAGCGTGTTGGTATCTGCGCCTCTGTCTTTCAGTTCTGCTGCAATACGCAGTGTTTCTGAGGATACATTATCAAACAGGAAATGACCGGTATCTGTGCTCAGCCCCATATAAAGTGCTGTGGCAATCTCCGGTGTAATCTCCACACCCAGTGCCCGAATCACTTCATACATGTTCTGGCAGTTTGCAGCTGCATCCCCTTTGACATAATTAATGCTGCCGTACTGCCGGTTGCTGGTGTGATGGTCAATATTAATCAGGATGCGTCCCTGCAGAAATGGTGTATCTGCCGAACAGCCAGCCAGTTCCAGACTGGCACAGTCCACAAATACAACCACTTCCGGCAGTTCCATCCCCTCCCGATAAGGCTGAATCCGTTCACTTCCGGCAACAAAATGATATTTTTCCGATATTGTATCGTTATTTAACAGAATGGTTTCAATTCCTGCATTGCCCAGTGCCGCAGCTAACGCCAGCTGGGAGCCCAGTGTGTCGCCGTCCGGATTATTATGTGAAATGACAGCAACACACTTCTGGCTGAGCAGAACTTCTCTGATTTGCGACATCACCTGCTGCATGATGTTTCCTCCTGTGCGTTCTATTCCTGCTCCGTTTCCTGCTCCTGTTTAATCTGATGCAGAATGGATTCAATTTTTGCACCGTACTGCAGCGAATCATCCAGTTTGAAAATCAGTTCTGGAACTACACGCAGTTTCAGGCGTCTGCTCAGTTCACTGCGCATGTATTTTGATGCAGCTTTCATGCCGTCCAGAGCATCCTGACGCTGTTTGTCAGAACCATAGCGGCTGATATATACGGTTGCATAGCTCAGGTCACCGGTTACTTCAACATCGGTAATACTAATCAGACTGTCAACACGAGGGTCTTTAATCCCATTGCGAATCAGCAGCACCAGTTCTTTTTTGATTTCCTCACCAACACGGTTTGGACGTACTTTCATGTTGCTCACCTCTCAGGCTTATAATGCCCGTTTTACTTCCTCAAATGTATATGCTTCTAAAATGTCGCCTTCTTTGATATCGTTGAAGCGCTCAAAACCCAGACCGCATTCATAACCGGTAGCTACTTCTTTCACATCATCTTTGAAACGTTTCAGAGAGCCCAGGTTGCCGTCATGGATTACAACGCCGTCACGTACCACACGTACACGGGCATGGCGGGTGATTTTCCCTTCAGTTACATAGCAGCCGGCAACAACGCCAACTTTCGGCACTTTAAAGGTGCTGCGAACTTCCGCCTGGCCCAGTTCCACTTCTTTAATATCTGGAGACAGCATACCGGACAGCGCTGCTTTTACATCTTCGATTGCTTCATAGATTACACGATAGGTGTTGATCTGAATTTCTTCTTTTTCTGCCAGTTTACGAGCACCAGCATCCGGACGTACATTAAAGCCGATAATCAGTGCATTGGATGCTGCTGCCAGCATTACGTCAGCTTCACGGATACCGCCTACTGCTGTACGGATGATATTTACACGAACTTCTGCATTACCCAGTTTTTCTAAGGACTGACGGATTGCCTCTATAGAACCCTGTACGTCCGCTTTCAGGATGATGTTCAGTTCTTTAATTTCCCCTTCTTTAATCTGTGCAAACAGATCTTCCAGAGATACTTTTGTGTTACGTGCGATTTCCTGCTGATGTTTTTCTTTCTGACGTTTATCCGCTACCTGTTTTGCCAGTTTTTCATTATCAACAGCGATGAAATCATCCCCTGCTTCCGGAACTTCATTCAAGCCTAGAATTTCAACCGGAACAGATGGACCTGCTGCTTTCAGAGAACGGCCTTTATAGTCAAACATTGCACGGATTCTACCCTGGGTAGTACCTACAATCAAGAAGTCCCCAACATGCAGAGTACCGGTCTGAACCAGCAGAGTTGCAACAGAACCGCGGCCTTTATCCAGTTTGGATTCGATAACTTTCCCTTTTGCATTGCGGTTTGGATTTGCTTTCAGTTCGCCCATTTCAGCAACCAGCAGAATCATATCCAGCAGATCATCGATACCGATGCCTTTTTTCGCCGATACCGGTACCATAATGGTATCGCCGCCCCATTCTTCCGGTACTAAACCGTAGTTGGTCAGTTCCTGTTTTATGCGTTCAGGGTCAGCTTCCGGTTTATCCACTTTGTTGATTGCAACGATAATTGGTACACCGGCAGCTTTTGCATGGTCAATTGCTTCGATGGTCTGCGGCATAACACCATCATCGGCTGCAACTACCAGAATCGCAATGTCGGTAATCTGAGCACCGCGTGCACGCATTGCGGTAAACGCTTCGTGACCTGGTGTATCCAGGAAGGTGATTTTCTGTTCACGGGTTTCTACCTGATAAGCACCAATGTGCTGTGTGATACCGCCGGCTTCGGTGGAAGTAACATGAGTGGAACGGATTTTATCCAGCAGAGAGGTTTTACCATGGTCAACATGACCCATAATGGTAACAACCGGTGGACGATGTTCCAGATCTTCCGGATTATCTTCAACATCAGTGAATAATTCTTCTTCTTTCGATACTTTCACTTCTACTGTTGCACCGAATTCTTCCGCAATGATAGTTGCAGTATCCACATCTAATTCCTGGTTAATAGTAGCCATAACGCCCATAGCCATCAGTTTCATGATAACATCAGTAGCTTTTTTACCCATCTGATGTGCCAGATCCTGTACAGTGATGGTATCTTCCAGTACAATGTGATGTTTTACTTCCGCAAATTCTCTTGGCGGTTCTTTTTTCATATTTTTATTGTTTTTGCCTTTTCCTTTGTTGCTGTTTTTATGGAAATTGCTGTTTTCGTTACGTTTGGAGCGAGCAGTCTGTTCCAGTTTAGATTTACCGCTGTCGTTATTGTGGTTCCAGTCCTGATAACGTTCTTCCACCGCATCTTTTGTAAAGTTTTCGTTATTGTTTTTCCCGGTTGGCGCAACTTTTGGAGCCTGATTTCTTACCGGAGCAGACGGGGTAGCACGGTTTGCGTTTACACCTACTCTGCGGTTGCTTACAGTATCCTGCTGCTGGTTGTTTTTGCGGAACATATCGCCGCCGCGATCCCCGCGGTCACGATTGTCTCTGTTATCGCGATTATCTCTGTTATAACCGCCTTCACGATTTGGACGTTTCCCGTCTTTGTTATAGCCATCTTTATTATAGCCACCGCGGTTATCCTGGCCGTTTCTGTTCTGGCCTTTAAAATCGCCTTTGCCGTCTTTACTGTAACCGCCGCGATTTTCTCTGTTGTCTCTGTTATTGTCTCTGTTATCACGGTTGTTGTTGTAACGGTTTTCTTTATTATCACGATTGTCGCGGTTATCTCTGTGTTCCCGATTGTCTCTCTGTTCGCGGTTCTGACGGAATTCTCTATTGTCACCGCCAGCAGGTCTGGACTGATTATTCTGCGGTCTCTGGCCGGATTTCTGTGTCATATCTCTTTTTCCATTCTCCCTGTAGCTGCTATTTCTATTCTGAGCACCTGCGTTATTTCTTTGGCGATCCTCATTTGGTCTGGCCGGACGCTGTTCTTTCGGCTGCTCTTTTTTTACAGCGTTTTCTGTTTTCACTTCCGGTTTATCGGCTTTTTGTTTTTCCGGCTGTTTTGGTGCAGCCGGTTTCTGAAAAGCCTGTTTTACTTTTGCAGCTTCTGCTTCCGTGATAGAACTCATATGGTTTTTCACATCCACATCCATTGCTTTTAATTTTTCTATAATTAACTTACTATCAACATTCAATTCTTTGGCAATTTCGTAAACGCGAGATTTACTCATTAAACCACCCCCAAAAGATATGTCAATCCTGCATTTTCTTCATAATAGCCTCCGCCATGTTCCGATCCATAATTCCAATAATTCCACGGGGTGACATTCCAACTGCCAGACCCATTTCCAGTTTTGTTGCATTTAATGTAATTGATTCGATTTCATGTAGCTTGGCCTGCTGCTGCCAGTATTCCCTGCGCTGTTCCGACAGTTCATCGGACAGGATTAATAGCGCAAGGCGGTCTTTTTCCAGAAAATTTTCTACAGCGGCATCGCCTCCGGCCAGTTTCCCGGCCTTCTGTGCAAAACCCATCAGCGTTAAAATTCCTTTTACGTTCATGACAGCTGTTCCTTTAACGATTCATATACTTCCTGGGAAATCGCAGTTTCCAGACTGCGTTCCAGTCTCTTGCTCTTTACAACTTTGTTCAGGCATTCCAGATCAGGACAGATATACGCGCCCCTTCCCGGTTTTTTGCCGGTCATATCTACCGAAATTTCACCCTCCGGAGAACGAACAATGCGTACCAGTTCCCGTTTTTCTTTCTTTGCCTGACAGCCCATACAGGTTCTCTGTGGTACTTTCTTCGGCATAGATTAATCCTCCAGGTAATCTTCTACTTCTTCGTAATCCTGATCTTCATAATCGATACCAGCTTCCTGCGCCTGGCTTTCGCTCTTGATATCGATTTTCCAACCGGTCAGTTTTGCTGCTAAACGTGCATTCTGACCTTCTTTCCCAATTGCCAGCGACAGCTGATAATCCGGAACGATAACACGAGCTTTTTTCTCTTCCTCGTTTACTTGTACATCCAGTACTTTTGCAGGGCTTAATGCACTTGCAATATACACGCCTGGATCTTCGTTCCATTTTACGATATCGATTTTTTCGCCGCGCAGTTCATCTACAATCGCCTGTACACGGCTGCCTTTTGCACCGATACATGCGCCGATGCAGTCAATATTTTCATCATTAGAATACACAGACAGTTTGGAGCGGGAACCGGCTTCACGGGCAACCGATTTAATTTCCACCACGCCTTCCTGAATTTCAGGAACTTCCAGCTCAAATAAACGTTTCAACAGGCCTGGATGGGTACGGGACACCATAATCTGAGGGCCTTTTGCTGCTTTTCTTACTTCTACGATATAAGTTTTGATACGGTCAAACATTTCATAGCTTTCGCCTGGAATCTGTTCATTCGGCCCCAGCACTGCCTCAATTTTGCCCAGGTCGATATAGTAGTTGCGGTTTTCGATACGCTGAATGGTACCGGTTACAATGTCGCTTTCCCGTTCAGAGAATTCACTGTAAATCATGCCGCGTTCTGCTTCACGGATACGCTGTACTACCACCTGTTTTGCTGTCTGTGCAGCAATACGGCCAAAATTGCGCGGAGTTACTTCTTCCATCACAACTTCACCAATCTGGTAGTTTGGATTCCGTTTCTGTGCTTCTTCCAGAGAAATTTCTGTTTTATCGTTCAGCACTTCCTCCACAACATCGTAACAGGTAAATACATGGAATTCACCAGTCACTTCGTCAATGTTCACCTGAACGTTCTGTGCAGCGCCGAAATTTTTCTTGTATGCAGAAATCAGTGCTGCTTCCACTGCTTCCAGAATTACTTCCGGTTCAATCCCTTTTTCTTTGCCCAGGTCATGTAATGCCTGCATTAATTCTGTACTCACTTTGGTAACTCCTCCTTATTAAAACTCCCACACCAGATTGGCTTTGCCGATTTGTTTCCGCGGGATTACAATATTTACTCCATCTACATCCAGTGTTACCGTTTCTTCTGTAGTTTCCTGCAGAATCCCGATAAACTGTTTTTTGCCTTCTACTTCCGAGAATGTTTTTACCTGAACCTTTTCCCCCTGGAATCGCTGAAAATCTTTTGTGCGTTTCAGTGGACGCTCAATCCCCGGAGACGATACTTCCAGCCGGTAAGCCTGCGTGATCGGGTCTTTTTCTTCCAGCACATCACTGAATTTGCGGCTGATTAACTCACAGTCATCCAGATCGATGCCTTCATCGCCTTCTTTGTCCAGAAACAGGCGCAGATACCATTCTGCCCCTTCTTTCACGTACTCCACATCAATAAGCTCCATACCGTTTTCTGCAACCAGAGGTTCGGCCATTTTCCAGATTGCATCTTCAATTTTGCCCATGTTCTCCACCTCACATTTCCAGTTCTGTTATATTATTATAAAAATTCTTCGATATAAACAAGAAAGAGCGGGATAATCCCACTCTTTTGGCAAATTTCTCTTCGGTTGTATTTATCATAGCACAAAACCCATGAAATATCAAGCAAAAAATCACATTTCATCCCGCAGCTTTGCCGCTTCCGTCAGCTTTTCCAGCGCCCGTTTTTCAATCCGGCTGACATAAGACCGGGATACCTTCAGCAGTTCCCCAACCTCTTTCTGGGTCAGCGGCTCTGCACCGCTTAAACCGTACCGCAAAACTACCACTTTGTACTCCCGCTCGGTCAGACAGTTCAGTTTTTCCACCAGCTGCTGATATTCACAGCTCAGTTCCACCGTTTCCGCAACCTGGTCACCGTCGGTGCCCAGAATATCCCGTAAGCTAATCTGATTGCCATCGTGATCCATGCCGATGGGTTCATTGAGCGATACCTCACAGCGCCGTTTTTTCTGCGCCCGTAGATGCATCAGAATCTCATTTTCTACGCATCTGGCGGCGTAGGTGGCCAGCTTTACTTTTTTGTCTGCCTTAAATGTGTTGATTCCCTTAATAAGCCCGATTGTGCCGATAGAAATTAAATCATCCTGTTCCTCGGCTGCACTTTCAAACTTCTTTGCAATATGCGCCACCAGTCGCAAATTATGCCGGATTAATAAATCCCGCGCCTCCGCATCCCCCCGCTGCAGTCGTTGCAGACATTGCCGTTCCTCCTGTTCACTCAGCGGCTGCGGAAACGCATTCTGTGACAGATAGCCTGTAAAAAAGCCCAGCTGTTTTATCAGTTCCAGAAACACCTTGCTCCCCCCTGTTTTCGTGTTATTACCACCTTATGAGGAAGCGCTGTCCTATTATGCGAAAAAGAAAAACAGAAAAGAAGGACTATACAGATAAATTGACTGATAACCACCACATTGCAATAAATAGCGAAATACAAAAAAGCAGACTCCGAAGAATCTGCTTTTTACTGGAGCGGAAGACGAGATTCGAACTCGCGACCCTCGCCTTGGCAAGGCGATGCTCTACCACTGAGCCACTTCCGCATATGAAGTTTTAAACTGGTGCGGGTGAAGGGACTTGAACCCATACGGTAAAACCGCCAGATCCTAAGTCTGGTGCGTCTGCCAATTCCGCCACACCCGCTGATAAAAAAGAGATGCGCTATCCGCGACTCGAACGCGGGACACCCTGATTAAAAGTCAGGTGCTCTGCCGACTGAGCTAATAGCGCATATGGCTGGGGTGGCAGGGCTCGAACCTACGAATGCGGGAGTCAAAGTCCCGTGCCTTACCACTTGGCTACACCCCATCGAAGGTTACATCCGCATACCTGATGCTACCAGAATAAAAATAAGAGGGTGGATGATGGGGATCGAACCCACGAATGCCGGAGCCACAATCCGGTGTGTTAGCCACTTCACCACATCCACCATATTCAAAAAAGCATGTGCCAGGAGGGACTCGAACCCCCGACCCTCGGCTTAGAAGGCCGATGCTCTATCCAGCTGAGCTACTGGCACACATTGGAGCGGGTGATGGGAATCGAACCCACGTAGCTGGCTTGGAAGGCCAGAACTCTACCATTGAGCTACACCCGCAACACCACACATTGCTTTACGTCAAAAAAAATAGTATCGGGGTGGAGGGATTCGAACCCCCGGCCCCATGGTCCCAAACCACGTACTCTACCAAACTGAGCCACACCCCGTTACATCTTTGTCCTGACGACGAAAGTTATTCTATCAGATTCTACAGGTTTTGGCAAGCCTTTTTTTCATATTTCCTGAAAAAATTTTCACTTTTTTTCTCAGACAATGTCAAAATCCCCCAGGAGGCCGTATCAAACCGCAGATTCATGTCACTGACAGCGCCTGGATTTATGAGTGTTACATCGCCTTCTTCGTACACTGCCTGATGCGTATGCCCATACAGCACAAAATCCACCTGCAGTTCCAGCCCGCGATAATAAATATGCTGCAGGGTCTGCTTTACCTGATACCGGTGCCCGTGACAGATTAAAAACCGCCACTCGCCCAGTTCAATAACCTGCTCCTCTGTTTCATCACAAAAACCGTCGCAGTTGCCGCGCACAATATAGGCCGGAATCTGCAGCGCTTTTTCCAGCTGACGGCCGTCACCGGCATAATCACCCAGAAACATCAGACAATCAATAGATCCTTCTTTCCGGATAGTTTCCCGAATGGCTTCTGCCGCCACCTGCCAGTTACCGTGGGTATCACTTACAATCGCAATTCTCATTTCTGTTCACTCCGTCAAAACCATTTCTGCATTCATGCGTTTTTAATTGCCCGGATAATTTCAACCGCTTTCCGGTTGGCATGTCCCCGATGACTGATGCGGTTTTTCTCTTCCATAGATAATTCAGCAAAGGTTTTGCCCATATCCGGCACATAAAACAGAGGGTCGTAGCCAAACCCGCCCTCACCCTGCAGTGCCCGCAGAATAACCCCTTCACAGGTGCCTTCCACAGTATATTCATCGCCGTTCGGCAACACAATGGCAATGGCGCAGAAAAACCGTGCGGTACGATTAGCATCGGCTACATCTTCCAGAAGCTGCAGAACTTTTTCGTTGTTATCAGCATCACTGCGCTGTTCCCCGGCAAACCGCGCCGAAAAAATGCCCGGCGCACCGTCCAGTGCATCCACCATCAGACCCGAATCATCAGCCATAGCTGGTTTTCCGGTTGCCTTGCAAACCGCACGCGCCTTGATTAATGCATTAGCAGCAAAGCTGTCGCCGTCTTCTACAATTTCACCGATTTCCGGATACTCTTTCATAGAATGCACCTGAATATCCAGCCCTTCCAGCAGGCGCTGAAATTCAGCCAGTTTACCTTTATTGCCGGTGGCAAGTACCATTTCTGTCATCATGATATTTCAACCTTTCTATCGCAAAAATTACGGCTGCAGGATGTATTTTTTTCCGCTGCCGCTCATATAGATTTTACCATCAAAACTCTGCTCGGCCTCCCGCTGCTGCTGATGCAGATTGTTTTCCGGGAAAAAGTGGGTAAGAATCAGATATTCCGTCCCGCTGTTCTGAGCCAACTGCCCTGCCTGCCGTGCTGTCATATGATACATGCCCCGTTCTGCCGCCTCGTATTCTCTAAGCGATGCCTCTGCCAGCAGATAACGGCTGCCCCGGCAGTATTCCTCCAGCTGCGGAAACCACCCGGTATCCCCGGTATAGGTCAGCAGCGGTTCCCCGTTTACCTGAAACTGCACACCATAGGCCGGAATCTGATGCTGCACCTTAAAAAACTTCAGCTGAAACCGGCTGAAATCATTCAGCGCTTTCTGCGCTTCTTCCAGACTGACAACGGTGAACACATCATCCCACTGTTTCATTTCTTCCACAAGCGGATGAGGCCCTTCCGGCATATATACAAACAGAGGATCTTTGCGGGTTCCTTCCCGCATCTGGTATTTCAGAGCCTGCCGCAGACAGTAGATGTCTCCGTAATGGTCCGGATGCAGATGGGTAATCACCAGAATTCCCAGCGTGGTATAATCGGCATATTTCTGTAATTTGCTGAACACTCCGTGGCCGCAGTCCAGCATAATCTGAAACCCGTCCGTATTGATTACATAGCCGCTGCACGCCCCTTGCGCGGTAGCATAAGGCCCGTAATTCCCCAGCACTGTCAGTTCAACCATATTGCAACATCCCCTTTAAATCGTATTTCCAGTACAACCATCTATAATCGTCCATTTATTTCCAACTTTTATCTATTAGTATATCGTATTTTCCGGCAAATGTATAGCGGGATAATTTGTCGAATTATGTAAAATTCCTTGCACTCTTATGCAAAAAACATTAAACTATATACAGGCACAGCAATTCTGCTGCGGCTGGTTAAACATTTATTATACCTGGAGGTTTTCACCATGAAAGTATCTGTAAACTGGGAACAGAAAATGGCTTTTGAAGCTGCTACCGAATCCGGTCATAAAGTAAAAATGGACGGTCCAAAAGACAACACCGCTCCACGCCCTACCGAACTGCTGCTGTGCGGCGTTGGCGCATGTTCTTCTATGGACGTTGTAGAAACCATGGCAGAACGCGGCCAGAAACTGGACTCCTTAAAAGTAGAAGTTCGCGGTGACCGTGCAGCGGATTATCCAATGCCTTTCACCGATTTACACCTGCACTACATTGCAAAAGGTGACATCGACCCTGCCATTTTCCGCGCATGTCTGCAGGAATCCATGAACCTGTACTGCGCTGCAGCACTGTCTATGACTGCAAAAAAACATGTAACATACGAATTAAACGATATCGTATATTCCCTGTACGAATAATCTGTACAGCGTTTGCTGCATAAAAACCACAGAGGTTGGAGCTTTCCGTTCCAGCCTCTTTTTCTTTCTGTTTTTCAGAATTGCGCTACATTTTAAACATTGCCATTATCATTGCCATTGCAATACAGCCGCAGGCCATCAACGCCCCTTTATCCGCAGCAATCATCCCAAACAGCACACCAAAATAGATACCGGTTCGTGCAAAGTTGGATATCATATCATACTGCTCCAGGTTTTTGCCTGCCTCTTTCAGCGCCTGCCGCGCCGCTTCACCCGGTGCACTGAATTCAATCCCGATAGACATCAGGCTGCTGGCAGCCAGCAGGGCATAAATGCACGGAAATTCTCCGGTACCCTGATACTGTATGTAGGTAATGGCCGCCTCAAGCGCCGCCGAAATAATATAACTGAACAATAACATAAACTCGCCTCCATTATCTATATAGTTTATCATAATAAAAATTTCTTTTCATTAAAAGTTTGCAAAAAAATAAGTACTTTGCTATACTCTAAGTTATGATAAGTATTAGGCAAAGGGGGCGGAATGAAATCATGGTAATCACAAAAGAAATGGGAATTAAAGAATGTGTGCAGAAATATCCAAAAACTGCTGCTGTATTCATGGAATTCGGCATGGGCTGCTTAGGCTGTGCTGCTGCTCATTTTGAAAATATTGAACAGGGTGCTTTAGGCCACGGTATCAATGTACCAGCTTTAATCGAAGCACTGAACAAAGCTGTTGAAGCGTAAT
>JAFQEO010000018.1 GCA_017399005.1 Peptococcaceae bacterium | reverse complement strand
TGGTGATAATGGCGGAGGGGTCACACCTGTACCCATCCCGAACACAGAAGTTAAGTCCTCCAGCGCCGATGGTACTGCGTATTCTTTTCGTGGGAGAGTAGGTCATTGCCAGGATAGAGAAAGAGAAGAGAGCTAATCTGATTGATTAGCTCTCTTCTCTTTTGCTACTACTTTATTTCTGTTAAAAATAATTAAAGCAACTGCAGAAGAATAAAAAACCATATGCACCTCTCTGTTTTACAGAGAGGTGCTTTTTGTATACATGCGTGAATCGTATTGACAAGTTTTGTTTGAATGATATAATGAAAAAATATAAATCAAAGACGATGATAGGGAATAGTAATCTGCAGGCTGATTTTCAGAGAGCTGTCGGGTGGTGTGAGACAGTGATTGGCGCAGGTGAACTGGCCCTGGAGTTGTGAATCTGAACATGAAAGTTCCGGGGGAATGTTTCATCAGTAGGATTTGCCGGTCTCGCCGTTACAGAGGTTGAGTGGGCAGAAAAGAGTTTTCTGTCAAGTAGAGTGGTAACGCGGAATCCTTTTCGTCTCTGAGAGATGAAAGGGATTTTTTTATTAGAACAGAAGGGATGATGTAGAAATGGGAATGACCATTACACAGAAAATTCTGGCGGCACATGCAGGTCTGCCGGAGGTAAAGGCTGGTCAGCTGATTACAGCAAAAACAGATATTGTACTCAGTAATGACATTACAGGCCCGGTTGCAATTCGTGAGATGAAAAAAGTAGGAATCACAGATGTTTTTGATAAAGATAAAATTGCAATTATTCCGGACCATTTTTCGCCGACCAAAGATATCAAATCGGCAGAACAGTGCAAAGTGATTCGCGATTTCTCGAGAGAAAAAAATATTAAACATTATTACGAAGTGGGTAAAATGGGTATTGAACATTGCCTGCTGCCGGAACAGGGAATTGTAGGCCCTGGTGATTTAATTATCGGTGCCGATTCCCACACCTGTACTTATGGTGCGCTGGGTGCGTTTGCAACCGGTATGGGCAGTACTGATATTGCTGCGGCAATGATTAGCGGGGAAACCTGGCTGCGTGTGCCGGAAGCCATCAAAGTTGTTGTAACCGGTAAACCGGTAAATCCATGGATTAGCGGTAAAGATGTTATTTTATATATTATCGGTCAGATTGGTGTAGATGGTGCGCTGTACAAATCGCTGGAATTTGTGGGCGATGGTGTGCAGTATCTGAGTATGGACAGCCGTTTAACCATCTGTAATATGGCAATTGAAGCCGGTGCCAAAAACGGTATTTTTGCAGTGGATGATATCACTCGTGAATATGTGAACGGTAGATTCCAACGTGAAGCAGTAGAATATTTTAGCGATGAGGATGCCGAATATGTGAGCGAAATCGTGGTGGATTTAGCAGCGCTGCAGCCGCAGGTGGCATTCCCGCATCTGCCAAGCAATACAAAAGAAGTCGGCACTTTTGGCGAAGTGAAAATCGACCAGGTTGTTATTGGTTCCTGTACAAACGGCCGCATTGAGGACATGCAGGCTGCTGCAAAAATTCTGAAAGGTAAAAAAGTTGCGCCTTATCTGCGTTTAATTGTAATTCCAGGTACACCGGATGTATATCGCCAGTGTATGAAAGAAGGATTAATCGATATCTTTATGGAAGCCGGCGGTGTTGTCAGCACTCCAACCTGCGGGCCATGTCTGGGCGGCTACATGGGGATTCTGGCCAAAGGGGAACGGGCTCTGGCTACAACCAACCGCAACTTTATCGGCCGTATGGGTGACCCGGAAAGTGAAGTGTATCTGTGCAATCCGGTTATTGCTGCAGCTTCGGCAATTACAGGGAGAATTTCTGCACCTGAGGAGGTAGAATAATGTATAAAGGGAAAGTATGGAAAGTCGGAAACGACATTGATACCGATGTAATTATTGCGGCTCGTTATTTAAATGATGCCAGTGATGAAAATATGAGAGCGCACTGTTTAGAAGATGCTATTCCGAATTTCAGCCAGGTAATCAGCGCCGGGGATATTCTGGTAGCCGGCAAAAACTTTGGCTGCGGCAGTTCTCGTGAACATGCGCCGATTTCGATTAAAGTATCTGGCGTAAGCTGCGTTATTGCGGAAAGCTTTGCTCGCATTTTCTATCGCAATGCCATCAATATTGGTCTGCCGATTATCACCAGCCCGGAAGCGGCTGCTGAAATTCAGGCAGGCGATGAACTGGAAGTGGATGTGGAAAACGGCATTATTAAAAATCTGACCCAGGGCAAAGAATACCAGGGTGAAACCTTCCCGCCGTTTATTCAGGAAATTATTGCGGCAGGAAATCTGTTAAACTATGTAAAAGCAAAGGTGGAAGCAAAATGAAAATTGCAGTGTTAAAAGGCGACGGCATTGGCCCTGAAATTGTGGAGGCAGCGCAGGTCGTATTAAATAAAGTGAATGAAAAATTCAATCTGGGTATCGAGTATGCCGAAGCCTTATTCGGTGGTGCTGCCTACGATGTGTACGGCAATCCGTATCCGGAAGAATCGCAGAAAATTGTGGAAGATTGCGATGCCATTCTGCTGGGTTCTGTTGGTGCTCCAAAATACGATACCATTGAACCTGCTGACTTACGCCCGGAAAAGGGGCTGCTGGCCATTCGTAAATCGCTGGGGCTGTACTGCAACATCCGGCCGATTAAATATTATGAATTTCTGGCTGACCGTGTAGTGTGGAAAAAAGGGCTCTTAGACGGGCTGGATATTGTAATCTGCCGTGAGTTAACCGGCGGGGCTTATTTTGGTGAACGCGGACATGACGAAAACAGCGCGTATGACACCATCTCCTACAGCCGTCCTGAAATTGAACGCATTGTGCGTGATGCCTTTGAAATGGCGAAAAACCGTGACCGCAAAATTCTGCATTCTATTGATAAAGCCAATGTACTGGACAGCTCCCGTCTGTGGAGAAAAGTGGTAAACGAAATCGCTGTGGAATATCCGGAAGTGGAACTGCATCATCTGTATGTAGACAATGCCGCTATGCAGCTGATTGTGAATCCGACACAGTTCGATGTAATTGTAACTGAAAATATGTTTGGCGATATTTTAAGCGATGAATCAGCAGCGCTGGGCGGTTCTTTAGGTATGCTGCCATCGGCCAGTCTGGGCGGAAAAATCAGCCTGTTTGAACCATCCCACGGCTCTGCGCCGGATATTGCCGGTCAGAATATCGCAAATCCAATTGCAACTATTTTATCGGCTGCCATGTTATTGCGCTTCTCAGCCAAAAATGAAGCGGCTGCACGGGCAATTGAAACAGCGGTAAATGAAGTGCTGGCCGATAACATAAAAACACCGGATTTAGCCGATGAAACCAGCAAAGTGGTTGGCACCATGGAAATGGCGCAGGAAATCGCGGCAAGAATCTGAAAATAAAAATAGAATAAAAAATAGAGGCTGAGACAAATCAGTAACTCGTTCAGAAACCAGCATGGTATCATTTCCCTTTTCCCTCCATACAAGGACACTACTTTTTCTCTGTTCAGCGTTGTCGAACATAAATGTTCGCCACGCTTCTGAACAGAGAAAACCGTGTCCTTCTATAGTCGGAATTCAGGGAAATATACGATGCTGGTTCCAGATTATGAGTGAAGTGCTGTCTCAGCCTTTTTGTGTTTATCGTTAAATTTTGCTGTTCGTTTATTTCTGCAGCAGTTCTTTCAGTTCATCGACAGTGCAGATTCTGCCCTGTGCAATGGCTCTTTCGTCTTTGATAACGGCAGGCAGGTCTGTATAATAAGGTGATGTTTTTTTCGGCTCTATTACATAGCTGATTTCCGGTGATAAGCCAAGCAGCTGAACCGCTTCCAGCACATTCTGGTAAAGCTGGCGGTTTGTCGCATCTTCGGTATCCAGCACTTTAATGGTGCGAACCGGTTCTTTGGCTGCTGCGCATGTAAATTCGCGCGGTTTTGCAGGTGTTTCCGGCGGACAGCCGCACTGACAGCCGCAGAAATTATATTTTTTTTCACCTTCCGGTAACTGATACGACATAATATTTCCTCCTGGTTGTATAAAATTACAAATATTAGTTGACGAATATATGTTTGTGCATTATAATGATTTTGGAGTTGCCGTTTGGCGGTTGGTCACCTCGATTCCAAAGGGGGTGACGCCTATGATGACTTGGATGGAATTTTTGACATTCTGCCTCGTGTTTATAGGTTTTGCTTCCTTGTTTAAAAACAAGTAGAAGTAAAAACAAGAGCCGCCCGGTAAAGGACGGCTTTTCAGCATAACTGGACTGACCGCCTCTGCAAAAGCGGCAGCTCCATTTGTTAAGTATATACTAGCACATTTGGCTTTATTCGTCAATTATCAAAAAAGTCCTCTCCGTCAGTGCGATGGAGAGGGCTTTGTGTTTTTTACAATAATCCGCGACTTTGCAGTGAGCGGGCAATTTCCACCAGCTGTTTGCGGGAGGATACGCCCAGTTTGCTGTAGATATTTTTGTTGTGATATTTCAGCGTGTTCTCTTTGATATTCAGCTGCTGCATAATATCCTTGGTGCCCGTTCCAGCCAGATAATAATTATAGATAATGCGCTCGGTAGGCGTTAAGCGCTCCAGCTGAGAGATAAAATAGCGCTCCTGTTCCGATAGCTCATCCGGGGCAGGGGCAGGTTCCGGCTCGGCCGATTCCCCGGAGTTTTCCGCCAGTGGTTCATCCGATGGAGGTGCCGGTGCAATAACCGGCTCAGCAGATACTTCCGGTTCACAAACAGAAGGCACAGCATCGTCGCCTGGGACAGCAGGAACCGGAATACTCTTCTCTTCTCTTCTCTATAAACAGTAATATTTTCCACCGTGTTTTCAGAATCTTCTGCAGAAATCACAGCAGCAGAGCGAGCCTGTTCATCGCATACAATCCGGCGCTCCTCCTGCAGCAGAAGATACAGCCCCAGCAGGAACAATTCACTTATAATATACGAAACCGACAAAAACTCAAAATTAATCTGCGCCAGCTGTTCTAAAAGCCACACCGCAATATTTACAAACACTGCACAAATCAGGATAAACGCATGCACCGGCGATTCCAGATTTTTTTTCATGGCAGCATAACCGGCAGCCAGCAGCATTGCCGCAAAATACGCTATCAGATAAAACAGATACAGCGAATGCCATGGCCCGTACACCTTTTGCAGCACCGTCGCACCGTCAACCCGGCCCAGCGAAACCTCGCTGTAGTAGATATCCAGATACCCCGGGCTGGCCGCCACCAGAAACACCCCGATACTTACCGCCAGCAGCACACCCGGCAGCCAGGTGCGATACGAAAACCGGCACACATTTAAAATAATCATCAACATAGAAAACGGCAGAAACACCGACCCCAGATACGAAATCCGGTTTGCCAGAAGCGCCTCACCAATGGTTTCCGATGTTGCCAGGCAGAAATACCCCGCATTTACAATACACACACACGAAAACAGCAGCAGAAACCATGCATCCTTTTTTCGGATCTGCGTACAGTAGCCAATCAGCAACAAAATCGACAGCATAGCCGTTATCGCATAAATAATGGTCAGGTTCATAGTTTTTGTGCCAACCGGATAACACCCCGAAAGCACCACAGGCAGAAGCAGCACTCCCGCAGCTAATCTCATATAGTTTTTCATAAAATCCCCTCTAAACTTCCCTTAATACTAGCAGTATATATGTTCCCCACACTTTTTCCCACACTTTTCGGCCGGTCTGTAACGGCTTCCCACACCAGATAAACCCCCTGCGGGTGGTGGAAAATACGCAGAAAAACGGTATCATAATAAGCGCCAAAGCGACGAAAGAAGGGTATAACTTGTAACCTCGTATTATAAGGGGCTCCCTTTTGTGCAGAAACCGTTCTGCACAAGTCTCTGTACCGCGCCAACGACCACAGAGACCGCCCCCTTCGTTTTAAGTATAGCATAGTGTTACTTGCTATGTCAAAACAACCGGCAGCTGACCGGAGCAGAGACGCTGCATCAAAAATCTGTTATACAAAAAATTTATTATAAAGGAGAGAAAAACTATGAAACACAAAAAAGTAATCGGTACGTTGCTGGTATTTGCTATGCTGTTTAGTTTGCTGCCTGCAGCGGCTTTTGCAGATGAACCGGTAAACGGTAATGTGGTAATTACCCACGATGTTGACCAGATTCGTGAACTGCTGCGTCAGGACGGTGATGTTACCATCCAGCTGGATGCCGATGCAGAAAAGAAAATTACTGCATATTCCGACTTTGAAGATGACAAATGGAATTCTCAATTTGTCTGGACGAAAGTCGGCAGCGGTAACAAGACCATCGATTTGAACGGTCACCGTCTGTATGTTTACGATCAAAGCGCACGTACACTCGGCTCTCTTGAAATCGAACCGTTCAAATATATTCAAGGTGCTCTTTTGATTGAAATTCCGAGTGGGGCTTCGCTGACGGTTGACGACTCCGCTACAGGCGGTATGATCTGGATGGATGCGGAGATGCCTCCCAAGGATGAGATTGAAGGCGATGGATTGCTCATGGAGCGTAATATTTTTGCCGTTACAGGCGGAAATCTGACCGTCAATGGCGGCGAAATCCATGCGGGTCGCTCAAAGGAGATTTACGCACAGAACGCTTCAAAGTACGATAAGGATTATGCCCCAATTATCGACTATACCATTGGTGACTTTAATTTTTATGAGCATCTTTACGGTTATGCAACTTGGTTCCTCAGTGGCACTGCCATTACCGCAGAGTCGGGTAACGTGACAATTAACGGCGGTGATATCTGGGGACGCGGCTGGGACTATTGGAGTATGATCACTCGAGTTCCCGGAGCACCAAATGGAGCTGATGATTTTCGCACGCGCTGTGCCGCACTTCGCGTACTGGGAAGTGCGACTGCGCATATTACCTCCGGTAATTTCTACGGACGGTTCGATGCAGATGCAGTTCAGGTTTCCAACCCGAATAATCTGACGGTAAATGCAGGCTCATTTGATGTTGGAACAAATGAGTGGCTTGTTATTCCTGGTGTTGAATGGGATGGCACTGCTGACAATGTAAACGATATATTCTTCCATGACTCTGTTTTTGAGGTGCACGAAGGATATGCTGGTTCCTTCGGTGTTCCCGAAGAGTGTATCGATGAACAGAGCGTTAAGGTTGTCAAAGGCGATGTTATGACCTTGTCTAAAAATGAAGTTGACCCTTACCGGATTGTTGATGCAGTGAACCTCTGCATCAACTCTCCACTGGCCTACAAAGAGCCTTCAACAGAAGTGTATAACGTACCAGACGGCTGTAAGGTTGAGTCCGTCACCTGGTACGAAAACGGAAAGATAATTGAGAACCCTAGCGTCACCTATTTCAAAGAAGGGGATTCCTACTATGTCAAGATTGCGCTTTCTGTTAACAATGACGCAGGTACAAAGTTCAAGAACAGACTGACTGATGTCAGCATCAACGGAATGGAAACGGAACTCGATCGTGCTGATGCGGAAAACATTGTATTGACCGCACATTTCGGCAAATGTATAGCAGCTCTTGAAAATCTGGAGTTTTCTGCAGAAGCGCCGATGGCGGGCAGTTATGCGAGTAAATGGATTGATACGACTGAATATGAAAAGTATTATCCTGTTGGTGGATACTCTGACTACGGAGAATACCGTACATGGTACGTATCTGATGATGGGATAGACAACTGGGTGGAAATGGACTCGGAAGATGTCTTTGAGGCAGGCAAGTATTATCGTCTGAGTTTTGAAGTTCACACAGGCGAAGGACAGGAGTTTGCCGTGGATAGCAGCGGCATCAGCATTCAGCCTGATGTTACTGCTACGGTGAATGGTATTAATGCAGCGGTTTCCAAAGTTTATGAACAGGATCCTACAGAACATATCCTTGTGGAAGTGGATTTCGGCAGATGTCCCGCCCTTGTTTCGCAGGTGGAACTGACTGTTACTGCACCGAAAGAAGGCAATACGCCTTCCTACGGTCTCGACTACGGTAGCGACGCCTACTATGCCGTGAGCAACAGCGGTACATGGTATATGTCCTCCGACAATGATGACTGGTGGGAGATTAACAGCAATCACAAGTTTATGTCCGGCTACTACTATAAGTTTGTTGTGGACATCCGCACCAACAACGGCTATGAGTTCCCTACCTATGATGACGGCATTTCCATCCAGCCTGGTGTGAATGCCTATGTTAACAGCTATGCGGCAAACATGACCAAGGCTTATGAACAGGATCCTTCTCGCTATATTACTGTAGAGTACAACTTTGGTGAAGTGAATGACAGTGTGATTGAAAATATCATTGTCGAAAATGTAACCGAACCTGTTGCCGGTCAGATGCCGAATTATAACTGGTCTGTCCGAGGCAACGGCTATCAGATGGATAGCAGTAGAAACAACGAGAACTACGGCGTCAGAAACGGCTTGCAGTGGTGGACAGAAGACTGGGACTATGTGTATCCGACCGACACCTTTGTTCCTGGAGAAAAATATATTTGCCAGCTTTATCTCATCCCTGAGAATGGCTACACCTTTGCGGCAGATCGGTATAACGCACCGTTAGTGACAGCCACTGTCAACGGCAAGACTGCCGAGATTAACGAAGGATGGACCAATGCAAGCGAAGCCCGTATCTACTACGCCTTTACCTGTGCGCAGCCGGAAGTATCCACCATTATGCTTTATGATTTAGAAGCACCACAGGCAGGAAAGACTCCTGATACCGATGTAACTGCTGCATATCCGGATGTTTATGTTGTGGACAGTGTGCGCTGGCTGGATGTAGAGGATAACGAGGTAAACAGCTTTGAACAGGGGCAGTATTACACAGCTGAGATCGTAGTTTCCGCAAAGGACTACAACGGTGTGGACGGATGTCTCTTTGCCGATGTTGTTACAGCCTATATTGATGGTAAAAAAGTAGAAGGCTGGGGCAGTCGTGTTGACACTAATAACGACAACACCGTAACCATCCTTTACGAATTCCGCAAGGGCGCACAGGCTCCGGAAGGAGAATCCGGTGTGGCAGTATCCGGTAATGTGACCAGCTATAACGATGCATCGGGCGATATTACCTTGCAGCTCTTTAAAGGTGAATCGAATACACCATCCTATACAACCACCGTCAAGGGCAATAATGTAAGCTACAGCTTCTCCGGTGTTGCCGCAGGTACCTACACGCTGAAAGTCAGCAAAGCAAATCACGTTACCCGCGAGTATACCGTGGTAGTTAGCAGCAGTCCTGTTACTCAGGATGTGAAGATTCACCTGAAAGGTGATGTTGACGGAAATGGAACCGTTACAACTATGGACTTTATGAGAGTAAATTCTCACGCCCGCGGAGTAATACTTTTGACAGACTATGCTTTGAAATGTGCCGACGTTGTTGGTACGGATGATACTGTCACCACTATGGACGCTATGCGAATTAACGCCCATGCAAAAGGTGCCACCCTTCTTTGGAAATAATCTGTCTTTTATTCTCTCGTGGTGTATTTATATGCAATATAGAATATGCCACGGGGGGTTAAGAATATGCTGGATGGTAACATCCCCGCTGATTTGTAACTAAGCGAGGCTATAAATCGGTGTGTATAAAATCTGTCTCGCAAATCTTTGAAAGGAGCTTGGTCATGAACAAGCGAATTACAGCTATTTTGCTGTGTTTTGTCATGGTGTTTAGTATGCTGGTACCTGCAGCGCCAACATTTGCAGCAACATACCAATCAACGACGATTACCGTTGCGCCTGATAAAACTACAGCAAATCCGGGTGATATCATCACCTACACCATTACCATGGGACCTGTATCAGATATGGGTTCTATGCAGATGGTATTGGATATCCCAACGGGAGTTACATATGTTGGGAATTCTGCGAAACTCGCTGATGGTCTCAAAACTACACTTGGATTTGATACAGCAGACTGGACTGAAGTATCAAAAATGATTAACGGCGTTGCTTCGGCAGCCGACTATGAGTGTGATACTGATACTGTATTGGCGACTTTTCAGTGCAAAGTGAATAATGATTTCACAGGCACTGTATCTGTGGGGCTGACGAATTTAGAGTTTGGCTCGTGCCAGACATTTGAATACCTCACACAGCGATTCTCTGTTGTTCCGACTGTTGTTACAGTTGAAGCAGCACCTGTAGCGGTTACAGGCGTTACGATTGACGAAACTCTGTCTCTTACGACAGGTCAGTCGAAAACTCCAAACTATACTGTAAATCCTGCAGAAGCTACAAACAAAACCGTTTCGTTTAAGTCTGACAACACTGATGTTGCTACTGTAAACGAAACAACTGGTGAAGTAACCGGTATTAAAGAAGGTACTGCTACTATCACAATTACAACAGCTGATGGTAACTTTACCGACACTTGCGTGGTAACTGTTGAATGTTCTCACGCAAACAAAACTCCTGTTGCTGAACAGGCTTCCGACTGTAAGAACCAGGGTTGGGATGCTTATGTGAAATGTGATGCCTGTGGTCAGCTCTTCAAAGCTGACGCTAAAACCGAAATTGCAGAAATTCCATATCGTGCACTTTCTCAGCAGCATACAGGCGGTACTGCAACCTGTACTGCACAGGCTGTTTGTACCGTGTGCAGTCAGCCTTACGGCAATACTGTACCTCACGATTATACTGCTGAAACGAAAAAGGCAGAAGCACTGAAGACCGAAGGCAACTGCAATGACAAAGCTGTTTACTACTATTCCTGCTCTGTATGTGGTAAGGTAGAGAACAATGACAGTCATATCTTCCTTGGCAATAAGGATGCAGATAATCACGTTGGCGGAACAACTCTGGTAAATCAGGCTGCAGCAGACCACAAGACACAGACTGACGGTTATACCGGCGATACAAAATGTCTCGGCTGTGGTGAGATTATCGGCTATGGGCAGGCGATTCCAGCAGGGGCACATACTCCTGCAAATAACTGGTCTGCCGATGACGATAATCACTGGAAAGAATGTACTGTTAATGGCTGCGGTATCGTAATCGACGGCACCAAAGCTGAACATACCTCCACCGGTGCTAATGTGGCTACCTGTCAGAAGACAGCTGTATGCGATGTCTGTGGTGTATCCTACGGTACTGTAGCAGCTCACGACTGGAACACTTCTGCATGGGAAAAGGACGCAACCGGTCACTGGCATAAGTGTAATACTGCAGGTTGTACCGAAAAGAATGCTTTCGCAGCACACACCCCAGACCATCAGGGCGGTGCAACAGAAGAGTATGCAGTTGAATGTTCTGTATGTGGCTATGAAATCGAAGCACAGCTGGGTCACACTCATGTATTTGATAAAGAAGTAGTAGCGGAACAGTATCTGGCAAGCAAAGCAAACTGCACAGAAGCAGCTAAATACTTCAAATCCTGTAAGTGCGGTGAAAAAGGCACAGTAGAAACCTTTACATCCGGTGACGCACTGGGTCACACCGAAGGTACTGAGTGGAAATATGATG
>JAFQEO010000017.1 GCA_017399005.1 Peptococcaceae bacterium | reverse complement strand
GAACTTCGCCGTACGGCCGGTACCGGTATGGAAACCGTGCAGAAAGGCCGCTACTCCACTCCGTGGGGCTCAGCCAGCATCTGTCTGGATCCGCGAACTCTGCCGTATATTTATGTGGAAACCGCTGACGGAAAACGCTATCTGTTCGGCAGCGCCGATGGCAGTGAAACAGAGGCTGTGTATCAGCAATTAAAAGCCTCACTAGAATGAAAATAAAATAATGATAAAAAATGCAGAAAGGCTGTTATCATTTTCACTCTCCCTCCATACATGGACATTGCCTTTTGACTGTTCAGTATTTCCGGACTGGCGCAAGCGCCGTCCGTCATACGTTTGAACAGCCAAAATCATGACCATCTATAGTCGGAATTCGTTCAAAGATAACAGGCTTTCTGCATTATGAATTTATTCTCTGTTGACGCCGTAAATTTTTCGTATAACAAGGCGGCTTTTGATCTTTCGAGCGACGCGTACTGGAATGTACGCAAGGCGAGAAAAATCAAAAACAACACAGTTATACGGAAAATTCATACGGAAAATTGACAAGTCAATTCTACCGGGCAGTGGTCACTGCCAAACACCTCCGTATGAATTTTCGCCCCTTCCAGCTGCGGCTGCAGTCGATTTGATACGATAAAATAATCAATACGCCATCCTGCGTTTTTCTCCCGTGCTTTAAACCGATACGACCACCAGCTGTAGATACCGGCTGCATCCGGATAAAAATAGCGGAAGCTGTCTGTAAAGCCGGATTCCAGCAGAGTTGTCATTTTGCCACGTTCTTCATCGGTAAACCCGGCATTTTTCCGGTTTGTTTTCGGATTTTTCAGGTCAATTTCCTGATGTGCCACATTGAGGTCACCACAAACGATAACCGGTTTCTTTTTATCCAGTTCCAGCAGATAGCTGCGGAAATCATCCTCCCACTGCATGCGATAATCCAGACGGGCCAGTCCGTCCTGAGAGTTTGGTGTATAAACCGTTACCAGATAAAAGTTTTCCAGTTCCAGTGTAATCACACGCCCCTCATGATTGTGCTCCTCCTGCGGCAAACCGTAAGACACACTCAAAGGCTCCTGTTTGCTGAAAATAGCCGTTCCAGAGTAACCTTTTTTCTCCGCACTGTTCCAGTACTGGTGATAGCCGGGCAAATCCAGTTCCAGCTGACCGGCCTGCATTTTTGTTTCCTGCAGACAGAAAAAATCTGCATCCACTTCATGGAAAAAATCCAGAAATCCTTTTCCTACACAGGCCCGCAGGCCGTTTACATTCCAGGATATCAGTTTCATATAAACATCGTCTCCTTATTTCTGATTCGATTATAAATTTTCTGCGTAATACATTCATTATACCCGGTTCCGCGCTCCTGCAAAAGCCCTGCTAGAAAAACAGCTGCCGTGTTATAGCTAAAATTTATATCACAATAATCTTATTGAATGGTCTTAGCCTTTGCATATTAACAGAAATAATGATAAAATACATACATGAAATAAAAAACATTTTCACAATCAGATTGATTGTAGACAAAGACAGGAGTGTAGATTATGCAGGAATTAAACGCAAGTACTTTTGAAGAAATTATCTATGATGACGGGAAACCATGTCTGGTACTGTTCTCCAGACAGAGCTGCCATGTTTGTCAGGAAGTTCACCCAATCATCGAAGAAATCGAAGAAGAATACGCTGGTAAAGATTTCGGTTTCTACCATGTAGACATCGAAGCTGAAAAAGATCTGTTCAACCGTTTCTCCCTGAAAGGTGTTCCACAGGTTCTGTTCTTCAACGAAGGTGAATTCTTAGGCAAATACGCTGGTAAAAAAGACGAAGAAGTTTACACAGACAAAATCGACGAAATCTTAGGCTAATTACTATCCAGATTTCAAAAGAGCTTCCGCAATAATATTGCGAAAGCTCTTTTTTGTTTCTATTATTAGTCTTTTATCATTCCAGTCAAAACAAATCAAAAGGTTTTTCAAGCCCAGCATAATCTAAATATATATCGTGCTGATTCCAAAGATTCCACTTAGTGCGAGAATCAAACAAATAATCGACAAACAATTTGCAAATAGGGGACGTTAAGTAATCTCTATTTATTAACAAAATATTTGTCTGACAAAGTTGTTCGATAATATTAATCGTACGTATATCAAAGTGAGGGGACGAAAAATGTTTATCTTCAGCGCAGCCAATCGCCAAACAATTGCCTTGCTCAATTAATGAATAGAACATATCTAGATTTTCTGTATAATATTTAATTTGCGGAGTGCCAAACAAAGATAAGATATGATGGAAAAAATTTTTATATTTATCATCTCCGGATGAAAAAACCACAAAAGGATACTTTACTGCAGTTTTTAAAGAAATACTTTTTTGATTCTTGTCCAAAAACGTGCAATTATTACCTGCCAAAACGACATTTTCATTTCGAAAAACAGGTAACGAAATTAATTCAGGATAATTCTCATAATCGTTATATGCAGCATTCTTATTAAGAGTATAATTTAATGCGATTCCAATAGAGCTTGGATCGTTCGTAACATTTTCTATAACTTCTGCATGCGTTGTTATATGATAATCAATTTGTATATTTGGATAATCCTTGGCAAAATTTTTGATGGCATGAAAAGAATACGTATTTTTATTAGATACAAGAGAATATATATTTAACTTGCCAGATGTTTTACATGCCAGTTCCTCATTATTTATTAAATGCTTATGCATTTCTAATTCTTGCAAAATATTTTCGATTTCCTGAAACTTTTCTAAAACAAATCGCCCTTCTTCTGTTATAGAAATACCTTTATTGTTTTTTGAAAATATTTTACAATTGAGTTCTTCCTCTATTGCACAAATAATCCGGGACAATTTCTGTGCTGGATAATTACACAGTTTAGCGGATGCTTTATTAATAGATTTTGAATTTGCCACGGTCAATATGTATTTTATATGCTCTGTCTTCATTTTTTCACCTCATACCCCACAAAACAAACAACAAAATATTAATGTCATTATAAACTATCTGTTTACTCAAAACAATGCAAAAAACAAGCTAGAATCAGAGAAACTCAGTATAACAATTTTTGATATACAGAATTTTTTTTTTACATTTTTGGTGTATAGGCAGCTATATATAAATACATTATTATAATACTATAAATAAAGAATGAATACAATAAATTGATTTAACTTATCTATGACCATTTTCGCTAAATGTTTCAGAGTATAAAATATCTTTTGAATCAGTCCTCATATTTTATCAAACCGTAGAAAGGAGGTTTAACTGTATAAACAGGTGCTTTGATTTTGAAAGATATTAATTGAGAAAATAATGCAAAATATATGAATGTTACTTCGAATTACAGGAGGGATTAGTGTGAAAAAAAGAAACCATTTTATGGGCATTATTTTTCTGTGTGTAGTGAGTTTAATGCTTTTTGCAGCATGTGGAAATAATGAAGCAGAGCAGTCTGGAACGGATAATGAGCCTGCAGCCGAAACCTACACAATTCGTATTGCGGATATTGTAAGCCCGGGAGAACCCGCTTATGAAGCATTAGAAAAATTCAAAGTGTTAGTTGAAGAACGTAGTGAAGGTCGTATTATTGTGGAACATCACGGAAGTGGTGAGTTAGGCGGTGACCGTGCAACAGCAGAACAGGTTCAGGCTGGTATGCTGGAAATGTGCCAGCTCTCCTCCTCCAACCTGTATGGTTTTGTTCCATCCATGTTGGCGCTTGATTTAAACTTTGTTATCGATAACAGCAAAGTTGATGCATTATATGATGCAATGGATAATGGAGAACTAGGCGAGTTTTATAAAGAAAAAATTAACGAAGCCGGTTTTGAACCAATCATGTACAATACCGTTGGCTATCGTTGCTGGATGACGACAGATGTTCCATTAGAAAATGCGTCCAGTTTTAAAGGAGCAAAAATCCGTACCACTGACTCTGATTCTGAAATTGCTATGGTAACTGCTCTAGAAGCGTTTGCAACTCCTTTAGCCATTGGTGAAACTTACACCGCTTTACAGCAGGGTACAGTAAGCGGTTTAGCAAATGTTCCAGGCTCCTTCTACTCTACCGGTATGTATGAACTGTTAACTTACGGTATTGATTCCAAACATAACTTTGTATTACAGGTTGCGTTAATGAACAAAGATTACTACGATGCTCTGCCAGAAGATTTAAAAGAAATTATCAAAGACGCTGCTTATGAAGCACAGGTATATGAAAGAGAATTACAGAGTACTGTAGACGATGACTCGATTCAGAAAATGGTTGATGCTGGTATCCAGTGGCATTTCCTGACAGATGCTGAGCGTGCAGAATTACAGGAAATTGCAAAATCCACATGGGATGGAGTTATTGGCGATAATAAAGACATTCAGCATGCACTTGACTTAATCTTAGATTCTCAGAAATAAATTGCCAAGTGTATCAAATGGCTCGATGGTATCTCTGATATCATCGAGCCATTTTAATTATAAATATGTATGACATCCAGGAGGCGAGATTATGACAAGGGTACTTCAAATGGGAAAATGGATAAATGAAAATTTTGAAAAAATATTTCTGGCTGTCGGCTTGTTTGCTTCGTTTATGTTAATTACTTTTCAGGTGATATATCGGTTTTTTATTATCAAAGCCGGCATCCTGCTTCCTGTCAGTTGGGTAGAAGAACTGGCCAGAATTGTTTTTATATGGATTAGTTATCTGGCAGTTCCGATTGCAATTAAAAAAAGAGACTTAATTCGTATTGATGCCATTTATAATATACTTCCCGAAAAAGGCAAAAAAATCAGCTGGATTATCATTGATACATTGTTGCTGGTTGTAACGGGAGTATTGTTTATCTGCGGATATGAACATGTCTGTCATTTAATGAGATTTCCATCCGCAACTGCGGCTATGAAACTTCCATACTGGATGGCATATTTGGTATTACCAATCGGTTTTGGACTCTGTGTTTTGCGCTTAGTACAAGATTATATTAGACAATTCAAAGAGTGCGGGCTTAAATATACAATCATTGGTATTATATTAGCCGGCATCACATTTCTTCCGCTTGTTTTACATGTAAATGCTTCAGCTGCATTATGGCTTTTTGGCTACTTTATTTTATATCTGATTCTTGGTATGCCGATTGCTTTTAGCTTAGGGCTTTCTGCCCTTATGGTGATGTGGGGCTGTGGAACTATGCCAGTTGGATATGCAGCACAATTATCTTATACCGGACTCGATAGTGTTCCAATTATGGCAGTTCCTTTCTTTATCGCTGCCGGAAACTTTATGGGCGAAGGTGGATTGTCCAAACGGTTAATTGCTGTAGCAGATGATCTCCTTGGTTCTTTTACCGGCGGTCTTGCATTAGCTACAATTTTAACATGTATGCTTTTTGCTGCTATGAGCGGTTCCGGTCCTGCTACTGTTGCTGCGATTGGTGCACTGACAATCCCTGCAATGGTGGAACGCGGATATGATAAGCGATTTGCTGCAGCGTTAGTTGCATGTGCCGGGACTATCGGTGTTTTAATTCCGCCAAGTACACCATTGGTATTATACGGGATTGCCGCAAATACCAACATTGCCAAATTGTTTATGGCAGGATTACTGCCAGGGATTTTAGTTGGCGTAGCCTTAATGCTTGTTGCCTATGTAACTTCCAGAAAAAATGGGTGGCGCGGTGAAAAACGTGAACGCTCATGGAAACGCACAGGAGCATTATTATGGGATGCCAAATGGGCTTTATTGGTTCCAGTGATTATTCTTGGAGGCATCTACAGTGGGATTTGCACCCCTACAGAGTCCGCTGCTATCGCAGCAACATATGGCCTAATTGTAGGGTTATTCTTATATAAAGAATTGAATATAAAATCCACAATTAAGTGTCTGATTGAAAGCGGTATTACCTCCTCTATTGTAATTATCCTTCTGGCACAGGCTACAATTTTTGGAAATATTCTTACCATTTTACAAATCCCAACAATGATTGCAGAAGCAATTATTGCATTAACGACAAACAAAATTTTAATTCTGTTATTAATTAATATTCTGTTGCTGATTATTGGTACATTTATGGATGCCGGTGCATCAATTATTGTATTGACCCCTATTTTATTGCCGATTGTTGTTCAGCTTGGTGTAGATCCTATCCATTTTGGTGTAATGATGATTTTAAACTTATCGATTGGTTTTGTTACACCGCCTGTTGGTGTCAACCTGTTTGTAGCAAGCAGTATAACAAAAATGAGTCTACAGGATATGGTCGGTCGAGTAATACCATTCCTCATCTCTATGATAACCGTATTACTTCTGGTAACTTACATTCCGACTATTTCTATGGCATTGGTTAATATATTCTATTGATAACCGTCTGAGTAAGAATGTTATATATTTCTTTTACCATTACTGCTAAAAAACTATGCAAAGGAGTTGTGAACAATGAGCAATTGCTGTAGCCCAAAGACTTATACACCTCACGAACAGAAAATTTTTGCCAAACAACAGGGAAATACAGACTACAAAAAAAACAGAGAACGAATCTATCGGATTCTGGAGCGTTTCCAGGGGACGAAACCAAAACTGGATATTGATCGTGGACGGTATTTTACCGAATCCATGAAAACATCGGAAGATAAATCATTAGTCTTACGATGGGCAATGGCGATGAAACATATCGCTGAAAATATCCCAGTTTATATTCAGGAAGATGAATTAATCGTAGGACGTGGCGGGAAATATGCTCGTTATGGCATATTATATCCGGAACTTTATGGGAATGTAATGGAAAGTGTATTACATGATGCGGCAACCAGAGTAGAGTCCTCCTTTGATTTTGATGAAGAAGAAGTTCGAATTATGAAAGAAGAAATTGCACCTTACTGGAGAGATAAAGCTTTTTTTACTGATTTGACAGCAACGCTTCCTGAAGCTACACGCAATCTACTCTATGATCCTGTTAACCCTTCTGCATCCAGAAATATTATCAACGAAACGGACAGCTTACGTGCTTCCTTACAATGGGTGCCAGATTACGCAAAAGCAATTAATATCGGTTTTGATCAAATGAAAAAAGATGCAGAAATACGTTTAGAAAAAATGAAAGAAACTGAACCTTCTGAAAAAAACAAGATAGAATTTCTGCAAGCCATTATTCTGGAATGTGAAGCCATAATTCTATATGCAGCACGGCATGCGGATAAAGCAACAGAACTGGCTCAAATGGAACAGAATGAAGTGCGCAAACAGGAATTATTAGATATTGCAGTTCGGTGCCGACAGGTTCCTGCATACCCCGCACGTAACTTTGCTGAAGCAATACAGGCTCAATGGTTTACAGCTATGTTCAGCCGCTTAGAAATAAAAACAGGTGCAGTTGTATCGAATGGCCGAATGGATCAATATCTTTATCCATATTATAAACAAGATATTGAAAATGGAACATTAACAGAACTACAAGCCCAGGAGCTTCTGGAAAATCTATGGGTAAATATGGCTCAGTTCACAGAACTCTGCATTGGAGATACTGCAAGCAAAGTATATGAAGGTTATGCCCACTGGGAAGCTGTTACTGTTGGTGGACAGAATCGAGATGGTTTGGATGCCACCAATGATTTAACCTATCTTATGCTGCGTTCAAAACGTGAATTCCCAATCGATTATCCGGATTTAGCTGCAAGAATACACTCTATGTCTCCGGAACGATATCTCCATGAAGTTGCACTTACAATCAAAGAAGGTTCCGGTTATCCAAAACTTTTTAACGATGAAGAAATTATTTTAAATCTAGTTGCACAGGGTGCTCCAATCGAAGATGCTTATGACTATGCAGCTTCTGGTTGTTCAGAAGCACGTATGCCAAACATTGAAACATATACAACGGGTTCTCCTGATATTAATACTGTATCAGCTGTCGAAATGACCCTGTATAATGGTAGAACATTTGTAACAGGTGATGAATTGCTTGGCCTTGAAACCGGTACTCCGGAAGAACTCGATACATGGGAAAAATTTTTTGCTGCATTTGAGGCACAAATGAATTATTTGATGGAACACTCCTATATTGAGGTAATGACCTCACTTCATCTGCGTCCAAAACATTTTGTTGCACCGCTCAATTCCTGTCTGCATGATTTATGCATGAAATATTGCGAGGATTTATTGAGTTTAGAAATTCAACAAAAGCCAGAGGCAGTTAATATTGGCTTCTTTGATTTTTTAGGCTATGCAACAACTGCGGATTCTCTAGCAGCTGTAAAAAAACTTGTATATGACGAAAAAATAATCACATTGCCAGAACTTGTTACCGTATTAAGAAATAATTTCGAAGATAATGAAGTATTGCGTCAAAGAATGATTCATGCTCCAAAATATGGGAATAATGATCCATATGCAGATGAAATTGCAAAAGAAGTAGATGCGATTTTCAGCCGTTTTTTGAAAAAGGCATCCGAACAAGCAGGATTTCCAATTAATATTCGTATGGTTCCAATTACAGCACATGTTGCATTCGGGAAAACTACCGGTGCTACACCAAATGGCAGAAAAGCTTACTTCTCTTTATCAGATGGTTCTTCTGCCTCACATGGATCCGATATCAACGGTCCGACAGCAGTATTACTTTCCAATTATAAGACAAAAGCACGCAGTCAATATAAAGGTCATGCTGCGAGATTATTAAACGTTAAATTTACTCCTGGTTGTCTGGATGGCGATGAGGGTACAAAAAAATTAGTATCCTTCATTAAATCCTGGTGCGATTTAAAACTCTGGTTTGTACAATTCAATGTTATTAACGCAGATACTTTGATTGAAGCCCAGAAAAAACCAGAGCAATATAAAAACTTAATTGTACGAGTTGCCGGTTATAGTGCATATTTCACTAGCCTTTCCCCTGATTTGCAAAACGATATTATTAATCGCACAGCCCATAGTACAATCTAATTGTTTAAAACAACTTCCATCTCATAATATGTCTCCTAAAGCAATATAAGGTCCCTGCATAATTGCAAGGACCTTATATTGCTTTTCATTCAAAAAATATTATGTTTCTTTTTCTACAAAAATTGTTCCAGTAACTGCATCCATTCCTGTTTCTAGTTTTTTAAATTCAGCTCCAGTTTCTCTTTTAGAGGGAGCAGCCGTTCTTCCTGCTCTTCCCGAATCATCATCTGAGCGGTTCGTCCCATATTCTGCAGAAGCTGTTTCAGAATATGGCGAATCATTTCCGAGGTTTCATCGTCCACATCCCGCAGCGATTTCAGCATATCTCCGGTATTTGTCAGCCACGATTTTGCCAGATCCTGCACCTTCACCGCCTCATCGGCAGAGATGGCCTCATACACGGCATCTACAAATTTTTCCCGCTGTTCTGGTGAAACATCGGCTAACCATCCGCGAATGGTGCTGTCCATAAACCGGCCGCTGGCCGTTACTTCTTCCAGATACACAAAATCCGGGCCTTTGACTGTCCAGGTGTACGGGTCATGCTGCATCACAAAAATGCCGCTGCTTTCGATAATCGTAAACGGCTCGTCATGCTCCAGCATCAGCCCGAACAGAGAAGTCTGCGGAATAAATGTTTTAATCCGGTCACAGATAGCCTGATACCCGGATCCTTTCACCACATCCTCCTGAAATCCGGGGCCGTCATTGTTATACACTGTTTTTATGCGTTTCTGCACATCCGGCGATACATGCGCAGCCGCATAAATAGCCAGATTTCCGCCCTTGGAGTGACCGCCTACATAAAGCGGCCCTTCTGTACGATGCGCTACTTTCCGCAGATAGTGCACGGCTTCCATCTGTGCCGGAACTGCGCTGCAGAATGTCATGTTAAAGTCCTCTTTCCATCCGATTACACTATGGTCAGTGCCGCGATATACCACATAATGGCATATGTCGCCCAGCTTTACGGTAATGGCTGCAAACTGCTTCTCGCTCACACGATCCACCTGATCTACATGATACAGCAGTTCCAGATTTCCAAACCGTTTTGTTTTTGCCATTTCCACCAGCACATCTTCGTCTTTTTCATTGCGCAGATTTTTTACTTCTTCCGGCAGCTGAACAAACAGCGCCGCTGCTTCTGCTACTGTTGTTGTATAGCCGCAGTCAAATCCGCTCACCAGTTCATCCAGCACCACATAGCCCAGACAGCTCAAAATCAGATTATCCACCACATTAAACGGCGACTGGTCAAAGGTTAAATCACCGCGCCATTCCAGATAGTCAAATAAATTTGCCATAGTCGTTCACCGTCACTTTTTCATGTTTCTTATAATCAATATAACACTTGTATCCGGCACCTGCAATGTCAGATTTGGTAACAAAATTTTTCAGCCGCAATTTGTATTAAACAACAGCTTATACTATAATATGGTATAAGCATTCTGTAGTGGAAAGAAGGTATATTTTATGATTCAGGATATTGCACCTTATCAGTTTGATAATAGTTATCAGCCGGTTCCGCCTGATGCCGACAGCTATATTTTATGGTACGACAGCCAGCAGTTACTGCTGCAGCTTAACGATAATCAGATTACGCTTCCGCGCTTTTCTGATTTAGAAAACCCCGATTCGGTTCAGTGGGTTTATCTGTTTTCGATTGATGAAGAACGGTTTTACTGGATTAACCAGAGGGAATGCCCGCTGGAGGAACCGTTTCAGATGCTGCCGATTTTTGCACTGCGGGCTCACACTCCGCGCCATCACGCTTATGCCGGTCTGGTTGGATTTCATCTGCACAACTGGTATAACCGCCATCGATTCTGCGGTCGATGCGGCTCTGCCCTGAAGCCGGACGAAAAAGAACGCATGATGCGCTGCCCGGACTGTAATGTGATGATGTTTCCGCAAATCTGCCCGGCAGTCATTATCGGCCTGACACACGGCGATAAAATTCTGCTGTCGAAATATCGCGGCCGCAATTACAAAGATTACGCACTGCTGGCCGGGTTTGCCGAAATCGGTGAAACCATCGAAGATACCGTGCGCCGTGAAGTGCTGGAGGAAGTCGGGCTGCCGATTAAAAATATCCGTTATTACAAAAGCCAGCCATGGCCCCATTCCGGCTCTTTGCTGCTTGGTTTCTTTGCCGAACTGGACGGAGACGATGAAAGCATCCGTCTGGAAGAAGAAGAATTATCTATGGCAATCTGGATGCCTCGTGAAGAACTGCCGATGGAAGCCGATGGTGTCAGCCTTACCAACGAAATGATTATGTGGTTTAAAGAACATCCGGAAGATTTTTAGAACGCTGTTCGCAAAAAAAGCAGACGCTGCAGGATTTTTTCCTGTGCGTCTGCTTTTTGCTGATTAGAACCACAATTTTCGTCCGGAACCGATTTCAAAATGATATTTGGCGATTCCTAAATCCACATAGTTGTAAAAACCGCGGCCGGTTGATGCGACAACTTCTTCACCGTTCAGCGTAAAGAAAAACTTCTGCTGATTCACCGCAGTCGGGGCCAGCAATGCCGCCTCTACTCCCTGGCAGAACCATTCCGGCATAGTGCCGTCCACTTTGCAGACCGCCTCCATTTTCTTTGATTTATGCTGCCTTCCCTGATTAGCCCCGTAACCAATGGCAATCACGCAGCAGAGTTTCTCGCCGTCCGCAATTTCAATTCGGGCTTTGCTTTTGCTGTACATCAGCCCTACCCAGCAGGTATTCAGCCCCAGCTGCTGCGCTTTCAGCACAACCTTTTCCCCATAATAGCCGCAACGTTCCTCAAAATCAGCTGCCGGAGTACCTACCACCGCAACATAATTTTTTACACCGGAAAACATGCCGTAATGATTCAGTTTACTGGCAAATGCTTTCGGCTCATCCAGAACCAGCTGCAGATGCAGATTGCCTTCCGCATTGCATTGGGCAATAAACTGTTCCAGCTCCGTTTTTACTGCACCTTCAATTTTTCTATCTGTATACGCACGTACCGAATGACGGCTCTTAACAGCTTCTAATAAATCCATATGACTTTCCTCCTGCGTTAATCTTTCTCTATAATGTCAGTATAACACATGCCGTCTCTATTTCAAATAATTGCATACAACTAAAAATAAAAAGCTTTCTCGCGCACAGTCCATTTTCAGACCCCGTTCTGCAAAAAAGCTTTTTCCTTTAATACAAATTTATAACAGCACCTCTGCCCATTTATCTTCTTTAAAACCTGCCAGCACAACCCCTTCACCAATTACCAGCGGCCGTTTCACCAGCATTCCATCGGTAGCTAAAAGTGCAATCTGCTCTTCATCAGTCATGGATGGCAGTTTGTCTTTCAGCGCCAGTTCTTTGTATTTCATACCGCTTGTGTTAAAGAATTTTTTTACCGGCTGTCCGCTGGCTGCAATCCATTTGCTCAGTTCCTCAGCCGTTGGATTTTCTTCTACGATATGACGAGCCTCAAATGCTACGCCCTGTGCCTCCAGCCATTTTTTTGCCTTCTGACAGGTGCTGCATTTGGGATAATGAATAAACAGATACATACGCAATCTCTCCTTTTGTTTTTTAGTATTATACCATAAAACATCTGGCTGCAAACAAAAACTGCACATCCGAAAATTTCCGATGTGCAGTCATTATATACTTATGCAATTAGTCGTCCAGCTGCAGAACCGCCATGAATGCTTCCTGCGGAATTTCTACACGGCCAACCTGCTTCATGCGTTTTTTCCCTTCTTTCTGCTTTTCCAGCAGTTTGCGTTTACGGGAAATATCGCCGCCGTAACATTTGTCTAATACGCTCTTACGCAGCGCTTTTACCGTTTCACGGGCAATAATTTTATTACCGATTGCCGCCTGAATTGGCACCTCAAACATCTGGCGAGGGATAATGCCGCGCAGTTTGCCTACCAGTGTACGGCCATGGTTGTAGGCTTTATCTTTATGCACAATGCAGCTTAATGCATCAACCAGTTCGCCATTTACCAGAATATCCAGTTTCACCAGTTTAGATTCACGATAGCCAATCATTTCGTAATCCAGAGAAGCGTAACCTTTGGTCTGGGTTTTCAGCTGGTCAAAGAAATCGTACACGATTTCGCTCAGCGGCAGTTCGTATTTGATGTTTACACGGGTTTCGGTCATATATTCCATATTGGTGAATGTACCGCGTTTATCCTGTGCAATTTTCATAACCGCACCAACATAGTCGGTTGGTACCATGATGGATGCTGCCACATAAGGCTCCTCAATCAGCTGAATGCTGGATGGATCCGGCATCTGAGCAGGGTTGTCAATCTGGAGCACAGTGCCGTTGGTCTGGGTAATCTGATAGATTACGCTTGGCGCTGTGGTGATTAAGTCGATATCGTATTCACGTTCCAGACGTTCCTGAATGATTTCCATGTGCAGTAACCCCAGGAACCCGCAGCGGAAGCCAAAGCCCAGTGCGGAGGATGTTTCCGCCTCAAACAGCAGGGAAGCATCGTTTAAACGCAATTTTTCCAGTGCATCACGCAGCTCGGTATACTGGTTGTTTTCTACCGGATATAACCCGCAGTAAACCATTGGAGTTGCTTTACGGTAACCGGCAAGCGGCTCCTCTGCCGGTGCATTGGCATCGGTGATGGTATCCCCTACCTCGGTATCAGTTACATTTTTAATGCTGGCTGCCACATAGCCTACTTCGCCCGGCAGCAGCTGTTTTACCTGTTTCATAGATGGTGCAAATACACCCAGCTCGGTAACATCAAATTCCTTGCCGTTGGCCATCATGCGGATTTTCATATCATCGCGCAACACACCGTCAACCACACGCACATACGATAATGCACCGCGGTAAGCATCGTACAGCGAGTCAAAAATCAGCGCCTGTAGAGGTTTTTCGGTATCGCCCTGCGGAGCCGGTACTTTCTGTACAATGGCTTCCAGAATTTCTTTAATGCCAATGCCTTCTTTTGCGGAGCACAGAATCGCTTCGCTGGCATCTAAACCAATAACATCTTCAATTTCCTGACGCACTCTCTCAGGGTCGGCACTTGGCAGGTCAATTTTATTGATAACCGGAATAATTTCCAGGTCATTTTCCAGTGCCAGATACACATTAGCCAGTGTCTGAGCCTCGATGCCCTGCGCCGCATCCACTACCAGAATAGCCCCTTCACACGCAGCCAGACTGCGGGAAACCTCGTAGGTAAAGTCTACATGGCCCGGGGTGTCAATCAGGTTGATGATATATTCGTTGCCGTCATCTGCTTTATAGTTTAAACGTACTGTCTGTAATTTAATTGTAATACCGCGTTCCCGTTCCAGATCCATATTATCCAGTACCTGATCCACCATCTCACGCTTGCTCAATGCACCGGTATATTCCAGAATACGGTCCGCCAGAGTTGATTTGCCGTGGTCAATATGGGCAATAATACAAAAGTTTCGGATTCGTTCCTGCATATTGTTGTCCTCCTCTATTCGTTCTGCAATACACATCACCACATACGCATTCCGTGTACCCGCTGATCTGTACTGAAAAAATTGCAAAATATCGTAACTTATATTATATCGTTTTTTTACGGTGACTTCAACAAAAACTGCAAGAAAAAACAGCCTGTACATACAGGCTGTAAAGAATCTTTATTTTCTGATAATCAGGCATTTCTGAACCAGTTCCCCAAAAAAGAAATCCTTTAAGATTTCGCCATTCAGCTGACGGAATCGTATCTCTTTTTTATGCACCTTGTGCAGTTTCCAGTCATCCCAGTCTACATCTTCTGTTTCTCTGGTGCGGGAAGATTTCAGTTTTGGGCGATAATCTCCCTTTTCCTCCTCAAGCAGACCACCCAGCCAGATATTCCAGAGTTCCAGTTCATCCGTATCTGCTAACCGTTCCTGAATATAATGCAGTATCGTTTGTGCCCGTTCCTCGCTAAACTCCCAGCTCAAATATGCACAGTACAGTTTTTGCGTATAAATATCATCCAGTATCCGGTCTTTCTCAAACGGAAGTATTGCCACTTCCCCATGATACATACCATCCCCCGCATCCAGTTTCGGCAAAGGCATATTACTGGCAATATAGATTAAACGGCTCATAAAGACTCCTCCTGTTTTCAGAATTCACCGGTATTTTTTTCTTCCCATTTTCGCATCGCTTCCTCAGCGCGTTCTTCGCCAATTTCGCCTAATACACAAAATAGAACATAAATGCCCATTGCCAAAAAAGACGGAAAACCATAAAAGATTGACGCAAAAGTGAAGCCAGATCCTAAATCCATTCCGGCAATAACATACATGATAATTCCTATTGCTACTATTACTAACGGATGCATCCATTTTTCGCCTTTTGCAAAAGCACAAATTAGCAATGTTAGGAAAAAGGAACCAACTGCCGGTAAAATCATGCCCTGATAATAATCCCATACATAGTTATCCGATGTTCCTTTTGGAAACGGTTCAATAAACTGTATCGCCAGAAAAACAAGAATAACTGCTGCATATAGCAATACCATTCGCTTATCAAATTGAAATTTCATATCCGGCACCTCGCTTCACAAGTTACAATGCTGTCTATAGCTCCAGTTTACTATATAATACTTATACAGACAAGTCAGATATTCCCACATAGCAAAACAGGAGCCCCTGTGAAAAGAGCTCCTGTCGATGTTAATTTTTATGATTTGGTTTACCAAAGTTTCGGCATAGTTCGTCGTTATCTTTGCTGCGCTTCATACCGTCTAATAAAGTTTCGGTAGCTTCGGCGGTATCCAGATTGCTGAAAGCTTTGCGCATCTGCCACACGGTGGTCAGCTCTTTTTCGCTGAGCAGCAGGTCTTCTTTTCGCGTACCGGAGCGTTTAATATCCAGCGCAGGATATATACGGCGCTCTGCCAGTTTGCGGTCTAAAATCAGCTCCATATTGCCGGTGCCTTTGAATTCCTCAAAGATAACCTCATCCATACGGCTTCCGGTTTCCACCAGTGCTGTGGCCAGAATGGTCAGGCTTCCGCCTTCCTCTACGTTACGTGCCGCACCGAAAAAGCGTTTCGGCTTATGCAATGCACTAGGGTCCACCCCGCCGGACAATAATCGTCCGCTTGGCGGCATTACCAGATTATATGCCCGTGCCAGACGGGTAATGCTATCCAGCAGAATGATTACATCTTTTTTCGATTCTACTACGCGCTTTGCCCGTTCCAGTGTCAGTTCCGCCACTTTTACATGGTTTTCCGGCGGCTCATCGAAGGTAGAGCTGATAACTTCCGCTTTTACAGACCGCTCAATGTCAGTCACTTCCTCCGGTCGTTCATCAATGAGCAGAATAATAATCTCCACTTCCGGATTATTGCGGGCAATGCTGTTGGCTACCTGCTTGATTAATTCGGTTTTCCCCGCTTTCGGCGGTGCCACAATCAGGCCGCGCTGCCCTTTTCCAAGAGGCGCCACTAAATCAATCATTCGCACAGCATGAGCATCGGGCACTGTTTCCAGTTTCAGCCGTTCTTTTGGATAAATCGGTGTAAGGCCGTCAAAATGCAGTCGTTCTGGAGAAAGGTTTGGATCATCACCGTTTACTTTTTCCACACGCAGCAGCCCGAAATACCGTTCGTTTTCTTTTGGTTTGCGGCTCCAGCCCTCTACCCGGTCACCGCTGCGCAAATCAAATTTACGAATCTGCGACTGTGATACATAAATATCATCGTAGCTCGGCGTATAGCCCAGCGGTCGTAAAAAGCCGAAACCCTCCGGCAGAATATCCAGAATACCGCTGGCCCAGAGCTGTCCTTCCCGTTCTTTCATCGTGGAACTTTTGGCAATCTCAAACACCAGCTCCGCTTTACGCAGTTTTGAATAGTACGGAATCTCCAGTTCACGGGCAATCCGGTAAAGTTCCACCATTGTCTTACCTGCTAAATCCTCCTGTTTATACAACAAACAGATTCCACCTTTACTTAAAATCCCGTTGCACAGCACCGGCACAACGGGATTTTTATTTTTTGTTTCCTATTTGATTTTTACGTAGGAAGGTTTTTTTTCATAGTCATGATACGCTTCGATGAAACGAACCGTACCGGTTACACCGCGCATTACAACGGTGTGAGTAATCGCATGTTTATCGGTAAAACGTACACCGTTCAGCATGTCACCTTTGGTTACACCGGTAGCAATGAAACATACATCGTCGGTGCTTACCAGATCATCCAGTGTCAGCACTTTATTTACATCATCGATGCCCATGTCATGAACGCGTTTTACTTCTTCGTCATTTTCCGGTACCAGACGACCCTGCATATCGCCGCCCATACATTTGATAGCAGCCGCTGCGATAACACCTTCCGGAGCACCGCCTTTGCCCATCATCATATCAATACCTTCCGTACCAAAGCTGGTTGCGATAACCGGAGATACGTCACCGTCAGAAATAAATTTGCAGCTTGCACCCAGTTCACGGGCAGCTTTCACGATATGCTGATGACGTTCACGGTCTAAAAGAACGATAGTCAGGTCGCTTGGATCTTTGCCCAGTGCTTTCGCAACACTTTCCATGTTTTCTTTTGGAGTTTTGTTGATATCAATAGCACCTTTTGCTTTTGGACCAACTACAATTTTATCCATATACATATCCGGTGCGTGCAGCAGACCGCCTTTTTTTGCGATTGCCATAACCGCAATTGCACCGTTCATATTTTTTGCTGTCAGATTGGTACCTTCCAGAGGGTCAACAGCGATGTCTACTTCTACGCCGCCTTTCCCTACTTTTTCGCCGATATACAGCATTGGTGCTTCGTCCATTTCGCCTTCGCCGATAACAACGGTACCGTCGATTGCTACTGTGTCGAACATTTTACGCATTGCTTCTACAGCTGCGCCGTCAGCGGAATTTTTTTCACCTTTGCCAATCCAGTGAGCACAGTTAATTGCTGCTGCTTCTGTTACACGTGCAAATTCCAGTACTAAACTTCTATCCATAAGACTTGTTGCCATAATGACTGATTCCTCCAACAATATGATTATTTACGATTTGCCCAGTCTGCTTCAAATTTTGCAATGCCCAGGTCGGTCTGCGGATGAGATACCATCTGTTTCAGCACTTTGAACGGGATGGTTGCGATATCTGCACCAATCAGCGCAGCTTCTGTCACCTGACGCGGGCTGCGGATGCTGGCCACAATAATCTCGGTGTCATACCCGAAATTGCTGTAAATTGTTTTGATTTCTTCGATAAGCACCATGCCATCCTGTCCGATATCATTCAAACGGCCTACAAACGGGCTGACAAATGTGGCACCTGCCCGCGCTGCCAGAATAGCCTGATTGGCAGAAAAACAGAGAGTTGCATTGGTTTTAATACCTTCCTCTTTCAGCTGTTTCATCACGCCCAGACTTTCTGCAGTAATCGGCAGTTTGATTACAATATTCTCATGCAGCTTTGCCAGTTCCCGAGCTTCCTGCAGCATACCTTCCGCATCGGTGCTGAGCACTTCCACACTAATTGGACCGCCCACTAAATCGCAGAAATATGTGACACGTTCCAGATAATCGCCGCCTTCTTTTGCTACCAGCGACGGATTGGTGGTAACACCACTGATGACACCCATTTTCACTGCTTCCTCTACCTCAGCCTGATTGGCTGTATCCAGAAACAATTTCATATGCCATACGCCTCCTGCAATGGATTCTTACAGAGCTTTACCTTCGGAACCCAGTACGTTTTTAATTTTGTGTGCAACAACAGCTTTTACGTTTGCACGGCCAACTTTCAGATATTCGCGAGGGTCAAATGCTTCCGGTTTTGCAAATAAGGTTTCGCGCACACCGGCAGTCATTGCCAGACGCAGGTCGGAGTCGATGTTGATTTTACATACAGCACTTTTTGCAGCCTGACGCAGCATATCTTCCGGAATACCGATTGCATCTGCCAGATTACCGCCATTTGCCTGAATGATTTTTACATATTCCTGAGAAACGCTGGATGCACCATGCAGTACAATCGGGAAGTTTGGCAGACGACGTTCGATTTCTTCCAGAATATCAAAACGCAGCATCGGTTTCTGACCTGGTTTGAATTTAAATGCACCATGGCTGGTACCGATTGCAATTGCCAGAGAGTCAACACCGGTACGGCTTACAAATTCTTCTACCTGTTCAGGCTGGGTGTATTTTGCATCTTCCGCGCTGACATTTACATCGTCTTCAATCCCTGCCAGCTGGCCCAGTTCGCCTTCTACCACAACGCCGTGAGCATGTGCGTATTCTACTACTTTTTTCGTTACGGCAATATTTTCTTCGAAAGAATGATGAGAACCATCAATCATAACGGATGTGAAACCACCGTCGATGCAGGCTTTACAGATTTCAAAATCTGCACCGTGGTCTAAATGCAGTGCAATTGGAATATGACTCTGTTCCAGCATTGCAGCTTCCACCAGTTTTACCAGATAGTTGTGGTTTGCATATTTTCTTGCACCGGCAGATACCTGCAGAATCAGCGGAGAATTCAGTTCGCCTGCTGCTTCTGTGATACCCTGAATCAGTTCCATATTATTTACGTTGAATGCACCTACTGCATAACCGCCTTCGTAGGCTTTTTTAAACATTTCAGTTGTTGTTACTAATGCCATGAGAGATTCCCCCTAAATTTTTTTCACCTAACGGATATTATATCATATATTTTCGCTGTTGTCTTTTTCGCAATTGCTTTTTTCTGTAATTTTGATAGAATTATTTTAATCAAACAGATACTTTTTATTTTCGTATAGAACTTTTGAAAACTTTATGAACGGAGGGCTTTTTATGAAAACATTAATTATCGGCGGTGTTGCCGGCGGAGCTTCGGTGGCTGCCCGTCTGCGCCGTCTGGACGAAGAGGCGGAAATTATTATTCTGGAACGCGGAGAATATATCTCGTTCGCAAACTGTGGTCTGCCTTACTACATCGGGGATGTGATCACCAAAAAAGAATATCTGGTACTGCAGACTCCCCAGAGTTTTGATGCACGGTTCCGGGTAGAGGTACGCACCTTCTCTGAAGCGATTGCCATCGACCCTGAGAAAAAAACCGTGACCGTAAAAAATCTGCGTACCGGTGAAAATTACGAAGAAAGCTACGATAAACTGGTACTGTCTCCGGGGGCAGAACCAATCCGGCCATCTTATGTACCGGCAGAAAGCGACCGTATTTTCAAACTTCGCAATATTCCGGACACTTACAAAATTAAAGACTACATCTCTGCAAAACAGTGTAAATCTGCTATTGTTATCGGCGGTGGTTACATCGGCCTTGAAATGGTAGAAAACCTGCGCCGTACCGGTATGGAGGTAACTCTGCTGCAGCGCTCCAATCAGGTTCTGCGCAACACACTGGATTACGACATGGCCTGTCTGATTCACAAAGAGCTGAAAAAACAGGGCGTTCAGATTCATTTCAACCAGGCTGTCACCTCGGTAGAACAGCAGGGCAGCACCATCTGCGTAAAAAATGCTGAAGGGCAGAGTTTCTGTGCAGATATGCTGATTCTCGCCATCGGTGTGGCTCCTGAAAGCGATTTAGCGCGCAACGCTGGTCTGGCTGTGGCAGAAAACGGCTGCATTAAAGTGGATGAGCATCTCCGTACCAGCAATGAGGATATCTATGCTCTCGGCGATGCCATCGAAGTTACCCATTTTGTCAGCGGCCTGAAAGCGCATATTCCGCTGGCAGGGCCTGCAAACCGTCAGGGCCGTATTGTAGCCGATAATCTGGCTGGTCTGGACAGCGTATATAAAGGCACACAGGGCACCGCTATCCTGAAATGCTTTGATATGACAGCAGCCGGTACCGGTTTAACCGAAGCCGCTGCAAAAGCTGCCGGTTTTGATTATGAAAAAGTATATGTATTCCCGATGTCCCATGCCACCTACTATCCAAACGCATGTGAAATCAGTATGAAAGTTCTGTTTACAAAAGATACTGGCCGTATTTTAGGTGCTCAGCTGGTTGGGAAAGACGGCGTAGACAAACGCTGCGACGTTCTGGCAACCGCTATCCGCGGCAATATGACCATGTATGACCTGGTACATCTGGAACTGAGCTATGCACCTCCGTTCTCCTCTGCAAAAGACCCGGTAAACATTGCCGGTCTTGCAGCTGAAAATATCCTGACAAACAAAGTGGATATCTTCCACTATCACGATATCGCCGGTTTAAATCCAGAAGAAGTCACTCTGCTGGATGTGCGCACCATCAAAGAATACGGCAAAAGCCATATCCCGGATTTCATCAATATTCCGCTGGACAGCCTGCGTGATAATCTGAACAAATTGGATAAGTCCAAACCGGTTTATGTAACCTGTCTGGCCGGGCTGCGCAGCTATATCGCATGCCGTATCCTGATGCAGAACGGTTTCACCTGCAAAAGCCTCTGCGGCGGCTACGAAATCTACTGCAATGTCAATAACAACTAAACAGATAAACATTCCAGAAACAGCATAGTAGCGAATATACTATGCTGTTTCTGCATTTTAGATTAGATTTTCACATATCCCGTTTTATTTCATCTCAACTTTTAACACACCTGAGCTTTTCAGATGATTGTATCTGCTCAGATTATCTGCCGATGTAATTACAATCTCCCAGATGCCGGATTGCGGAAACATGGCCGACACAACATCACTGGTTATGAAAGTATCGCTGTAAGAAGCGCCCAGATACAAGCTCTCATCCATCAGAAGCCCGTCGGGGCTGTAAAGCATCACACGGCATCGCCCCATAGCTACCGGATGCGCTGCATTCTGCCCATCCATCTGCTGCTCTACCTGAAGCACAGCCGATATTTCACGGCATCCCGCCGGCACTTCCACATACCACGACCGGCTCTGCCCCTGCGGCACAGAAAAATGCCAGGTCAGCAAATCATCGCTGTTATAAATAATCGTTTCTGTTTGTGTTCCCTCTGCCGGTGCGATAACCTCTCCACTGTGCGGCAATCTGCCGAGACGCAGAGCTCCATAGCCCTGTTCTGCTGCCGGAAACCCCATATCGTCTGCCCAGCGGCTCAGCAGCTTCTGAATCTGCTCAACAGACAATAACAGCTTTCTATTCCCAGCAGCTTCCTGCACATGACATACAGCAGCAGTCGTAACAGCAGCAGATATACTTGTACCGTAATCATACATATAATCTGCCGCATACCACTCCGGAACGCAGGAAATTATTCCGGACGGAGCCACAAGCAGAGGGCCATCGCCTCCGGACAGTTTTCCCCGCCCGCTGTAATCCGCAATAAACGGTTCCGGCAGATACAGCCCCTGATCCTGAGCATATTGTTCAGGACTGCCGTAACTCCCCACGCCTGTGACATATTCAGCCCGTGCCGGATATGCAGCTGTATTTTTTCCCGGTCCATAATTGCCTGCCGCCGCAATTACAGGAATGTTGGCTGCTTTCGCCTGATAGATTGCTTCTTCCAGATCATCACTAATCGTTTCCTCTTTCGGAATACTCAGGCTGAGATTAATACAGTCTGCACCATCCAGAACCGCCTGTCGGATTGCTTCTGCCAGCTTCTGCTGCGAAGACTGACCGTCACGGTCAAAAATTTTATACACATACAGCTGTGCCTCTGGCGCCAGCCCCCGATAGCTGCTGCTGTTTCCTGCCATCAGACCGGCCAGAAAGGTACCGTGCCCCAGAGTGTCAGCCGTAAGCTGTATTTCACTTCCATCACTGTGAATACCGGTCAGAGCCAGATTCAAAGAGCCGCCTGCCCCGTGCAGCGTAAGGTGCTGCTGCTTTTCTGCATAACCGTATAGCGGCTGTTCATCCGCAAAACTGCAGTTCTGATTGGTATCCAGATATACACAGTTATAACGGCTGCTGTTGTTCCCTGTCACCAGTATGGCTAACTGTGTTTTCTCTGCTGTCAGAACGCGAGGCCGAATCTCTTCCAGATTTAGAAATGCCAGCCTGTATTGCTCCATTTCATTTTCAATCCCCTGAATCTGATATACCGTACCGCCGGATATAACCGTTTCGCCCTGCTGTTTAACGGCTGTTGTCTCCAGCCTTCCCTCACTGGTATAATCCCGATATACGGGTACCTTGCACACACCAGACCTGCTGTTGCCCATTACAGAATGGCCTAAATCCACCCCGCTGTCAATTAAGGCAATGCACTGCCCGGCTCCGCTGGTGCCGTACCGTTTCTGAAACTGTGTAATCCCGCACAGTTTTGCTGTTAAATCAATGCTACTCTGTGGATTTTCATTGGGTGTATACTGTGGCTGAAACGGAGCCGTCACCTGAACATGTTCCTCCAGATTCTTTTTCCAGCCAGTATAGTTCTGGTCACTGATGATTCCGGCTGCCAGCAGCAGGCATAGCAATACCATCCATTTTATGTTCCGCATGCAGATATCCTCCATTTGAAAAATTTTACACAGCGCATTTTCGCTCTGATACTTTTTCCACACGGGCAGGCAGAACCCTTTACCGACTATTTGCCGCATTTTGTTGTCTTCTGCTGAATTATTGATATCTCCACAACATTTTTAAGGTTTCTTAATGTTGTTGTAACTATTTACTGACATCTGGCACAAAAAAGTATTGTATAATAATCTCACAGAACATGATTCATCTTTGATTCATTGTTCCCTCCAACATTTTTACCTTTTCTTTTTTGGAAAACACCGCCCCGCCCAGGCGGTGTTTTCTGCATTTGCATCACTGGAAAAACGGTTATAAACACCAAAGAAGGTCTGCCGGTTAGTTCTTTAACCAGCAGACCTTCTTTCAGACCTTCTTTTCATTTTGTTATGTTTTCTGTTTAACCCCTGTACAGGCAAAGCCTGTCCGCAGATTACAGAATTTCTTTCTTTTCAGAACCTCTCAGAACATCAATGTTCTGCAGTGCCAGACCGGTACCGATTGCCACGCAGGAAATAGCATCGTCCGGAATATAAGTTGGCAGACCTGTACGTTCAGACACCAGAATATCCATGCCGTGCAGTAAGGAGCCGCCGCCTGTCATTACAATGCCGCGGTTCATAATATCACTTGCCAGTTCCGGCGGAGTTTTTTCCAGAACTTCTTTTACTGCTGCAATAATATCTTCAATCTGTTCCGCAATTGCTTCGTTTACTTCTTCCGCTGTGATGGTCACAGTTTTTGGCAGACCGCTGATTAAATCACGGCCTTTCAGTTCCGCGGTTTCACCGGCACGCAGAGATGGATATGCACTGCCGATATCTTTTTTCACTTCTTCCGCAGAGCGTTCACCGATTACCAGATTGTGATAGCGACGGATGTAACGCACAATAGCATCGTCAAATTTGTCGCCGCCAACACGAATGGATTTGCTGCATACAACACCACCCAGCGACATAACAGCGATATCAGTAGTACCGCCGCCGATGTCAACAACCATACTGCCGTTTGGTTCCGCAATATCAATCCCGGCACCCAGTGCAGCTGCAACCGGTTCTTCAATCAGATATGCCTCTTTTGCACCGGCAGCCAGAGCAGCCTGTTTAACCGCACGTTCTTCTACGCTGGTTACACCGGATGGAATACAAATCATGACACGTGGTTTTACAAAGGATTTCTTTTTGCTTGCTTTGCTGATAAAATATTTCAGCATTTTTTCTGTCACATCATATTCTGCAATTACACCATCGCGCAGCGGACGGATTGCCACAATGTTGCCCGGTGTACGGCCCAGCATTTCACGAGCCTCTGTACCGACAGCGATTACACGGTTGGTATTATTATCAATTGCAACTACCGATGGTTCGTTCAGCACGATACCTTCTTTATTTACATAAACAAGAACACTGGCAGTCCCCAGGTCTACTGCGATATCTTCACCCTTCAAAAAAAAGCACATGATTATTCGCTCCTTTTCTTTCTCTATCTATATTTATTCTATTATTAGTAATTATTAAATCATGTAAAATCTATATGAATAGTTCTTTAACATTTCTATTTTAGTATGTTTTTATTATGAATACAAGTCATATTTCTTTCAAAATTATGGTTTTTCTCATTTTTTGCCCACAGTTTTGCCTGATAGGCATATTTCTGCCGTGTTGCTTCCCCGCCGCGCAGATGACGCTCTGCTTTGTTGTTTTCAAGCACCACTTTCACCCGTTCATACTGTTCCCGGTTCAGCTCCGGCAGCCGTTCCGTCAGGTCCTTGTGTACCGTCGATTTACTTACCCCGAACTGAGTCGCTGCCTGCCGTACCGTTGCACCGGTTTGTATGATATAGTCACAGATTTCTAACACACGCTTTTCGATATATTCCTGCATAATGTACCTCCCACGCCCACACTGAACGGAGTATTTTATTATGCAGTATATGTTCTCTTTGTCGACACAATGACAGATTGGCAGAAAATTCAGCCCGTCCTTTTACGGAACGATGGCCTCCGCT
>JAFQEO010000016.1 GCA_017399005.1 Peptococcaceae bacterium | reverse complement strand
GCCAGCGATGTCACAAAATCCAGATAGCTGTACAGCACCCCGTACTCGCTGCCCTCTTTGCTGCCCACCTTCATGCGGTTTAATACCTTTTCCGCCTCTTTGCGAGCCTCTTCCGGCATATCCGCTTCCACAATCCGCTTCTCAAATTTCTGAATATCCGAGCCGCCGTCCGGGTTCAGTTCGTCCAGCTTCTCCTGTAAAAACTGCATCTGATGACGGATGGCACCTTCCCGGTACTGTTTTTCCTGCTGTTTGCGCTGACTCTCTGCCGCCTCGGTGTTCAGATAAAACATCTCCATAAATTCACCGGCTGCCTGCTCGATTTTTGCATAACGCGCATTCAGCGAATCCTCGGCCAGAATTCCATATTTTTCATCCCACGACCAGTTAATGTAGCCGCCCAGCGCACTGCCAAGGTCATGGAAGCCTTTCCAGCGCATAATCACGCCGCTGAGCCATGCGCCACCCTGAAATTTCTGGCTGATGCGGATAAACTCCCGCTTAATCTGGCGAAACCGGCGGTCAGCATCTTCCGCATCCACATCGTCAATATCCGCAAGCTGCGCCGTGCTTACCACAATCTCCTCCGGTGTCACCTGCACATCTGTCAGCACCACACGGCTGCCCGCTAAAATGCTGATATTGCCTTCCTCATCCATAGCCTCCACTGTGGCCGACAGCCCCACCGCATAAAAGGAATGACTGGTCAGTTCATGGCGCTTTGCCGCATGACGGGAAAAAATAAACAGCACTTCCTCCCCCTCGTGATGCACCTCCACATCGTAATCGGCAAGCACCTCCTTCCGGAACTGCACCGAAACCCCCGGTAAAATCAAAGAATCATAAATCGGTATAATAATCATCGTTACGTCCCTGCCTTCTGTCTATTCTGCATCCTCTAACACATCTCTATCGCATCATATCCGGCATCCGCACACAGATTCTCACCTGCCGATTTCACCTGCACCCGGATGATACCCGCCGGATTGTTATTTTCAGACTATATTCTACTAGCATGCTATCTTTTTGTCAATTGTCAAGAAAACCAACTCCACAGTTCATCAAAAAACCGGTAGCTGATACTACCGGAGTTTTATCAAATTATTCGCAATCGGGTTTTAACGGCACAATTGCCAGCGTTTTTCCAAGCGGCAGCAGCACTTTCAGCACAGTATCCAGCTGCGGACTGGTACTGCCTGTTTCCATGCGTGCAATCACCGGCTGTTTGACTCCGCTCATTTCCTCCAGCTGTTTCTGGCTGATACCCTTTTCCTGCCGGGCCTCAATCAGCTCTCCAATCAGCGCAACTCTTAAATCGCTGGCTGCAAGTTCCTCTGGTGTGAATAACTCTTTACGTACCTCTTCCCAGCTATGCCCCACTGGACTGCTTGTTTTCTTTCTCATGCCGCTCGCTCCTTTTCACAAAATCTGCAAACTCTTTTCGGGCTTTCAGAATCTCCCGTACAGGAGTTTTCTGCGTTTTCTTTACAAATGTATGCAGCAGCACAAAACTGCTGTCTTTCCACCCGACAAACAGAATCCGGTCTTTCAGCGGACGCAGTTCCCAGATATCCCCGTCCAGATGCTTTACATAAGGTTCTCCGGCTCTTGTGCCATACTGGCTCAGCGTCCCGATATAGTCCAGAATTTTATTCATCTTAATACGGCTGTCCTTATCGTTCCTGTCATTCAGCTCTTTCAGGTAATCCAGGACAGGCTCGTTTCCTTTTCTGTCCTTATAAAATAGTATGTTGTATGCCATTCTGTCCCTCTTTTCTATATAATAACTTAAAAGTTATTGAGAATCAATATTTTTTTTGCAATTTCCTTTCCCTTCCAGTTATTATTTCTATATAGGAACAGCAATTCCTTCTTTTTCCAGAATCAAGTTAAAAAAGAGAGACCACCCGACAGCAGTTTTACTGAGCCAGCAAGGTCTCCCATTTTCTAAATCTTTTACTCTCTCTTTTCGCCAAAGAAAAACAGTGCCAGCATCCCCGGGCCTACATGGGCGCCGGTGAATGGTTCGTGCGGCACGATGATTAATTCTTTCGGCTGGCAGATTTCGCATATACGTTTTGCCAGATATTCGGCTTCTTCCGGGCAGTCGCCGTGGGTGATGCCGATACGCTGATTCTGTGCATCCACCGCTTTTGTGCGATACTGTTCCACAATGGCATCGATTGCTTTCTGACGGCCGCGGCATTTGGAATATGCCACGATGTGGCCGGTCGGGTCACCCCATAACAGCGGCTTGATGTTAAGCACGGTGCCAATGGCTGCCGTTGCCCCGCTTACACGGCCGGTGCGTTTGAGGAAATTCAAATCCGCCACGGTGAAAAACTGCAGAAGCTGTCCTACCTCTTTCTCTAACATATCGGCAGCCTCCGATGCGGTTTTGCCCGCCTCCTTCAGTTCAGCCGCACGGCAGCTCAACAGCCCCGGCCCTAATGCAGCGCCCAGCGAATCCACTACGCGAATGGTACGGCCCGGGAATTCCCCTTCCAGCTGACGACTTGCAATGGTTGCCGACTGCACCGTGCCGCTTACACCGCTGGACAGCCCCACATAAATCACATCATTGCCAGCTTCCAGCTCCGGACGGAAATGGTCCAGAAACACGCTCACATTCAACAGACTGGTTTTCAGCTCCGAGCCATTGCGCAGTTTTTCATAATACGTGTGGGTATCAAAGGCATCAATATCGCCCTCGTACACACCCGGCTCCCCATCCATCACATAACTGCAAGGCAGCACCTTAATCTGAAAACGCTCGATTAAACTGCCCGGCAGATTGGAGCAGCCATCAGTAAAAACAGTATAAGACATAATATCCTCCTAATATCTAATTTTTAAAACTATATATCATAATCTTAATAATTTATCTATCAGACTTACTTCTATACCGGTTCCTGTATTTCCTTTTTTTTATGTGAAATTTGGACAAAAGATGTAAAGTGTCACCCTCTCCAGCGATTCCCCGCACTTCCCCGGAAAATTTTCACCCCGGGGATTTGGCGGGGAAGCCGCAGGGCTAATGGTTAAGCGAATTTTTGGCAAAAACCCCCAATCCCCCATAAAATCTGCAGGAAGATATATATACATGTATACTATCAATATCTATGTGCGATAAAAGAGACACGCTCTATTTATTTATAGATAGTATTATTTAAGGGTGTCTGGGGGTTTTATTCACAGAATCTGTTTGTTAAGCTGTTTTTTCAGCCCCCGTTTTATCTCCCTTTGACCCCCTTCACAGATTACGCGGGGATTTGTATCTGTTCTGCTTTGTCAGAAAATGCAATCGGAGGACTGTCATTTACGAATACGCCTAAAGGATTTCTATCTACATTCAGATTCATTTTGATATAGCTGCTTTTAAATCCATTGACTGTTGTTTTATGTCGAAATCGTCCATCTTTCGCTCTCATGATATACCCTCGCTCTGCCCATCTGCGGCTCAGGGAGTCATATTCGTATCCGGCTTTGCGCAGTTCTTCCTCCAGCACCGATTTATTAATCATGGCAAAGCCGTCACCGATGCGACCCCAGATTTCACCGTAGTTGCCGCTTGCCACAAAACGATTCTGGTTGCGGTCAAGCCAGTCCATACACCACTCATAGGCTCTCTCGGCCACATCCACGGCCTTTTCGCTGTACAGATACTCTGCCACGTCGCTGGCATGAAGCGGCTCCTCACCGTCAAAAATAGAGCTGCAGGCGATTTCATCGGCTAAGAGAATCAGCGCCATGCTGTGTGCCTGTTTGCTGGTGGTATCGCAGATATTCTCAAGCTCCCGCACTTTTGGGGCATAGCGCCCTTTCAGCTCTGCGTTGTTGTAATAGTTCAGCTCATGGATAAACTCTTTGCCCGCCCAGCCAAAATGTTCACGCACGGTGTTTGCCACAACGTTGCCCGATGCAAAAATCGGCTCGGCAGCTTCCACCTCGATGACGCGGTTTCGGGCACCGCCTCCGGAATTTGCCTTTGTGATGGGTTCCTCACCGGTGAAGATAAAACAGTTGCGCCATGTATCCAGACGCTCGATGCCGCCATGGGCTTTGGCACGGCCACGGTCAATGCCTTCGGTGAGATACATAATCAACTGGTCAAAGTTCTGACCGGTGGCAGCTCTCCAGCTGTTTTTCATCTGCTGGAGCTCATCGGCACCAAATGGCAGATGCTTTAAAAAGGCGGCAGTACGCGCCATGGCGTTTGGTGTCATGTTCATGGTGCGGGTGAGATACCCCGTATCGGGGTTGCCCCACACGCTCATAGCCAGCATCAGTGCCACCGTTTTGCCAAAACCGGTGGTTCCCCACAGATGCAGGATAAACGGCAGTGCCCCCACCCTCTCGATTAAGGGCGATGCAAGGCTGGCATCCATTAACAGACGCACCACCTTGTTTTTGCGCAGTTCCCGCGCCATCTGATACCATTCCTCGCGGCTTCCGGCTGTGTGTACTGCATCGTAGATACCGGCAAAATCGGCATCGCCGTCGTAGCGGATATCCGCCACATAGGGCACAAACTCATCGCCGCACCATCCCATGCGGGAGATGGACCTGCTCACCGGAATAACGGCATCGTGCTCTGCCGGGTTCATATTAAGCGCTACCACCTCGGTCAGATACTGCACCAGATAGCGGGCTGTCTCGCTGGTAACCAGAATCCCCCTGTCGCTCAGGGCAATAATCTGCTGACGGTTAAAGCAGACGGTGCAATCCACGGTAATGTGCCGCCATTTGCCATCCCGATAAAAAGCCAGACATAACTTCTCTTTGCCGTTATCCAGATTAAGCAGCCGCTCCACCGGCATCACCGGATGATAACAGGCCACAATGCGGCTCTCCTCGCCTTTTGCATTTGCGGTCATCTTGTATACGCCGCCATCATCCGCCTGCCAGTCACCACAGTTTAAGGCAAAAGGCTGGCCGGTAAAGCGGGTTTTATGCTTTTCCGCCTCCGCCTGCTCCTGCTCCCTCTGGCGTTTTAAGGCTTCCTGCTTCTGCTTCTCTGCGGCCTCATACTCCCGCATATACTCCTTAACCGCCCGGATTCTGGCCGCTTTAAACGCCTTCGCAGCCTCATCCTCCTCGTTTGCGGATTCCTCCTGTTTACCGGTATCCACCATCGTTTCCGGCATAGATGCCTTGCCCGCCTCGTCTGTGATTTCCCCGTGCGATTTCTGCATCTCTGCGTGTCTTTCCTGCATTTCTGCGTGTTTTTCCTGCATCTCTGCATGTTCTTCCTGCATTTCTGTGTGTCTTTCCTGCATCTCTTCGGTCATTTCCTCGTTCAATCGTTCATCCTCCTAATAGAATTTTATTCAACCATAACGACAATCTATCCTCCTGCCGCTTAAAATTTACAACCTTCCCGCCAGAATCCCCGCTTGAAAGTTGCTTGTCATTCAACGCACAGCAATATACCACGCAGTTGAATATTTGTCAACCTCTTTTGGTAAAATTTATGGAAAATAGTTGAAAATTATTCTATCTCATGTTATAATACGGGAAGAACAATGCATATATGGCAGAAAGATTGCTTAAAAGATTGATTCATAAATCGATAGAAACAGGAAAAGTGAGGAATCATTCCTATGGAACAGTCAATAGAACAGACTACTTTACCACCGAAGACAGTGGAAGAATCCAATGCACGATTTGAAAAAACGGTGCGGGAAAATATAAAAAAACGGCGGCTGGAAGCCGGGCTCACACAGGGAGAGCTTGCAAAACTGGTGGGTTATGCCGATAAAAGCATGATTGCAAAAATCGAGGCTGGCAAAACGGTGCCTTCGTTAGAAAAACTGGAGCAGTTTGCAGAAGCACTGAACACCACAGCACTGGAGCTGGCCGGGTTTCCGCCGATTAAACCGCCAACACCGGAACAGCTGGCGGCATGGGAAGAAGAACTGGAAATCGAGGCTTCTATCGAACGAAGCGAACGTATGGCTCAGCTGGTTCTTGACCCGGTTGTGGTGCCACTGATTCAGCATAATCCGGTCATCCATGACAATTATCTGAATTACGATGAGAACCGGATAGAATATATACCGGCTCCCCGCACGGTAGAAGATGTCAGTATGGCAATTGAAGTCCGGGATAACGCGATGCAGCCGTCAGGCATCCCGGAAGATTCTATTGCCTTTATCTCAAAAGATAACATCGTCGATGATGGTGAAATCTGCGCTGCTGTAATTGATGGCGCATTTGTCGTGCGCCGGATGTACTATGAAGAAGCAACAGACCTTTACATCTTTGTGGCCGACAATCCTGCCTTCCCGCCGCTGTATTCCCCTGCGGAAAAACGGGACGAACTCTTCCTTGCCGGAAAAGTGCTCTGGGTACTGGCAAAGCTGAAATAATCATTGATACAGAAATAACACAAAAACCGCTCTGAATCATACGATTCAAAGCGGTTTTGTTTATGTGCTGTTAAGATAGCTTTCAGCCTGCATTATTTTTGAATGATAATCTGCTCTGTTTCTGCAATCCATTCTACCTCTGCCCCCAGCATTTCCATGACATAACGGATTGGCACATAGGTGCGGTTATCGATAATCGTTGCAGATGTACCGAAACCTGGAATTTCTTCCCCAATTACCAGATTCAGTACTTTACCATCGATGGTTAAGGTAACGGTTCTGGTTTCTTCCTCCCAGTCAGCGGTGCCGCCTAACAGTTCGGTTACCACACGAACTGGAACCAGAGTGCGGTCACCCACAATCACTGGCGCTACATCATTCTCAATAATTCTGCCATTTACTTCCATCTCTCTGCTGTTAATCTGCATTACGATGCATGTGCCGGGAGTTGCAAGTTCTGCAGCCTCCGCGCTGTACTCGCTCTCGTAAAGGGCACAAACACCGACTTCATAGGTAACACCATTGGTCAGGCCTGTAAAGGTATGGGAATAGCTTTCTTTGCCTGGAGCATACACTTTCGTCACAGCATTTTCATAAGCGCTGCCTTCTTCATAGCAGTATACGGTATAGTTTTTTACTTTATCGGTGCCTACATCGTAAAGCCCAGTCCAGCGGAAGGTAATTTCCCCGTCACCTTCTGTACTTTCCACGTTCAGCTCCCATGCGTGCGGATGGATGCCCTCGCCGCATATATCACATACTTTATCGTTTCCAGCAGTGTCTTCACACTCGCTGAGTCTGTTGGCACATCCGTCGTTGTCACAGAGATGGTCCTGATTCTCATCACTGCACTTTGCTTCTAAAACTGTGCTGCAGATATCACAGGCATGGTCATCGTTTGTATCGCTGCACAGTTCCATCAGATATCCATAACAGGTATCGCAGTAATGGTCCTGGTTTTCATCGCTGCACTTTGCACCAGCAGCACTGTCATAAGCTTCGCAGAACATACACTGCGGATAGTGATATCCATTTTCACTGTACCACCATTCACTGTCATACTCGTGAACACAGGTTTCCTCTGCCAGCGCCATACCAGGCATCATTGCCAGACACAGGGCCAGGATTACGATTACACTTAATACTTTCTGTTTCATTGCAATACCTCCTTAAAATCATATATCCGTAAAAAAGCTGTTATTAAATGATATAGTGAATTGCTGTTCTTTTGACAAGTTTCTCAAAATATACAGTTCTTACGGTTCAATAATATTAAAATCAGCGGTTCCTGCAGCGTTATATTCGTTCAGATTTTCCACAAACAGCGCTAGAACATCCTGATTACCAGTAATCTGTGCTGCGCTTTCCAGCGCCTCTACATTCTGATTCATCAGATACAGCAGCGCATTTTTCGGGCAGGTAACGGTTACATCCGCATCGTCTGCCTGTTTATTTTCATAAACCAGCAATGCACCGTGATGAAAGTGCAGCATAAACTGTTCTTTGGTATCAATCAGTACAAAATTGATTTTAAACGCCTGCTCTGCCAGTTCATTTTTATCCAGCAGTATAGCAAAATTATCAAACAGCAGGGAAGCGGATATGTTTTTCTGCATACTGAAATCAGAGCCGGCTTTCGGATAATCATCAGAATCTGTCTGACGCAGTTCTTTTGCCGCCATCAGATAGGCATTTCTCCATGTCCCCGATTCGGCCTGATACCCTAACTGTTCCAGCGCATCGGCACACAGGAATCGTGCGGCCTCGTTTTCCGGGTCAGCAAATACAATCACATTGGTTACCTCTGCAACCCACTGGTATTCGCCTTTATCGTAATCCGCTTTTGCTTTTCGCAGAACTTCATCGGTATCCCCCAGGTATTCCACCCATTTTTTTGCACGTTCCGACGGTTCCAGCGGATTCAGATTTACCGGGTTGGCATCATACCAGCCCATAAATTTCTGATAAACCGCTTTCGAGTTATGGGCAACGGTACCATAGTACTGTCTTGTATACCAGTTTTTTGCCAGTTCTTCCGGCAGTTCAATCATATTAGAAATTTCATCCGATGTGTAACCCTGATTGATATAGGTTAAGGTCTGGTCATTAATATATTTATATACAGCTGCCGTATCGACCATATAGTTATTAACCACATCATTGCCCCAGTGCGGCCAGTTATGAGACTGGAATGCCACCTCCACATCTGCCCCGTACAGAGAAATTGCTTCTGTGATATAAGACGCCCACGCAGCACCGTCACGAATTTCCGCCCCGCGAAGTGTATACAGATTGTGCAATGTCCCTGTGCAGTTTTCCGCCAGCCACAATGCCTTTTTAGAAGGAATCCAGGTGTTCATTTCAGCCGGGGCTTCTGTTCCCGGTGTAATCTGAAATTCCAGTTCTACACCATCAATCATCATTTTCGTTCCGGTTTCTTTTACTTCATAGGTAGGAGAAATGTACGTAACAAGCCCTGTAGACTGCCCCATGCCAATACCCATAGCCACTTTCCCGGTTTCTGAAGCATCCAACCCTACCCCATACTGATAATTAGCACGTCTCGACATTGCTTTGCCGGCATACATATTTTCGCTTACCGCATGTTCTTCAAACCCTTCCGGCACAATTACCGGAATTTTGCCGCTTGCAAGCTGCTGTTCCAGAGAAAGCGATGCATCCGCTACCATGTCTTCTGCCATAACGCCTTTAATCCCGCCAAAGTGATCTACATGAGAATGAGAAATAATAACCGCTTTTACCGGATAATCGCCCAGATTTTTTTCAATCAGTTCCATGGCCGCCTGTGTACATTCTATACTCATGAGCGGATCAAACAGAATCCAGCCGGTATCCCCTTTTATCACGGTAAGATTTGCCATATCATAACCGCGCACCTGATAAATCCCGTCGGTTACTTCAAACAGTCCATACGCATGATTATTTCTGGTGTTTTCCCACAGGCTTGGATTTACGGTATCCGGTGCCTTTTCATAATTATCTACAAAGGCATAGGCTTTCTGAGACCAGACAACATTGCCATCTTTATCTTTGATTTCCAGTTCTTCCGGTGCATCAATCAGCCCTTTAACGGCAAACTCTGCCTCCTGTGTATCTTCAAAGTCCAGCATGGAATACACAGCAGAATTGATTTCGATTGTCTGTTCGGTAGCCGGTTTCGTCTCTCCATTCAGCCCCAGTTCATCTGCCAGAGATTTACCAGATGCATCGGACGGCGAGCAGGCAGTTAATGACATTGCCATCAACACCGACAAGGCTGCTGCCACTGTTTTTTTTGAAATATTATATCTATTCTTCATTGTATGTCCCTCCCAAAAACGCTCTATACCAAACCATCCGCACTGTGTTCCGGCAGGAGGCTGTAACGATACAGCATAATCGCCAGCTGTTCCCGTGTAACCGGCTGTTCCAGAGCAAGGGTGCCGTTTCCGGTACCAGCTGTGATACCGGCACTGTATGCCCATTCTGCTGCCTGATACGCATCGCTCTCAAGCATGGCTGCATCGGAGAATACGGTAATATCCCGAAGGGCCGCATCGGCTTTCTGGTTCTGTGTCTGTTCAAACTTCCAGAGTGCGGTAACCGCCTGCTCTCGTGTAATCGATGGCAGCGTTTCATATTCCGGCCCTGCTGTTTCCGGGGTTGCCCCTTTTACCATAAACCGCAGAGCCTGCGCCAGGTCTTTGCCGGATGCCGGATTGCCAATCCCAAAAGTGCCATTGATATCGCCTGTCATAAGGCCGTTTGCCATGCAGTGGGTAACCCCGTCATGATACCATGCAAACGACGGCACCTCAAACTGTTTTGCAGTATCGGTCGGGTAATACAGCATAAAGATGCGGTTTAATGCACCCAGCCAGCTTTTGCCGTTTGCCCGTTTCACATCCAGTGTGTTAATCATAACATCACGGGTACGCAGCGTTTTGCCGCTGTCTGGACTTACCACACTGCTTACGGTGCTGAGTACATAGTATTTGCCGTCTGCTTTGCCCAGATACATCATCTGATGCCCCGGAAACGACAATGCACTGCCCAGTGGAAGCTGGTCCAGAATCAGGCATTTTTCTTCCAGCGACATATTGGTTACATCGATTTTTTCAACATTCATATTCCACTGCCAGTTGCCGTTGCGTGCAATCTGCAGTCCAAAACAGGAATAAATGGTCCCGATAAGGCCGGTACAGTCATCTACATTCAGCATACCGCCCCAGCCGTAGGCATCGCCTAAGTGGTTCATGGCAACCCGGGCAATATTCCGTCTGGTCAGAGGCAGATACCCGATGCTGGCATCCACTGTCTGCGGTACCAGTGCCGCGTGTTTTTCGTACATACCGTCTTTGTTGCGTACCGGCAGATATACCGCATAGTTATGATACGGGGAGCGATTGTTAATCAGCTGGTCCGGCTGCAAATCGGTAATGCGTTCCAGCGCTGTCCCCTGTGTGAGCAGTCTGCGGGCTGTGGCAGGATGGGTATTGGAAGATGCCGTGTAGGCACTGCTATCCAGAATAATCAGCTTATTCTCATCCGGGATATCCCATGCCGAAAGCCATTCCGCTTTATCCGCACAGATTGCCACATCTTTTGCCGGAACCCAGCCGGAACAGTTCGAGGTTCGGGCCATATAATAGAGCCCGTCTGCCGATGTGTTGTAAATCAGCACTGGTTCATTTACCCGGATACTGCTGAGTGCCTGATAGCTGAAATCCAGATCTTTCGGGTCATCCAGAATCGGATTGCTCGAAGGGAATACCTGCAGTGTGGTGCGGTTCACCGCAATGCCGTAACGCACCTTCTGCACTTCGGTGGCAGTCGGGTCTATACAGTTTTCAATCATTTTTTCGTAGTAGGTCCAGTCCGCTTTCTTTCCGTTTCGTTCATAGGTCCAGCCGAAATAGTATCCGGCATCGGCAGTTGCAGAAGAACGAACCGCCTTGTTGCGGGCAATGCCATCATATACTTCCGGTGCTGTTTTCAAATCCATAATCATGGTGCCTTCCGCCAGGGCAGAATCCCGGTTCAATGCTTTGATTTCCGCCGGAGTCAGAATAACGGCATCCGCATCATCGTTCAAATTCGCCCAGTAGGATGCCTCTGTCATTTCCGCTATCACATCCGGCATATAGGTAATGCCCGATGCAAATGCCGGCTGCACTGCCGAAAACAGCATCGCCCCAATCAATGCTGCACATACATATTTTTTCACTCTTCGATTCATAAAATCAGTCCCTTCTTATGATTTTTTTATCATATGTTTACCACTCAAGGTCCGGATACCTTCCCATGCCAGCACCAGAGCCAGCAGAAACAGGATTGCAGCGATTATCAGCCGGATAAAGGCTGCGGCACCGACTGTTGCTAATGTGAGAATCTGTGTTTTCATGGTGAGTATCAGCGATGTTAAGGTTACCAGCAGCATAAACGCCATCGGGAACAGAAACATTTTATTATTTTTGCCGATATTTCCAAGCCATGCAGCTACCGCTAACAGAGCAAGCGCTGCCAGCAGCTGATTGGCTGCACCAAACAGCGGCCAGATAATGCCGTATCCGCTCATACCAAGAGAAACACCAAGTACCACCGTAATCAGAGTTGCCACATACGGGTTGCATAAAACAGCTCGAAAACCGGTAACATCTTTATAACTCTGTCCCGGCTCCAGCCAGAATTCCTGAAACATATAACGGGCAAGACGGGTTGCTGTATCCAGCGAAGTTAAACAGAAGGCCGAAACCGCCAGAATCAGCAAAGCACTCACTGTTGGCTGAACAGCTTCCAGCCCTGGAATGGTAGCTACCATTCGGGACAGGCCTGTTGCAAATACCTGCGTTGGAACCGTAATCTCTCCGGCTGCATATTCGTTCCAGATATAACCTACCGCACAGAGCGAAATCAATGCAAGTGCACATTCAATTAACATACCGCCGTATGCAATCGGTCTGGCATCTCTCTCACGATTCAGCTGTTTGGCTGTGGTGCCCGAACCAACCAGCGAATGAAAACCGGAGATTGCACCGCAGGCAATGGTTACAAAAAGTGCCGGAAACAGATAGCCCAGAGAGGTAATCTGGTCTTCAAAGCCGGTAAAGGCTGGAATTTCCATGTTCAGATTATGACCGGTAAGTCCTGCACCGAGAATCCCCACCACAGCGACAATCATCATTCCATAAAGCAGGAAAGACGATAAATAATCACGGGGCTGCAGCAGAATCCATACAGGAGCCACCGATGCCACCATAATATAAATCCCGATAATCCACATCCAGGCGGTGCCGCTCAAATAAATCGGATGGAAGTTCAGACCGATAACCAGACAGGCTATCAAACCTATAATACCGATTACGGTTGCAATTCCAAGCGATACACCTCTGCGATATACAAAAAAACCAAACAGAATCGCCAGTATAATAAACAGAATGGATATCATGGCAACGGAAGCATTTGCCTCATTCAGGCTTCCATCTGCGTTAAAGCCGTTAAAGGTACCGGCTACAATCGATGCAAAAGCTGCAACTACCAGAATCAGCGTCAGATAAGAGAAAATGAGAAACAGTTTTTTTGCTCGTTTCCCGATATTTGCCGATACAACCTCACCGATTGATTGTCCTTTATGGCGAATCGATGCAAACAGAGAACCGTAATCATGTACAGAGCCAAAGAAAATCCCGCCTATCAGCACCCACAGAAATACAGGCACCCAGCCGAATACAGCGGCCTGAACCGGTCCGTTAATAGGCCCTGCACCGGCAATCGACGAAAAATGATGCCCAAGCAGTACAGGCGCTTTCGCCGGTACATAATCCATACCATCTTCCATTTCGTGCGCCGGTGTAATGCGGCCGTCATCCACACCCCACTGTTCACTTAACCATTTGCCATAAGTAACATAAGCCGTCATTAAAATAATAATCCCGATTCCGAGAACAAGTACCGCATTCATAACTATATGTCCCCCTTTATAAGTTGCTCAATATAAACTGCTATTGTGCCCTTTCAGCCGGCAGTTTATGACTGTGTTTTATTCATTTTTTTCTGCACAGAGAACTGTCAGATTATCTCTGTCAGATTATCTGCTGAAGAAGCTCGTCCAAATCCTTCTTCGATTTTCTCCCTGCCGCATTGGTAACAATAGAAACTTTATTTTTTCCTGCACCGGTTTCCGAAAATGCAGCGATGCGAAACTCCATCCAGCCATGCAGCGAAAACCGGTAATCCTTCCGCTTTTTCAGCTTTTTCAACAGCTGCAGTGCATCTTCATCCGCGGAATCATATCGCACAAGAGCAGTCAGCACAGTGCACATATGCTGGGCATGCGGTTTTATACGCGCTTCTCCGTCAGCGACTGTCTGCTGAAAGATAACATTTACCGCCTCGATATCCAGATGATGAAAATTCCAGATATAGCGGTATTCATGCTGTTCGGATGCCCATAGTTCAGCCCGCTTCAGCAGTACATACTGGCTGTCCCGCTGATGATAGGCACAAAGCGCTTTTAAATTATCATGAAGGTCCGGCATGGTTATATCATAATGTACACGATGCGACTCTATCAGCCTATCCATAATCCGTTCTGCATTGCGGTTCAGAAAAATCCCTTCTTTCGAAAGCAGTCTGCAAACATTCTGCAAACAATTTTTACTAAATTTTATTATACACCATAACCTTCTGCTCCGAAACAGAAAATATAGCCCCTATCCTCTTTCCATTTGCAAAGAACAAAAATATTTAAAAAATCAAGACTGATTCAAAACAGGAATCTTATAACACAAAAACCGCTCTGAATCATATCGCATACGATTCAAAGCGGTTTTTTATCGGGATGACAGGATTTGAACCTGCGGCCCCCTCGTCCCGAACGAGGTACTCTACCAAACTGAGCCACATCCCGAAATATAACAAACCGTCGCAAGAGGCATTGCTTCTGACGACGGTTATTATTTTACTCCTCGATTTTTTTATTGTCAACCATAAAACGGCTAAAAACGCAGGGTTTATTTATTTCTATAACAACCTTATAACAGCCTGACAATCATTTCTGCCAACCCTCGTAAAATGGACATCTGCTCGCTTCATCCTTTGCAATTTGGACTTCGTCCAGTGCTGCAGGACTTCGCTTCCCATCTGTTCATTTTAATCTCGACACGGCAGAAATATTGTCAGGCTGTTTCTGATTCCGTACTTATTATACTGCCTATACTGCAACGCGTCCTGCACGGTTAATTACCAGCAAATCTCCTTCGCGCATGACGGTTCGACCGTTTGGAATGATGGATTCCCCGTTACGGCGAATCATTACCACCAGGGTGCCTTTTGGCAGCTCTACACGGCCCAGTTCCCGGTCACACCAGTGGTCACCGGCCTGTACGATGACTTCACGCAGCTTGATGTTGCGTTCATCGCGGTAGGTCAGAGCACTGAGGACAATGATATCACCAGCATGGATAATGGTATCGCCCTGCGGCACCAGCGTCTGCCCTTTGCGGATAATCATTACCAGCAAGCAATCCGGCGGCAGCACCAGTTTTTTGATTGGCTCTCCAACCCACGGATGATGTTCGCCCATGGTCAGGCGGATAAAATCCACATCGTCCTCCTCGCTGTAGTCGGTAAAGGTGCGGAATACGTTGCCGTGAATATCCACCATGTTCAGCTTGTAGGAAATCCATGGAAGCAGTGTACCCTGCAGCAGAATGGAAAACAGCACCACAAAAAATACGATATGGAACAGGTCGTGGTCGGTCTGTACCCCGCTTACAACAGCCATAGTTGCAAACACGATAGATGCTGCCCCGCGAAGCCCTGCCCAACTCACAAGAAGCTGCTGATTCAGCGGTGCCTTAAACGGTGTCAGAAGCACAGCCACCGCCAGCGGACGGGCAACAAAGGTTAAAAATACCGCCACCAGCAGCCCGGTGAAAGCCACACCCGGCAGCGCCGACGGAAACGAAAGAAGCCCCAGCAGAAAGAAAATCAGCATCTGCATCAGGCCGGTGATGCCGTCGAAGAAATGCACCAGCACCTTTTTCTCCGGGATATCGCTGTTGCCCAGCAGAATCCCCACCAGATAGGCACTCAGATAGCCGTTGCCGCCTAATACACCAGGCAGTGCATAGCTTAACAGAGCGATGGCAACTACAAAGGCTGCGTTAAAGCCCTCGGTTTCAAATTCAAAGCGTTTTAAAATCTGAATGGCCATCCACGCAATGCCACAGCCGCATAAAAGCCCGAATGCCAGCTGCGATATAATCATTGGGCCCACGGCCATCTCGCCGCCGCTGCCCATCATAGACAGCAAAATCACAGTCATCATATAAGCGCACGGGTCGTTACTGCCGCTCTCCACTTCCAGCATGGATGCGGTACCGTATTTCAGGTTCAGCTGACGGGAACGCAGAATGGAGAATACCGATGCCGCATCGGTAGAGCCCAGCAATGCGCCTAACAGCAGCCCTTCCAGCCAGCCGAAGCCCAGCACAAAGTGGCAGAACACACCTACAAGCCCGGCCGTTAAAGCAACCCCCAGTGTAGAAAGCAGCACCGATTTTACGGCAACCGGTTTTGCCTCGCTCCACTTGGTACCAAAGCCACCGTAAAACATAATAAAAATCAGCGCCATAGAACAAATCTGTTCGGCGATGGCGAAGTTGTCAAAATGTATTTTAAACAGGCCGTCGCTGCCAAACACCATGCCAAGCAGAATAAACGCCAGCAGCATCGGCACCCCTATTTTATCGGATATCCGGTTGCAGAGAATACACCCTACAATTACCACTGCCACCAGCAGCAGCAGTTCAATCATTGTCATGACACATCAGTCCCTTCTGAATTGTGAGATACTCCATTTCTCATTATTTTCTGTATGTTAGATTCTTCACACACTTCCGTTTTTCCTTACAATTCCTTAAAGAATCTGTTTATATGTGCCTTTTTCTTTTGCACTGAGGAAAATAAGAGATGCAATAAATCATACCTGTTTCTTGAACATAAGCAAAAACGGCCTGCAGACAAATCCGCAGACCGCATGAATATTCAATTATCTGTTCTGGTTTTAGTTCTGTTCTGCGTGGAATTCCGCTTCCCGTTCCAGATAGGTGCCTAATACATAGCGCAGAATTTCGGAACGGCTGATTACGCCTACCAGTTTGCCGCCATCGTCAACAACAGGCACTTTTTTAATTTTCTTTTCACCCAGAACCTTTGCAGCCTCGTCTACATCGTAGTCGGTTTCAATGGATACGATTTTGGTGGTTGCCAGTTCCATAACGTTTAAATCCATCAGGTCATGCAGTTTCTTTTCGAAAGATTCTGTATCGTACCATACTGTGATGAAGCTGGTCATGTCGATAATGCGTGGATTCTGTTTGGCGATGAATTTCATGATGTCACCGTCACTGATGAAACCAACTACCTGATAGTTTTTGTTCACGATTGGCACACCGCTGATTTTTTTATCTACCAGCACCTGCAGTACCTCTTTGATGGTTGCATCGTCGTTTACTGTGTAAACGTCTTTTTTCATAATCTCATCAATTTTTTTGTTCATTTCGCCCAGTTTTTCATGATCCATTTTTTTCATAAACCATCCACTCCTTCACATTATGTTCTATATCTAAAATGGTTTATCAATAGTATAGCGCATCTGACGGCAAATTGCTACTTTTTTTTATTATTTAGAGGCAGCTTCCAGCGCTTCCTGCCAGTATTTTCGTTTCTCGTCCCGCTTCATAGTGTGAGCCGGGCTGGTGGATGGCAGCTGTTTCCATGGAATCTGCTCCAGAAGGTCGGGGAAATATTTCTTAAAGCTCTGAAAGGCCTTGCCGCCGTTAAAGAGCAGATACCGAACCGATGGATATTCGTTTAAAAGCGCACGGATATCGTTTGGCGTTTCATCGGTTATCTGGCTGTCCAGACTGCCCTCCCGCTCGCAGCTGGCCAGCACATCCCACAGAGCAATCTGATGGCGCAGAAGCATCTGTTTTTTCTGTTCAAAGTCATCGCTGTACGGCTCATCAAAAATGGCATACATCATAGGCCAGAAATAATTCTGTTTGTGCCCGTAATACTGCTGCCGTTCCAGCGAAACCACGCTGGGCATAGAGCCTAAAACAAGTATACGGCAGTTTTTATCAATCACCGGCGGAAAGGAATGAATCATGATAATTTGCTCCCCCTTTCGTTCTGTTGTTCTATTTACGCAAATATGCAGCCCGAGAGCTGCATATCACAATATACCAGTATATGAATTGCATTGTTTTAAGCCAGCAGACAGCCTTCCTTGTAAGACCACTTCAGGTAATCCGGATTCTGATAATACAGACCTGTACGGAAATCGGAAATCTCATCGCTGATAAACGACTTGAATATTTTTTCCAGCTCCTCCGCTTCTTTTCCCTCTTCACTGCATTCTGCAATCAGAATCGTATAGAGTTTCCCGATATCTGTACAGCTTGGGATGCTGTATTCACAATTGCTAATCGTGTCAAAATCACCGTTTTCAATGTGATAGGCTTCAATCACTTCATCACTCACCTGTTCAAAAGAAAGGCTGTGATTCACATCCGCATCCTGAAGCTGTTTCCGGATGCCGGCTGCACTGAGAGCCTCTACCACTTTTCCTCTTTTGTTTAACGTCTTTCTCGCAATAAACTCAATTAGAGAGCATACATAAAACAGATTATTCCTGTTTTTTTCAGTCATCCAGCCTGTCACTCCCTTCAAAGACTCTTTGCTTTTATTGTACTTGATATTCAAACAGAATTCAACGATTTTACTCCAATAAAAGAAAGCAAAAGACCCGGAGAAGGATTTATCTCCCTCCGGGTCTTAATTCAGCTTAGATTAATGCTTTTAGTACTAACTCTAGCCATTCATTAGAAGAATGGTTGTTGTTTTGTAACAATAAGAGAAGTTCGATTTATTATGTATTTCACTAGCTGCAAAGTATGCTGCTAGTGAATTTTCAGCAAATTATTTTAAACAATTTTTCTCTTTGCCGCAACTATTCCCTTTTTTAATACTGATTAATCTTCGCCCATTTCACTTTCAATACTATCACGTAAATCGCTTAGTGAAATTCCCCCTTTTGTGAAATACATCCAACCATTGACATGCAAATTTTCCGACCATCCGTATCTTTCGATTAACAATTTACACGCTAATTTAGTCACTGAATAACTATCCCCGTTATATTCAACTTGGTTTTTATCGTTTAATACCCTTGCTGTAACTGCATCATCATATAAAAATGCAATTTCTTCTCCAACAGCAATGTTTAACAGTTTAAATGAATTGTTAGAACGCTTTGTTTTTCTTTCTGCAATCTCTTGTTCTTGAGATTGTTCGAGTGTAGGTGCGTAAAGCTTCAGTTTGTTCGTATCTCCACGCAAACTTGCAATATCCTTAAAAATACCATACGCTGTTTCAGGAGAAATCTTAAAAAACTCACGTTCTCTGATTCTGCCATTGTTCAATTGTTCTCTTGCGTGTAATGAATTATCCACTCTATCAATGATGCTATGTATTCTTTTTTCAACTTCGAGTGGATTTTCCACTTCATAAACAGCATAACAACGATATGATAACGGGATATTTGTAGGTGAATTCAATTCCTGCAATCGTTTTTCAATATCATTACGTTCTGTCATACCTATTTTAACCCATCCATCAAGGCAAGGGTTTGTAAGTATGTAAACTAATCCTTTTGACATACTACTGCCTCCTAATTTTTACTATGTCTACAATTAAGATTCCTTGCAATAAATTTATTTGCTTTTTTTGTTATTTTGATTTCTTCAATGCGTTCTTCAAAGAAAAGTGGTATAAAACCAAGTGCAAGAATTATTGCAGTTCCAAAATCTTCAAATTGTATTGCATTGGAAAACACTACGAAACGCAAATCCGCATAACATATAGCTATAAATACACTAACTATTAAAATAAACACCTTGTTATTCTTTGCATATACCTTTAATTCTTTCAAAAAAGAAATAACAAGGAACTCAAATGATAACGCAAAAGCTATATAAACAAATAATTTTTGATAATCATCTAAACCAAATGAAGAACCAATTGAAATAGTTAAAAATAGACATATTACTAGTGTAGCGCCTATCCCCATAAGTATTTCAGGAATCATCTTTACCAATTTCATAGTATTACTCCTTATTTTCTAAACACAAACAGATACTCGTGTGCTATTAACAAAAAGTTATATTTCACACTATTAGTTTTCCAGTATCCAGTTGCCTTGCAGTTGTGTTGTTCTTTTATAATCAGTTCTTTCAGTTTAAACCCAGCTTCCTCAAAAATACGCATGACATCAAAAGACATGGGAATCATATGTCCTTTCTGACGAGTATCACCCATAAGAACTGCACAGAACTTGTCCTTTTTCAAAACACGATAGCTTTCCGCTGCAACCTTTTTCATTTCTTCAAGAAAATCATTTATTTTCAGCAATGATAAGTCTTCAGGGATATCTTCGCTATATTGAATAATATTTGCATATGGAGGGTGCGTGCAAATTAAATCAATACTATCATTTGGCACAAAATCAAGATTTCGGGCATCGCCTTTATGGAGATATACTTTACCATTTACACCTTCGCGTTCAAATGCAGTTTTCTCTTTGCAACGAGCAAGAGCTACATCATTTACATCCACGCCAATAATATTTCGGTTTAATAATTTTGCTTCTACAAGGGTTGTGCCACCACCTGCAAACTGATCGAGAACCAAGTCGTTCTCTTTTGAATAGCGGAGCAGAATATTTCGAGGAATATATGGTGACCAGTTTCCACGCCATTTTGCATCGTGAGTCGCCCAGTCACCACGTTTTGGAAAAGACCAGTGTGTTGTCATTTCCAGTTCAAAATCTTCCGGTTCCCATTTGGTAATTTTCTTAACCATTTACTGTTTCCCCAAATTCTTTTATGATTATTTTTTCAAGCATACCTGATTTAGCTAATCTAAAATTCATTAAATATTCCAAATGTCTAAAACCTTTGTATAACTGATTAGTAATGCCTTTCCAGCACTTTCCATCCGTTATTAGTACAAATCCAATGTTATTTAATGCGAGATCTGCCTGACGATTTATATATGAATCTATTATTTCTTCTGGCTTAGATCCCCCTCCATTAAAGAAATTAACCTCAATATTCATACACTTTTTAGTTTTTGAATCTAATAAAATAAAATCTGCTTTCCTATTAGCAATGTCATCACTAATATCAAGCCCAAAGTCCTTTAATGTTTCAAATTTTTTCTGTATAATTAGTTCTATTCCATTTCTTTCGCATATTGCTTCAATAATAGGCTGACAGGCTAGTTCAAATGCCTCTCCGCCTCTATTCTTCCGTCCGTTAGAGTCACTGCCAACCAAAACACCCACTATATAATCCTGTGTACTTTTCTCAATTAAATTTTGGTATAATGTTTTTAACCCCATTTGTTCAAAAAAACTAAAATACTTCAATACTATTTCATCAGTAATAGTTTCGGGCAATTTGCTTGCATTAAAAGAATATATTTGAAAGTCGTCACTATCTATATCGCTACCTACTATTTTTAAAACTGAATTTTTCCGAACTTTATTGGCTTCTGCTTTTGCTAAAGCAAATAAGTATGGAAATACTTCAATTATTGTAGGTAATTTTTTTATTAAATTCTTAAAAGCAATAAAAAATTCTTCATCATTTTTTCCAATTAAAGTATCCATTGCATGAAGTTCAATTTCATATTTTTGATAGCCATCTATATTTGACCAATCAATATAGTAATTATAGCCACGATTTGTATCTAATAAATTACTTTCAAAATTACTAGCTAGTTTTTCAATGTTTTTCTCTATTATCATATTAACGCCCCCTAAAAATTTGATATTAAAAGTTCTTTTATCTTTCCTCTTGCTTCACTTTTACTATTAATCATTCTTGTGGCCTCGACTCGCTTAATTCTATGCGCAGAGTAGATAATATCAAAGAAATCATCCTCAGTATTTGAGTTCTTTGGATCGGAATTACTAATTACAACCTTTGCACCTTTCTGGTGCATATCATCAACAAATCGTGCAAGCTCGATCTGCTTTTCATCGTTAAATTCTGTTTCTGTGTATGCAGTGAAACTCGCTGTATTTGTAATTGGTCGATATGGCGGATCAAAATAGACAAATGTATTTTCATCAATAAAATCTGCCGAATCTTTATAATCCCCACGCACAATGGTAACCCTTTGTAATTTTTCAGATACCGCCCGAAGATTACTTTCATCACAAATCATCGGATTTTTATATGCCCCCATCGGAACATTAAATAAACCTTTTTTATTTACCCGAAACAAACCATTAAAACAGGTTTTATTTAAAAATATCATCAGAGCCGCTTTCTCCGTATTGTTATCTTCAGTTCCACTGATTTTCAGTTCATTGAAACGATCACGTTTTTGCATATAATATACTTTACGACTGTCTGTATCCATAGGAACAAAATCATTCTGCATATCATGCAGCAGTTCAATTAAAGAGTCTATATCATCACGAATCGTACAGTACGTATTGATAAGTTCTGTATTAATATCACTGATATAGACTTCTTCCAGTTCGTATTTCCCTAGAATATCAAATAAAACAGCACCACCGCCAACGAATGGCTCTGCATATTTCGTAATATTTCCTTCTGAAAACGGATAATAATATTCAATTTCTTTAAGCAGCTGCCCTTTGCCACCTGCCCATTTCAAAAAAGGTTTTACATTTTTTTCTTCGCTTTTTTTATTATGTCTTATACTTCTTGCATCTATCGGTTTCTCTGCATCAGCAGGAATAATCCACATATTACCGACCATAGTCGCGTTATCTATTCGGTTTGCAGAGCAAAGAACCGCAACTCGTCTTTGCGAAATACCCCATTTATCGGCAGCCTCTCTAGCAGACATAAATTCCATAACCACACCTCCAGAATTTTATAACAGAATTATATTCTAGAGCTCGAATAATTGCAATATCATTTCATAAAAATTTCTATGCCTATCTTAACAATAAATAGCCTGCAGAATCGCTCCAGCAGGCTATTTCCTATTCTCTCTTTACATGTTCACACCCTTTGAATACGTCCTCCGCCATTTCTACATGTTCTGGCATACGGACACTTTTTAAATTCACACATCCGGCAAAGGCTCCCCGGCCGATGCGCTCCACACTCTGCGGAAGAGTGAGCTCGGTTAGCGCGGTGCAGTTGCGAAAGGCTTCGTAGCCAATCTCGATAATGCTTTCGGGCAATGTGAGCTGCATCAGGTTATCGCAATCGGCAAAGGCATGGTTGCCGATTTTAGTAATGCCCTCCTGCACTGTCACAGTGCGAATACTACGCCGGTGATCTGCGGTTTCCCGCTTGATGCCGTGCCGGTCGGGGCTTAAGGCCGATGGTGAAATAGCCGTTATCATCTGGTCGCCAATGCGGTTTGGCACGGTCAGTTCCAAATCACTGCCCCGATACAGCATTAAGGTATAGGTGCCATCGTTCCGTTTTTTCGTACCCCACTCTTTTTTTAAATCTTCCACGGTTTTCTCCGCTGCCGGTAAATCCCAGCCCAGTTCAAAATCGTCCCAGCTGTCCAGAACATCATCAGCACGGTCACCATCATCCGACAGGCTCTGTTTATACTGCATCAGCGCAGCCACAGCCTCTGCCTGCTCCCCGCCCAGCATGGAATCCAGAATCAGATCCACATCATCCAGCGGGATAACTCGTTCCTGCATCATAAGCTGCAGCAGATTCCAATGTTCCAGCGCCAGCGGATAAAGCAGCTTGCGTCGGCTGCAGATATATTTTAAAAAGCTCTCGTAAAACGAAGATTCCAGCTTCACATCGTTGCATACATCATCGGCAAAGGCCAGAGTCGCACTCTGCCGCATGTTGTCAGGCAGTTTTGCAGGATTCATACGGGTAATGCGCATCTGCGCCGTATCCATAAAACACTGCCGCCCGATTTGCGCTGCACTGGCATCCATCTGCACGGAGAGACGGATACATTCATCAAAGGCACGATAGCCAATCTGTTTTACGGCCTGCGGAATTACAATCTGTGTCAGTTTGCGGCAGTTCTGAAAGGCTCTGTCCTCGATTATCTCCAGCGAGTCGGGCAGGGTTATCCGGTTCAATGCAGTGCAGTTGCGAAAGGCATCCACACAGATTTTTACTGTACCCGGCTTTATATCTGCCTCTGTGATATTGCCTCTGGCAAACAGTGCCAGCCGCCCTGCATAGATGACACCATCGGGCTGATTCGAGAGCCATGCGGTATCCCGCAGCGCATCCCGTCCCACAATGGAAAGGCTGTCTGGAAATGAAATCTCCGCCAGATTCACGCATCCCAGAAAGACCATGCGGTCAATGCTGTGAAGCCCTTCCGGCAGCGCAATACGGCTTAACGCTGTACACCCCTCAAATGCGCTGTAGCCAATTTCTGCAAGGCCATCGGGCAGATGCACGGTGTTCAGCTGCTGGCAACCGGCAAAGGCAAGGCTGTCGATTTTCCGCACACCTTCCGGGATGGTAACCTCCGTCAGGTATTTGTATCCGCGAAAGGCTGCGTAACCCACAGTATGAATCCCCTCCGGAATCTGTACCGCAGATGCTGTGCCGTTATATCGCTTCAGCACACCGTGTTCGATTGTAAAGTCTTTTGCATTCTGGTTTTCAGGCTGTTTCATTTCCATCACACTTTCACATTTTAATGCATTTATCATTTATACTTTTATTTTATCTCTATCGATTATTCTTCATCCTGCCAATCGTCCATCTCTAAACCGTCTAACTCCTGCATGATTTTTTTCTGGCGTTCGTAGAACAAAAGCTCTTTGTTGTGTTCAAAATATTTCTCGCAGCCGTATTCGCTGATGTATTTGGCTGTGTAGTAGTTGGCGGTCAGTTCGGTTACGATAATTAACAGTTCGTGGCCGTTTGTGAATACTTCCTCGCTGAAGATAAACAGATTCTGCAGCAGGATACCTTTATCGGTTCCGGCCTGTTTCATCTGTTTTACGCGGCTGTCGAAATCCATTTTTAAGAGGCCGAATGCGTTCATACCGTCTGTTTCCGATGCAATGCGGTCGATATCCTCTTCCAGAATCGCCAGCAGTGTTTCCATACGAGCCTGGCCATCTGCCGATAAGCTGCCGGCTTTACGGCCTTTGTCCAGCTTCTGCACTTCGGCATCTTTCAATCGTTCCAGAAGTTCCACAGGCGATTCACTGCCGCGGCCAATCTGTGTACGGAACTGTTTTAACACCTGCATGAGCTGTTCCAGCACTTTCTTGCCCTCGATGACCTCTTTCACTTCTGCAGTCACTGCATCCAGCAGAAGACCAATCAGCGACAGACGTTCATCAAAACCGGCCTCACGGGCACGGTCTTTAATTTCATCGGTTACATTGCCCGCCAGAATTTCTTCCACCTGATAGTCGCTGCGGTATTTGTTGAACAAATCATAATATACAGCAAAGCTTTTGGCAATTTTGGCATCCTGCAGATACTGCCCCACTAAATCCTCATCCACGGTTAAACCGTTTTTCTCGTACAGGATAATCATCTGGCTCAGGTCGTCCCAGCCGCGGGCTGTCACAAACCGTTTGCCGTCGATGGTTGATTCAATTTTATAAAAATCGGATTTTCGGATTTCCAGATAGGTCAGCACCGATGGATGCACACCGGTTTTGTAGGCATATTCTTTCCACACGTCAAAATCCGGTTCCACATCGATACGTTTTAAACGGTCCCAGGTTACGATGTCAAATTCACGCACCGAGTTGTTGTATTCCGGCGGGTTTCCGGCTGTCACTACCACCCAGCCGTCGGGCACACGATGGCGGCCGAACACTTTGTACTGTAAAAACTGCAGCATGATTGGCGCTAGGGTTTCCGATACACAGTTGATTTCGTCCAGGAACAGAATCCCTTCTTTTACGCCGGTTTCTTCCATTAAATCATAGATAGACGCAATGATTTCACTCATAGTGTATTCGGATACAGCATATTCTTTGCCGCCGTAGGTTTTATGCTCGATGTAAGGCAGCCCCAGCGCACTCTGGCGGGTGTGATGAGTCATGGAGTAAGACAGCATCCCCACACCCAGCTCTCCGGCCACCTGTTCCATAATGGCGGTTTTGCCCACGCCCGGAGGCCCCATCAGAAACACTGGGCGCTGTTTGTGCAGAGGTACGATATAATTGCCCCGTTCATCTTTCGTAAAATATGCTGTCATGGCATTTTTAATCTGTTCTTTGGCCTGTTTAATATTCATAAAGGTTCTCCTCTCTGTTCGCTTTCCTGTAACGCTTAACGCTTCAATTAACGCTTCAATATAATTTCAAAATAACTTCAAAATAAATCTGGCACTTCAATATAACTCAATACGTTCGTTCTCACAGGATTATAAACTGCATTATAAATCTTCCAGTTCGTATTTCTGCAGCACCAGCTTGATAGCCCATGCCGGCACCTGCGGTTCTTTGTAGTCATCTTTCACAAATACAAAGGCTGTTTTATAACCGGGCTGCTGTTCCGGGAAGGTACCCTCGCCGTCGGTAAAGTAAATCAGGCCTTTTAAATTGGTGAATTCCTTGTCCCGAATCATTTCATCCACCCGCTTGAATACCGGCCGGAAATCAGTTCCGCCGGAACCTCGCAGCACCATGTTTGCCAGATACCGCTCAAACTCGGCTTTGGATGTAATCTTCACATCTTCGTGAATCACCGCATCGCACTGGATAATGTGCAGATTGATTTTGCTGAAAAAATTCTCCTGCTGCATCATAATATTATAGGTTTTCTGCACAAAGCTCTGCACCAGCTCTCCGCTTACCGAGCCCGATGTATCAATGGCAATGACAAATTCTTTGATGCGCTTCACATCTTTGTATTCCAGCGGCTCGATTAACGGCACGTTCTGGCACAGGTTCAGCCCGTAAGTATAAAAGATATAATCAAATTCATCATCGTTGACCTGCATCACTTCGCCGATGGAGGCAAATTTTTTCAGAAACGATGCGTAATCGTATTTCTCCCGGTTCACAGCCGCCAGATTCTGCATCAGCCCTCTGGCCGTGTCGCCGGCTTTTTTGGAGAAGGTCTCCAGGTCAATCTGAATCTGCTGGCTCACCTGCTCCCACTGGTCACGGAGCTGCCGTTTCTGCTGGCTGAGCCGGTCCGGATTATCGCTCATCTCGTTGGATGCATCGGTCATGCCGGTTTTATCCGAATCGCCTGCCACATTGGAGTTGTGGTCGCCCATCTCGTCAATTTCATCGCTGATGGAGGAAATATACCAGGCCTCGTGGTCATCGGCCATAAACAGTTTCCACCAGTGAATCAGGGTATCTTCCTTAGGCCGGTTGCGCAGCAGATAATGATAAATTTTCTCTGCGGTCAGCTGCCCGATGGCTTTGCGGATTGGCTCCAGCACTTCCTGCTGTCGTGTTTCCCGCTCAACTTTTGTGCAGTCCAGATTCATTTCGGTAATCAGATTCTCCACCGCCATATCGCAGGAGATATTCCACAGCATCTGATTGATGCGCAAATCCACATAAAAGTGCTGAAATACGCAATGCAGTGTCAGATGCAGATAATTTCGTGTAATTCTGTTTTTCTCCCGCACATAGGTATGCACCACATAGGGCGGGTCATATAAAAGCCGCACCCCGTCGGTAGCCAGATGCCAGTCGGACGAAATTGGTTCTAAACGGCTCAGCGCCGGATTGAGAAACCGCATCTTAACCGAGAGCATATCTCTGGAAAACTGCAGAACCTCCCTTGCCAGTTCTTCCACTTTCTCTCTATCATTCTGTACCCGATTGGGGATAATCGGATTAGATGTTGTCATAGGGAACACCTCGTTTCGCATTTGCTCTTACTGTTTTATACCCTGATTGGTTGTGTTAGAAACTTTTTTCACGAACCATCCGCGTTCCTTTTTCTGCTATCTAAATTCTTTATCATAAATTTGCAAAAAGAATCGTTTTTTCTGAATTTATTTTTGAAAAACGATTGCGGCAGACCGCCTGAATACACTATAATATATAGTTAGGAATTTAAGAATCTGTAAGCTATCTGCATTACAGTCTGCACAATAAATTATCATTAAATTAAGGAGACAGAAACCATGATCGTATCCTGGATGACAACCAACGAATGTAACTTAACCTGCAAACACTGCTATCAGGACGCAGGCAATCAGAAAGATGCCGAATTGACAACCGAAGAAGGCAAAAAATTAATCGACGAGATTGCCCGTGCCGGTTTTAAAATTATGATTTTCAGCGGCGGTGAACCGTTAATGCGCCCTGACATTTATGAACTGGTGGCTTACGCAGCATCCAAAGGGCTGCGCCCGGTATTCGGCACCAACGGCACCCTGATTACAAAAGAAGTGGCTCAGAAATTAAAAGATGCCGGTGCAACAGCTATGGGCATCAGCCTGGACAGCCTGGACCCTGAAAAACACAGCCAGTTCCGCGGGCTGCCAAACGCTTACGAATTAACCGTACAGGGCATGAAAAACTGCCGCGAAGTAGGGCTGCCATTCCAGATTCACACAACTATCATGGACTGGAACAAACACGAAATTCTGGATATCATTGATTTCGCTGTGGAAATGGGTGCAATGGCGGAATATGTATTCTTCCTGATTCCGGTTGGTCGTGGTGTTTATATTGAAGATACCGCTGTGGAATCGCTGGAATACGAAAACCTGCTGCGCTCCATTATGGAAAAACAGAAACAGGTATCCATTCCAATTAAACCAACCTGCGCTCCGCAGTTTACCCGCGTGGCAAAACAGGTTGGCGTGGATTTAGACCCTCGCTTTACCAGAGGCTGTCTGGCTGGTTTAACCTACTGCATCATCAGCCCGATTGGCAAAGTGCGTCCATGCGCTTACATGGTGGAAGAAGCCGGCGATGTGCATGAACAGCCATTTGATGAAATCTGGAAAAACGCAGAAGTATTCAAAACTCTGCGCACACAGGATTACAAAGGCTCCTGCGGAAAATGCGGATACAAAAACATCTGCGGCGGATGCCGTGCCCGTTCCGCATATTATCACGAGGGGGATATTCTGGCAGAAGACAGCTACTGCGCATTCGGTAAACAGTTAAACAAATAATCTATACCGCCAATCTATTCATATAAATTGAATGTGAATGGAATCCATTTTAAAGGAGATACCTTATGTTAAAAAACCGTAAATTTATTTCCATCCTCTCCCTCCTGCTGATTGCCTGTCTTTGCCTGAGTGCATGCGGCGGAAACCAGCAGCCTGCAGAAGAACAGACACCGGTGGAAGGCTATACCTTTACCGATGCACTTGGGCAGGAAATTACTGTAAACAATCCACAGCGTGTGGTATCCTTAATGGGCAGCTTCTCCGAAGTATGGGTATTAGCCGGCGGCGCTGACACCCTGGTTGGCACATCCTATGACACCGTGGATAACCGTGACCTGGGGCTTCCGGAAGGCATTGCCAACGTGGGCACCTATCAGGACCCGAACATTGAGGAAATTCTGGCGTTAGACCCTGATTTAGTGCTGTTATCCTCCGAGACAACCCGTACCGACAGCCATGTGGCTTTAAAAGATGCGCTGAGTGAAGCCGGTATCACGGCTGCATATTTCAGCGTGACCCATTTTGAAGACTATCTGAACATGCTGAAAATCTGCTGCGACATCACAGGCAATGCAGATGCCTACCAGACAAACGGTGTGGCTGTTCAGGAAAATATTGAACAGATTATCGCAGATAATAAGCTGGAAACCGAACCTTCCGTTCTTCTGATGATTACCTTCTCCGGCGGTATCCGTGCACAGAGCTCCGATACTATGACCGGCAAAATGCTGGCTGATTTAGGCTGCCATAACATTCTGGATGACAACCCGAGCCTGCTGCAGGATTTCAGTGTAGAAAATATCATCGAAACCGACCCGGACTACATCTTTGTAATTCCAATGGGCAACGATGACGCACTGGCACAGAAAAACCTGAAAGAAAATGTGGAGAGCAATCCTGCATGGAGCAGCCTGACTGCTGTAACCAGCGACCGTTATATCCTGCTGCCAAAGGACAAATTCCTGTATAAACCAAACGCTGCCTGGGCGGACAGCTACGCCTACTTAGCGGATTTACTGCATGAATAGTCGTAAAAAAGGGATGCTGATGGTGTTCTGCACCATCGCACTGACCATTGTATCCATCGTGCTGGGGTTATGCCTGGGTTCCACCCAGGTGTCCCCGGCTGATTTTATGCGTGCGTTCCTTGCTGGAGATATTACCGACCCGGCCTATCGCATTGTGATACATAGTCGTCTGCCCCGCGTTCTAGGGGCGCTGCTGGCAGGCAGTGCTCTGGCTGTTTCCGGGGCTATTCTGCAGGCAGTGCTGCAGAATCCTCTAGCCAGCCCTAATATCATCGGGGTAAACTCCGGTGCCGGGCTGATGGTGCTGTTATGCTCTGCCTTTTTACCATCCCATCCTGCTCTGTTGCCGTTCTCGGCCTTTCTGGGGGCTCTTGCTACGGCCATGCTGATTTTCGCACTGGCAATGGGGCCGGGAGTATCCCGCATTACACTGGTATTAACCGGTATTGCCATGAGCAGTATCTTAGGCGCGGGGATGAACTGCATTATGATTTTATATCCCGATGCCTACATCGGTGCCAGCACCTTTTTAGTAGGCGGCCTTTCCGGCATCACCTTAAAAAGCCTGAACTTCCCTGTGGCGTATATCTTCGTGGGTCTGGTTCTGGCTATGCTTCTGCGCCGTGATATGAATATTATCTCGCTGGGTACCGAAACCGCCCGTTCTTTAGGGATGTCGGTCAATGTGATTCGTTTTCTGCTGATTTTCACCTCCGCCATTCTTGCCGGGGCTGCAGTCAGCTTTGCAGGGTTAATCGGCTTTGTAGGGCTGATTGTGCCTCACGCTATCCGTTTTTTAATCGGCAACGACAATCACTATCTGGTACCGGCCAGTGCCTTTGGCGGTGCAGCCTTTGTGGTACTCTGCGATGTAATTTCCCGTGTGGCATTTGCGCCTTACGAGATTCCAGTAGGGATTCTGTTATCCTTCATCGGCGGTCCATTCTTTATCTATCTGATTATTCGCAACAGGAGGAGCAACCATGATTAAACTGGAAAACGTATGCTATTCCTATCCCGGTCAGCCCAACCTGCTGCAGAATATCACCACATCTTTTGAGGAATACAAGGTAACCTCCATTCTGGGGCCTAACGGCTGCGGCAAAAGTACACTGTTAAAAGTTATCTGCCGACTGCTTCAGCCATCATCCGGCAAAGTGCTGTTGCGCGGCGAAGATGTGCACGGCATGAAAAACAAAGAGCTGGCAAAACAGGTGGCACTTCTGAGCCAGACCAACCATCCGCCGGAAATCACTGTGGAGGATTTAGTGGCTTACGGCCGCTATCCGCATCAGAAATACGGCCAGGGCTTAATGCCGCAGGATAAACAGATTATCGACCAGGCGTTACGATATGTAAAAGCCGAAGACTACCGGCACCGCATGGTAAACCGGTTGTCCGGCGGGCAGCGGCAAAGAGCCTACATTGCCATGGCTTTAGCGCAGGATACCGATATTATCTTTCTGGATGAACCAACCACCTATCTGGATATCAATATCCGCTTTGATATTATGGAACTGATTCGCAGCCTGAACGAAGCCGGAAAAACCATCATCATGGTACTGCACGACCTGAATCTGGCACTGGAATACTCCGACCACATTATCCTGATGGATAACGGCATGATTCAGACCGAAGGCTCACCGCAGGAAGTAATTCGAAGCGGCGAAATCGACCGGATATTCAATATTAAAACCCATCTGTTTAAAGAAGGCACACAGACCTTCTATCACTTCTCAAAACCGACACTATATTAAGCAATACACATACAAAAAGACAGGCAGCGCAGATTGCATGATAACACGCAACTGTACTGCCTGTCTTTATTCTTTACTCCGCCAGTTTTTCATACGCCAGGCGCGGGTCATTATCCTCCACCACATAAATGGTGCCGCAGTGAACAAAACCCAAACCGGTCAGCAGATTCTGCATAATTTTATTATCCCCGTGGGTATCCATACGCAGATGGCCGCCGCTTTTTTCCACAGCCCAGCGGATACAGAACTTGCCTACCCCTTTAGCCTTGCCGCCTGATGCAATGCGATGCACCACACCGTAAGGGCTGGCATCCTTCCAGTCACCATCTACAATATAATTATATGCCGGGTCGATGTTCTTCCCGTAGTTGTAATAAAACACACCCAGAATTTCATCGCCCTCACAGCATACATGGCAGGTTTTATCCCTGATATCCTGTTCAATCATGGTGCGAGGCGGCCAGTTGGTGGCACCCCACTGCTTGGGATTTCCCGTTTCCGCCATAAACCCTCTCGCATAGGCATAAATCTCCATGATGGTATCTAACTCATTTATTTCCGCATGTCGGATATGCATAATTATAATCTCCCTTTCACCGTTTACAGACCGAGGTGAACCTCAGCCCATTCCTCAAGACTGATATAATAGTCGTTTCCTTCTATCTCATATCCATTAACATACCAGAAATTACAGGCTGGTTGCAAGACATTTTTTACCGGCTGCGATAAATAAACGCCATATTCCCTGCCGTCCACGGTGTAAACGAGCATCTGTTTTTCTTTATCCCATGCGGTATTCGTACCATTTTGCAGGTTCAGATGGCGATGTATAAATTCAACAGCCACCAGTTCCGGGTCTAATATCCACGAGTGATGTCCTTCTTTCAGCTGTGCGATAATCTGCTGTGATAACTGATACTCCGCCTCTGTCATACAGTAAATCACCGTTTCGCCATCGATTACACGCCATTCATTTCCTTCCTGCGCCAGCACAATAAGCTCCTCGGTAATAAACGGCTTGCCCGCATTGTCATAACCCTCATAATGAATCAGCGCGCTGCAGTTTTCTGTAAAGCTATCGTTGCCCTGCCCTGTTGGAGGGTTCAGCATAATCTGATAAGAACTCACCATTGGCACTCTGGCATACTTGCTATACGGCAGCCATATCTCATCGGTCGCACCGTTCTGTCTGCGCATAGTATCCACGGATTTCTGCAAATTCTCGCTCAGCAGTGCATAGCGGCTTTCATTGCTTTCTTCTGTTTCTTCCCCATAAGCCTCTGCCCATGCGTGAGCCAGATTATATCGCGCCGCTTCCTGCAAATCGTATTCATAATTATAAAGCTGTTCTTTCAGCGATAGGGTATTCCAGGTATCCATACCCATATTTAACGCCGATGGTGTCATATCCAGCCATGAACGCAGATAGCTTTCTGCAGTGCGGGTGTGAGGCTGATTAACCGTGCTGTATTCCAGTTTCCCGTCTTCGGTAGAAACCAGCAGCATCGACGGACGAATCACACGCTCTGCCCCTTCCATAAATGTAAGGATAGCCTCTACATCAAATTCATATGGATATGCGTGACTGTTAAACTTCACAGTGTCTTCATCCACTATACGCAGTTTCCCGCTTCGGTCAAAATCCATCAGCTTCCACGAATAATCTGCATATCCCTGATACATGGTAGGGCTGAATTCCAGAAGATAGTCTTTATCGTCTTTCGTATAGAGGAAATAATTGTTCCATCCTGCATGTCCTCCATATAACGCCGCAGTATGCAAAAGCATTCCATCTTGCTGATAAATACCAAGCCGCACTTCATCCATTGCACTCCAGTTCCCTGCGTTAAGAATGATTTTTTCATCAATGCCGTCATGATTCAAATCTGCAGAAAATGTAGTATTACGGTAGTCATCCCATGCTTGAATACAATAAGGCAAAATTAACTCTTTCAATGCATCCTTTTTCTTCACTTTCAGTGTTTCCTGACCATAAATTGTAGTGAAATCACCAGATAGCACCAGCGTACAATTTTCCATTGACATGGACCCCATCTTTTTCTCTGGATCATACGCTTTATGTTCTAATACACCACCAATACTAATCATCGCACTTGTGAACGGATAATCATTTTCTATTGTTTTCTTTACTTCCAGTTCTGCCAATGCATTCCGCAACTGCTCGATTCTATCTGCATCATATACTGAATTTAGGTTTGTATCAATTGAACCATATTGTATATTAATCTTGTTAATTCCTTCTGGATACTCTTTCACCAGTTTGGGCTCAAAGTCGGATAATTTATAAACTTCTGCCGGATTCAGAATCAGCCCAATTCCGCAAATTATCAGCACTACCAGTACGATACTGATTATCACTTTCGGCAGCTGTTTATACTTCAATATCCGCTCGATTCTCTGACGCACCCCATTGTTGCTGAATGCCACCGGGCATTTGATAGAGCGTTTCTCCACTGCCAGATTCAGCAGGGTATTGCTGTAATTCCATTTTTCGTTGCCATTCATGGAGGCGGTTGCCCGTTCATCACAGGCTAATTCCAAATCGCGACTAAAGCAGAACCACGCAATCCACACCAGCGGATTCATCCAGTGCAGGATAACCGCCAGCCAGAATAACGGCTTCACAATAAAATCCTTCCGGGCAATATGGCTCTGTTCGTGGGCTAATACCCATTGGCGCTCGTCATCATCCAGCCCGTAAGGCAGATAAATTTTTGGCTTTACGATGCCAAACACAAAGGGCGAGGCAATGGCATCACTCAGGTAAATATTCTCCCCGTCAGGAACCGATTCTGCCAGCTGATGCCGTAACCGAACCCAGCTGATAAGTGTATAGCCGCACAATACCGCTATGCCGATAACCCACAGCCATGCCGCAATAAAAATATACACCTGCAGCGGATTGACGCTGCCCATAGGGTTTGGTGCCGAGTTCTGTTCTAAAACCGGATTCACCGTCTGGTTCAGAACTGTATTTACCGGCTCAGAGTTGGTTTCCACCTGCGGTGTAGTATACACAATCTCATACTTTACTTCCTCATGAGGCGGTACCAGACTGAATTCACTCTCCAGCGATACCGGGCATAATAATCGAAACAGTACCACAAACCACAACAGGCACACATATTTTTTGGGCACAGGCTTTAATACCAAGCGCAGTAACAATACAATTGCAATCACCCAGCTGGCTGTAAGTGATAAATTGACTACGTCTAAAAAAATCTGCTCCATCCATTTGTCCTCCCCTCGATGTTACGTTCTATATTACTCTCTAATGTGCAGCGAAGCCCATGCATCATGCCGAACATCATAATGATATGGTTTAAATGACTGGAAACCATCCCCGCCCCATTCATTATATGTGTAACTTTCCACCGCCCAGAAATCACAGTCGGAAACATCGGTTTGAATCAGTGGCTGATAGAGCTGGACGGTATAGGTATCTCCGTTCTTCATCATATATGTTACTCTATTATATCCCGGTGAATAGCGTCCTCCGGTCTGTGTCCTGTCATCCTCTACAATCTCCTCTGGCGAAATGTTCAAATAATCTGACAGAAAAGCAAAAGCCACCTGTTCTGGGTCTAATCGCCATGTTTCACGACCGTTTTGCAAGTCTGCTACAATGTTTACAGCCTTCCAACATTGTTCTGAGGTCAGATTTGAAATTGTTACATCACAGGATGTTACTTTCAGTGTATCATTAATCTGCTGAATCTTAATCTGTTCCTGATAAATATAGTGTTGTTTTGCGGAATCCGCCATATCATAGGTAATGACAGCCAGATAGTTTTCTGGATCCTCATTGGTATTTATTGTCCAGCTTTCAACCCACGGACTAGAACCACGCAAATCAAGAACCTGTTTATCTTCACTCCAGTACGGCATCCATAATTCGTACGTAGAGCCTCGATTATCAATTTGAAGCTGATATTCGCGTTTTAACATATCATAACGTTTCTGTCCATCTCTATTGGCATACGCTTCTGCCCACGCATCTACCATTTCATGTATTCTGTCCATTTCCACACTATTTTCAAGTAACTTCCAACGCTCTCCTGCATAGATATAATAATTTCTGCCTTCTTTTACATCCATATAATCGTCAGAATTCATTGCACTGATTGCATAAATTCCAGTTACCTCATTATCCGATTTCTGTTTCCACTCATAGGACACAGACTGGTCACCGTCAATATCTATCAGCTTTGGATTATCCAGATAGTGCGCTGTCTCGTCAAAACCCTGTTTTTCCATAAGCCACTGACGTAATAAATATTCAGGGCGTTCGTAATAAACCTTCTGCTGATAGGCATACAGTTTCTGCTCTAGGGTATCGCCTTTCGCTTCATCCAGCCAGTCCAGATAATAAAACACCCCGAGCCAGTGCGTTTTTTGTGCCGTGCTATACAGCAATTCCCCATCTTCTACCGAAACTAATAATGTCGCATCGTTCAGCATATTTTCGGTTTCCTGCAGAAACGCATAGATAGCATCTACATCAAACTCATAAAACTGTTCTGGATTTACACTGAACTCTACCCTGTCTTCATCTACGATACGCAGTTTTCCACTTCGATCAAAGTCCATCATGTACCACGAATAAGCTGCATTACCCTGATACATGGTTGGATTGAATTCCAGAAGATAGTCTTTGCCATCTTTCTCATAGAGGAAATAGGTCTTCCAGCCGACATGTGCAGCATACAAAGAATCACTATAGAGAAGCGTTCCATCGTCCTGATAGACTCCCAATCGCACTTCATCCATGGAAGACCAGTTTCCTTTGTTTAGGATTATCGTTTCATCTGTACCGTCATGGTTCAAATCTGCATAAAAGGTTGTTTGCTGATATCGAGTTTTTGCCTCGTTACAGTACGGCAGAAGCAATTCTTTTAACGCATCAGGATTTTTTACTTTCAGCGTATCCTTAGCAAAGATTGTTGTAAAATCGTCAGAAATTACAAGTTCGCAACCTTCTGATGAACCATACATCATATCTCGTTCTGAATCATACCCGTATTCCAGCACACCCATAAAGGATATCATAGTGTTCGTAAACGGAAATTCAGTTTCTTTTGCTTTCGTTACTTTCAGATTCGCCAGCTGATTTCGAAATTCCATTCTCGTTTCCGCTTCATCATACCCCGAATACACCGGAGCTTCGATTGCACCATATTGAATTTTGATGTTGCTAATCCCCTCTGGATATTCTTTCACCAGCTTTGGCTCAAACTCTGCCAATGTATAAACCTCAGTCGGATTCATCAGCAGCCCAACTCCGCAAATCATCAATGCTATCAGCACTACACCGATTATCACCTTCGGCAGCTGTTTATACTTCAATATTCGTTCAATTCTCTGACGCACCCCATTGTTGCTGAATGCCACCGGGCATTTGATAGAACGTTTCTCCACTGCCAGATTCAGCAGGGTATTACTGTAGCTCCATTTTTCATTTTTATTCATAGCTGCCGTTGCCCGTTCATCACAGGCTAATTCCAAATCGCGACTAAAGCAGAACCACGCAATCCACACCAGCGGATTCATCCAGTGCAGGATAACCGCCAGCCAGAATAACGGCTTCACCAGATAATCCTTACGCGCAATATGGCTCTGTTCATGCAGCAGCACCCACCGGCGTTCGTCATCCTCCAATCCGTATGGCAGATAAATTTTAGGATTTACGATGCCAAACACAAAGGGTGAGGTAATGGCATCGCTTACATATACATTGCCCTCATCGGGGATGGATTCCGCCAGCTGATGCCGTAACCAAACCCAGCTGATAAGTGTATAGCCGCACAATACAGCTATGCCGATAACCCACAGCCATGCCGCAATAAAAATATACACCTGCAGCGGATTGACGCTGCCCATAGGGTTTGGTGCCGAGTTCTGTTCTAAAACCGGATTCAACGTCTGGTTCAGAACTGTATTTACCGGCTCAGAGTTCGTTTCCACCTGCGGTGTAGTATACACTATCTCATACTTTACTTCCTCATGAGGCGGTACCAGACTGAACTCGCTCTCCAGTGTCACCGGGCAGAGTAATCGAAACAGTACCACAAACCACAACAGGCACACATATTTTTTGGGCACAGGCTTTAATGCCAAGCGCAGTAATAACACGATTGCAATCACCCAGCTGGCTGTGAGTGATAAATTGACTACGTCTAAAAACAATTGTTCCAATGCTGTCATATCTAGCCCTCCCTGTGCTGATCAATCATAGCTTTCAGCTCTTCTGCCTCCTGTTCGGTCAGTTTGTCGTTGCCTAAAAATGCAGCAATAAACCCCGGCAGTGACCCTCCAAAAGTGCGCTGCACAAACTGACGGCTCTCGCCTTTCTGAATCTGTTCCTTCGGTATCAGCGAGGTCACCACCGAATTCTCATTCTGAAAGATACCCCGCTCACATAATCGTTTTAACACTGTATAGGTTGTGGTGCGTTTCCATTCCAGCTCGTCCTGACAGAGCTTCACCAGTTCCTTTGTAGTAACCGGCTCATACGCCCACACAATACTTGCAAATTTGTATTCACTATCAAAAATTTTAGGCGTTTCCATAAATATCACTCCTTTTGTCTACTCCATTAGACATTTTTAGTCTACTGCATTAGACAAACAATGTCAAGAAAATTTTCAGCATGTGAAGCAATCTACATTTTTTATTCCTTCGCTCAGAAATGCGTCTAAATCCTGAAAACAGAAAAAGGTTCCCCAACTTTGACAGGAGAACCTTAAACACATACCATTATGTTCTATTTTTGCATACCTGGATAATTTTATCTGCAGCACCTTTCGCCCCGCTGCACTGTTTAAAACTTTCCGACAAAGCCATCGCATTCTGCTTATAGTTGTCATCTGTCAGCATGGTATTAATTGCATGCAGTATAGATGCCTCATCGGTTTTAGCCAGTTTGATACCAGCACCAAGCTGATATACGCGTTCAGCTACGCCGCTCTGCTCCGCTGTCTGCGGCAGCATAACAAGCGGAACCCCGAAATAAAGACTTTCACTGGCACTGTTCATTCCACAGTGTGACACAAAAACATCTGCCTGCTGAAGCACAGCAATCTGGTCTACATGCGAGAAAACGGATATATTTTCCGGCAGTGTTCCAAAATCTTCAACCGGTACCAGATTCCCTACGGATAATATTACCTGATATCCGGTATCTGCCAGAGCGGAAATACAGTTTTTATATAATAACATCCTGTCATTGTTGACTGTTCCCATAGAAATATAGACAAGCTTGTCCGCTGTCTTTTTTATTTCTGATGCTGCCGGACGAATAGAAGGACCGACAAAGGCGAATTTGTCTGAAAACGTTTCGGAACAGGGCTGAAACTCCGGTGATGTATATACAATAGTGTGTGTGTTATTATCATTTTGAAGGATGTCGAGAATATTTTTTACCGGATAGCCCTTTTTCTGCAGTCGCTTAATCTGTTTCGATACTTCCGGCATGGATAACAGCATCTTTAAAAAGTCGCCAAAGCTCTGCTTCATAATTTTTGCCGAGTGCTGATTAAACGCAAAGGTTGTAGTGGAAGATACAAAAGGAATTCCCTGTTTCATTGCAACCGCTTTTCCCCAGGCTGCCATGGAATCCGCAACAATACAATCCGGTTTTAACCGTTCCATATCCGCACAGACTTTATCGTCAAGAGCAAGTGTTGTGTCCACAAGAATTCTGGTGGATAACGCCAGATCTTTTCCTATACGTGCCGCATCTTTCGGCGACAGGTTCATCTCCATATCGCAGTCATCACAGGATACAAAAACAGCTCCGGTAGATTCTATTTTTTCCCTCATCATATTATAGGAATAGTACCAGACCTGATGTCCTCTTGTTGTCAGTTCTCTTACCACTTCTAATGTAGGATTGGTATGTCCGTGTGCAGGTATACAAAAGAAAACAATTTTCAACATGTTATTTCACCTGCTTTCAGTCCTCGATTTCCGAAAAAATGCGTGCAATGTATTCTTTCTGCATCTCTTTTGAAAGAATGGCTATCCCCCGCTTTTCATCCCCAAGTACCAGAATCTCCTCTCCCGGTTGAAGGTCAAACATATCTCTCGCTTCTTTTGGAATCACAAACTGACCTTTCTCACCTATTTTGACCATCCATGCAAATTTGCCATCCTGAACTTTCATATTTTTACCTCCCACAAAGTATAACCGGTACAATAAGTATGATTAATCATACTACAATGCAACATATCAGTCAAGTCCGAAACAAATAAAAAAGCAGCCGAAAAATTCGACTGCTGAAAAATCAATATGCTATTCTCCAAAAATCCCTGTTACTTCAAATTCCAGTTCAGGGCGGATAAACGAACGGGCGGTTTCTCCAATAATATAGGTTTCTGCATGCTCGTTCACAAAATCATGCACGGTGATAGTTCTGGCTTTTGGGTCGATAATCCAGTATTCTTTTACACCCATCTGCTGGTATTTCACAAGTTTGATACCCAAATCCCGATGGCGTGTGGACGGGCTTAATATTTCAAAAACAATTTCCGGAATTTCATCATCACGATTGCAGAATACCACTAAATCCGGTCTTAACACATTCCCGTCCCAGCTAATATCTAATTCCCCAGCGGCTGTGCAGCCCAGCTGTTTTAAAACATGGTACATCTGGCCAGTTAATTCATAAGCAATTATTTGATGTTCACGCGATGGGCTTGGCGCCATATAAACAATGCCGTCAATCAGTTCATATTTCTGGTGTTCATCTTTCGGCATCTGCATAAATTCTTCCAGTGTTACATTTAGTTTTTCTGCAGCGTTCATACAAAACACCTCCTATTAAATTTATTATACCGTATAGGGTAAAAAAAATCCACTCTTATCTCGTAGTACGGATAAGAGTGGATTGGAGATTGCTTATTTTTCTTCTTTTTCTTTTACATCCAGTTTGATGTGCAGTTCACGCAGCTGTGCATCGGCTACTGGAGATGGAGCTTCCATCATAACATCCATTGCACTCTGTGTTTTAGGGAATGGAATTACATCACGGATGGTGTCGCGTTTTGCCATCAGCATTAACAGACGGTCAACACCGAATGCTAAACCGCCGTGTGGAGGAGCACCGTACTGGAACGCATTCAGCAGGCCACTGAACTGGTCGTTGTATTCTTCTGGAGCCATGTTCAGCAGTTTGAACATTTTTTCCTGCAGCTCTGCTTCATGAATACGGATAGAACCGCCGCCAACTTCCACACCGTTTAATACCATATCGTATGCACGTGCTCTTACTTTGCCAGGGTCGGTTTCCATTAAAGGAACGTCTTCCATCATTGGGCAGGTGAATGGATGGTGCATTGCATAGTAACGTTCGGTTTCGTCATCCCATTCTAACAGCGGGAATTCGGTTACCCACAGGAAGCTCAGTTCGTCTTCGTCAATTAATCCGAAACGTCTGCCCAGTTCCAGACGCAGATGGCCCAGAGCATCGCAGGTGGTTTTGAAGGTGTCAGCTACACAGAAGATGATGTCGCCTGGTTCTGCACCAACACGGTCGAAGATTGCTTTTACTTCGTCTTCGCTTAAGAATTTCAGCAGAGGAGATTTTACTTCATTTTCATCGCTGATGCTGAAGTATGCCAGACCTTTTGCACCGTAGATGGATACATATTTGGTCAGAGCATCGATATCACGACGGGACAGTTTGTGTACGCCGCCTTTTGCATTGATTGCTTTTACAACGCCACCGTTTGCTACAGCCTGGTCAAATACTTTGAAACCGCAGCCTTTTGCGATATCGCACAGGTCTACCATTTCCAGACCAAAGCGCAGATCCGGTTTATCGGAACCGTATTTGTTCATTGCTTCATCCCAGGTCATTCTGCGGAATGGTGTTGGAATGTCACGGTCTAATGCCACTTTGAAGATGTGTTTGATTAAGCCTTCGTTCAGGGTCATGATATCGTCTTCATCAACGAAGGATAATTCCATGTCCAGCTGAGTAAATTCAGGCTGACGGTCTGCACGCAGGTCTTCATCACGGAAGCAGCGGGCAATCTGGAAATATTTTTCCATACCGGCTACCATCAGCAGCTGTTTGAACTGCTGAGGAGACTGAGGCAGCGCAAAGAATTCGCCTTCATGCACACGGCTTGGCACTAAGTAGTCACGAGCACCTTCCGGTGTACTTTTCTGCAGGATTGGTGTTTCGATTTCCAGGAAACCCTGTTCGTCCATGTAGTCACGCATTGCTTTTACCACTCTGTGGCGCAGCATAATGTTGTTTTTCATTACAGGACGACGCAGGTCTAAATAACGGTATTTCAGACGGATGTTTTCATCTACGTCTACATCATCAGTCAGATAGAATGGAGGTGTTTTGGCTTTGTTCAGAATTACTAATTCGGTAGCTACCACATCGATATCACCGGTAGCCAGTTTTTCGTTGGTCATACCTTCAGGACGCAGACGAACAGTACCTTTTACAGCCAGTACATATTCGCTTCTTACGGAGTCTGCAGCTTTGAATACTTCTTCGCTGCAGGTTTCAGGGCTTGCGGTTACCTGTGCGATACCGGAACGGTCACGCAGGTCGATAAAAATAACGCCGCCGTGGTCTCTGCGTTTCTGAGCCCAGCCTGTCAGAATAACTTCCTGACCTACATGTTCTTTACGCAGGTCGTTACAATTGTGTGTACGTTTTAACATTTATTTTAATCTCCCTTCCAAATCCTCTACTAATCGGGATAACTCCACTTCATGCTGTTCACCGGTAGCCATTTCACGAACAACCGCCACACCTTTTTCCAGCTCGCTGTCACCAATAATAACGGTGTATGCCACCTGGAAGCGGTCAGCCGCTTTCATCTGTGCTTTCAGGCTTTTGCCCAGATAATCTTTTTCGGTGTAGATGCCTTTGCCGCGCAGAGCCTGTGTCAGCACAAAGGCTTCTTTCTGCGCCGCTTCGCCCAGCGGAGCAATATATACATCCGGATGCTTGCTTACAGGCAGTTCAATGCCCTGCTCTTTTAATGTGAGCAGCAGACGCTCCATACCCATCGCATAACCGATACCAGGCATGTCATCGCCGCCGAACTGTTCCACCATGCCGTTGTAACGGCCGCCGCCGCACAGTGCATTCTGTGCAGAGCCCACGCTGTTGATTACAACTTCAAAAGCGGTGCGAACATAATAATCCAGCCCGCGTACCAGATTGGTATCAATTTCATAGCTGATGCCTACAGCATCCAGATATTCTAACAGCTTGTTAAAATGACTGCTGCAATTGTCGCATGCTGCCTCGATGGTGGTTGGAGCACCTTTGCATACCTCTTTGCAGCCGTCTTCCTTGCAGTCCAGAATACGCAGAGGGTTGCGTTCCAGACGGTCGCGGCATGTAGCGCACAGTTTGTCCTCATACTGACGGAAGTAGGTTTTCAGCTCTTCCATATGTTTTGGACGGCAGTCGGCACAGCCTACGGTATTAATTTTTACACTCAGGCCAGTTAAGCCCAGGCGTCTAAAAATTTCAACAGCCAGTGTAATAACTTCCGCATCGATAGCTGCATGGTCAGCACCGAACACTTCAATGCCAAACTGGTTGAACTGACGGTAACGACCCGCCTGCGGTTTATCGTAACGGAACATCGGCCCCATGTAGTACAGCTTGGTTGGCTGCGGGTCCGCATATAATTTATTTTCCAGGAATGCACGTACAGTGCCTGCAGTGCCTTCCGGACGCAGAGTCATGTGACGGAAGCCTTTATCTTCAAAAGAGTACATTTCTTTTTCTACGATATCACTGGTTTCGCCCACACTGCGCAGATATACTTCTGTATGTTCAAAAATCGGCAGCCGGATTTCCTTATAGCCGTATTCAGCACAAACCTGACGGCACAACTGCTCGATATATTGCCATTTTTCACTTTCACCAGGGAGAAAATCGTTAGTCCCCGTTGGTCTTGTGGTCAGCATATTCTCAATCCTTTCGGTTTACAGTCCTATCTTATTAATTTTAGTGAAACAGCACTGTTTTGTCAACAATTCAAGGCTATTTTTTTCCATTTTCATGCAAAAAATCGACTGTTTTCAGTAATTAATTTTTATTCAAACAGCGGTGTTACAATATTCCGATACTCGCTGATTTTTTCTACCTTACGGATTTTTTTTGCATAGTTCTGCTCCGGGTCCAGAAGGGGCAGCATATGCACCCACAGCTCTTTCATTTTGAATATAACCGGACGGTCGCCGGAAAACGCCGCCTGATAATTTCCCAGCAGTTCATCGTGGAACAGCTTCAGCGTTTTTTTATCTGCCGGAGCCCCGCCCTGCATCTCATTTACAATACCCGGATTGCGCAGAATACCGCGCCCCAGCATCACCGCATCTATCTGCGGAAAGGTTTCACAAAAACGCTGATAATCGCTCACGGTAAATAAATCCCCGTTATAGCACAGTTTGTGACGGCTCTGCTCTGTCGCTTTGCCAAATGCGTTCCAGTCCGGTGTATTGTTATAAAAATCCTCCCGTACACGGGGATGAATAATCAGCTCTTTTACCGGAAACTGATTGTATAAATCAAGCAGGTCATCCAGTTCCTCCGCCGATTTCATACCAATTCGTGTTTTTAGAGAAATATCGATGCTCACCTGATTGAAAATATCCTCCAGAAAATGCTCCAGATAAGCTGTATCCGCTAACAGCCCTGCCCCTTTCCGCTTGGTTACCACCGTGGCCGACGGGCATCCCAGATTCAGATTGACCTCGTCATAACCCAGCTGTTCCAGGTCTTTTGCGGTACGAATAAAATATTCGGCCTGACTGGTCAGCACCTGCGGCACCACCCGCATTCCAGCATTGTGCTCAGGCTTTATATCATTTTTTTCTCTGGAGCTGAACCCGTGATTTTTGTTAGGCGCCAGAAACGGTGTATAGTAACAGTCAATATTATGAAAATATTTCTGATACGCATTGCGATAAATATATCCGGTTACGCCCTCCATGGGCGCTAAATAAAATTTCATAAACGACTCCTTGCAATGTGTCAGATTTTCAGAAACACAATAAATTTTATTATAACAGAAATGCGGTGCAAATGCCATAGCTCCGCCTTTTTCTGCAAAATTCTCCGCTTTGCTCTATTCATCTGTCTGCAGAAAGGAATCGGCAGTCCTTGCTGAAATCCCTGTTTCGCCGTTAGGATAAAGATACCGGCAATTCATACAGATTATAAACAGCTTTAGCCGATAACTGACAAAATTATCAAAATAAATAAAACCAAAACAAATAAAAAAGAATGGAGATATTTCTATGCCAGCAACTCATCAGACCATTTTTCAATGGCAGTATCAGCCAGTCAAAACAATACAATCCCATCCGGATACGGGCACATACACCGCTTACGGGCTGGCGCTTTACCAGTGCGAAAACGGACTTCGCCAGGCCATATCACAGATTAACGATATTTCTGTGAATCAGGAGTTTGTAGAAAATCTTGCTCTGCAGTTTACTTTGCATCAGCTTTCACCAGTTCATTTTCTGGACGCTGTTCTGGATTCTCTGCCGTAAACAAAAGGCCTCTGCCTGATTCTTTTCCAATCAGGCAGAAGCCTTATCATTCAGGATGCAGTATTTGCCTTAATTTCCTTACTGGCTTCTTTCCTCCGACTCCCGGAAAATCCGGAATGCAGTCGGCAGCGCAATCTGTGTATTCATGGCATTTTCATCAGCCCATACAAACAAGTCGCTCTGGTTCTCGCACTGCAAATAATAACAGGTCATGTGCCACTCCACATGGCTGAAAATATGTTTGCCCGGCAGTACCTTGTCCACACTCACAGGTTTTACGCCCCATTCCTGCGCCTGATTCAGCGCAGCCTGCGTATCCAGTGTGCCCTCTACATTCGGGTACTGCCAGAGCGATGCCAGCAGCCCGTTTGCCGGTCGTTTCTGCACCGCTGTATTACCATTGCATTGCAGAACAAACACGGTTTTATATTCAATACGCCGTTTTTTCTTTGCCTCTTTCTGAGGCAGCACAGTCCATGTTCCGTTTTTACAGGCCAGACACACACCATTCATCGGGCATATTTCACATTTGGGCGCACCGTTTGGTACACAGACTGTGGCACCCAGTTCCATCAGACTCTGGTTAAAGGTATAGGCCATCTCACCGCCCGGATACACGCGACGAAGATTATCTGCAATACGTTTTTTCATAGCCGGAGCCAGAATATTCTGATAATCCTCGGTAATGCGGCTGATAACTCGAAGCACATTGCCGTCAACAGCCGGTGTGGATGCATCAAAACAGATAGAGGCTACAGCCCCTGCCGTGTAATCACCGATACCAGGCAGCGCCAGGATTTTAGCGTAATCAGACGGGAACACACCGTTGTGCTGCTCCATAATCACCTGTGCTGCTTTCTGCAAATTGCGCACACGGGAATAATAGCCCAGGCCTTCCCACAACTTTAAAAGTTCGTCCTCCGGGGCCTCTGCCAGCGCTTTGATATCCGGCAGTTTTTCTAAAAACCGGTGATAATACCCTTTTACTGCCTCCACTCTGGTCTGCTGCAGCATAATTTCCGAAAGCCAGATATGGTACGGTTCTTTATCTTTACGCCAGGGCAAATCCCGGGCATTATCGGCAAACCACGGCAAAAGCACATCAGCCAGATACGAATAAAGCCCTGTTTTCTCCTGCTGTTTCTGCTTCATGCGCTCAATGATTTTTTCATAGACAGGAATCATATGCGGCTCACTGCAGAGCGGTTTCCATTCATCCAGCGATACCCATCGAACCTCGCTGTTTTCATCCGGCTTTATTGTAAGCTTCTGCTTTTCCGGTGCAATGAGACCGTAGGTTACATTATAGTGCCTGTGCGCTGATACCAGTCTGCCCCGCTTTTTATGACTGTGAACCGGCAAAATATCCAGCGACAGAATTTCGCTGCAAAGAGGATATACCTCCTGAATGCCCGTTTCCTCTTTTGCTTCGTCCATTGCCTTTTGCAGAAGATTCTGTGCCCCGTCCGCATGGCCCCCGGTCCATCCCATCGATTGATAAATATTGTGATACACCATCAGCATCTTATCCATAGCCGGATTCAGAATAATCGACGATGCCGTAAAATGTCCTTCATCCGGCCGCTCAAAAATCTCATCGCCCGTACAGTCCCATTGACGCAGAATTTCCTCTTTGTACTGCTGCTCTACATCATTCTCCGGCTCATACGCCACAATCTGCTCCCGTAAATCTTTCACAATCTCACCACCGTTTTTGATTCTTTACGATATCTCTTTGCTGTTACGCTATCATAAATCATACCCGAAAACAAGAGGTTTTGAACAAAACGATACAATAAAAAACTGCCGACCTTTTTTCAGACCGGCAGTTTGGATTTCCTGCTAAGTTTCATCGTAATAAATGTCGTCGTTTTTCTCTGCAATCAAGGCATCCTGCACATCGGAATCCGCACAGGCGAAGGATTCGGTACAAGCTTCCACCAGTTCCGCATTTTCATCGACAATAATGCCATGTTCGCGCAGAACCTCGCAGGCAAAACCGGCTGTCATAAGGTAAACCAGCGGATATACCAGAAGATTTGGAATAAAAGTAAGTGCAAGGACCATTCCGTCATTTACTCCGGCTGATGTCAGCAGATATTCCGGAAGAATATAAATCAGTTCAATTAACAGCACTGCCAGGGAAATCAGAAGGTATTTCCACACATACCCTTTCATCATTTCAAAGGATTTTGCAATAACGGTAATTGCACTCTCCTCCGGGTCACAGACGTAAAGATATGGAGCTAACATAAGTCTTAATACAAGATAGAAAAACGGAATCAGAAGCAATAACGTTATACCGTACGCTATCAGCATTGAGTGAACTGGAATATTCATAAAAGCAGCAAACAGAACCGGCACAAAGGAAAACAATATGATTACCGATGTTGCAATCATATAGCAGATAAAAAAGCATAACGCTTTGCCATACATCCCTGCTGATTTGCAGAAATATAAAATATCACGCACAGAGGCCGGCTTTTCACTCCATACATTCATCAGATAAAAATAATAACCGCCCTGCGTTAATGGTGCAACCAGCACAGACAGCACAAGTGCCAGTACGGAAGCAGATATATCCCCTTCCGCAGATGTGCCCGTCAGCTCTGCCAGTACAAGCACAACCGCTCCTAACAAAAGCATCGGTTTCCAGTTTTCTTTGTACAGCTGGAAGCTGCGTTTTGTAATTTCTGTTGTTGACAGCATGATGCATTCCCCCTTTGTGATAATATAGTATATCATACTGCAATCTATAATTCTACAACTTATGCATAACTGGTCGCAAAACCGACATAACTGGTACAAAAATTCTATGCGAAGCCTGTAATTTATGCTATACTATGCAAAGATATTTATTTTCAGGAGGAATCACAATGGAACAGTTTAAACATCATGTCAGCATGCATAAAGACGGCACCTATTCGGTTGGTGTAAGTATTGACCAGGGTTATATGACTCCGGACGATTTTGCCGTTCTGTCCGAGCTGGCAAAAAAATATGAAGTAACATCCTTAATGGCTACCACTGCAAAAAAAATCAACTTCATGGATGTTAAAGAAGCAAATGTAAACCCACTGTGGGAAGATCTGGAACAGACCTTCGGTGACCGCTTATGCTTCCCGAAAGGCAAAGTAATCGTTTGCCCTGGCAGCAAATTCTGTAAATTTGCAACCCCTGGCAAAGACAACCACGCAATGGGCCGCGAAGTAGAACGCATCTCCAAAGCGCACGAAGCAGGCAAGGTAAAAGTTGGCGTAAGCTGCTGTTTACTGGGCTGTGCAATGCCTCGCGTACGTGATCTGGGCATTCTGGCTACCGCAAAAGGCTGGATGTTAACCGTTGGCGGTAACGGCGGCTCCAAACCGGGCGTTGGCGAAGTAATTGCACAGGATTTAACCGAAGAAGAACTGCTGGCACTGCTGGATAAGGTATATCAGTATCTGCAGGAAAACAAAGACGGCAAAGAACGTTCCATCCGCACCATCGAACGTTTAGGCATCGACCATCTGAAAGCCGCTGTATTAGGCTAAATATTCCTCTAAAAATTTACAACACCTGCTTTCATATAAAAAGTGAAACGGGCTATCTATGTTATTGAAGCTAAGTAGCGGACGAAAAACTATTTTGCACACAGACACAAAAAAACAGCCGTTTCATGACGAAGCGGCTGTTTTCTGGTTAATCAGTTCCATAGGATTTACCGGCTCACCCAGATAACGGGCTGCAAAATAAAAATTCCCCCTGTTTTCTTTTTTTCTGGTGTGTCCCAGTGCCTGGCCTTTTTCTACGGGTTCATCCAGCTGCACATAATATTCTCCGCAGTTTCCATAAATGGTAATCAGGCCGTTGGCATGCGACACTTCCACGATGCTGGTTCCTGCCTCTTCCCAGATACCTGTCACCGTGCCGCTATAGGCAGCACAGATTGTTTCGTCAGGCTCGGCATCAATCCAGATTCCTTCTTCAAAACGGCTGGCCAGTTGTGTTTCATCGTCAAAGCAGCCTGTCAGCACTTTGCCATTTACGGGCACTGCCATGGTTTCCTGTACGGAATGCGGTGATGCGTTGACACGCACGGCAGCTTCTTCATACGGGATGTCCCACTGGTAAAAAAACTGCATGACCGGAGCCAGGTCGGCATCTGCAGTAAAACTCTGCCGAAGCCAGCTCTGCCACGAAATACTCCCCGGTGATGTGCTCTGAAAAATGGTCAGCACCAGAAAAAAAACACCGAGCGAACCTGCCATCTGGCCGCAAAAGCGCCAGAAAGCTCTGCCTGGTGTTTTCCGTCCGGAACGGTGATAATCTGCCATATAACGTCCTCCTTCTGCGTTAAAGATTGTATCATGACGTTATATCTATATGGCGGCATCTACCTGTTTATGACAGGCTCTCTCCCTGTGATTCCGGTTCCATTCATCTGTTTCTGTTTATACTTCTTATACTTCTTATACTTCTGCCTGTTTTTCATCGTAACTGCCAAGGAATTTAAAATAACCCAGCTGATTGTTCAGGTCATTCAAAAGCCAGCGTACCTGAAAATCGTCACAGCGTCCTTCCACATCCAGATAAAACAGATACTCGAATTTTTTCTTTGGATACGGACGGCTTTCCAGTTTACAAAGGTTCAGGTTATTCAGCGCAAATTTATGCAGCAGATGATACAGCGAACCCGGTTTATGCGGTACGGTCAGACACAGGCTGATGCGATTGGCGGATGCCGAAAAGCCCGGGGTTTTGCTGATACAGATAAATCTTGTAGCATTGCCGGATACATCCTGAATGTCTTTCTGCAGCAGATGCAGATTGTACAGCTGGGCACATTTTTCCGATGCAATGGCTGCCATGCGGGTATTGCGCTCTTGAGCCACAAATTTGGCTGCAGCTGCCGTATTGGAATATTCATGCACCTGAATAGCAGGATACTGTTCCAGAAATTCCTGACACTGGCTTAATGCCTGCGGATGGGAATAAACATCGGTGATATCCTCCAGATGGCATTCCATAGCGGTCAGCAGATTATGTCGCACCAGCACTTTTGTATCTTTAATGATATAGAAATTGTGTTTTCGCATCAGGTCGTAAACCTGGATAACCGAACCGGCTGTGGAATTTTCGATTGGCAGAATCCCAAACTCCACATCTCCGTTTTCCACTGCCTGAAATACATCTTCAAACTGTTCAAAAAACTGAATATCCGGCTCTTTAAAGAACTGGTCTGCAGCCTGATGCGAAAAGGAGCCTTCCACACCCTGACAGGCTACACGGGCTTTTTCCGGAAGTTCTGCACGAGCGTTTAAAATTCTATCCAGTTCACTGATATGTCCTGCACCGCTTACCGGTTCATCCATAGTCCGCAGCAAATCCTGCATACGGGATTCACTCTCGCGCACCAGATTTTTTCGTTCTGCATATAAATGTTCTATTTCCTGCTCCATTGCTTCAATCTGCAGCTGCAGGTTACGAATCTGATCCAGCTGGTTCTGTCGCATGCTGTTTTTCCTCCCTTATCTGATACGGACTCCTATCCGATGCCAGATACTCTTCAGTACCCGATGGCAGTTCTTTCTGTTCCAGTTTCTGTTTCACATAAGCTTTGAATAACGTGTAAATAACCGCCATGGTCGGTACACCGGCAATCATACCTGCAAATCCTGCCAGACCGCCACCAACTAAAATGGCAAACATCACCCAGATTGCCGGTAAGCCGGTACTGCTGCCCAGAATTTTCGGCCCTATAATGTTACCGTCAATCTGCTGTAAAACCAGAATGAAAATTACAAACCACACTGCCTGAAGCGGGTCTACGATTAAAATAATAAAGGTACTTGGAATGGCACCGATAAACGGACCAAAAAACGGAATAATATTGGTTACCCCGATGATTACACTAACCAGCAGTACATATGGCATATTCATAATACTCAGGCAGATAAATGTCAGAATCCCGATAATCAGCGAATCAATCAGTTTTCCGTTGATAAAACCGTTAAAGGTAGAACTGGTTAAACGGCCAACATAAAGCAGGTTTTCCACGGTTTCTTTTTTGAAAAAGGCATACAGTGTTTTTCTCCACTGTGCAAAAAAATGTTCTTTGCTCATCAGCAGATAAACCGATACAATCAGCGCAATAAAGAAATCCAGCACCCAGGTGGTCAGCTGACCGGTCAGACCCAGCAGACGCTGAAAACCGCTCAGCAGAAGCGAACTCCCCATAGCCAGAATGCTTTCCCATGTGCTTGTCAGGTTTTCATATAAGGCAGGATCCAGATGATATTCCTGCTGAAGAACACTCGTCAGTTCTGCCACATAACCTTCCAGATTGGAGGCAAAATCCTGAATATTTTTTACCAGCATTACCACGCTGTCCATCAGCTGCGGCACTAACACGGCAATCAGAAGCCCGATGATCAGAAAGAACAGCACCATGCCCGTAATAACTGCCAGAGCACGGCTTATTTTACGGTTTTTCAACCGTTTTGCCAGTACACGGTCAAAATATTTTACCGGGCTGTTCAGCAGAAATGCCAGCACAAACCCGTATATAAACGGACGCAGAATTTCCATCATGGTGTCGAGAAAACTGCTGATAACATTAATATGCGTCATTGCAAAATAAAAGGAAAGGCCCACCAGCACCACCAGCATATTGGCCAGCATCCGGTTTCGTGTTTCTCTGCTAAAATCCAGTTTCATGACATTCCTCCTCTTCGGATTTTTCTGCTAATTCTCCTGCTGATACCGGGTAATGGTTTTCAGCAGTGTTTCTCCGTATCGTTCTATGCGGCTTTCACCCATACCGGTAATCTGTTCCAGAGCAATTCTGCTGACCGGCTGTTTTTTCGCCAGTTCCAGCAGGGTTTCATCGCTGAGAATACGATAAGACGGTACCCCTTCCTCAATGGCCAGCATCAGACGCAGTCCGCGCAGTTCGTTCAGCAGTTCCTCTTCCATCTGCTGCATTTCCGGTTTGCCCAGACGCACTTCACAACAGTTGCTGCATCCCTGACAGCTATCTTTTGCAGATTCACCAAAATACTGCAGAATATGCTGGCGCAGACAGGATTTCGTATCGGCATAACGCACCATAGCATCCAGTTTCTGCAGTTCCACCTGCAATCGTTCTTCCGATTTGCTGCTCTGTTCCAGCAAATACCGGTTTACATGCACATCGGAATAGGAGAAAAACAGCACACACAGGCTCGGCAATCCGTCTCTGCCGGCACGTCCAATCTCCTGATAATAGGACTCCATATTTTTTGGCAGATTATAATGCACCACATAGCGCACATCCGGCTTGTTGATGCCCATGCCAAATGCATTGGTAGCCACAATTAAATCCACCTGTTCATAGATAAACTTTTCCTGATTTTCGTTGCGTTCCCAGTCTTCCATGCCGCCATGATAACGCAGAACGGGAATACCTGCCCTGCGCAGCATATCCCAGATTTTATCCACTTCCTTGCGGGTATTGCAGTAGATAATCCCGGACTGACCGCGATGATTCTGCACAAACTCCAGAAGTTTCTCCCTGCGGTTTCCATCCTGCTCCACAGCCAGAATCAGATTGGAACGATTAAAACTTGCCCGGTAGATATTCGGTTTCTGCAGTTCCAGACGCCGGATAATGTCCTCGCGGGTTTCTGCGGTAGCGGTAGCCGTAAAGGCTGCCACTACAGGCCTTACCGGAAGCGTCCGGATAAACTGGCTGATGGCATGATAACTTGGCCGGAAATCATGCCCCCACTGCGATACGCAATGCGCTTCATCCACAGCAACAAGTGCAATTTTCTGACGGCGAAGCAGCGACAAAAAATCTCCGGAACGCAGCCGTTCCGGAGCAACATACAGAATCTGAATCTGTTTCTCCTGAATCTGCACTTTCAGTTGCTGATACTGTTCCTCATCCAGCATACTGTTCATGCATGCAGCCCGGATTCCAAGCCGCAGCAACTGATCCACCTGATCTTTCATCAGAGAAATCAGCGGAGAAATCACCAGTGTCAATCCATCCAGCATCAGTGCCGGAATCTGATAGCAAAGCGATTTTCCTCCGCCAGTAGGCATCACCACAAAGGTATCCTGCCCGTTTAAAACTGACTCGATAGCCTTTTTCTGAATAGGCTTAAACGCGCGATAGCCGTAGTATTTTTTTAACAGTTCCTCGGCTTCCTCCAGCCTGTACATATTATTCCGCTCCCTGTTCCGCATTCTGCTCTGCCATCTGGTCCAGCACAGCCTGTGGAACAAATTCCTGCCCCAGAACATCTGCAATCTGTTTTTTCAAACGATCTGCCAGTTCTTTTGTATCCGCAGCTTTTACTTCCTCTGCCGGAATGGCAGGCATAATCGTAACTGTAACATCTGCCTTGTGAATCCAGTAGCTGTCACGCTTCATAACATCCATAGCACCATCAATGGCAACCGGTACAATGGCTGCATTCCCTTTCTGTGCTGCCTTCAGGCTTCCTGCTTTAAATTCCAGCAGTTTGCCGTCTCTGCTGCGTGTACCTTCCGGATACAGAACCATACAGTGCCCCTGCTGCAGTAATTTGGCAGCCTGAATAATGGCTGTCAGTGCTTTACGGGCATCGCCGCGGGCAATTAACACTGCTTTCAGCTGCACAACCCACTCTTTAAAGAACGGAATTTTTCCTAAATCATCTTTTGCAATAAAACCAGTCGGACGATCCAGTACCGCCATAATTGCCGGAACATCCATAAAGCTCTGGTGGTTGGATACATACAACACTGCGCCTTCCTTCGGCAGATTTTCCACACCGTTTACTTTCATTCTGGCTCCGCTCAGTTTCATGATACGTTTTGCCACACCGCTGGCATGGTCATGTATTTTCTGCTGTACCAGTTCCTCCCCCAGAACATCTTTCTGTTTCTGGAATTTTTTATAGCAGAAAGAACCGCGAATAACCGCTGCAATGATATAAATATATACCACAATTGTGCGAATCAATGTCATAGTTATCTCTCCTTATTCTCATTTACATTTTTTTATTTTAACATTTTCCCTCTGTATTTACAACAGAATTCATGGCCGGATATTCGTATCTCTGCATGTTTATACCACAAACCTTGCCCAGATGGTTTACTATGTGTTAAAATGGAGACAATAATGACAGAATTACAGACACTAAAATCTCTGATACCGCTGTCTGCGGTATCCTGAAAGGACGCGTATTTCAATGGATCCAAGAATGAAAGAACTGGCTTATAATTTAATCAACTACTCCTGCTCTCTGCAGCCAAAAGAAAAAGTAATGATTCATGTATTCGGTACCACTGCTTATCCGCTGGCAAAACAGCTGGTGAAAGAAGCCTATGCAGCTGGTGCGTATCCGTATGTACAGCTGGAAGATTACACAATCAACCGGGAACTGATGCTGCAGTGCAGCGAAGAACAGCTGCAGCTGAAAGCTGACCTGGAAATGGCACAAATGAAACAGATGGATGCCTATATCGGCATTCGCGCATCGGACAATATTGCCGAACTTTCCGATGTGCCAAAAGAACAGATGCAGCTGAATACCGCCATGAACAATGATGTATTAAATGAACGGGTAAACAACACCAAATGGGTAGTTCTGCGCTATCCGAACAATTCCATGGCACAGCTGGCAAACACCAGTCTGGAAGAATTTGAAGACTTTTACTTCAATGTGTGCAATCTGGACTATGCAAAAATGTCTAACGCTATGGATGTGCTGGTTGAACTGATGAATCGTACCGACAAGGTTCGTATTACCGGGGAAGGAACCGACCTGACCTTCTCAATCAAAGATATTCCTGCCATCAAATGCGACGGCAAATGCAATATCCCGGACGGGGAAGTATATACCGCACCGGTACGTGACTCGGTAAACGGCACCATCACGTATAATACCCCATCGGTATTTCAGGGCTTCACGTATGATAATATCTGCTTTACATTCAAAGACGGGAAAATCATCGAAGCAACTGCAAACAACACGGAAAAAATCAATGCGGTTCTGGATATGGACGAAGGAGCCCGTTATCTGGGGGAATTCGCAATCGGTGTGAATCCATATATTCTGAATCCGATGAAAGACACTCTGTTTGATGAAAAAATTATGGGCAGCATTCATTTAACACCGGGACGCTGCTATGAAGATGCATTTAACGGCAACGAATCGAAAATCCACTGGGATTTAGTATATATTCAGACCCCTGCTTACGGTGGCGGCGAAATTTATTTTGACGATGTGCTGATTCGCAAAGACGGCGTGTTTGTTCTGGACGAACTGCAATGCCTGAACAGCGAAAACCTGAAATAACAGGAGTGTTGCCTATGAAAAAATATATCACTGTTTTACTGCTCGCCCTGGCACTGGGCTGTACATTTACCGTAACCGGCTGCGGAAAAGATGCCTCTGCACCTGCAGCATCCACCCAGATTAATTTTACCGAGCGGACATTTTCCTGTATTGACCTGCTGGTTAAACTGGACTACAGCGGTTTTTACAACTGCTTTGATGATGTTCTGAAAAAAGAAATTTCTCAGAGTGATGTGCAGAAAGTATGGAGCGACTTTACCGTACAGTACGGTACATTTGATTATTACAAAACCGATATTTCTATCATTAGCAAAGATGGCTACCAGATTGCCGATGTACCCTGTTATTTTAAACGCGGTTCGGTAACCGTACGCCTGACATTTAACAATCAGGGGGAAATCTGCGGCTTTTTTATTACCGACAACACAGCAGCCAGCAACAGCCTTCAGCTTGAACGGGACACAGAGGTCACATTTGGCACGGAAGAATATCCAATCAGCGGAAGCCTGACCCTGCCGGAAGGCAATGGTCCATTTCCTGTTGTGATTCTGGTTCATGGTTCCGGTCCTTCCGACCGAAATGAACAGATTGGTCCAAACCTGCCGTTTATGGATTTAGCCAGCCAGTTATCCCAGCAGGGCATTGCTGTATTGCGCTACGACAAACGTACTTATCTATACGCTGCCGAAATGGCTGAGATGGATAATCTGACTGTACAGGAAGAAACCATTGATGATATAAAAGCTGCCGTGGAATTCCTGAAAACACGAAACACCATCAACAGCGAACAGATTTTTATTGCCGGTCACAGCCTTGGCGGTTATCTGATGCCTCGTATTGCACAGCAGACTCCGGACGCTGCCGGATATATTTTCCTTGCAGCTTCTGCACGGCCAATGGAAGACCTGATTTTTGAACAGACAGAGTATATTCTCAGTCTTGATAAATCGCTAGATGATACAAGCAAAAACAAACTGCTGGAGCAGACCCTGCAAATGCGAAATAATATTAAATCTCTGACTCCAGATTCCAACCTGACTGCTGCCGAACTGGGCAATGTTCCTGCCAGCTACTGGCTGGATTTACAGAACTACAACCCTCTGACAGAAGTGCAGAATATCGATAAACCTCTGCTGTTCCTGCAGGGTGCCAGAGATTATCAGGTAACCACTACCGACTTTAATTTATGGAAAGAAACTGTAGAATCGGCTCCGGATATGAATGCCTCAATGCAGCTGTATGATAATCTGAATCATCTGTTTATGACCGGTACCGGCAAAAGCACACCGGCTGAATATCAGCAGAAAGGCACATTCAGTACCGATGCCAGCGACACGATTGCGGACTTTATCAAAACCTGCAGCGCAGAATAACGCAAAACCGGTTTGATTATCTGCTTTCCTGCAGCAAATATATTCAGACAGCAAGCAAATAAACAACTATGCAGACATACAAAAAGAGATGTGCCTGTCCCACCGGACTGCACATCTCTTTTGTTATTGTTATATTCTTTTATTATGTCTGATTTATGTCTGACTGATAATTGTTTATTCGCCTTCTACCGGCATAGCACCGGAATAGAACGGACGACTGGCTTCGAACCATAAATGCGCCAGACGGAAATCCTGCCCGCCATCCATGGTCAGATAAATGTTGTCTACATCTCCCAGATTATCCGTAATACTGCGAGACAGATAATAGAACAGCTGCCCTTCTGTACCTTCCTCTAACGGCAGTGCAGTTACGCTTTTCGAGTCAAAGTCTACCCACACCTGGTTTCCTTCCTGTTTCACCTCATTAATCACAACTTCCTCGCCGTACAGGCTTGTGATAACCAGCTGATTATATTCTGAAACGATGGTTTCTGCATTGAGTGACTCCTCCGGCACAATGGCCACGATAGTTGCTGTTAAATCGTCCAGCGTTTCCACCTCACCGGGTTCTCTGGAATCTTCCCCGTTTTCTGCTGTGTTCTCTTCTGTATGTTCCTCCAGTTCACTGGACATATACAGGGTAACATACACACCATCTTCCAGCGATTCCGCTGCAGTGTCATTCTCCTGCGTCTGGCTGTCTGTATTGCCGCATCCGCCCAGAATGGCCATTAGAAAAATCATGCACAGAAAAACTGCCATTACGCGATTCTGTTTTTTATGCTTCATAATTTCTGCCTCCTCAAGACTCCGGATATTCAATCCTGTCAGATTCTGATGCAGCCTCTGCATAAATCAACAGAAAACACGGCCGCCTGTTGCACTTATCGTATTACTATGGAATCAGTACAGTATTAGTATGCGTATCTTCTTCTCAAATGTCAACCAGAAATTACATATATCCGGGATTCTCTGTCTGTTCGTTTATCAAAACCGACAGGAAAGGCAGAAATCACTGACTCTTTTTTCGTCCGGTTCTTATTTATTTATAATCATTTATAATCATTGCATAAACCGTGCTGCGTGCAGCCTGTCTTCCGGAGGTTCCGGCAGAAGTATTACGGTTTACATATAAATTCAGGCGATACCAGAAAGAGCCTGGCTGAAACTCCATCACCTGAAGTTTCATCAGTGCATACAAAAGGCATACTGCACTCACAATACAGAACAGAACTGCTGCTGCTAGCTGCACCATTGGCATATGTTCAATCAGCAGCAGACCGCCAAACAGAAACAGCCCTGTCATCAGTGCCAGTAATCTGTATTTTCCGGCTTCCCTGTCTGTTCTCCGTTTTGTAGTTTCTCTATATTCGTTTTTACAGGTTTCGTATCTTCTTGCAGTTTCCATAATATTCACAGCTCCTTTTTCATGTATCGTTTTTTTCTGATTTTACTTCTGTTCGTTTTGCGAATATTCGTTCTTCGAATCTTTGTTCTGTTTTTAATATACAGCAAAAACATTTGTTCGTCAATAGAAAAAACGAAAAAATGTTCGATTTTATTTTCATCTTGTTTTTTTGCCGCATTTGATTATAATAAACACTAACAAGGGAGGTTCTATTTATGGGTTCGGAACAGATGATTGAAAAAATGCGTCGCATTGAAAAAGCGGTTCCGCCGGAACTGAATCAGATGGTGATACTGACAAAACGGGAGCCTCTGCCAAACGGTACGGTAATCAACTATTATGACATACCGGACGGCAAACAGCCGGACGGTTATTTGTGGATTAACTACCAGCCGGATACCATGGAAGTGCTGGCTGCTGAAATGAATGTTAATTTTGACTGTCTGATTGGCTTAAACCGCAGTCCGATTGAACTGCGTCTGCTGACAAATCATGTGTTGAAATATCTGCCGTAAACTGCCGATAATAAAAGTGTTTCTACATTTTTATCCGGCAGGATTTTCTGACTTTTCCAGTTCGTCTTTATAATTCGTTTTTCTATTTCGTTTCTGAAAGAAGGCTTTTCTGTTATGACATGCGATAATACAAATCCATGTCCGTGTCCCGGTGTTAAATGCGCCTCACACGGTAAATGCTGCGAATGTATTGTAAAACATAAACGTGCCGGCAATGTTCCATACTGCCTCCGCGAAATTGTGGAGCAGAAAATCAGCCGTGCTCTGCAGAGTACACAAATAGCGGAACAGTAAACGGCTTTATCACAAATCATAAAACAGGCATCCATCCCGAAAAAGGGACTCGATGCCTGTTTTTTAATGCTGTACCAGAATGATAACGCCGTTTTCCAGGTCATGTGCCATTGCTTTCATAATACGGCTCAGCAGCAATGCTGTACGCTGCTGTTCTTCCACAGTCTCTGCGATAAAAATACTGTTCATCCCCTGTACTTTATCGCTGTTCTGCCGGGTTACCACTACGGCAAGAATCATATCTTTCATCAGTCTGCCGCCTTTCTTCCAACTGTGCTGGCCAGCGGTTTCTGCACGGCACTTTCCAGCACCGGTGTCCGTTTTGCCGCTTCTATCAGGCATGGCATATCTTTTTCATTTGGCATCAGAAACAATGCCAGAGAACCGGTCTCCATATTTTTTCTGGCTGCCGGTGACCATTCCGGTTCTCCGATTTCCAGCTTATTTCCCATCAGCATAGAAATATCATGCAGCAGAGCCTGTCTCTGCCCCAGACTGTTCAATACCGAACGGCCATCATCATCATATGGATGCAGCAGCAGCCCGACCCCTTCTTTCAGAATTTTTTCCCGTGCTGCCGGGTCACCTACATTCATGATTACAATATCGTCCACATACAGCAGTGACTTTTCAAAATGGAGCCGTCCAGGTTCCACTCTGGCAATATCGCGAATAAAACTTCCACGCATCAGAAACCGGGCCAGAAGAATCATCAGAAGACTGACCGGAACCCCAAGGCTAATACCTCCGTAAAGTACCGCACCTGATGTTACCATTGCCACCAACATCACCAGATAATTGCGGGATTCAAACACTTTGGCAATGCCTTCGATATAATCGGTACCACGGGGAACCAGTTTATTTTCCTCCAGATTCATCAGTGTTTCCCGCTCCATATTACGGATATCCCGAAACTGCTGGGCACACAGCACAAGAAATGTAATAGCGGTGTATTCCTCTTCCAGCAATGCAGGCAGAGCTAATGCCGCCAGACTGGCTGCAATCAGCCCCAGCGAAAGATGAATCACATATCCGTGAGGATAGGATGGATAATTGCGATAATCGGTACGCAGCATATACAGCCGGGATAAAAATCCTGCAGCAGTTCCCAGCAGAACAGCTTCTGTATACAGATTCATATTACTGTTTCCTGCCTGTAAAGGAACCACGACTGATCCACACAAATACCAGACCGCCTGCAGCTGCAATCAGAATAAGCCACAGAATGGCTTTGCCAAATCCGCCAGTATCTGTTTCGTTTTCTGTTTTCTGTGATTCCGCAGCCTTCTCCGGCTGATTTCCGGATGCATTTTTCAGGCCTAGAAACTGCGGCAGCACCTCCGCAAATTCACGAGCTCCAACCTTAGCCTCTTCCAGTGAGTTGGTATGCGTCCCAACCTCCAGCAAAATGGAGTGAGGTGCCAGGTCCTGATTATAATTTCCTTTTGCCATAAAAATCGATTTGATTAAACCAGGCTTTACATTATCGTAATAGGCTTTCATTTTCTCGGCAAATTCAATATTGGCCTCACTGTTCTGGTTCTGTCTTCCTACTACCAGACGAATCTGGGTTGCCGGTTCACCGTCCAGTTCGGTCGCATAATAAGCAGGGTCGGGTACCCCATCACGATGTACATCAATGATGGCTGCCGGAGCTTCCTGCAGAAGCTGTGATGCCGTTTTGCGCGAACGCTGATAGGCATTTACATCATGCGGGTCATGAATATTTTCACTGTGAATTACATGGATACCCTGTTTTTCCAGAACTTCTGCCATGGTGGAAGCCACCTGTAAAATATCGCCCCCTCCGTTTTTGCTTTCCGTTCCAGAAGTAGGTACATAACTCTCATCGGTATGGGTACAGTAAATCGCAATGGATTGAAAATTTCCCGGCCAGCTTCCAGCCTCTGCAGCAGCAGATTGCAATTCTTCCAGCACCGGTTTTAAATTCCGCTGTTCCATAAATTCACAATGTGCCTTCTGTCCTTCCACTTTGTGAATCCGGTAATGCCGATTATCCCCCGTCAGCAGTTCATCTCCTTCAAACACCGCCCGGTTCAGATATTCCAGTTCTTCACCGCTATCTTTATCACACAGAGTATAATACTCACCAGCAGCCTGTTCCTCCTCGGTTTTCATCGATGTATTCCAGACCGGAAGAAAGGTTTCATTCATCTGCCACTGTGTAACCGCATAACCACATAAAACCAGACATACTATGCTTAACACCGCTGTGCAGGTGATTTTCCGGTCCAGTCTGCTATTCAGCAGCTTTTTTGCTGCATACGAAAAAAACAGCAGCGCAAAAATTGCAAGAATCAGTCGTCCAGCCGTAAATCCCATAAAATCTCCTCCTTCACCTGTTTTTGATTACAGATTCTTTCTGCTAGTCTCTCCGTGCCGGCAATATTTATGCATCTGCAGCAGAAAAACTATCCGGATTTGCCGATTTTAGCAGAATTTTTGTAAATTATGAATTGCAATTTCAGAAACTCTGCGCTATACTAATGAGTTGGAAAGATTTTTACACAATCAAAAAGGAGAGATATTTGTGGGACGTATTCACAATATTGAAGGTAAAAAAAATAAAATGGATTCTCTGCGCTCCAACGTGTTCACCAAACACGCACGTGCTATTTCTGTAGCTGCGCGTCAGGGCGGCGGTAATCCTGATTATAATGCTGCGCTGAAACTGGCTATCCAGAAAGCAAAAGCAGACAACATGCCAAACGATAATATCAACCGTGCTATCAAAAAAGGTACCGGTGAAGACGGTGGTTCCAACTACGAACAGATCACATACGAAGGCTACGGCCCTGGCGGTATCGCAATGATTATCGATGTATTAACCGACAACAAAAACCGTGCAGCTGGTAACGTTCGTTACTATCTGGACCGTAACGGCGGCAACCTGGGTACTGCAGGTTCCGTTAGCTACATGTTTGAACGCAAAGGTCAGATTTTAATTGCTGCCGATGATTCCGTGAACGAGGATGAACTGATGGAAGCAGCTTTAGAAGCCGGTGCAGAAGACTTCCAGGCTGAAGAAGACGGCTATGCAATCATCACCGCTCCAAACGATTTTGCAGCCGTTCGTGAAGCATTAGAAGGCAAATACGAATTCGTACAGGCTGACATCACCATGCTGCCAAACATGTACACCGCTCTGGACCCAGCTCTGCAGAAACAGATGGACAAACTGATGGACCAGCTGGAAGAAGACGACGACGTTCAGAACGTATGGACCAACATGCAGATGTAATTCATTCATAAACACTACAAGCTCCCGATATTTTATCAGGAGCTTGTTTTTTACTATGTTACAACTCTTCTATCATCCTGCTGAAAGGAGCTTTTTCTATGGAAAACAACAATGAACAGATGGCGGCGAAAATCGAGGAATCGGCTGTGGAAAGTGCCATTAAATTATTACAGATGGGGATTCCTGCGGAAGTGGTTGCAGAAGCAGTACCTTCTCTGACTGTGGAAATGATTCAACAGATGAAAGAAATTCTGCCGACACTGTAAACCGAAAAACTGCGTATAAAGATTATATAGATATACAAAAATCCTCTGGCGGATGGAATTCACCAGAGGATTTACTTTTTATATGTTGTATTGTTTTATTTCTGTTCTGCATCTACACGACGGCGCAGTACTTTTTCACCCATTGGCTGATATTTTTTCTTCATGGCACCACCGGCAAAGATAGACATTTTACGCAGATATTCGTCCATTTCTTGGCAGAACCACAGAGCATCACTTTCAAATTCCTCGTAGCCATCCTGCTGCAGATCGGACCAGTCGTATGCATTGAGGAAATACTGTTTTAAAAGCTGCAGAAACATATTTGCAGAAGGATCTTCTTTTACAACCTGCTGGAAAAATTTAATCAGTTTGACTGCCGCTGCATTGATACCCAGGTCACGTACGGCCATGGAGTCATAGGTTACTTTTGGTTCATTATACTCCAGCGGACGGAAGGTAATATAATCTACCAGACGAGCCAGTGTATCACGCGCCTCGTTTACAGAAGCAATATGTTTAATTTCACCTAAAATGTTCAGTGCCACAAGATCCAACTCCCTTTTTGTTGTGCATTTGCACAGAAATATTATATCTTCTATTTTTTTGTCGAAATAGATTCCATAAATCGATTTTTTAATTTTTCCATGAAAAACGCCCCGTCGCAAGGGGCGGTTGTACTGCCTTTCGGCAGAATATATTTAAGTTACAGTTTTGTATATTAGCACTTGCCCTGATGTTAGTCAAGCAACTGCCGCAAGTATTTTTTGGTGCGACAGCACAAAAATAAATTCTGCTACTTGACAACAGAACTCATAACTTTACATCCTGATTTCTTTCCCTTATACTAAATAACAATCAATTCTTTTGCAACCGAAAGATGCAAGTTATTTATTGAAAGGCAGGGGTGCTTATGCCTCAAATGAGCAACAGAATTCACTTGTTTACCGACTCGGTAATTCGCCGCATGACTCGCATCAGCGATGCCTGCGGAGCTATTAATCTTTCGCAGGGATTTCCGGATTTCCCTCCGCCAAAAGCGTTAACCGATACCTTAAAAACCATTGCCGACGAAGGCCCTCATCAGTACTCTGTCACATACGGTGCCGATAATCTTCGGGAAGCTATTGCAAAAAAAGCCGCACCGGTACTGCATCATGCTGTTTCTGCCGAAGATGAGGTACTGGTAACCTGCGGCAGCACCGAAGCCATGATGTGTGCTATGATGACTGTTTGTAACCCTGGCGACAAAGTTGCAATCTTCTCTCCATTTTACGAAAACTATATGGCCGATACGATTTTATGCGGAGCCGAACCGATATTTATTCCGCTGGTGCCTCCAGCCTATACATTTGACCCTGCGCTGTTGGAAAAGGCTTTTCAGGACGGCGCAAAAGCTCTGGTGCTGTGTAATCCATCGAACCCTTGCGGCAAAGTATTCAGCCTGGAAGAACTGGAGTTGATTGCAGAACTGGCTATCCGCTACGATGCTTTTGTAATTACCGATGAAGTGTATGAACATATTATTTATGAACCATACCGTCATATCGCCATCGCTTCTCTGCCCGGCATGTGGGAACGCACCATCACCTGCAATTCGTTCAGCAAAACCTATTCCATTACCGGCTGGCGGCTTGGCTATCTGATTGCTCCGGCAGAAATTGCCGATGCCTGTCGCAAAGTGCATGACTTTCTCACGGTAGGAGCACCGGCACCATTACAGGAAGCTGTTGTCACAGCCCTGAACTTCCCGGAAAGTTATTATCAGGAACTGCAGCAGATTTATACAGAAAAGCGGCAGTATTTTCTGGACGGTCTGGATACTCTGGGTATTGCTCATAACATTCCGCAGGCTACTTATTATGTAATGATTGATATTTCCGCATGGCTGGCACTGCCCCGGTTTTATAACTGGAGCGATTTACAGTTCTGTGAATGGATGACCGAAACCATCGGTGTTGCTGCCGTACCCGGCTCCAGCTTTTTCCGGGAACCGGTTCATCATCTGATTCGTCTTCATTTTGCCCGTGAAAAAGACACATTAACCGAAGCTCTGAAACGCCTTGAAAAACTGGCGGATTATCTGAAATAACAGCGAGGATTCCATTATGAAACTAACCGTTTTATGCGATAACTATACTATTATTGACCGCTACCTTCTTGGAGAACCGGCACTTTCCTTTTATCTGGAGGATAACGGCAGTACCATCTTGTTTGACACCGGATACAGCGATGTATTTATAAAAAATGCCGAAACACTCGGCATTGATTTGTCAGAGACACCGATGATTGTATTATCTCACGGGCACAACGACCACACCAGAGGCCTTTCTGCGCTGGCAGAACACAATCTGCTGAATGATAAGACGATTCTGGCTCATCCGGCAGCTCTGTGGCCAAAATACATTCAGCACGAGGATTTTAAAGAAGATATTGGAGCACCATATACCGCAGAATCTCTGCAAAAGCTTTGCACTCTGCAGCTTTCTTCGGAACCGGTACAGATTTCGCCAGATCTCTGGTTTCTTGGTCAGATTCCACGGCATTTTGCATTTGAAAACAAATCCATTGCCAGCAGTTACACCCTTAACGGCAACACTGCTGAACCAGACCTTTTATTAGACGATACCGCACTGGTTTATAACGGCTCTGATGGATTAACCATCATTACCGGATGTTCCCACAGCGGCATCTGCAATATCTGCCGCTATGCACAGCAGTTATTTGAACATAAACCAATCGTGCGAATCATTGGCGGATTTCATCTGTTTGATGTGGATGACCGTCTGCATCAGACCATCGATTATCTGGAATCTCTAAATCTGAAAGAACTCTACCCATGCCACTGCGTATCTCTGGCAGCTAAAATTGCTATGGCAAAAAAACTGCCGATACACGAAGTCGGCACCGGCGATATTTATGTGTGGGAGTAAAAATAGTTAATATTTTCATACAGCATTTCCAGAAATTTATAAATTTAAGTATTGTATTTTATATAGTTCCTGTATATAATAGAATTGTGTTAGTTGATTATTCTCGCAGAGGTTCCTGACACCTGCGTAAAATCAGTTTATGAAAGAGGTTTCTGACACCTGTGCAAAATCAGTTTATAACGAGGTTTCTGATACCTGTAAAAAATCAGTTTAACGAGAATAATCGAAAGTACGGAGATGCTGAAAACAGCATCTCCATTGTTTTTTTCGGGAGGATTCGACTAAATCATGTATAACTGGAAATTAATCGACAACTTCTTTCTAAATTATCTACGGACAATAGAAAATCGCATTCCTAAAACAGATTATGGAAAAGAAAAACTAAAGCCCTTTTTTGGAGTTCTTTTTGAAACTGATAACCTTTATTATGTAACACAGATTTCTTCTCCTAAAAAACGACACGAAGCACTCCGTCCTGATATCGATTTTCTAAAATTCTATCATCAAGATAAGCTGCTGTTTGTTGTAAATCTAAACTATATGTTTCCTGTCCCGAAAGATTATATCAGGGATTTGACAATTAACGATATTCTTAGTGTAAAAAATGAACAAGATGCAGGAAAATATATTGCACTGCTGAAAAGAGAATTGAAATTATTGAACAACAGTAATATTTCAGAACAGGCTCTAAAACTCTATCAGATGGTTACTGAAAATCCAGACAGTAAACTCGCTCAGCGCTGTTTTAAATATCGCGTTTTAGAAGCAGCGTGTAAAAATTTTATTCTCCAACAAAAATAGACAACCGTTTTAGTCGGCTGTCCATTTTTCCGGCTTTATTTATCCAGCATTTCTATGTTTTTGCCGGTTTTTTCTTCCATGAAGCTGCGAAATTCAGAAGCTGTTCCACCGGACATATGCCACTTATCATATAACTGGGCATGATTATTGCCAAAAATAAATATAAAATAATCAGGTGTTTCTGCAATTGCATGAATATTGCTGTACTGCCACTCGCTTTTTCCGATAGCATTTTCTGATATATATCCATCCTCACGGAAAACAGCAGTATCCTTTTCAAGTCCCGGGAGCATTCGTTTCATAGCAACAAGACCATTCAACTGGTCTTCGCAGAAGAAAACAACGATAATTGCTGCAACTGCAAGAATGGTAATAATGGCAGAGCTATCAAATACAATACCGTTTTCATCTGGCAGAAACAGAAAAAATAATCCCAGAGCCACAACCAGGCCGCCCAGAATATGTGAGCGACGACTGTGTTTTTTTCGCACAGTTTTTCGCAAGGTTCTCGCCATTGCGGTAAACGCATTTTTATCATATGTAGTTTCAAATCGGAATTCCATGGAACCAGCTCCTTTCACTTCCAGAATCCGTTGTGCAATCCTATTTGATAAAATCATTCTATCATGCCACTATTTATCCTGCAATATTTTTAGAGCAAAAAGACAGGTCTGCATTTGTTGCAAACCTGTCTTTGTTTTTACCCTAAAATTGCTTTCATATCTTCTTCTACTGTGGTAACCGGTGCGATATTAAAGTTTTCTACCAGATAGTTCAGTACATTCGGCGATACAAATGCCGGCAGTGTTGGCCCTAATTTGATATTTTTAATGCCCAGATGCAGTAAGGTTAACAGAATACTTACCGCTTTCTGTTCATACCAGGACAGAATCATGGACAGGGGCAGATCATTTACACCGCAGTCAAAGGCTTCTGCCAGTGCCACTGCAATTTTCACAGCGCTGTAGGCATCGTTACACTGGCCGATATCCAGTAAGCGAGGTAAACCGCCAATCGTACCTAAATCCAAATCATGGAAGCGGTATTTGCCGCAGGCAAGGGTCAATACCACGGTATCCTGCGGAGTTGCTGCCACAAAGTCACGGTAGTAGCTGCGTTTTCCGTTTGTACCGTCACATCCTGCCACCAGGAAGAAATGTTTAATGGCACCGGCTTTTACCGCATCAATAACGGTATCCTCCACTGACAGCACGGCATTATGGGCAAAGCCGGTCATTACTTTGTCGCCGCCATTCATCCCTTTAAAGTGCTGGTCTTCTGCGTAGCCGCCCAGTTCCAGCGCTTTTGCAATCACAGGGCTGAAATCCTTGTCTTCACCAATATGCACAAGTTCCGGATAGGATACTACTTCTGTTGTAAACAAACGATCCTGATAAGTGCCTTTTGGAGGCATCAGGCAGTTGGTGGTATACAGAACCGGTGCAGGAATTCCGTCAAACTCTTTCTGCTGATTCTGCCATGCAGTCCCGTAATTGCCTTTCAGATGCGGATATTTTTTCAGTTCCGGATACGCATGTGCCGGAAGCATTTCACCGTGGGTATAAATGTTAATTCCTTTGCCTTCTGTCTGTTCTAACAGCTGTTTTAAATCGTATAAATCATGACCGGTAATCACGATGAACGGACCTTTTTCCACAGTCAGAGAAACTTCTACTGGCTGCGGATGACCAAAGGTTTCGGTATTGGCTTTATCCAGCAGAGCCATGCAGGTCAGGTTTACTTCGCCTACTTCCATTACAATTGGCAGCAGTTCCGTTAACCCCCAGTCTTCCTGCAATGCCGACAGTGCTTTATAGAAAAATGCATTAACACTTTCATCCTGATAACCCAGTACAGCTGCATGATACGCATACGCCGCCACACCGCGAATACCAAACAGAATCAGCGATTTCAGAGAACGTACATCTTCATCTGCTTCCCAGATTTTTTTCATATCGTAATCAGAAACTTCACCGCCAATACGCAGGGTTTCTTTATGAATCTCGTTGGTCATCTGCTGAACGGTTTCGTTGTTAAAATTCACATTGGTTAATGTACTGAACAAACCTTCACGAATCAGTTTATCAATGGATGCACTTTCTGCACCTTTCATTTTTGCCTGATGAGCCAGCATAATCAGAGCACCTGTCAGCTGGTCCTGCAGCAGCGCGGTATCTGCCTTTTTGCCGCAAACACCGGCACATCCGGTACAGCCTTTTCCTCCTGCGGTCTGTTCACACTGAAAGCAAAACATATTCTGTGTCATAATGAGTTCCTCCTGTATTTTCTAAAATTTTTTCGAATTTCTAGTGTCTTTCTATGCTTTTATTATACAGAAGAAAAAACAGACGGACGTTGCCTGTGCAACATTCGTCTGTCATAATGAAAAATTTTTAATTTTATGTTTTTACAGAAGCCGGAACATATTGCGGTCGTAATCCAGAATTCCTTCTTCTTTCATTGCATTCAGTTCACGGGTTAACGCACTGCGGTCGGCACAGAGATACTCGGCCAGTTCCATACGGCCCAGCGGAATCTCAAAATAACTGCCTCCATGCTGCTGTGCCTGCTGCGATAAATAAGCCAGAATTTTTTCCCGCAATGTTTTTTTGGTGACCACTTCCACCTTGCGCATCAGTTCCAGATTTTTATCGGCGATAAGCTGCACCATATTTTCCACCAGCCGGTGATGAAACGCACAGGCATTGGTGCAGGTGTGCATCACTCGTTTAAACGGCAGAAAAATCGCTGTGGTATCACTGGCAGCACAGAAACTGACCGTAGCCAGCGAATCGCTGCCGCAGATAAATGTTTCGCCAAAAATGCTGCCCTGCCCCATTCGCATCAGAATCGTTTTATTGCCCCAGAAATCCTCTTTAATCATATCCACACTGCCGGATGCAATCAGTCCTATGTTTTCCAGATGTTCGCCTTCCATCGAAATAAAGTCGCCTTTTTTATACGTTTCCGCCCGATATCCTAAACAGGTAAGCATCACTGGCAGATTAGCCGGTTCAATGCCGTTAAACAGCCGATAATCTGTCATCTGTTCCATTTTGCCGCCTCCATTTCCTGCTGATTCCTTTTCTGCATCTATGTATAAGAAAAGGCACTATCCGCAGATAGTGCCTTCGATTCCTGCATTTTTCCAACCGGATACAAACGGGAATTATTTGCCCAGAATGATTTTGGTCAGTTCCATTGGGTCAACGATTACGCCGTCTTTGTAAACACGCATGTTACCGCTTGCGATTTCGTCAATCAGGATAACTTCATCATTGTTGTAGCCGAATTCAAATTTAATGTCATACAGATCCAGACCTTTTTTCGCTAAATCAGCAGCAACAATGCTGGTGATTTTCAGAGTCTGTTCTTTCATGTCGTTAAACATTTCCTGGCTCATGATGCCCAGTGCAGCTAAGCCTTCGGATGTTACCAGAGGGTCACCTTTTGCATCATCTTTAAATGTGGTTTCTACATAGCCACCTTCTAATGGTGTACCATCTTCGATGTATGCGCCGTAACGACGGATGAAGCTGCCGGTTGCTTTTAAGCGGCAGATTACTTCCAGGCCTTTGCCGAATACAGTTGCAGGCAGAACTTCCATGGTAGCATCTTCAATGTTTGCGCTTACATAGTGTGTTTTGATACCTGCTTCTTTCAACAGTTCAAAATACAGTACGGAAGTTTCCAGATTTGCACGGCCAATACCTTCGATGGTTAAACCAACGGAGTTTTCACCTGGGTCAAATACGCCGTCTTTACCGGTGCAGTCGTCTTTAAATTTCAGCAGTACATTGCCGTTTTCCAGTTCAAATACGTCTTTTGTTTTACCTTCGTATACTTTTTTCATAATTCTGCTCCCCTTGTTAAAGAATCTAGATTATCCACCTATATTTTTACCATAAATCTGTATCTTACGCAAGCTATTTCTGACATTAAATAGGAAAAAACTTTAATTTTTTTACAGTTAATTGCAATTATTAAATTTCTGATTGCCTGTGTCTCTGTAATGCGTTACAATAAACTTAGCCGAATACTCATTCCGGAGGGATTTTTATGCAAAACTACAGCATGATGCTGCCCCATTACTCCATCGGGGCGGAGATTTACAATAATATTCCGAAATTCTGTCTGCCGCATGGCAGAAAAATTGTTGCCATTGGCGGCCATACCGCTATGAATGTGGCAAAACCTGAAATTGACCGCGCAGTCGAGGGCTCTGGCCTGGAAATTGTCGATTATATCTGGTATGGCGGAGAAGCCAGCTATGAAAATGTGGAAATGCTTCTGGCATTACCGCAGGTACAGGAAGCCGATATGATTTTTGCCATTGGCGGCGGGAAAGCGCTGGATACCTGCAAATGCCTCAGCGTCAAAGCTGGAAAACCGGTATTTACCTTCCCGACCATTGCAGCTACCTGTGCAGCGGTTACCACCGTTGCCATTATGTACCATGCCGACGGCAGCTTCAAAGATATGTTCTTCTTTTTAGAACCGCCGGTTCATGCCTTTATTCATACAGCAATCATTGCAGCAGCACCAAGCCGGTATCTGTGGGCCGGGCTGGGCGATACCATTGCCAAATATTATGAATGTACAGTATCTTCCCGAGGAGACGAACTGGAGCACTACTTTGCCGTTGGCATTGAAATCAGCCGCCAGTGCGTGGAACCTCTGATGAAATACGGCATGAAAGCTATGGAAGACAACAAAAAACAGATTTGCACCTATGAACTGGAACAGGTAATTCTGGCGGTTATTGTAACCACAGGGCTGGTATCCATTCTGATTACCCGGGAACATACCCCGGATTACAACAGTGGTCTGGCACATGCTATTTTCTATACACTGACCACCCTGCCGCATTTTGAAGAAACCCATCTGCACGGTGCAGTGGTTGGTTTTGGGGTTCTTATTCTGCTGCTCTGCGACAACCAGATGGATGAATTTGAACGCATCTACCAGTTTAACAAATCCGTAGCACTGCCTGTTTCTCTGGCCGACATGGAAATCACATCCGAGCAGATGGAATCTTTACTGCCTCTGCTGCCAGACACCAAAGATCTACGCCATTATCCGTACAGCGTAACGGTTCCAATGCTGCAGGAAGCATTCGCTAAACTTGCAGAACGCAACGCACAGGATTAAACAAAAACGCATACGAAAAGACCGGCGCTGTCATCTGATGAAAGACTGACAGTGACCGGTCTTGTTTTTTTATCGTACGATTCGTTGATTAGTTGTTCAGCGAATGGATTGGTGCCGGAATACGACCACCGCGTTTTACAAATACATCAGAGCTGTATTTGTTTACATCCATAATTGGCGCATATCCTAACAGACCGCCAAATACTACGGTTTCGCCCACTTTTTTGCCTGGTACCGGAATAACACGAACTGCGGTTGTTTTTTTGTTAATCATACCGATTGCCGCTTCGTCTGCAATAATTGCCGCAATGGTTTCGGCACTGGTATCGCCAGGGATTGCAATCATATCCAGACCTACCGAACATACGCATGTCATAGCTTCCAGTTTATCCAGATGCAGCGCATCTTCTTCTACGGCACGAATCATGCCGGCATCTTCACTGACTGGAATAAATGCACCGCTTAAGCCCCCAACATGGGAAGACGCCATAGCGCCGCCTTTTTTTACTGCATCGTTCAGCATTGCCAGAGCTGCTGTGGTACCGTGAGTACCAACGCGTTCCAGACCCATTGCTTCCAGAATATCGGCAACGCTGTCGCCAACGGCTGGAGTTGGTGCCAGAGACAGGTCAACGATACCAAACGGAACACCCAGACGACGAGCTGCTTCACGGCCAACCAGTTCACCGGAACGGGTTACTTTGAAAGCAGTATGTTTAATGGTGGTTGCCAGTTCATCGAATGGTGCATCTGGAATTTTGCGCACTGCATTCAGCACAACACCCGGACCGCTTACCCCTACGTTCAGAACCACTTCCGGTTCCCCAACGCCATGGAACGCACCTGCCATAAACGGGTTATCCTCTACCGCATTGCAGAATACCACCAGTTTGGCACTGCCTAAACCGTCATTATCAGCTGTTAACTCTGCACTTTCTTTTACCATTTCGCCCATCAGACGCACAGCATCCATATTGATACCGGCACGGCTGGAGCCTACATTTACCGATGCACATACAAAATCGGTTTCTGCCAGAGCACGTGGAATAGAACGAATCAGTTTTTCATCGCCTTTGGTCATCCCTTTCTGTACCAGAGCAGAGAAACCACCGATAAAATTTACGCCCACTTCTTTTGCCGCAGCATCCAGTGTTTTTGCAATTTTCACATAATCCGGCGCTTCACAGGCATCTGCCACGATAGCAATCGGGGTTACAGAGATGCGTTTATTGATAATTGGAATCCCGTAGTCTTCTGCCACTTCTTCCCCGATTTTCACCAGATCTTTTGCATACGTTGTGATTTTTTTGTAAATCCGGTCACATACCACATCGATATCGCTGTGGGCACAGTCACGCAGAGAAATCCCCATTGTAATTGTGCGGATATCCAGATTTTCCGATTCAATCATATTTATAGTTTCTAAAATTTCTTCATTGGAAATAGAGATAGGCATTGGTCTTCCTCCTTAGATGCGATGCATATACTGGAAAATTTCTTCATGCTGGCAGGAAATAACCACGCCGAATTTCTGACCTAACAGCCCCAGTTCTTCCCGCAGTTCGCTGAAGCTTACAGTAGCATCTGCCATATCTACAATCATAATCATGGTGAAGAATTCCTGCAGAATGGTCTGGCTGATATCCAGAATGTTTACTTCTCTCTCAGTTAATGCACCGGATACCGCTGCAATAATTCCTTTTTTATCTCTCCCTACAACTGTTACAACAACGCGATTTTTATTTGTCTCCATTGCGCGAACCTCCAAGTTATATTATTGATTATATAACACAGCTTGTGAATAAAGCTGCAATTAATTTATTATAATATACACTTATACAAAAAGCAACTGCACAATGCCTGTATTGTGTATACTACAAAAACAGGAATCCGATTAAAAACTGCACCAGAGGTATCGTTCCTAAACACGCAATGGTACTCACAAACACGGTTTCCGCGGCCACCCGTTCATCGCCGCCATAGGTACGTGCCATCATAGTGTGAGCCACCATTGGCGGTAAACTCAGAATGGTTGCTATCAGAAGGCTTGTCACATGGTTAAAGAACATCGATGCCACAAAGTAGCCAATCAGTGGCACAATGGTCATTTTCAGAACAATCAGGCAGTATACATAAGGTTTCATCAGCATTTGCAGAAGCGGCATGGTTGCCAGCAACGCACCCAGATATAAAAGCGCCAGATAACGGCTGCAGTCACCCAGCCCTTTGATTGTGGTCAGTACCGGAGACGGCAGATGAATATTGAAATACAGCAGAACGAGCGCAATGGTGATGCCAATAATCATCGGATTCAGCAGATTCATCAAAGCCCCGGTATTGTTTCGCTTTTTCACATGACGGGTACATAAAAACAGCCCCGCTGTCCAGAGCAGAAACTGGTCAATCACAAAGTAAATCAAAAGGCAGACAGCTACCTGACTGTTGCCCGGAAACATAGATTCAATCAGCGGTACACCCATAAACCCGATATTGCAGAACATAGTTGCCACTGTAAACATATCCTGACCGCTTCGCCGCAAACCGCCGGCACCGGCCACAGCATAGCCCAGAAGGCACAAAACAGCATACATCAGCAGAATCCCCAGCGCAAATGTGCGATTGGCCAGAATATGCTGCACGGTGATACCGTTGCCGATAATAATATAAAAAATCAGACACGGCAGCAGCAGATTTACAATTAATTTCGATAAGCCGTTTAACACATCGGCTGTCATCACTTTTGCTTTTGCCATAATAAAGCCAATCAGCATCAGAATCGCAAACACCAGCACCTGATTGACTACCACATAAAATTCCTGACTCATAATGCCCCTCCAAAGCAAATCATGAACGATTTACACAATTCATAAAATTTGGATACTTACAAATAAAAAATTACAGATAAATGTGAAAAAAACTGCTGCCCCGATACAGGGCAGCAGCCATTTGTTATTCAACTTCTTTTGTTTCTTCTTTCTTTTCGCCTTCGTCACCATTCAGACCTTTTTTAAAACCGCTGATGCTTTCCCCTAACGCTTTACCAACGCCAGGCAGTTTACCAGGCCCGAAGATTACCAGAGCGATAATCAGAATTAACACTAAACTTGCAGGACCAATGTTAGCAATATAACCAAACATTTGAGAACCTCCTTTGTCTTCATACCGTTCATTTTTTTGATATCTCTATCATATACTTTTTACCCGAAAAATACAAGGACAAAACAGTTACAATGGAATCTATCAGAAAATTAAATCTGAATGATGTCAGCCATTTCTTTTACGGTTATCCCTTTATACCAGGGCTTCTTTTGCCAGTTTATCGGCCAGGTCATTGTACTGGTCACCGGAATGGCCCTTCACCTTGTGAAACTGCACATTCAGCCCCTGCTGTTTCACCTGCCGGTAAAAATCGCGGTAACGCTGTGTTCCTGCTTTTTTTGCCTGCCATTCACCGGTGCACCAGCGGGCAATACCTTCATAATCGTGATAGATATGCAGCACCTTTGCACTTTCCTCCAAAGCAAAAGCCATAGCCTTTTCCGCCCCGCGAATCTCCCCGGCCACATTGCGCATTTCTGCCAGTTCTGCATCGGCATCGCTGCCGGCAAAACGATATTCCTTTCCGTTATAGAAAATCACAGCGCCGTAGGCAAACATTCGCTTTTGCAGATGAAAACTGCCGTCTACATAGGCAACCATTTCACCATCGGCCAGATGATTCACATCCGGCTGATTTGCTCCATCCGGTTTGTCATCTGCGCTTACAGCAGAACCTTTCGGCAAATCACTAGTTTCTATGCTGCCCCACAGGTACTGCTGCGCCTCGGCAAGTGTCGGGAAACTTTTGTACACCGCTCCCGAATACCCCTGCACCTGTGCCCTGCAGTCATCCCAGGTGGTAAAGAGCCCTGTTTTACGCCCCTGTCTTACCGCATAAAATTTCTGTGCCATCCTTTTCACCTCAAATTCTGATTCTGCCCTCTCAGCTTCGCTGCGCTCATATTCCGTTTCGTTTACAAATATCGTTAATACAGCACTTCTCACAATACGGTTTCGTACGCGCCGTACAAACTGCTCTCCCGTGTTCTACAAGCCTGTGACAGAAATCATTGCCTTCCTCCGGCGGAATCAGGTTCCATAATGCCATCTCCACTTTTTTCGGCTCTTTGATGCCATCCACCAGCCCCATACGGTTTACCAGCCGGATACAGTGGGTGTCGGTTACAATAGCAGGCTGTCCAAATACATCACCCATAATCAGATTGGCGCTTTTACGCCCCACACCGGGCAGTTTCAGCAACGCATCAAAATTATCCGGCACCTGACCGCCGTGTTCCTCCTGCAGAATTTTCATACAGGCACTGATATCCCTTGCCTTGCTTGGCCCTAAACCACATGGCCGCACAATTGCCTCAATATCTTCTACCGATGCCTCCGCCAGTGCCGCCTGTGTTGGGTATTTTGCGTATAAATCCTGCACCACCACATTGACACGGGCATCGGTACACTGCGCTGCCAGCCTTACACTCACCAGCAGTTTCCAGGCCTGGTCGTATTCCAGTGTGCAATCCACATCAGGATACGCCTCTTTTAAGCGATTTACAATCGCCAGCGCCAGCTGTTGTTTTTCTTTTTCTGCTTTTGTTACTCTCGGCTTTTTCCCCGATTTTTTTTTCACGGTTTCTTTTTTTGCAGATTTTTTCTTTTCCGTTTTTTTATTGGTATCTGTCGTTTTCAACGATTCAGAAGTCATAACATTCGCCTCCGCTTTACTGCAGCCAGAGCCCGGTATTACTGCACCTGTTCATCTGCCGGCAGCACATTCTGCTGACTACTTACACCGGTTCCGCTGCCCTTAAACAGCAGCGCACAAATCAGCGATGTAAACGGCAATGTCATCAGAATACCCAGACTGCCCACCAGCGCCTGCAGACATTCCACCACAATCATTTCGCGGTTAAATAAATCCAGCATGGAGCTGTTATAGGCCACCATCAGCAGAACCCCGCTCATAAAACCACCGATATAAGCCAGAATCAGCGTATTGGACATAGTGCCCATAATATCACGGCTGATGGTCATACCAGACTGCAGCAGTTCCTTAAAGCTAATATTCGGCACTTTTTCCTTCAATTCAGCCAGCGCTGCCGCAATGGAAATGGATACGTCCATAATAGCCCCCACTGCCCCGATAATAATGGATGCAAAAATAATCGCCCTTAAATCCAGCGGATTATCCGGTTTGAGCCCATACAGAATTACGGAGTTTTCATCCAGAACACCGGTCAGCATCATACTCTGATCCATCATAACGGTCAGAATCCCAGCCAGCGCCACACCAGCCAGACATCCCAGAATGGCCGCAAGGCTCTTACGATTTACGCCATTTACAATAAACAGCGTCATAAATGTCATATAAATGCAGGTGATAATGGCCCACACATAAATGTTTTCACCAGCCAGCACCGCCGGTACAAACACATAAAATACTGCCAGACAGGTCAGGCTCAGCGATAGAATGGTATTAAAGCCCTGCCATCTGCCAAAGAGCAGTACCAGCACCAGAAATACCGCCAGCAGCATAAAAATCTGATCTGACCGCTGATAATCACTTAACAGCCACTGGTTTTCCGCCATACCTCCCGGAATGGTATACAGCAGCACCTTGTCGCCTGGCTCCACTGCACGCGGATTCAGCGCTGTAAAATAATCCAGTGTCTGTGCCGCATCAATCACTTCGCCTTTTAACTCCCCGCTGCGCACCTCGGCAGTAAACAGAATGGTTTCATTCTGCGCAAACTCGGTTTCGCTAATCTGGTATTCCTCCATGTAGCGATCTACCACATCCACCACTGTGGCCTTTATCACAATGGATTCATCATCACCGCTGAACGGCTGATAGTTTATCATGGCAATCTGATGACCCACCACAATATAAAGCACCGAAATCGCCAGCACCGCCAGATAAATCAGCATAGATTTTCCGGATGGTTTCTGCATCTGCTGTTTCATATCTGCCTTCCTTTCCATATCAATACAGTTCTAAATTCATACAGTTTTATACAATTTGTTCTCATAAAAAACAATGCCCCGGAAAGCAGATGTTCTGTTTTCCGGGGCACAACTATGTATCGTGCTGGTTGACTAAGCCGTAAGCCGGGTTCTGTCGTTGAATGGTCATCTATCTCGAATCCCAGTTGCCTGGAATCTCTAGCGACCTACCCGAGAACGAAGCGGGCCACTCCATACATTCTCCTATTAGGTCTTGCACCAGATGGGGTTTACCGAGCCGACAAGTCACCTTGCCGCTGGTGCGCTCTTACCGCACCGTTTCATCCTTACCCCTGCGAACAGAGGCGGTTTGTTTTCTGTGGCACTATTCCTTAAGGTCACCCTCACTTGCCGTTAGCAAGCATCCTGCCCTGTGGAGCCCGGACTTTCCTCAGCCTTGCGGCCGCGACCATTTCACTTACTCACCCCAGCACTGATTAAATATTATACCATAAACCGCCACAAAGTGCCAGAAAAAATTTTCTGGCAGCGTCAAAAGACACATCCCAGGGACGCAGGATTTTTAGCATCCCTATCTAGTTGCCTCGCCAGCGAGACTTCATCTTTCTCACATCAACGTGTACAAAAGTAGGGTATATGCCGATACCGCCCTTGTCGGGCATCAGCTGTTCCACATAGGCGGCTACCGTTTTAGGCGCTATGCCTTTTACCTGTATATCGGCGGCAATGCCGTACAGATGCTGGGACGTTTTTGCCCCGCCTACCTTTTTGTTGTGGCAGGGGCTCCTGTAGGCCGATGTTATGGTTACCGGTGCCCGGAAGTGAGTGCGGATGCGCTGCAGAAGCTCTACCAGCTCAAGGTTTATCAGTATCATATCCGACCCGTCTTTACAGGCAAACTCCCGCACCCTGAAATTTTCCATCAGCGGTTTTTCACCCTCCGCCGCTTTACTGTACACCGTTACTGCATACATAACCATTCCCTCCCTGTTCCCCCAAAGGCGCCTCCTGCGCCTCGTTGTATTCCCGTTCCAGATACTCCTCCAGTTCCAGAATCACCCGGTCCAGTGCGGCAATCACCGCACCGGCCAGTACCAGTTTTACTTTATGCATCATACGTTTCATCATCGTATTGCTCTCCTTTCTTATCTGTTTACATTGTTTATTTTATGTCTCGTAGCAGTAATAATTTGTACGCTTTGCTGTACATCACGGTTCCGTCCGGGGGCTTAGCCTTCCCAGAACGGAGTGATTGTGGTTGTCACACGGTCGCAGCTCACTGCCACTGACGCCAGATTCCCTTCATCATCCATCAGCACATTTTCTGCAATAATCGCATCAATGACACTGGATGCCTCCTCGGCAGTCACATCCTCACGCACATCATGAATGGTAAAGCCAAACTCGGTCTGCGCTTCTGTTTCCATGCCAAATGTCAGTTTATGACTTGTACTTGCCATATCACGGCACCTCCTTTCTATTTCCGTTTTTCTGGTTTCTTACATCATCCGCACTACACCTCGGTAGTCATGTCCAGCTCTTTGCTTTCCACACGCTTTACACTGGTCAGCGTTTTCACACTGGTATCCTGCAGAGAGTTCATCAGCTTTGCCACTTTCACCAGAGTCGCCTCACTGGCCTCCGGATTGATGTTGCCCCAGCTTCGGGAACTGCTGCTGCCATCGGCCACATCTGTATAGCCAAGATTCATTTTTACGGTTTCACCTGCCATCTTCCATTCCTCCTTTCCGTTTTATTTTGTGTTGTTTTCTGTCAGGTCGTCCTGACATCATGTATCTTACCGGAAAGAGAGAAATGTCTCAAAATCCTTAATTGCACATTAAGGACATTTTGTGTTGATTAAGGACATAACCTGTTTATTAAGGACTTTTTCTGTCTATTAAGGACACAAACTGTTCATTAACGGAAAGTTGAAAAAAGATTTTGGGGCTGTTTCTACTGCGTTTCAGGGCATAAAAAAACCACACCCGCAATTTTGCAGATGTGGCTGATTTATCCTTTTATACTTCTATTCTTTTTTCTTCACATTATACGGCACTTCCGGCTCCGATACCACCGAAGCCCCACTCAGAACTGCCAGTACATACTCCAGTGACAGCTGAAACTTTTCCGCTATTACTTCCGAGGCAAGAACACCTTTTAGGGCATAAATCATTTTTTCACGTTCTAAAAGCTTGCCTTCTTCTCTGCCTTCTTTTCTGCCTTCCTCCCGGCCTTTCTGCTCTTTATATTCCATTGCCTCTTCCAGTTTCCATTCACCCAGCAACATGTTATGCACCTCCACCCTCTGTCATACACATTCCTCCTGTATTTCAATTCGGAATTGTCTGCCCTGCTGTCCTATATCTTACTGCGTTGTATGCTGTGATTTTTTATAATTCTGCACTGCAGTTCCTGTGTTTAGAAACCATATATTTACAGAGTTTTCAATGGATTCGAATATATTATTTTGAAATTATAAAAAAGAATATCCCTACGATTTTGGGAATACTCTTCTACAGCCAGATTTAATTGTCACTGTCTTTTTGCGCCAGCATATCCATCGTAACACCCAGCGCAACGGAAATTTTGTAAAATGTCTCAACTGAAAAATTATAACCTGTCTTCTCACTTTGAATCTGCCGGATAAAATCATGGGACAAATCCACCATTTCTGCCAGCTGAGCAGAAGTCAGGCCTTTTTCCTTGCGATACTTCTTTATGTTTTTTCGTATCGTATTATAAATATCCGCATCAAAAATAATCTCTTCCATTATCTATCACCTAACAAAAGCTTATCTTAGTTTCCTTGAAAAGTATGTTAGGCAAAAACTCACAAAATATGATTGTGTAATTACATTTATTCAGTTATTATTTTGTTAGGTATCATCGAACACCAAAACCATTGGAGGCGATATTATGACAAGAAAAATACCATACAAAGGAATCTGGCGAAAACCACTGACGAATAAAGAATTAAAGCATATCGCAAACATCGTATTAGAAGAAAATCTGGCACAATGGGAGAAATACGCTGACGATACGTTATATCCAAATCCTTTTGATGAAGAAAAACTTGCGCAGAATTTGAAATTCTTCATTGAAGACTACAAAAAATAATGCGGCGTTATGCGCACATCTGCCGGTTTATCTGTTCTGCCAGCTGGATATTCTTCCACAAGGTGCGGGGTGTGTCGTACACGTTTAACGAAGCACCACCCTGAAAGCAGATGCGGCAGCCGCCTCCTTTACCGGGCATAATTTTTTCGGTCTGTTTCAGCACAATATAGCCGGTGCTTTTATCGTGTTCGCCCACGGCTTCTCTGCCTTTTACCGGCACCAGGGCAAAGTCGGGGCAGAGTATCAGCGGCACACGCCGGACTTCTTTATCCAGAATGATTTTGCTCTGTTTTTCCAGTATGGCTTTGCTGCTTTTTAAATGTCCTAATATATCATTCAGCACCCAGTCAAGGCGACGTTCCACCGGTTCTGCGGTGCCGTCGGTATAGGTTATCTCGGTGCCGTTGGTGCCATCGGGCAGATAGGCGGGCAGGATGGCGCAGATGTTTCGCCATTCCCGCTTGTAGCGGGGCGATTTAAGCAATCTCTCCCCTCTTCCACCGATATTCATGCTGTAACGCCTCCTCTGCGGTTGTTATGCCGTTTTCCTCACATTTTTTCAGGATACCGTCCATATAGTACCAGCCCGTTTTTTGCTGTTCGGCCGCTGTTTTAAACACATAGCGCAGTAAATCTGCCTTTACCGGGCTGTAGGCGGCATAGGCCTCGCCGTCAGCATTAACGGCTCTTTCATGCACTCGTTCAAAAATACACTCGTAATCGTAGCGGGTTGGTTTGTTGTGCATATAGGTGCTGTACAGTTCATCGGTAAGCGCCTCACTCATGTGCAACTCTGCGCTGGTGGTTGGGCGCTGATTGGTTCCGTAAAAAACCAGTGTATGTTCATCCGCCTCGTCTGCGCTTCTTCCTCTGCTACTATTACTACATAAAGTTATATTAAAATCATTTACATTCTCATTAACATTTACATATTCATTAGCATTTACATTCT
>JAFQEO010000015.1 GCA_017399005.1 Peptococcaceae bacterium | reverse complement strand
GTGGCGGCACAGGGACTTGAACCCCGGACACTACGGGTATGAACCGTATGCTCTAGCCAGCTGAGCTATGCCGCCATATTATATAAACTTTATAAAAAAGCTTGTAACCAGAATCGAACTGGTGACCTTTACCTTACCAAGGTAACGCTCTACCGACTGAGCTATACAAGCAAGTTGGTTGCGGGAGAAGGACTCGAACCTCCGGCCTTCGGGTTATGAGCCCGACGAGCTACCAACTGCTCCATCCCGCGATAGAAAAAGTGGAGGGAGAAGGATTCGAACCTTCGAAGGCGGAGCCAACGGATTTACAGTCCGTCCCCTTTGGCCACTCGGGAACCCCTCCAGAAGTACTGCCAACAAATGATATTATATATGCACCCTACCAAATTGTCAACAACTTTTTCAAACTTTTTTTAGTTTTTTTCTTTTTTTATTTTACGACGTCTTCCCGCTTGTCCAGATACTGCTCCAGCTTGCGTTTTACGCGCTGCAGAGCGTTATCTACCGATTTCACATGCCGTCCCAGATGTTCTGCAATTTCCTGATAAGACTTTCCTTCCAGATACAGATTCACAACTTCCTGCTCCAGAGGGCTGAGAATTTTGTGCATGGTGCTTTCAATATCCATCAGATTCTCCTGATTGATAAACAGATCTTCCGGGTTCCCGTCTTTTTCTGTTACCACCACTTCACCCAGTGTTCGCTCCGACTCTTCGTCAAACACCGGTTTATTTAGAGAAACATAAGAATTCAGAGGGATATGTTTCTGCCGGGTGGCGGTTTTGATGGCCGTAATAATCTGTCTGGTTACGCAGATTTCGGCAAAGGCGCGAAACGATGCCTGGCGATCATATCGATAGTCACGAATAGCCTTATATAAACCAATCATGCCTTCCTGAATAATATCCTCTCTGTCTGCCCCTATCAGAAAATAGGTTCTCGCTTTTGCCCGGACAAAGTTTTTATATTTATTAATGAGATATTCCAGCGCGCCAACATTTCCGTATTTGGCCAGCTCCACAATTTCCTCATCACTCAGATGTTCCAGTTCAAGCATATCCAGTTGTTGTGCGGTCTGTTCCATCATTCCGCCCCTTTCCACTTTTTACCACAATTATATAGCTGCCTTTTCCAGCTGTCAATGAACCCTAGTTGTTTCTAGATAATTTTTCCAGTTTCTTTCTTACTTCCGGATCAATCCGGTCCTCCAGCCGATTGGATACATACAATTGCGGTGTGTAGTGTGGCTTATGTTCTTTCTCGGTTAGTTCCAGTTCCCGTTTCAGCTCTTTCGCAGAAATGCGAAATGCGCCTTTTCCCCAGATGGTTTCCTGCTGTAAACGGTCAGAAGTGGCCACAAATACTTTCTGATGCTTTGGTATCTGTGCGGTAAGCCGCTCGATAGCCATATCCGCCGTCACATTTTCTTTGGTATAAATCACTTCGATTCCCTGGATGGTTTCCCGGGAACCATTGTTATGCTTTACCTGATAGGCATCAAATACAAGAATGACCTTGCGTTTGCTCAGCGCTGCATGAACCGAAAGCAGTTCAATGAGCCGCACTCTGGCATATTCCAGATTTTCTTCCTTCAGTTCCTGCAATTCCGGCCAGGCTCCAATAATATTATATCCATCTACAATTAAATATTCTTTCATGCATTACTCCGCATGGCGCTGCCGATAAGCCTCATATAACAGCACACCGGCTGCTACAGATGCATTCAGAGAATTGATTTTGCCCTGCATTGGAATGGATACAATATAGTCACAGCTTTCGCTGACCAGTTTGCCTAAGCCTTTGCCTTCACTGCCAATAACGATTGCCAGCGGGCCGGTTAAATCCTGTTTGTGCATATAGTTGCCATGCATATGCGCTCCCGCAACCCATACACCCTGTTTTTTCAATTCTTCAATAACCTGTACAATATTGCTTACACGAGCTACCGGCACATGTTCAATGGCACCGGCAGACGCTTTTGCAACACCATCTGTCAGCGGAACAGCACGACGTTTTGGAATGATAACACCATGAGCGCCAACAGCATCCACACTTCTCAGAATGGCACCTAAGTTATGCGGGTCTTCCAGTTCGTCCAGAATTACGATAAACGGATCTTCCCCTTTTTTGCGAGCAGAATCCAGAATATCCTGCCAGTCTACATAATCAGCGGAAGCAACCGAAGCTGCTACACCCTGATGGTTCTGATGTGGAAACATGCTGTCTAATTTATTGCGTTCCACCATCTGCACCATAACCCGTTTTTCTTTTGCAAGAGCCAGGATTTCACGAATGGAACCTTTCTGTTCCCCTTTTACTACCCAGATTTTATTGATGGTGCGATTGGTTTTTAATGCTTCCATAACCGGATTGCGTCCAAAAATATCTCCCATAATATACGCCTCTATTCTTTCCCGTTTTTCAAAATAACGATATCTCTATACGTCCTCTTTCAGCCGGTATTTCTCCCGCATTTCTGCCGCCCGGCCGCAGGTCATTTTTCCTTCTTTGCAGGCACCGTACACACAGGACGGCACTGCGTACTGATATAAAATATCGGATAACTTTCGCAGTTCTGCCAGCTTGGCAACGGCTATCCGGTTAATTTCCCACTGGGCATTGTTACAGATTCTTTCCTGCAGCATGCCGCAATCCATGCGGGCATTGGTACTGGTAATCACTTTCACCTGCTGACAGTTCAGCAGAAAATACCGCCACTGTCCTCCGTCATATCGCTCTGCCAGATACCGCTGAAAACGCTGCATTTCCTTTACCAGATTATAATAAGGCTCTGCAAAGCCGCCATCGATAACCGTCTGCGGAATTACAGGCGGACGGTTTTCATCCAGCAGGAGATTCTCCCAGGATTCGCGGAATGTATTCGGCAGACGATGACGCACCTGCTGATGCCATGTTACCAGACTGAACATCATCCCAAATGTGGTGCGGCACTGTTCCGCCACACTGGTATGCCCATAGCTCATTACACGCTTTGTCACACCTTTGGCTTTTACCGCGGCTTCTTCGCCCCACTGTTGCAGCACTTCCGATGGAGGTTCCGCCTTGGTACTGGTTAAAGAACCCAGCCCCGCTTTCAGTTCCGGCTGTTCAAATGTACGAAGCAGTACTACCGGTTTCTCCGGTGTAATTTCTTGCAATTCCGCCTGATAGTACTGATTCAGTACCTCTTCATTGGCATAGATATATACCTGGTTATCCAGCCATCTTGCCAGTGCATCCGGTAAAACATGCATCAATGCCTCATGTACATCGGCAAACAGATGCCTATCCTGCGGATGTTTTATCATTTTAAACCATTCCAGCAGTTTATCTCCGGTGGTAGCCACACTCAGATTTGTTTTTACCGCCAGCGGCAGGATATAACGGGCATCTTCCACAGGAATCCCGTACAGATAATGTTCCGCTTTTGGACGGCCTTTAAACTCGCCTTTCAGTTTTGACATTTCTTCATATAAAGCAAATGCTTTCCCAATCAGTTCTTCTGCTTTTCTGGTATCTTCTTCATCCATGGCAGGCAGTGTATAGCCATCACTGGTCATGGTGACATATCGCTGGCTCTGCTGCACATAAGAGTCTTTGCGTTCGCAGATCATCGTGCTCTGCCAGCGGTTAATCCCTTCCAGCACAAACGATACATTGCAGGTTTTCAACAGTTCCTGCACGGTTTCTCTATCGGCATCCGGATTCTGTTCCAGAAAAACCGAAACCGGAAGAAAATCAGTTCCCTCATAATTAGTGAGCCGCATCACGCACAACCTCCTCAATCTGATTCAGCAGCCAGTTTAAACGCTCTTTGTCCTGTTTTAAATACAGATACCCTACCAGAGCTTCCAGCCCGGTACTTTTACGATAGGTCTGTACATCGGCATTTTTGGGCACAATCCCTTTGGCATTGCGGCCTCTGCGCGCTACGCTCTGCTCGATTTCAGTCAGTTCCGGCTCCACTTTCAGAAGCAGTGCTGCCTGTGTATTATTATTTACTCGTTTTACTGCAAGATAATGCAGATTATGTGCTTTCACGCTCTGTTTCAGAATTTTTTCCCGCACATACAGTTCATAAACTGCATCCCCTACATAAGCTAAGGTTAAGCCCGGCAACTCCGCCGGATTTCCTTCGTATGTAATATCCAGCATCGGAAATCGCCCCTTTTACATCTAAACTATTCAATGGCCAGCCACTATTTATTTACTTGGCTAAATAAATATTATATCATATTTACTTTCTTTGTAATAGTCTTTCTTGTTATTTTATTTTAAAACTGAAAATCTGCAAAAAAGGGGGAGGCCAAAGCTGGCCTCCCCCTTTAAACGCTTTCTCAGCGCAGTTCTTATGCTTTTTTGTTAGCTTTTTCTTCTTTAAAGTAATCTTTAACCATTTTGGTTACAGTGCCGCTTAACAGTACCAGAGCAATTAAGTTAGGGATTGCCATTAAGCCGTTCAGGGTATCTGCAATAGCCCAGATCAGCTGCAGACCACCAATGGAACCGATAAATGCAGCTACGATAAATACTACTTTGTAACCCAGTTTTACATAACCAACCCAGGATTTTGTTTTGAACAGGTACTCGATGGATTTTTCACCATAGTAGGACCAGCCCAGCAGAGTGGATAATGCGAACAGTACAGTACCGATGGTAACACCAGCTGCACCTACACTGCCCAGAGATGCCTGGAACGCTGCGATAGATAATGCTGCACCGTCTAAGCCCAGGTTCTGAGTTGGATCCCACAGACCACTCATTACTACTACCAGAGAGGTAATGGTACAAATGATGAAGGTATCGAAAAGAACTTCAAATGCACCCCACATACCCTGTTTTACAGGATTGTCGGTGTTTGCTGCTGCGTGAGCGATAGGCGCACTACCTAAACCAGCTTCGTTGGAGAATACGCCGCGGGCAAAACCGAAGCGGATTGCATTCATGATGGTGTAACCTAATACCCCACCCATAGCTGCCTGAGGGTTAAATGCGCACTGGAAGATGATTGCAAATGCACCCGGCAGTTTGTCGAGGTTCATAATGATTGTAACAAGACCCAGGATTACATACAGAGCACCCATTGCAGGCACTAATTTTTCTGTAACCTGTGCGATACGTTTGATACCGCCTAAAATAACGATACCAACAATTGCTGCTACCACAATACCTGTGATTTCGTTAGGAATCCCTACTGTAGTGTTTAATGCAGTAGCGATGGAGTTAGACTGTGTCATGTTGCCGATACCGAAAGAAGCCAGTGTTGCCAGACATGCGAAGATAACACCCAGCCATTTCATGTTCAGGCCGTTTTCCATGTAGTACATCGGGCCCCCTACCCATTCACCGCGTTCGTTTTTCTGACGGAATTTAACAGCCAGAGTAACTTCGGCGAATTTGGTCATGGTGCCGAACAGAGCACTGATCCACATCCAGAATACAGCACCAGGACCCCCTGCTACGATTGCAGTTGCTACCCCTGTGATGTTACCAGTACCTACTGTGGAAGCCAGAGCTGTTGCTACAGCCTGATAAGGAGAAATCCCAGCTTCATCTTTTTTGTGTGCATCAGGTCCGAATAATGTCCCTACTGTGTGTTTCAGAATCGAACCCAGTTTCAGAATCTGCGGGAACCCCGCACGAATTGTCAGCAGAATCCCGGTGCCTACCAGCAGTAACAGCATAACCGGACCCCACACGAAGCCGTTAATAATACCATTAACGCTTTCAATTGTTTGAACCATAATAATTAATCCCCCTCTTGACAATGTCCTCTTCTTAAGGATACATGTCTTTTTCTTGTGGATAATAATACTATACTATTCTGAAAATTGCAACCCCTTTTTCAATAAGTATAACTAATGCCAGTATTATATTTCTCTATGCGCCCTTTCTTTTTGATGCAAAATTGTACTAAAAATCGCAATTGTGCATTTCATATGCAGATTTCCGGTTGATTTGTGCAGCTTAATAAAAGTTTTACTTTCAAATTATCGACACATTTCTATTTTTACCAGTTATGATTTTCAGACAGCGCCTCTATTTATATATACTAATCAATAAAAATGCAGCCTGTTTCTCTACAAGCTGCATACAATTACAGTATTCCGTTTATTATCAGATTACCATGCCGCCATTTACACCGATAATCTGCCCGGTGATAAAACCGGCTTCTTCTGTGGACAGATAATAAATCATACTTGCCACATCCTCTGCAGCCCCCAGTTTTTCCAGCGGTGTTTCTTCCCGCAGGGCATCCAGCGTTTCTTCATCAAACATCCGGGTATTCATCTCGGTCAGAATCACACCCGGTGCCACGCAGTTCACACGAATGCCTGACGGCCCCACTTCTTTGGCCAGTGCCTGTGTCATAGCCTGAAGGGCACCTTTGGCTGCTGAGTAATGCACTTCACAGGAACCGCCAATCTGCCCCCACATAGACGACACATTGATAATGCATCCCCGTTTTTTCTGAATCATAGCAGGAAGAACCGCACGGCTGCAATAAAAGGCTCCGTCTACGTGAACCGCAAACATATCGCGCCATTCTTCATCGGTAATATCGGTAAACAACTTCTGCTGCGCAATACCGGCATTGTTTATCAGAATCCCGACCGGGCCCCATTGCTGTGTTATCCGCTCAATCATCTGCGTCACCTGTGTGCTGCTGCGCAAATCTGCCTGCTGCGTCATAACAATACAGCCCTGCTCCGCTAACTCTTTCTGTAAAGCCTCTGCCCGTTCTGTTCCTTTATGATAATGCAGCACTACCGGATATCCGGCCAGTGCAAATTTTTCTGCCACTGCTTTTCCAATACCGCCCGATGCACCGGTCACCAGCACAATTTCTTTTTTCTGTTCCGTCATCTGCAATCCCCTCTTTATGTTTTCTACCGTTTATTATATCACATTCTGTTTCGTCCTGCGTTCTTTTTTGAACGTGCACAGGCCATCCCGCTTACTTCTGGTTTGTAATCAAAACGTAACATGACAAGGTATTGCAATCACTGCTTCCTAACCGTTATAATATAAAGGTTACATATCATGCTATTTCTTTATGTTATTTCTGAAAAAGGAGCTGATGCAATGATTAAACATTTATTGTCCTGTCTGGGACAGTATCGAAAATACGCATTACTTGCACCATCCATTATATTAATTGAAGTATTTATGGAAATTCTGATGCCGCTGGTTATGGCAAAAATTATTGACGTGGGGATTGCCAACGGAGATGTGGGCTATGTAACCCGCATGGGGCTGCTGATGATCGGCATGGCACTCCTGTCTTTAACTGCCGGTGTTCTGGCCGGTCGCTTTGCCGCCATCGCCGGGGCCGGATTTGCCAAAGGCATCCGCCAGAAGCTGTTCTATAAAGTGCAGGAGTTCTCCTTCCGCAATATCGATCGCTTCACAACAGCATCGCTGATTACCCGCCTGACAACAGACGTTAATAATACCCAGATGGCATTTATGATGCTGATTCGTACCGCAGTTCGCTCTCCTATGATGCTGCTGTGCGCAACCTTCATGGCGTTTTACATCAACAGCCAGCTGGCAAAAATCTTTCTGTTTGCCATTCCGGTACTGGGAATTGCTCTGTACGTCATTTCTACAAAAGCGTTTCCACTGTTTCAGGAGATGCTCACCAGATACGATAAGCTGAATGCCCGTGTACAGGAAAACCTCACAGCCATCCATCTGGTAAAAGCCTTCGTACGCGAAGACTACGAAAAAGAGACCTTTTATGATGCATCGGATCAGCTGCGGAAAGCACAGCTGAAAGCTGAAAAAATTCTGCTCTGGAACGGTCCGATTATGCAGCTGGTTATGTATAGTTGTATTATTGCTGTCTGCTGGTTTGGCGGCAACTTCATCATTGCCGGTGACATGGAAACCGGGGAACTGCTCAGTTTTATCAGCTATATTTCTCAGATTCTGATGTCTCTGATGATGATTTCTATGATTTTCATTATGTTTATCATGTCGCGCGCATCGATTCAGCGTATCTGTGAAGTATTTGACGAACCGCTGGATTTAACTGACGAACACATTTCCGATGACCCGCAGCCGGACGACGGCTCCATCGAGTTTCGCAATGTTTCGTTCCAGTATAATGACAGTCAGGCCGAAAAGCCGGTGCTGCACGATATCAATCTGAAAATTGAATCCGGCCAGACCATCGGGATTTTAGGCGGTACCGGTTCTTCCAAAACAACGCTGGTTCAGCTGATTCCACGCCTGTACGATGCCACCGAAGGCGATGTTCTGGTTGGAGGACGCAATGTAAAAGAATACCGGCTGAATACCCTGCACGACGCCGTTGCTATGGTACTGCAGAAAAATGTGCTGTTCTCCGGCAGTATCCGCGAAAATCTCCGCTGGGGGAACCCTGACGCAACCGATGAGGAAATCATTCAGGCATGTCAGGCAGCACAGGCACATGACTTTATTACATCCTTCCCGCAGGGATACGATACCGACTTAAGCCAGGGCGGCGTAAACCTGTCCGGCGGCCAGAAACAGCGGCTCTGTATTGCCCGTGCTCTGCTGAAAAAACCGAAAATTATCATTCTGGACGACAGCACCAGTGCTGTGGATACCGCTACCGACAGCCGCATCCGTCAATCGTTCCGCCAGAATTTAAAGGATACCACCACCATTATCATTGCACAGCGCGTTACATCGGTGCAGGATGCTGACCGCATTATCGTAATGGATGAGGGTACTATCAATGCTATAGGAACCCACGAAGACCTGCTGGCCAATAATGCTATTTATCAGGAAGTGTATTCCTCCCAGCAGAAAGGAGCTGAGTAAGATGCCCCCAAAACCAAAAGGATACGGGAAACCGAAAAATATAAAACAGACCGTGCTGCGCATCCTCAGCTACATTAAAGGATATCGTCTTCTGATGCTGTTTGCCGTTGTCTGCATTATTTTCAGTGCAGCGGCATCCATCGCCGGAACCTATTTTCTGAAACCGTTAATCAATAACTATATTCTGCCGTTTATCGGGCAGCAGAATCCGGATTTATCCGAATTCATCACCGCATTATCCGTCATGGGACTGATTTATCTACTCGGTGCAGCCGCATCGTATACCTCCAGCCGGATTATGCTGGTAATCTCGACCGGTGCCTTATTTAAAATCCGAACGGAACTGTTTAATAAAATGCAGGCACTGCCAATTGGATTTTTTGACACACATACACACGGGGAACTGATGAGCCGATTCACCAGCGATACGGATACACTGCGCGACCTGCTGAGTTCCAGCCTGACCCAGTTCATCTCATCGTTTATTACCGTTACCGGGGTATTTACGATGATGATTATCCTGAGTCCGATGTTAACCATGCTGGTTATGGTGATGGTTGCCGTTATGATTTTTGCAGTTGGCACCATCGGCGGTAAAAGCGGAATGTATTTCCGCCAGCAGCAGCAGGCAATCGGTGCTATGAATGGCTATATTGAAGAAATGATGGAAGGGCAGAAAGTGGTAAAAGTATTCTGCTATGAGGACCGTGCCAAAGACCAGTTTGACCAGTTAAACGGCAATCTGTGCCAGGCAGCAACCAGAGCCCACACCTTTGCCAATATTCTGATGCCTACCATGGGGAATTTATCCTATATCAACTACGCACTGACCGCTATGTTCGGCAGCATGATGGCAATTGCGGGCCGTCTGGATTTAGGGACCGTTGCAGCGTTTCTGCAGTATACCCGCTCGTTCTCTCATCCGATTACCCAGATTTCGCAGCAGTTTAATGCACTGCTGAATGCACTGGCCGGTGCAGAACGCATCTTTAATCTGATGGATGAACTGCCGGAAGCAGACCCGGGCAATGTAACGCTTGACCGCGAAAAAAACATGTGGCAGGTTCCACAAACCGACGGCGGCACAAAGCTGGTACCGCTGCAGGGCAAAATTGCTTTCAGTCATGTGTTCTTTCACTACAAACCAGATAAACCGGTTCTGCGTAATGTAAGCCTGACTGCACATCCCGGCCAGAAAATCGCTCTGGTGGGTTCCACCGGTGCCGGGAAAACCAGTATCACAAATCTGATTAACCGCTTCTTTGACATTGCCGACGGCAGTATCACGTATGATGGAATCAACATTCAGGATATCCGCAAAGCGGATTTGCGCGGCACCTTATCAATGGTTCTGCAGGATACGCACCTGTTTACCGGTACTGTTATGGAAAATATCCGTTATGGACGATTAGATGCCACCGATGAAGAGGTTATGGCGGCTGCAAAACTTTCCAATGCCCACTCCTTTATCCAGCACCTGCCGGACGGCTACCAGACCGTGCTGACATCCGACGGTACCAATCTAAGCCAGGGGCAGCGCCAGTTGTTAGCCATCGCCCGTGCTGCTGTTGCCAACCCGACGGTACTGATTTTAGATGAAGCAACCAGTTCTATTGATACCAGAACCGAACTCTTAATTGAACGCGGTATGGACCAGCTCATGCAGGGCCGCACCGTATTTATTATCGCACACCGTTTATCCACTGTACGTAACGCCGACCAGATTCTTGTATTAGAACACGGCCAGATTATCGAACAGGGCAATCACGAATCCCTGCTGGCACAGAAAGGCAAATACTATCAGCTGTATAACGGCATGTTTGAATTAGACTAAAACACAAAACAGGAGCCAATGCAGATTTCTGCAAAAGCTCCTGTTTTTTATTATCATCAGACAGCTAACAACTTTTCCCATGTTGTCTGTCACACAGTGCATTTCCGTTTGCTATACAAACACACCAATAAGCATTAAGAGAAGCATCAGTATCACATTGGACAGAATATATACTGCAAATACAGCAATAGCAATGATACTTTTGTCAAAGTCTTTCTTCCACCAGACCATCAGCAGCATGGCCGTGATAATATTAGATGTAAAAAATGTAATTAGCGCAGTTCCAATACTGCCGCCAAATATAACAGCACCATTTTGTACACTCAGCACCACATCACGAATAGATAAGCCGAAATAAAGTGCCGGTAAAATAAATGCCATCCATTTCTGTGGACGTTTCACCAGAAAATACTGAATAACCAGAACACCTAACAGCATCAGCAGTGACTGAGCCGATGATAACATACCCTCCATAATTAATTCCTCCTCTTTTTTGCTGTTCCAACTATAACAAATATTCTGCTGTATTACAATCAGAAATACAAATTTTTCTGGTACTGTTTTTCTTATTCATCAATACGCAGGAACAGCCAGATTTGCGAACCGGCACATTTCGAAACCAGATGGACAGCAGCGCCGATTTGTTTTTATGAGTCAGACGAAGTCTGAACGAAGAAAACAAATCAAGATGCTGTCCAGATATTGAGGAAAAGCCGAGAGAGCAAACTGCCTGTTCCTGCGTCTATCACAAAAATAAAAAAACTGCACCACGAGGATTCGTGATGCAGTGAAAATCGTTTTCCGTTTTCAAATTAGAACAGGCCGGAGATTCTGCCGTCGTTGTCCACGTCAATTTTTTCTGCAGATGGAACTTTTGGCAGACCTGGCATGGTCATGATATCACCGGTGTAAACAACGATGAAACCAGCACCAGCAGATACTTTTACATTGCTGATGGTGATGCGGAACCCTTCCGGAGCACCCAGCAGAGCCTGGTTGTCAGAGAAGGAGTACTGGGTTTTTGCCATGCAGACTGGCAGTTTGTCGTAGCCCAGATCTTCCAGCTGTTTGATTGCTTTTTTCGCAGCAGGGGTGTAATCTACGCCAGCGCCGTGATAAATTTTGGTCACAACAGCGTTGATTTTATCCATAATGCTTTCGTTTACATCGTAGGTGAACTGCAGTTTGCCAGCACCAGCATCAGTCAAGCGGATAACTTCTTCTGCCAGTTCTTTACCGCCTTCGCTGCCTTTGCCCCAGACTTCAGACAGAGCAACGTTAACACCCAGCTCTTTACATTTATCGTAAATCAGCTGCAGTTCTGCCTCGGTATCGGTTGGGAAGCGGTTGATTGCAACCACTGCAGGTAAACCGAAGCTCTGAGTAATGTTTTCGATATGACGCAGTAAATTTGGAATCCCTTTTTCCAGAGCTTCCAGATTTTCATTGTTCAAATCTGCTTTTGCAACGCCGCCGTTGTATTTCAGCGCACGTACAGTTGCAACGATAACAACTACATCTGGCTGAATGCCCATTTTACGGCATTTGATATCCAGGAATTTTTCTGCACCCAGATCAGCACCGAAACCAGCTTCGGTTACTACATAGTCGCCCAGTTTCAGAGCCATACCGGTAGCCATGATACTGTTGCAGCCGTGTGCAATATTTGCGAACGGACCGCCGTGGATGAATGCAGGTGTTTTTTCCAGAGTCTGAACCAGGTTTGGTTTCAGAGCATCTTTCAGCAGAGCTGCCATAGCGCCCTGTGCGTTTAACTGACCAGCAGTGATTGGTTCATCCTGATAGCTGTAACCGATTACGATGCTTGCCAGTTTCTGTTTTAAGTCGTCGATATCACTGGACAGGCACAGAATTGCCATGATTTCAGATGCTACTGTGATGTCAAAACCGTCTTCACGAGGCATACCATTTGCTTTGCCGTGCAGACCGCTTACAATATAACGCAGCTGACGGTCATTTATGTCCACGCAGCGTTTCCATGTGATTCTGCGAGGGTCGATGCCTAATACATTACCCTGCTGAATGTGGTTGTCAATCATAGCTGCCAGCAGGTTGTTTGCCGCGCCAATTGCATGCATATCGCCTGTGAAGTGCAGGTTGATATCTTCCATTGGTACAACCTGTGCATAACCGCCGCCTGCAGCACCGCCTTTTACCCCAAATACAGGCCCTAAGGATGGTTCACGCAGAGCGATAACGGTTTTTTTGCCCATAGCGGATAACGCATCCCCTAAACCAACTGTAGTGGTGGTTTTGCCTTCCCCAGCAGGGGTAGGGTTGATAGCTGTTACCAGAATCAGTTTACCGTTTGGTTTATCCTGATATTCTTTCAGCATACGATAGTCAATTTTTGCTTTGTATTTGCCGTAGTTTTCTACATATTCATCTTTAATTTCCAGTTTGTCAGCAATCTCGTTGATTACTGTCATCTGTGTTTCCTGTGCAATTTCAATGTCACTTTTAAAACCCATTGTATCCAGCTCCCTGTTTCATAAGTTATTTTGAATAATATGAAAATCCATTTATATATTTTATCATATAGGGTTATAGTTTGTCTATTCAGCCGGATAACATTTCTCGTACTTTTTTCAGAGCACTGCGTTCCAGCCGGGACACCTGCACCTGCGAAATGCCGATTCGCTTTGCCACCTCCGTCTGCGTCTGGTCGCGAAAAAAACGCAGATACAGAATATGTTTCTCCCGTTCCGGCAAACGTTCCATCACTTCACCCAGTGCCATATGCTCCAGAAACCGGCTGTCATCTTCCTGATTCGCCAACTGGTCAATCACATAAATGGCATCGCCGTTATCCTGATATACTTCCTCATGTATCGAGGTTAGATACTGGGTAGCCTCCAGCGCCTCGGTTAGTTGCTCCGGAGTCAGTTCCAGTTTCTCGGCCACCTCGTTTAAGCGGGGCGCACGGCCCAGTTCTTTTGTGAGCTGTTCCTGGGCATATCGGATACGGATGCCCGTTTCTTTTAGAGAACGGCTGATTTTTATCGGCCCGTCATCCCGCAGAAAGCGGCGAATCTCTCCCACAATCATCGGCACAGCATAGGTGGAAAACCGCACATCGTAGGTAGTGTCAAATTTATCGATTGCTTTCATCAGGCCGATGGTGCCAATCTGAAATAAATCCTCCATCTCACAGCCGCGGCCGGCAAATCGCTGAATCAGATTGAATACCAGTCGCAAATTGCAATTAATAAGGCGCTCTCGTGCTGCGTCGTCTCCTGCTTTGGCCTGCTTCAGCAGAGCCTGTACTTCATCGTTGGATAATAAGGGAAAGCGCGGTAAATTCATATCACTTAATCTACCTGCCATCGAATCACCTTATCCTACTTCACTCATCTGTGTTTCCATCGCCGGCAGCTGTTTTTTCATCACAACCGTTGTGCCTCGGCCCGGCTCGGAAAACACTTCAATATTGTCCATAAACGTCTGCATAAACACAAATCCCAGACCCATATGCTCCTCTTTTGTTGAAAATGCCGGTTCCATGGCCTGTTCAATATCGGCGATACCGATGCCTGTATCCTGTACCTCAATGGTTAGATGCCGGTTCTGCACGTTCATGATTACGGTTACTGTTTCATCCTCACGGTTTTCGTAACCGTGAATCATACAGTTGGACACTGCCTCCGACAGCGCAATCTTGATTTCATCCAGCACATCCAGTGTTAAGTCGTAGGGATACAGAAATCCGCCAGCCATCATTCGCACCAGCGATACATTCTCCCCGATACTTTTCACATGCAGTGTTACCTGATTATCGTTTCCCATAGCCTTCACCTCTCACCGATTTCTGTGTTTCCTGCCGCAGCACCGGCATCAGTTTTTTCATGCCGGACAGCTCCAGCACCCGATATACATTATCCGCAGCATCACAAATCATCATGCGTCCCTGCCTGCCATGCATCGTTTTATAGCATCCAATCAGCATTCCCAGGCCGGAACTGTCGATAAATGTCACATCCCCCAGATTCACTATCAGCTGTTTTAATCCGCCGTGACTGTATAGAATCATATCCAGAGCATCCCGCACATTCTGTGACGATACCAGATCCAGATCGCCCTGCGGATACAATGTCAGCGTATCTTTTTCCATCTTCCAGTCCAAAATACTCACTTCCTTTTTATTCCAGATACTATCTTTTTCGGGATGTACTCGTCATTTCCTTCCAGCGACTGGAAAATATTATACTCCAGCTGACGGATTCTGAAGGATTCCTGAACGATTCCTGAATAGACGATTGGCTTAACCAATACCGTTCTGAATGATTTGAATGATTATTGCTGAAAAAAATTTCTGTAATAAAGAAAATAATAAAAGGTTTATGGAAAATCCTTCAGACCCTTCAGACTATTCAGTCGTTCCAACATCACAAACAGCAAAACAGCAAAATATTCAACACAATACAAAAACAGACTGACACATTTCTGCATCAGCCTGCTTATAGTTTTTGCTATTCATTTTCATTCTAAACATTCTGTAACATAAATAATTTCACCATGTTTGTCATAAAAATACGTTGTTTCACTATTAAAATATTGCGTAGAACTATTTTGATCTGCCCAGCGGAATGTGACAATTGCAGGTACACTAACTACCTTGGCCGACAAATTTTTCTGTGTCCCGTCATCATAGGTGATTACCCGCTCCACTCGGTCAAGATTCGGATTATTGCACAGAATCACATCGTAGGTTACTTCATAGTTCGCGCTGCCTTTTTCCGTCAACATGGCCCATTCTGCAAAATAAATACCGTTTTCACTCAACGCTGCATCGGGATATACATAACAGTCCAACATTTTGAGGCAATTGCCCACCCATCGGAAAATAGCGTACCCCATGTCTGATTCTTCGCTGCTGCCATCCGCAGTAAAGCCCACAATCAGATAGCCCGGTGTATATTTGCTGTTTTCCCAGAATTCAAAAGTATCTACGCTGTCATTTACAACATGGCGCAGCGAGCGCATAAAATAATTCACCTGTATACCATCCGGGTTAAATTCCGATTCCAGCCGTACAATCCAGCGAATATAGGTATCATCGGATGCGCCCTGGCCTCGCTCACCGATATCTTCCCAGCCGCATGCCAGAAGGGTTTCGCCTTTTTTCGTCTGCATCAGCAGATAAAAGCGGTCGTTTTCATCAGGCATCCGCAGAATGGCGGCGTCGGTAATACCGGCAACTTTGTGAGAAGGCAGCTCGCGGCAGTAACTCAGCAGTTCTTTTTTCGTCAGCGGATATGGTTCCATCTGGCCAAGTTCTTTCCAGCCTTCTCCGGTATTGTACCGCTCATACAGATAACCGTCCGTTGCAAAACTGTATTCTCCTGCACAGTACGGCACATTCATCACATCATGGCCATTATCCAGCTGTTCCACAGAGCCACTGGCATAAATCACATCCACCATCTGATAATCGGCACCCAGCAGTTCTGTTTGTTTTTCTACCGGGTTTGTACCAATGGTCAAGGTCAGCAGGATTACCGCCAGAATCGAAACCAGAACCACACTTTTCGCCGGCTTCTCATAACGCATAATATTGGCAATGCGCATCTTTATATCGCCTTCACCGAATGTATAATCTGTCATGGCACTTCACCTCCATCGCTTTACATACTGTAAACTTTCCTCTGTTTCAAGTCTACACCATGTAGACCTATATGACAATCTTTTTTGAGAGCAGCAAAAATGGACTGCCGCATCGTTATGTGCTACAGTCCATCTTTGCCTAGGGTAATCTATTGTTCAGTCTTTCGGGGGAAAGATCTGGAACAGCGTTTATTATGCATGTACCTGTTTTTCTCTAATCTGCGGTTCCTGTACCTGCTGAACCGCATACCGGATTTTTTCCGCTGCCAGCCGAAGATTCAGTTCACACAGAATTTTTAGTGCCTGCCATTTTTCTCTGGCCGTCATCGCACCATAATCCGACTCATAATCCGGGCTGAGCCACTGCCCACACTGCACTTCCCGCAGCCCATTTACCCAGATATCACTGTAATTGCTGCATTCTGTACATTGTACATTATAACCCACCGGTACACCAAACTGGTCGATGGTTTCATATGTTAACGGTTCCCCGCATATCGGGCAGCGGGTTACCGATTTGGATGGTCGAAACATAAGACATTCCTCCTAGTCTTTTACAAACCACTTGCGTTATTTTCCTCTTACTCACATTTTCCAGACCTGCCTGTTATCGAATCAGCAGGTTGTTGCGAAGCACCAGAATAATTCTGCTTCGCTGTTCCTCCTGTGCAATCCGACGCATTATGCGCCGTTCCATAGCAGCCTCTCTCTGTAGAGCCAGCCGTTCCTGACGCTCTGCTTCCAGAATGGTGCGGCGTTTTGCCTGAGTTTCTGCAATTTCCCTGCGATATTCTCTTATAATCTCTCTTCGAATTTGTCTTGCCTGTTCATCCATTTTTCTTTCACTCCTTTCAGGAGATGCAGTTCATATATATTTTTTCATTGTTATCTTATTGTCTATGTCTGTTATTATATAGTATATACACAGTTATGTCAACAATATTTTTTTCACTTGACAAAAAATTTAATTTGTTATACTGTTATCGTAACAGTTATGTACAGAGAAAGGACGATTGCCTATGAATCTACAGATTAATACCGCATCCGGTGTTGCCTTATATGAACAGATTGCCGAACAACTGAAACAGTTGATTGTTTCCGGTGAACTCCCCGATAGCTATCCTCTGCCTTCCGTACGGGCTCTGGCTGAAAAACTGGGAGTAAGCGTTATCACAACCCGTCGCGCCTATACCGAACTGGAACGGGAGGGTTATGTAATTACCACACCTGCAAAAGGCACCTTTGTTTCTTCACGCTATACAGAACGGCTGCGAGAACTTGGCCTTATGAAACTTAGTGAACAGATTGACGACCTGGTATATCTGGCACGGGCAATGAATATTTCGGCCAGTCAGCTTGCTGAACTTGTATCAGAACATTATGCCTATATCTCCTCCAACCCGGATAATATGGCTAAACTGAATAAGTTTCTTCAACAGCGAAAGCTCCGTTATTAAGCAGCTCTCACACGAAACTAAACACATATGCAAAAAGCGCAGATGCAAATCCATTCTGGATATTGCGTCTGCGCTTTGTTATGTTATCGATTTTTATTTAGTTCTTAGTTTTTCACTACTTCGTAAACAGAATCCTGTGCGGTGTAGTAAATGGTTACATTGTCATTTCTGGTCAGTGTAGATGCACTGAACTGAGAAGTAGAATTTTTGTAATGACAGTAGCAGCCATTCACCAGTTTGTAGGAATCACCCTGCGCATCAGCCAGGAACTGAATCAGACCACTGGTTGCATAACGCACATCTGCTGTTCTGGATTTCATAACGGTAATGGTTTTGCTGGATGCACTACCGCCAACGATTACCCGGTCACCAACATTTAAATTGTTCAGATTGCTGTAACTGGAACCGTTTTTCACAATGGCACTGTTGGAGCTGAATGTTACGGTTCTGGTATCGCCGCCGGCTGTTTTTACATTGAAGGTTTTTGCAGAAGTGTTTACTTTGGTTACTTCCCCTTTTACCTGGCTCACAGCCTCTACCTTAATCAGGGTTCTGCCCGCAAAAGTAGCTACCACTTCATCACCGATACTGAAGTCATCAATATCGCTGGTGTAGGAACCGTCAATATAGAATTCTGCTTCATCCAGATCGGCACTTACGGTTTTGCCGTTGGAGTCTTCCAGACGAATCCAGTCACTGCTGCTGTAAATGCTGTCAATAACCATATCAACCTGTTCGTTGATATTGATTTCTGTAACTTCATCACCCGATACTTTCATGCTGACCGTATCGCCAACAGAAACAGCGCTCAGACGATAATATGTGGTGCTGTAGGTGATAACATCCACATCATCCGATACATCATAAATTTCGGTGCCGTCATCGGTGGTTACAGTGATTGTATCCGCACTGTTGTTAATCGCTTTTACAACACCTTCCACCATGTCATTGGCTTTAATGCGGGTTACTTCATCGCCCTGCATGGTCAGTTCCACTTTCATACCCTGTGTCAGATTGCCCAGAGAAGATGTGGAGCCATATAAGGTTACTTTTACATTGTTCGCTAAATCGTATGTCACTCTGCTGCCGCTGGAAGTTGTGATGATAATGTAGTCAGAAGCAGTATTGATAGAGTACAGAGTCCCTTTAATGGCACCATCGGTCAGATTGCGGCTGGTAACAGTAATGGATGTGATTCTGTTGTCATCCACAGAAATGCTGATGCTGTCTCCTGCCTGCAGGTCGCTCATAGTACCGGTATCACCGTTTTTAAATTTCACAGCCTGTCCACTGTTATAGAAAGCTGCTTTTAATTCGTCAGAACCGGTAATGTACGTAACAATCCGGTTGGTAGTATCAATGGATTTCACAGTTGCGTTGCCGCCGTAATTTTCACTGCTTCCGCCAACAGCAATGGCTGTCATCATACCGTCAGAAATAGTATAGGTAGCCATATCGCCTTCTTTCAGGCTGCTGGTTGTAGCAGTCAGCATACCGGAAATGCTTACTTCAATATTTTTAGACATCCGGTAGGTTACCAGTTCGGTCTTTTCATCCATGATAATCAGATTGCTGTATACATCTACATTGTAAACGGTACCGGAACGCTGCCCACTGGTGCTTTCCTCGATTACAATCTGGTCAGCAGTCTGGTCTGTCTCGCTGACACTCACGCGAACCGGCATATCCGCCAGTAAGTCCGAAAATTCTAACGCAACACTGCTGCCGTATTTATTGATGGTAGTTTTGTCATCTACCAGAACAGTCTGTAAATCGCCATCCTGGTCACGAACAACAATTGCCTGTTTTGCTGCAATTACCGACTCGATGGTCCCGGTAACATTTGCCAGAGTCTCCTGTTTGTTCACAGTAGATTCTGCACGCTGTTCCAGATAAAGCAGCAGACTGTTTTTGTAAACCGCATATACACTATCGCCGACTTTCAGCCCGGTCACGCCCATTTTCTGCGCCTGACTGCTGTACAGAACAGTATTGGTAGTAGCATACAGACTGTATGTTTTTCCATCATTGCCCTTAATGGTTACATTTACACCATTTACCGCAGTAACTTCACCGCGTACCACGTTGTTCAGGTCCGCATTCAGCTTATCTTCCACACGGCACATAAATGCTGCCATTTCAGCTCTGGTTACTGTGTTTTTCGGTTTAAAGGTGCCGTCGGTATAACCGCCGATTAACCCTTTGTCGTAAGCCAGTTTTACATAATTCAGATAGTCACTGCCAATAGAACCGGCATCACCAAACGATAATGTTTCATCTTTTACACGGCTCAGCTCATCTTCTGCATCCATTGCCATAATTAACAGTTTGGCAATCCATTCACGGCTGGCTGCAGAACCGTGAGAGAAGTCACTGGCATCTACCAGCCCGGCTTCCTGCCCCAGAACCGCTACGCTGTATGCGCCTGTCCAGTCCGGATATTTAAACGGAATGTAAGTTCCTTTGTGAGTTGCCTCATCATACTCCAGCCCCATCATTCTGGTGGCCATGGTGAGTGCCTCAAACTGGGTTACCGGATTATTCGGACGGTTGGTTCCGTCTTCATAACCTACGATAATTCCTCTCGCATTCATGCGGTCAATCTGCTGAACCGCCCAGTGATTGCCCGGTACATCAGAGAAACTGGCTGCAAATGCGCTGACCGGACAAATCATTGTCAAAACAAATGCAATCAGCAGAATCACTGATACTTTCTTTTTGTGATACATGTCAATCCCCTCTTTTCTTTCAGATGCCTAAATAAAAATACGACAGTTGCATGGTTAATTCTTTATTCGATACCTTCCTGAAAATTTCCTTCTGTATTTTGTAATTAATTTGTAATTTTTTATCATTGTCGTATATTTATCTGCATTATACAACAAAACAGAACGCTATGCATCCCGCTATGTGAAAATAATTATTAATCCTGCAAAGATTTGCAATTAAAATAATTCATTACAAAGCATAGGGAATTATGATTGTTTTCTTGTACTGTTCGCGTTATAATGAAGATAGCTTTTTATGCATAGTTTTTAATTTACCGTTTCCGGTATAAATTTTAAGGAGATGAACACACCATGTCAGAATTAAAAATTGTTGTAATCGGTGGGGTTGCCTGCGGTCCTAAAGCTGCTGCAAGAGCAAAAAGATGCAATCCAGATGCTCAGGTAACTTTAATCGAAAAAGGTGAATGGATTTCTTACGGCGGCTGCGGTCTGCCATACTATTTAGGTGCAACCGTAAAAGATCTGAACGACCTGATGACCACTTCCTGGGAAGCAGTTCGTACACCTGAATTCATGAAAAACACAAAAGATATCGACACTCTGCTGGGCTGGGAAGCTACTAAAATCAACCGTGAAGAAAAAACTGTTGAAGTAAAAGAAGTAAAAACCGGCGAAGTAAAAGTACTGCCATACGACAAACTGGTTATCGCTACTGGCGCTGACAACTTCAAACCACCAATGGAAGGTATCGATGCTACTGGCGTATTCGGTATGAAAACACCAAAAGATGCTGTTGACATGCAGAACTACATTAAAGTAGAAGGCGTTGAAAGCGCTGTTGTTATCGGTGCAGGTTTAATCGGTATGGAATGTGCAGAAGCATTCGCAAACTGGGGTCTGGATGTAACCATTATCGAAATGCAGAACTCCATCTTCCCTCAGGTATTAGATGCTGAAATGGGTGCTGTATTCCAGAACTACCTGGAAGGCGAAGACCTGAACTTCATGCTGAACACAAAAGTAGAAAAAATTCTGGTGAACGAAGAAGGCAAAGTATCTGGTGTACAGACCGACAAAGGTACTGTAGACGCTCAGATGGTACTGGTTGCTGTTGGTGTTCGTCCATGCGTACAGCTGGCTGTTGACGCTGGCCTGGAAGTGGATAAAGGTATTATCATCAATGAATACTGCCAGACAAGCGATCCAGACATCTATGCTGGCGGCGACTGCGTAATGACCACCAACATTGTCTCCGGTCAGAGAGTATACGCTCCAATGGGTTCCACCGCAAACCGTCAGGGCCGTGTAATCGGTACCAACATCACCGGCGGTAACGATACCCACCCAGGCGTTCTGAACACTGCTGTATGCAAAATGTTCGACTGGTCCTTAGGTGCTACCGGTTTATCCGAACGCGTTGCAAAACAGCTGGGCTACGATACCATCACCGCTATCGTTCCTGGTCCAGACATCACACACTTTATGCCTGGTAAAAAACTGATTATGACCCGTCTGGTTGCTGACCGCAAAACACGCAAAATTCTGGGTGTACAGATTGTAGGTCCTGGTAAAGTTGACAAACGTATCGATACTATGGCTGCAGCTCTGAGCTTCGGCGTAACTGCTGACCAGCTGGCTAACATCGACCTGAGCTACGCTCCTCCACTGTCTTCCGCTATGGAAAACCTGACAAACGCTGCAAACGTTATGCGTAACACCATGGACGGCAAAGCACATGACATGCGTTTTGAAGAATTCAATTCCAAACTGGACAGCGACGATGTAGTATTCGTTGACCTGCGTACTGCACATGAACGTGCACAGAAACCAATTCCAGCGAAAAACCAGCTGCATATTCCAATCGAAGAACTGCGCGCTCGTGCAAACGAAGTACCAAAAGATAAAGAAGTTGTTGTATTCTGTATCTTAAGTACTCGTGGCTTCGAAGGTCAGTTAATACTGAACAACGCTGGCTACGACAACGTTAAATTCGTACAGGGCGGTATCCAGTTCTGGCCTCTGGGCAAATAATTGCCTCACAGCTTTTCATAAGTAAAACAGTATCCCTGCATCGATTATTCGATGCAGGGATTTTTTATCTTGATGTTATATTATATTCATTACTCCACTGCCGAAGCTTCCGATAAATTTCCAGCCCGTCTTTTTTGCCAAACTGTTTTAATGTATTGAGGTAGACTACTTTACTCTGTTTTTTATTATTTTTCACAATATCCATAATCAGATTTACCGACTCCTGATACGCAGTATCTGCGAAAAGTTTTTTCAATTCACTGCGTATTCTTTGTTCTTCTTTATATTTTTCAAACTCTTCCTCCATATTTACAATCTTCATTTCCTGCTGGATCTGTCGACGGCGCTCCGTATTTTCATTCAGCGATACAATCCCGGATTCAATATTCGGACGAATCACAATATTTCGACTTGGCTTAACACAATGCCTCCAGTAATCCTGAACAGCCTGAAATCCTTTATCCCGGCTTATAATTGCAACATCCCCTGAATAGCCACTGCCAAACAATGTACCAATCCTGCTTGAAATATAATGATCCAGCGCATTCTTTCCCGGATTCACCAGCCGGCACAATTCCAGCGTACAGCCAGAGTTCAGGATTTCCTGTAAATCCCCCTGTTCAATCTGGTTGCAGGCTTTACTATAGAAAATTGTAATATTGTCAGATGGCTTCAAATACCGGCTTCCACGTAATCCATTATGTTGTATGTTTTCCCAGTCAATCATAAAATGTACCACAAGCACTCCTCCCAAAACAAAAAATGCAGAACAAGACAAATCCATTGTGGTTCATCGTTGTTCTGCATGTAATGGTTTAGGCTCTTTTTCTGTTGTTCTATAACTATACTACCATTTTAACAAATATTCCCTATTCGGTCAACCCGGTTGTTCCTACTTCACAGACGCATTCAATACCGGATATACATTGTGTTACTTGCATCATCCCACTGTATATCTGCGCCTAACGCTTCTGCTGTCGGCCGTACAGGAATATAGATTTCTCCATGCTGTATAAATGGTACCGCATCCATTATAGCCCTGTTGTTATTCATAATACATTCACTGTTTCCAATTTGCAGCTGCATGGAATAATCGTCCTTCTTCATCGTCACATTATCGGTTTTATCATCGAATACCGCCTCTGCCCTCAATGCATCCGCTAATGCCTGACATGTAAGATAGCATCTGCCATTTTCTATCACAGCCGCCTCCGAGGATTCATACAAATAACCAATTGCCTTACAGCACTTTTCCTCATCCGGCAGATACATAAGCGCTCCATTTACGCGAATTTTAAGTTTCTCCGCCTTTGCTGCTTCTTTTTCTACTTTCATCTGCTCCTTTTCAGCTAGTAAATCGCCAAGCAGAAGTTCTGTAGATTTCTCTAGATACAATTTATATAATGCATCATTATCATACTGCGATAAATCTGTATCGTCACCGATTACTTTCTCCCAGCTTCGTTCCAGCCAGAGACGCTGTACTTCATCATTGCGATAATCTGACAGATCCTCCGTTACACCCATGCCACGCAATGCCTTTTCTGTATCCAGCCGGTTTCTCCATTCACTCAATTCCGCCGCCGTGTAATCGTTTATATCTACTTCTATATTATACTGTTCTTTTAAAACACCGGCCGACCGGTATTTGCTCACCATTGTTTCCAGTTCTTCACCTGTATAGGCCGATAAATCCTCCTGCACACCCCAATTTTCTCTGAGTTGTTCTGAATAAATATACCAGTACCCCATATCACGCAGTTCATCCAGCGTATATTTATCAAAATCGACATCTACACCATAGCGTTCCTGCAAAGAATGAATTGCGCCCGTTCTGTCGTATACAGAAGCCATTTCATAACCGGTCTTTCCATTCAATTCGGCTGTAACCTGATAATCCTGCTGTAAGAGTTCTTCGTAATAGATTTCCAGCAGTTCCAGTGAAGTATAACGTTCGATATCAACATCTGTATTGTAATACTCCTGTAACGTGTCCTTCATAAATTTGCGTTGCTGCTGCATATATTCATATGCCAGAAGTTTTTCCAGTTCATTCTCTGTATGGCCATTCAATTCATCTGCTGTATAATGGTACTCATCCTGCAACTTCTCCTTCACCAGTTGCGGATAGCTGGTATTGTCTTTCGCCAGTGTTTCATTCAGCAGAGCCTTCAACTCTTCATCAGTATGATATGCATATTCTCCTTTCTCTACATAATCCCACGCATAATCTTCCAGATAATAGCGGTAATCAGCACGGCTTACATCTGGAATATCCGCTGCAAATGCAGTTCCAGAAACCATCATAGCTCCTGTTAATACGGCTGTAGCCAGAATTTTTTTGTGTTTCATACAAAACCTCCTGTCAGATAATACAATCTCTTGCGTTTATATTATCATGCACGCTATCTACTGTCTATAATTCTACAGCATTGTAACTATTTCTATAATTCCTGCGCACATACTCCAGACATTCTCCGCATATTCTTAAACAAAGCATTTACAAAGGAGGATGTCTTATGTTTCTGCTGTTTCGAAAACGCAGTTTTTATACCGTTGTTATCCTTACATTCATTCTGGTAGCAGGAGGATGTTTTCTGGTTCTTCAGAATCAGCCTGCAACTGCACCAACGCTATCGTGGATGATGGCAGAAAAAACCTTTCTGATTGACCCTGGCCACGGGGGAACTTTTCCCGGTCGGGTAAACGAAAGCAATGTACTGGAAAAGGATATCAATCTGGATATCGCACTAAAACTGGATCAGCTTCTCGAGGAAACCGGGGCGCAGGTTGTTATGACACGCCGAAGTGATGTTGACCTGGTTCCGCAGGAAAGCAAAGAGGAAAAACTTTTATTACAGCAGCGAGCAGATCTGGAACAGCGCGTACAAATGAGCAGCCAGGCTCAGGCTGATTATTTTATCTCCATTCACTGTAACAGTATCCCAAATGAGAAATGGCGCGGTGCCCAGACATTCTATAATCCGGAAGATCCGGAAAGCAAAGCATTGGCTCAATCCATCCAGCAGATGCTGGTGGAGCATCTCGGTGATTATGACCGGGAGGCCCTGCCCCGTGAAGATACCTATCTGTTCAAAAATGCAACCGTACCTACCGTTATTGTTGAATGCGGTTTTCTCTCTAACAAAGAAGAAGCTGCCAGCCTTCAGGACCCGGCTTATCAGCAGCAGCTTGCCTGGGCAGTTTATATGGGAATCAGCAATTACCTCGCAGCACAAAATCCACAATAAAAAAGAGTCACATATCAATCTTACTGGATTGATGTGACTCCCTTTTTTATTCATCGGATATGTCTTCATTTTTATGTGGTTCTTTTTCAAAAATCGGCCGTGAGGCAGTCCAGCTCCAGTAATCTTTCATGACTTTTTTCTGTGTAAGCAGCAGCACTTCCTCCCTGCTGTTCATCCAGAAATAGCCGTCGGCCACATGATCTACCAGACGCCACTGTCCATGTCCGATATGTTCAAACAGATTTTGTCTGCTTTTTTCATTTATTTTGGTCAGAAAAACTTCCGGACTGTGCTGAATCTGTACCCAGCCTTCCGGATATTTTTTCAGCTGTGCCACTGCTTTCAGCACATCTTTTTTCTGCCACAGGACACTTCCCAGAATCCCCGCTGCCGATAATACCGCAGCACGCGTCGTATTTCCCTTACTCATACCGTTTGCCTCCCAGTCTTTTTATTTATCTCACCAATGGAACCTTCAGATTCCCTTGCGAAACACACACGAATTTGATATAGTTTTAGTAATAATTTATCAATACATAAAGGAGTGATTTTCATGGCAGGCAGAAACGCTGAAGAACTGCAGGGCGTAACCCAGCTGGGCAGCCAGAAAACCAGATATCCAGATGATTATGCTCCGGAAATGCTGGAAACATTTCCAAACAAACATCCGGAAAACGACTATTTTGTAAAATTTAATTGTCCTGAATTCACCAGCCTCTGTCCAATGACCGGACAGCCGGACTTTGCCACCATTTATATTTCCTATGTTCCAGGAGAGCGCATGGTGGAAAGCAAATCGCTGAAACTATATCTGTTCAGCTTCCGTAATCATGGAGATTTTCACGAAGACTGCGTGAATATCATCATGAAAGATTTAATCAAACTGATGGATCCAAAGTATATTGAAGTATGGGGCAAATTCACACCGCGCGGCGGCATTTCCATTGACCCTTACTGCAACTACGGAAAACCAGGCACCCCATGGGCAGAGGTTGCTTTCAACCGGCTGGCAAACCATGATTTGTATCCGGAAAAAGTAGACAATCGTTAAAACAAAGATATTAAAAAAAGAACTTCTCACAGTAAACTCTCTTACTGAAAAGAAGTTCTTTCTTTTTGTGTAGTTTTCCTGCTTTGTTAACAAAAGCAGTTTTCATTATCCTGTTTTTTTCAAAATCTCACAATTTAATTACTGGAACAGATGGCAGCTGACAAAGTGACCAGGAGAAACCTCCGTCCAGGTTGGACAGCTGAGTTTCTCACATTTCTCTTCTTTCCGGAAGCATCTTGTACAGAAACGACATTTGTCAGGAGGATCGATAGGGCTTGTAACTTCGCCTTTCAACAAAATCTGTTCTTTTTTGCGATGTGGATTTGGTGACGGAATCGCAGACAACAATGCTTGAGTATATGGATGTTGTGGATTATTATACAATTCATTCTTCTCAGCATATTCTACTAGCTGACCCATATACATAACACCTACACGGTCACTAATATGTTTTACAACATTTAATCCGTGTGCAATAAACAGATATGTCAGAGAAAATTCTTTTTTCAAATCATCTAGCAGATTCAGCACCTGTGCCTGTACTGAAACATCCAGTGCAGAAACTGGTTCATCACACACAATAATATCAGGATTCATGGCTAGGGCTCGTGCAATACCAATACGTTGACGCTGGCCACCAGAAAACTCATGCGGATATCGATCCATGTGATAATCACTCAAACCAACACATTCCATCAGATATTTTGTTCTGTCGTATATTTCACCGCTATCTGTTTTTCCAATCAATTTTAATGGTTCTGCAATAATTTCCTCTACTTTCATTCTCGGATTCAGCGAAGCATATGGATCCTGAAAAATCAGCTGAATATTCTGGCAATACTTCCGTCTGTCTTTCGTTGACAATTTTGCTAAATCCGTCCCGTCCTGAAAGATAATTTCTCCACTTGTTGGTTTATACAGGCCGGCAATCATTTTCCCAACTGTTGATTTACCACAACCCGACTCACCAACTAAACCAAATGCTTCTCCGCGAAAAATGTCAAGTGTAAAATCATCAACTGCTTTTAATACCGATGTTGGTTTTCCCCAGAAATTTGTTTCAACCGTAAAATATTTACTTAGATTTTTTAATTGTATTACAGCTTCGTTCATTTCTGTTCCCCCTCACATACGGAATGATACAAGAAACATCTCAGCATTCTGCCCTCAGATTCCACTAATGCAGGTCTGCTTTTTTTACATATTTCCATGCAATCTGGGCACCGCGGTGCAAAAGCACATCCTTCTGGTAGATTTTGTGGACTCGGCACCACACCATCAATCATATAAAGACGTTCCTTATCCTCATCAATACGCGGAATTGATTCCAATAAACCTTTTGTATATGGATGTTTGGGATTGTCATATAAATCAGCTACAAGAGCATTCTCCACAATCTGCCCACAATACATAACACACACTCTATCTGCAACTTCTGCAACAACACCTAAATCATGTGTAATCAGAATTACCGCCATATTGTAGGAGACATGCAAATCCTGAATTAATTTCATAATCTGTGCCTGAATCGTTACATCCAGCGCTGTTGTTGGCTCATCTGCAATCAGAATTTTTGGACGACATGCTAATGCCATTGCAATCATCACGCGCTGTCGCATCCCGCCACTCATCTGATGCGGAAAATCTTTCACACGTTTATCTGGAGCTGGAATCCCCACGCTGCATAATAATTCTACAGCTCTTCCCATCGCTTCTCTCTTGCTGATTTTTTCATGAGTCAAAATTGCTTCGCAAATCTGATCTCCAACGCGCATAGTCGGATTTAATGATGTCATAGGTTCCTGAAAAATCATTGAGATTTTGTTTCCACGAACTTCCTGAAATTCTTTTTCATTTTTAAGAAGAAGATTTTCTCCATTCAACAGAATTTCGCCATCTATTTTAGCATTATCTGCAAGAAGTCCCATAACCGCCAGCGAAGACACGCTTTTCCCTGACCCGGACTCCCCTACAATCGCTACAATTTCATCATCGCCAACATTAAAACTAACATCGCGTACTGCATTTACTGTCCCTTTTTTCTGCTGAAAGCCAACTGACAAGTTTTTAATTTCCAACATAATCTGTCACCGCCTTACTTCCGTTGTTTTGGATCTAATGCATCGCGCAGACCATCACCCAGCATATTAAATGCCAGTACAGTCAATGTAATTGCCAAACCTGGGAAAATCAGTGTATGCGGTGCATTAAAAATAAAGCTTCTCGAACGACCCAGCATATCGCCCCATTCTGCCGCTGGAGGCTGAACACCCAAACCAAGGAACCCTAAAGCAGCAGTATCTAAAACAGCCGTCGAAATCCCTAAAGTTGCTCTAACAATAATCGACGACAAAATATTCGGTAAAATGTGTTTGAAGATAATTACGGAGTCTTTATTCCCCATAACCCTTGCGGCCTGTACGAATTCATTCTGTTTCATCGACAGTACAGACCCGCGTACAATACGGGCATATTCTGGAATGGATACAAGACCAATTGCAATAACCGCTTTGTCTATCCCTTTCCCTAATGCCGCCATAAAAGTAATTGCCAGCAGAATAGATGGTACAGCTAACATCATATCCATAATACGCATGATAACCATATCCACTTTTCCACCGCAATAACCTGCAAGCGCCCCTACAACGGTACCGATTGTCAAAGAAATCGAAACAGCAATAATCCCAACGGTCAGGGAAATTCTGGTGCCACTTAATACACGAGAAAAAATATCTCGCCCTAACTGGTCTGTACCAAAAATGTGTTCTGCACAAGGTGCCACAAAACAGGCCGTCATATCAGAATACTCTGGATCATATGGTGCTATACTGTCCCCAATAACCGCAATAATAGCCAGAATAACAATGATAACTAAACCAGCCATTGCGCCTTTATTCTGTGACAGCGAGCCCCAGATTTGTTTCAATGTGGATTCTCGTTCCATTGCTATTCCTCCTTCTTCCCGTATTTAATACGCGGATCGACTACGGCATAAATGATATCAACCAACAAGTTTAAGGTAACGAAAATAGTTGCCACTAACAGAACCACACCCTGTACAACCGGAAAATCTGATTTCAAAATACAGCTAACGGTATATGCGCCAATACCTGGCCATGAGAATACAGACTCTGTTAATAATGCACCACCCAGCATCGTCCCAAATTGTAAGCCAATAACTGTAATGACCGGAATCAGCCCATTTCTTAAACCATGTCGCAGCACAATCTGTTTACTGTTTAACCCTTTTGCTTTCGCCGTACGAATGTAATCCTGACTTAATACTTCCAACAGGCTGGAACGTGTCATTCGGGCAATAATTGCCATCGAATACATACCCAGAACAACTGCCGGCAATGTCAGATGCCATAACGAATCTTTCAAGGCCTTCATATCACCAGTTAAAATGCTGTCTATGACATATAACCCAGTAATATCATCTGGTCGCATAAGCGGAGAGGATATTCGTCCTGTGGAAGGGAACAATCCGAGAAATCCAGAGAAAAAAATAATCATTATCAACCCCAGCCAGAATACCGGCATAGCAACCCCAACCAGAGAAAACAGCATGCTGATATTGTCAATCCATGTGCCTTTTTTTACCGCAGCAATTGTACCAAACAGAATACCAAATATGGACGCAAACAGAATTGCTCCAACCGCTAATTCAATAGTTGCAGGAAAACGAGAAAAAATTTCCTGTGCTACAGATGTTTTTGTAAAATACGAATCTCCAAAATCACCAGTCAAAACACCCTGCATATAGTGTAAATACTGCATAACAATCGGTTCATTCAGTCCATACGCCTCTCTCCATGCAGCAGTTGCCTCCGCAGATGCATGGTCACCCAGAACAATCGGTGCCGGGTCAGGCGCAAATACACGCAAGATTACAAATACAATAATAGATACACCAATTAATACCGGTATTGTCTGCAGGATTCTTTTTATGATATATTTTATCATCTATTCCAAATCCTTTCCAAATCATTCTTATTAAAAACGCAGGGCGAAAGAAATCTTTCGTCCCTGCGTAAATCATCCATTCGTTATTATTTGCTCATATTTACAAAGAAAATATTGTTTGTTGGATGTACTTTATAGTTCTGTACTTCTGGATTATATGCAGATAATACAGTTAAGTGTGTGAATTTCGCCCACGGACAATCTTCAGCTACAATTTTTTCAGCCTGAGAATATAATGCGTTACGTTCTTCACCGTTCGGCACTGTCAGTGCTTTTGCCAGCAACGCTTTATATTCCGGATTATCATAATGTGCTACGTTCATGGTCATATCATCAGAACCCAGTAATGCCAGGAAGTTATCCGCATCACCGTTATCACCTAACCAGCCCCAGAAACATACATCGTAATCGCCAGAGTTCATTTTCTGTTTATATGCGCCCCAGTCAGATGCATCGATTGTAACTTCCAGACCTACCTGGCTCCAGTAAGACTGAATTGCTTCTGCCAGTACCTGACCACCCAGAGTATTGTATGCTCTCGCAACAGTGTGGGTAATCATATGAACTTCTGTTACATTATATTTTTCTAAAATTTCTTTTGCTTTTTCTGGATTGTATTCTACCTGTTTAATAGATTCATCATAGCCTGGAATACTAGATGGCAGGATAGTATCTGCAACAGTTGCATAGCCCTGATACAGGTTTTCTACCAGTTCCGGTACATTGATTGCCATGGTCAGAGCCTGTCTTACTTCCGGATTGTCAAAAGGTGCACGAGTTGTGTTATATGCCATGTAGCTAGTATTCATACCTTCTACTTCATAAACGTTCATGCCTGCTTCTTCAATCTGACCAACCAGGTTAATATCAACATCAGCAACGATATCTACTTCACCGTTTGTTAACGCTACTACACGAGCCGCTGTATCAGGAATAATTTTGTAAATTACATTCTGAACTTTTGCCGGTTCGCCCCAGTATGCATCATTACGTTCAATAATTACATTTTCGCCTTTCGCCCATTCAACAAATTTGAAAGGACCGGTACCAACCGGATTTTCAGTTACATTACCGCCGCTTGCTTCTAATGCTGCAGGGCTAACGATTGGAGCTGCCATTGGCATGCACAGATTGTTCAGGAATGGAGTACAAACTTCTGTCAGATTAACTTTTACAGTATACTCATCTACCACTTCAACATTACTAACCATCCCGAATACAAATTCAGCGTATGGCATATCTTCTGTTGCATTGCCAGGTAATAAACGATCAAAGTTTACTTTAACTGCTTCTGCGTTAAAGTCTGTACCGTCATGGAATTTTACACCCTGTTTTAATGCAAAGGTATAGGACAGACCGTCTTCACTTACTGTCCAACTTTCAGCCAGGCATGGCTGTGGATCTGTGGAATCTTCAGAATATTTCAGCAGACCTTCATAAATGTTCCCATTTACACGAGAAGACTCCATATCATCTACAAATGCAGGGTCTAAACCAATTGGATCACTAGCTGTTGCAAACACCAATACTGCACCAGCATCAGAATCCGAGTCAGCAGCATTACCGCCACCACCGCCGCAGCCCACCAGACAGAACATCATGGCTGCGATTAACAGGATACTAATCAATTTCTTTTGCATAAAAACACCTCATTCTTATAAATTTTTTAGATACCTAAACGGCATCTTTCTTTGCATATTAGCAATAACCTATAGCCAGTATAAGAAAATTCTTTATATTTGTCAATAATTATATGCATATTCATTTATTAATGTTTATAAATTGATTCATGTATAATTATTTATCATCAAACCTAAATAAAAGCGCACAGCCTGTTCTAATTCTGCGATTTCAATTCTTTCGTCTACACAATGAATTTCTTCTGTTTTTCCCGGTCCAAAAATAATCACATCAACACCCTCTTTTTTCAAGAATGTTGCATCTGTCGTTCCAACTTCTGCACCTGTTTTTATGTCGCATTTCAGGATTTCACTAATCTGTCGTAAATTCCCTAACAACGCACTATCCGCAGCGGTTTCCCAGGCTTCCCGCTCCTCTATTACTCTGATTTCTGCCTGAAATGTTTCATCTTCCTGATGCATAATATCAATCAGTTCCTGTACTTTTTCCCAAACCATTCCTGCTGTCTGCCCCGGAACGAGCCGGGCATCTACAGTCAAAACACATCGGTCTGGTACCATCGCCGGTTCTGTACCACCATTAATCAGATTAACATTTAAAAAGAATTTGCCGGCTTTTGGATGTTCTACATACGGAATTGGATATTGTTTTACACGCTGAATAAACTCTATCGCCTTATAAATAGCATTGACACCTGCACCATCAATTGAAGCATGTGCACTTTTCCCCAGAATCTTTATTTCCGCCCAGGTACGACCTTTACTAGCAATTTCAGCACGCATATGAGAAGTATCACATACAACAATACTGCCTGCATCACGTAATACATCCATTTGAGCCAGCTGCTTTGCTCCACGCATCAAATCTTCTTCATCAACTGTCAAAGCAAACATAATGTCTCCCGGCGGCACAATGTTCTGTTTTGCCAATAATTCTGCTGCTGCCAGAGCCGCAGCAATCCCGCCTTTCATATCGCAAGCACCACGGCCCCAGATATACCCTTCACTAATGGTTCCAGAAAACGGTGGAAAACGCCATTCGCTTTCCGTTTCAGTACTCACAGGAACAACATCCATGTGACCGCTGAAGACAATCGGCTTGGCGATGCCTTGTCCTTTCAACCTCGCTATAACATTATTTCGTCCCGGCATAAGTTCGACAAAAGAAACTTCATAGCCTAACGCTGTCAGAAAATCTTTACAATATTCTGAAACCTGCTGCTCAGTTCCTCCTGGATTCTCTGAAGGCAATCGTACCAGATCAACTAAAATCTGCTGCACACGAGATACATCCACAGTATTTAAAAAAGTTTGTAAATTTAATAAATCCATTATGCGTTCCCCCTATGTGATATTACCCTAAAGTAAATTCAGCATAGCACATTTCAATTGAATATACAATGCGAATATTTATATAATTTAAAAGCTATAAAATCTTATTTGCCATATTCTCCTACACCCCTCTTTCTCCAGCGAGGCTTGCGGCAAAAATATCACGCACCTTATCAGGATTGTCTGTTTGCCCCAACGCCCACATGAGTTTCGTTACGGCCGCCTCGGTAGTCATGTCGTAACCTTGAATCGCACCCTCTGCCAGCACCTTCTGACCCGCCTGATAAAGAGTAAAATCGCTGCTTTCGTACAGACATTGGCTGCACACCACCACAATCATTCCCGCTGCTGCAATTTTGTGAAGTTTTTCAATAAGATTGCGACGAATAAAATGAAGTCCCCCGGCACCAAAAGCTTCAATAACTACTCCACGGTAGTTCATCTGCAAGAGCATGTCAAAAATTTCCGGGTTGAGACCAGGAGTAAGTTTAATCAAAAACACATCCTGGCACAATTTATCTCGCAACAGACATTCTCCCATTACAGGAGGAATAGCTTCTTCATTTACCGTAAGGCCAGAACCACTAACTGTAGCCACCACAGGCCAGTTAACACTAGAAAAAGCGTCAAAATCCATGGTATGAGTTTTTACTGCGCGGCACCCCAGAATAACTTTGCGGTTAAATGCGATAAATACTCCCGGATATCCAGAGGAAGCCATAGAGAATGCCGTACGCAGATTATCCACTCCATCAGTAAGAGGATGTTCAATAGGTAATTGTGCCCCTGTAAGCACTACAGGAATTGGGATATTGCATACCATATATGAGAGCGCTGAAGCCGTGTAAGCCATGGTATCTGTCCCATGGGAAATGATGATGCCATCATAATGAGGAAAAGCCTCATACACATGATTAGCAATAAGGCGCCACTCCTCTGGCTGGATGTTAGAAGAATCTAACTGCAGGATATCCTGCACAGTAACATTATAATTAAACATTACTTCTCCAAGATACCGGGCAATAGTTGACCCATCCATATCAGGAGCAAGTCCCTCTTCCATTTGCCGCGAGGCAATAGTGCCGCCAGTAGTTAACAATAACAACCGTTTCATAAAATCACCTCCGTAGAATGCAACTAATATATTCCATGCATAGCAACTATACCGTGACTCTGTTTTTTTATTAATAACTTTATTTTAACATGAACCTGCAAATTTTTTGTAGTTCTATATTTTTATGTTTTCAACTTTTAGTTGCTGTGTATTTTATTGTTATAAAATTTACAAACAGATATATTGCAATGCGTTCCAATTTGGAATTAAACTGCGAATTGCTATTTTTCTTAAATTGGATATAATTAAATATGATAGTATATAAATCATTTTATCAGCAATATTGGAGGAATCCCTATGGAAATCAGACGCGCAACGATAGAAGATTTAGCAGATATTTTCACATGTAATATCAACGCCTTCAAAAATTATATCACTTTAATTAATCGCGCACCGGCTCCCATGATGACAGATTTTAGTGCAGAACTAAAAAATAATCATCTGTTCGTTGCTTGCGAAAACGATGAAGTCCTCGGCTTTGCATTAATTCAAGACACAGCGGACGACTATATGTGGTTAGATGTATTAGCCGTTCAACCAGAACATCAGGGAAAAGGTATCGGCCGTAGTCTTTTGGATTTTACAGAACAATTTATTTTGGCAAAAGGGAAATCAGAATGTCGTTTAAATACCAATGTAAAGTTTAAAAGAACATTAGGTATTTATCTTCAGTATGGCTTTGAGATCTATGATACACCGGTAGTCCACGGTTACGAACGCCATTATCTGAAAAAGAATTTAAAATAACAATAAACATTTTTACAAAAAAACGGATGCCTTTCTGTACAAACACAGAAAGGCATCCGTTTATATCTATCCATTTTTTATCGTTCTGCCAGTTCAGCGTATTCTTTTTCGCCACCAATGCTGCGATATGCCGGACGAATAATTTTGTCCACATTGGTCAGTTCTTCCAGACGATGTGCACTCCACCCAACGATACGTGCCATCGCAAAAATCGGTGTATACAATTCTTCTGGAATATCGAGCAAGCTGTATACCAGGCCGCTGTAGAAGTCCACGTTGGCACTCACGCCTTTGTAAATTTTACGTTTTTCTGCAATCACTTCAGGCGCAAGTTCTTCAACTAGTGTATACATCGCATATTCTTCTTCATGATGTTTTTCAGCCGCCAGCTGTTCCACAAAACGTTTAAATACTTTTGCACGAGGGTCGGAAATGCTGTACACCGCATGACCCATACCATAAATAAGCCCTTTCTGATCAAAAGCCTGTTTATCTACTACTTTTTCCAGGTAAGCACGTACCTGCTCCCGATTCGATGTATCTTTTACATTCTTTTTCAGGTCTTCCATCATCTCTACCACTTTAATATTGGCACCACCGTGTTTCGGTCCTTTCAGCGAAGATAACGCTGCTGCGATAACCGAATAGGTATCCGAACCGGATGAAGTAACAACATGAGTTGTAAACGAGGAATTGTTCCCGCCGCCATGTTCCATGTGCAGCACAAGAGCGATATCCAGCACATGCGCCTCTAGCGGTGTATATTTTTTATCCGGCCGCAACATCCGCAGAATATTTTCCGCCATGCCGAGTTCCGGGTCCGGACGGTGAATATACAGGCTCTCATCACATTCATAATGATTATACGCATGATAACCATACACTGTCAGCATCGGGAATACACTGATTAACATCAGGCACTGCCGCAGTACATTGGTCATCGATAAATCGGAAGCATCATCATCATAAGCCGCCAGCGTCAGCACACTGCGGGATAACGTGTTCATGATATCTTTACTCGGCGCTTTCAGCACAACATCGCGCGTAAAATTGGTAGGCAGTGTGCGCATCTGTGCCAGTACATTGGTAAACTGCTTCAGTTCCGCTCTGTCCGGCAGACGACCAAAAAGCAGCAGATATGTAGTTTCCTCAAAACCAAAACGCTTTTCTTTTACAAAACCTTCTACCAGTCGGGTAACATCGTATCCACGATATAAGAGTTTCCCCTCGCACGGAATGCGATTCCCGTTTTCATCCGGCTCATCTTCGTATGCCTGAATATGAGAAATATTTGTAATCCCTGCCAGTACACCGGTACCATTTTTATCGCGCAGCCCTTTTTTTACACCGTATTCATCGTACAGTTTCTGATCAATCCGACAGTTCTTTTCACAGATTGCCGCTTTTTCTGCAATATAATAACTGAATGGTGTTTTCATTGTCATATCTGTCTACCTCCTGTGAATAAATGTATTCTTATTGTAGTATATTTTCTGCAAAGAGCCATTATTTTCTTTCTTTTTAGAAATAGACTTTCTTTATAGGTACTGTCGTTTCTAAGTTCGTCATTGCACCTAACAGAAAACAAACAAAAATGCGACACCGTTTTAACAACAATGTCGCTCAGAAATTCTATCGAATAATTGAATTTTTCGGCAAAGGTTTGGGCTGATTTACATTTAATACAACAATCCCTGCCAGAATCAGGATAATGCCGGCCACTTTGCTTATCGTCATTACTTCATGAAATACTACTACACCAATAATCGTAGCCACCACCGGCTCAACCGTCGCCATTACCGAAGCATGACTGGCAACAACTCCGGTCAGCCCGCGTGTATACAGCAGATACGGGAACATACAGGCAAATACACCCAGCCCGATTCCGTTCAGAATCACCGAAGGGTTTCCCAGCATCGGCACCAGTTCTGTTACATGGCTCAACGGAAGAGTTCCCAGCGCCGCCAGCACGAAGGTATAAAATGTGATAGTGATACTGTGATATTTTCGCAGCGCATAGGTACTGAAAATACTGTACAGTGCATATCCAAACCCTGCACCAAGGCCAACCAGAATCCCGGCTGCCCCGATAGAACTCCCGCTGCTTAATCCAGTTACGAGAACACAGCCTGCAAATGTCATCAGCACAACAATCCCTTTTTTGGCCGTAAACTTTTCTTTAAAAAGAATAATCGACATTACCATAACCATCATCGGTGCAGTATAAAGCAGTACCGCCGCCACAGAAACCGATACCATAGCAATACAGGTAAAATAGCAGTAATTAAAAAACATCAGACTGCAGATACCTGTGCCAAAAAACATCCACCAGTCCCGTAAATCAATTTTGAATAACTCTCTGTTTGTAATCGCAATATAAATTCCCAGACAGATAGCCGCAATCCCTACACGCAGCAGCATAATCTGAAACCGGTCCAGCCCCAGGTCGGACAGATGATTGAAAAACAGCGCAATCATCCCCCACAGCACACCAGCTGCCAGAATATATACATAATAAATATTGTGTATCATTTTTCTACTTAACATAATAATCGCACTCCAAATGTCACTTAATTCTGACTATTATTATATTCCGGTCTTTGGGGTTTCACAAGACTGTTCTAGTATCCAAACGCCCAGAGACGCGCCACCGCTGCCCCCTCACGGATAAAATAGTTTAACCGCAAAACCGGCCATGTTGTTTCTGCCGGTATTCCTAACGCTTTGATTCCTTCCTGTTCGGCAAATTTTTTCGCACGATACAGATGGTATTCACTGCTGATTACCGCAACCGGTTGCGGCATAGTACCGTTATTCAGCTGTTGCAGGATATCCGCTGAATACTGAAAATTCTCGCGGGTGTTCGTGGATGCTTCTTCTTTATACAACCTCTCCGCTGCAATTCCGTTATCAACCAGCCACTGATACATACACGCAGCTTCACTGATTTCTTCTTTCGGCCCCTGCCCGCCGCTCAGCACCGCAATACTGTCCGGATGTTCTTTCAGCCAGGTTTCAGCAGCCACAAGACGATGATAAAGCGAAAGCGACGGTTCCCGTCCATTTACACCAGCACCCAGCACAATCAGATACTCGGCATCCGTATTCAAATCCCCATGAGAAGCCTTAACAATCGGGATTTCTATCAGACACAGGCATAAAACGCCGGTCAGCGTTAATCCTGCAATCAGCCGGCGCATCCATCTCCACGGCAGATAAGACAACAGAAGAATCAGCACACCGATGCCCCAGCAGATTAACGCAATTGTCTGATAACCAATCAACACAAACCGGAAAAAACAGCCCAGTGCAAAAAACAGAACTGCCAGAGTAATTCTCTTTGCATCTTTTTCATGTTTTTCTTTCTGTGAAGTCATAAACCGTTTTCTCCTCTCTGTTATTCTTCAAAAGAATCCCGATGCTGTTTAAAAAATTCATAATAAGTTCTCACATGTTTTAATTCTGTCCAGCGTCTGGCACAAACCGGCACACTATCCAGATCATAAATTTTACAATGATTCATTGCCAGCAAAAATGGAGAGTGTGTCGCTATAATAAACTGGCAGTGATAAAACCGGGCGGAATTTTCCAGAAACCGGCTTAATTCAATCTGCAAATCGGCAGCCAGGCTGTTTTCCGGTTCGTCTAAAAGATATAGTGCATTCTCCCGGATATGTTCGGTAAAAAATCCAAAGGCACTTTCTCCGTTGGATTTTGACGGTATATTCTCCATCACATTCTTTTTCACATACTTTGACCCGCTATAACGTTTAGCATCATTATTTCGTTTCAGCTTTTCATAATCCTCCAGCGACTGCATACGAAAAGAAGCATATCGTTCTTCCCGATACTCCTCCAGAAGTTCTTCTCTGCGCTGATCCACACCATCGTTAAGGCAGCGCAAATCCAGAAGATAATCAAACACATCGTCACTGGTAATCATCCGGCTGTTTTCGCGAATTTCTTCTGTGAGCCGCGGCGCTTCAAAACTGCACTGCGCCACATAAGCCGCATAGAACGAGCTTCGGTTAAACCGAGCGCCTCGTTTTATCTGCAGACGTTCTGCAATCAGATTCAGCAGTGTTGTTTTACCGGAACCGTTGCCTCCGTATAAAAATGTAACCGGCTCAAATTTTAATAGTTCCAGCCTTTTTTGGGGAAATACCCGAAATGGATAATAATTCGTATAGCAGGTGCGTTTCATCTCTGGATTGGATTCCAGGCTTAAATAGATTTCCTCCCATCCTTGAGACGGCAATGAAAATTCATCCAGATACATTATCGCACACCTCCCTCTGCTAACATTCTGATGATAAGCTGTTCGTGCTTTTATATTTTGATTCTACAAATTTATTATAAAAAGCGCTGCCTGAAATTACAAGCAGTTTTTAAATTCAGAAAACTGTTTTGTTTATTATAATTTTCACTAGTAAAACAAAAAGCGGGACGAATATACTCTCCACCATTCGGTAAAGCGCATATCCATCCCGCCTGCATTTCGCAAAATTAAACGATGTCGCTGGCCTGATCCAGATTTTCCACCATTTTTTTCACGCATTCAGTGCAAACCAGTTTGCCTTTGTAATTCTGTACGCCTTCTGCGTTGTTACAGAAAATGCATGCTGGTTCATATTTTTTCAGCACGATTTTTTCGTTGTCAGTATAAATTTCCAGCGCGTCTTTTTCATCAATACCCAGAGTTCTTCTTAACTCAATTGGAATAACTACACGTCCTAATTCGTCAACTTTACGAACGATGCCTGTGGATTTCATAACCGTTCCCCCTCGTATTTTTCAGAATTCCTGTAATCAAACAGAACTTACATTCTTTTCTAGCCTTGTACTGATAATACCATCAAGCTCGAAAAAAGTCAATCTAATTTACAAAAAAGTGTAAAATATTTCAAATTCCTTCTTTATTCGATGGCTTATTTCTTTTTACAGGAATTTGAAAGAACCTCTTGACGGAGAGCTCGTCTTTTTCTATACTATATTTTATATTCATTTAAAATATGCCTGTAATGCGATGAATGGTAGAGTACCCGAAAAGCTGCAGCCCAGAGAGCTGAACATTTGCTGCGAGTTCAGACTGTCAGCGTCGGCGAAAATGAGCCAGGAGCATGGCCGTCGGCCCGGTTGATTGCCGTTATACAATCTGCTGAGATTCTGTATTTTCGCAGAATGAAGCAGGGTGGTACCACGATTTTAAACTCGTCCCTGTTACTGAAACAGGAACGGGTTTTTCTTTTTAGCTCTGCATTTCATCTGCAGCATATTTCTTAATCGTATTTTCGCAGCAGGAGCCAGCCGTTCCTGCAAAATTATTTTCAAGGAGGCTTTTTCATGACTGAATCTGCTGAAACAAAACGTTTTTACATCACAACTCCAATTTATTATCCAAGTGCCAACCTGCACATCGGCCATGCCTATTGCACTGTTATGGCGGATACCATGACCCGTTACAAACGTATGCAGGGATATGAAACCTATTTCTTAACCGGTTCTGACGAACACGGCCAGAAAATTGAACGCGTAGCAAAAGCAGAAGGCGTAACCCCAATCGAATATACCGACAAAATTGTTGCCACTTTCCAGGCACTGTGGGAACGTCTGCTGATTTCCAACGATGACTTTATTCGTACCACACAGCCTCGTCATATGGAAGTGGTTCAGAAAATCTTCAAAACAATCTATGAAAAAGGCGACATCTATAAATCCGAATACGAAGGTCATTACTGCACACCATGTGAAACTTTCTTCACCGAACGTCAGCTGGTAGATGGCAACTGCCCGGACTGCGGCCGTCCAACAGAAGTAATCAAAGAAGAAAGCTACTTCTTTAAAATGAGCAAATATCAGGATCAGCTGCTGCAGTATATTGAAGACCATCCGGATTTCATTCAGCCGGTTGCACGTCGCAACGAAATGATTAACTTTATCAAACAGGGGCTGGAAGATCTGTGCATCTCCCGTACCACTTTTGACTGGGGGATTCCTGTTCCAATCAACGACAAACATGTTATCTATGTATGGTTTGATGCATTAACCAACTATATTTCCGCACTGGGTTACACAACCGACAACGATGAGCTGTTCCAGAAATTCTGGCCGGCAGATATTCATCTGGTAGGGAAAGACATTGCACGGTTCCATGCAATTATCTGGCCTTGCATCCTGATGGCTGCAGATCTGCCTCTGCCAAAACAGGTATTCGGTCACGGCTGGGTACTGCTGAACAGCGGTAAAATGTCCAAATCCAAAGGCAATGTGGTTGACCCGAATGTTCTGTTAGACAAATACGGCGTTGATGCAATCCGTTATTTCCTGCTGCGCGAAATCTCCACCGGCTCTGACGGTTACTACTCGGAAGAAGCTCTGGTAAACCGTATCAACATTGACCTGGCAAATGACTACGGCAACCTGGTAAGCCGTTCGGTTGCTATGATTGACAAATATTTTGAAGGTATCGTACCTGCTCCGGCTTCTTCTCCTGCCAGTGAATTTGACGCAGACCTGAAAGCACTGGCTGAAACCGTAGGCAATGATGCCGCTGCATATCTGGAAAAAATGGACTTCCCGAACGCACTGGCCTCCATCTGGAAATTAATCAGCCGCGCAAACAAATACATCGATGAAACTGCGCCTTGGGTTCTGGCAAAAGACGAAAGCAAAAAAGCTGATTTAGGAACCGTTCTGTATAATCTGATGGAATGCATCCGTATCAGCACCATTCTGCTGACACCATTTATGCCTCTGGTGCCTGGTAAAGTTGCAGAACAGACCGGTCAGCATCTGGAAGGCCGCACATGGGCAGACGGCTGCACATGGGGCAATGTGGAAACTGGCGTAAAAGTATGCAAGAAAGAAGCCATCTTCCCTCGTATCGATCCAAAAACACTGGATCTGCCAAAAGAAGAAGCAAAAGCCGATGCCCCTGTAAAAGAAGCTAAGAAAGAAGCAAAACAGGAAGCCAAAAAAGAAGATACTCCTGCTGCAGAAGGCAAAGCAGAAATCACTTACGATGACTTTGCAAAACTTGATTTACGTGTTGTAGAAGTTCTGGAATGCAGCAAAGTAGAAAAAGCAGACAAACTTCTGCAGTTCAAATTAAAAATGGGCGATGAAATCCGCACCGTTGTATCCGGCATCGCAAAATTCTACGAAAATCCGGAAGCTTTAATCGGTAAAAAACTGGTTCTGGTGGCAAACCTGGCACCGAAAAAAATTCGCGGCATTATGTCTCACGGGATGCTGTTATCCGCTGCAACCGATGACGACAGCTTACTGCAGGTATTACAGGTAACCCACGAAGATATTCCATCCGGCTCCACCGTTTGCTAATCTGGAGAGCGTGTTATGATGAATTTATTCGATACTCATGCACACATTCTGGACGACCAGTTTAACGATGACCGGGAGCAGGTTATCCGCAATATTTATGATAATATGGCTCTGGTGGTAAACATCGGCTGTAATCTGGATGATTGCCCCCGCACGGTAGCGCTGGCAGAACAGTACGATAAACTGTACGCCGCTGTAGGACTCCATCCGGAAGATGTAAAAACCTATACACCGGAAGGCTGGGACATGATATGCAAACTTGCCGAACATCCCAAAGTTGTCGGCATTGGCGAAACCGGACTGGATTATTACTGGGATACCTCCACAAAAGATGCACAAAAAGTGTTGTTCCAGCAGCATATCGATTTAGCCTGTCAGTTGAAAAAACCTCTGGTGATTCACGACAGAGAAGCCCACGGAGATACGCTGGATATTTTAAAAAACAGCAATGCCCGCCAGGTAGGCGGTATCCTCCACGCATTTTCCGGCAGCGTGGAAATGGCTCTGGAAGTCATCAAAATGGGCTTTTACATTGGTTTAGGCGGCCCTGTAACCTTCAAAAATGCACGCAAAACAGTGGAAGTTGCTGCTGCTATCCCGTTAGATTATCTGGTAATCGAAACTGACTGCCCGTACATGGCTCCGGTACCATTCCGCGGTAAACGCAACGAACCGATGCTGGTGCAGCACACCGCTGCAAAAATTGCCGAGATTCGCAACATGTCAGTGGAAGAACTGGTAGAAGCCACCTATCAGAACGGCAAACGAATTTACGGCATAAAATAAACACATACAAAAACGGCTCCCATCCTGATATGTTTACACATATTCCACGGATGAGAGCCGTTGTGTTTTTTCTGTTGTGTTTTTCAGAAGCTCAGCAGTTTCTACAGCATACTTTTTCTAATGTCTGATACACAGGTTGATTATGGCTTTCTGTTTCAAAATACCGGCTGTTGTCTTTACCCAATATTTTTATGAGAAGGGCACCTGCGGCTTTTGAACAGCACTGCCCCATCCATTTTTTTACGATATTATCAAATCACATCCAGGTTACTCTGCCACAGCAGCAAGCCGCTTCATTTTTCTCATACAGAAATAGTTAAATAGCGCTACCACCCGCCCTGTTCCAAGCACTGCCAGAATTGTGCCAATTCCTACCCCAACCGGTTGATGCGCCACCGCCAGGCCAATGCACAGGGCAATCATCAGGCAGAATCCATCGACGCAGTTTTTCATCAGACCTGCATTTTTTCCATTGAAATCAGATAATGCCTGTACAAAACCATCTGCCGGATTGGCCACAATCCGCATATTAATAGACATGGCCGTCCCAATGCCAGTACAGATAATCGCCACAACAAGTATTATAATCCGAAAACCTGTCGTTCCTGCAAACTGACCGGAAAAATCTTCTGCAAAATCCGGAATCCAATATACAAAAATGCCCATTACTCTGGTAAAAATAAGGCTGAGAGGAAGCTGCAGTATATCCTGAAGCAAAATCACAGATTTCTTTTTTTCAAGGCAATGCAATGCTAGCTGCATAATCACAAAAAAACAGTACATAACAAAGGTTGTGTTCGCAAGACTGATTTCCGATAGTTCTGAGACACAATACGATAACGAAAGAATGGGCGAAACACCTAAATCTGCTTTTGTATTTAATGTTAGACCAAAGGCGAGAATCGTTAATCCGCTCAAATAAAAAAACCATCGATAACAAATGGATCGTTTCACAGCCTCATTCATCTCCTTTTTGCTTCAAATAATATGGTCTATCCTATAAAAAAACGACAGAAGAATTAATTCTTCTTCTGTCGCCATTTCGATATTATTTTTTTACAGCACAACGCCCAGATATTCCAGACCATCTTCAATGAATTTATGCAGAGGACGTTTGCCGGTTAAATAATATACAGCTGCCAGCTGATCCGGATGATGATGATACCGTTCCTGCTGCAGTTCCAGATAGTTTTCTTCCGGTGTTAGACCTTCTTTGCGACGTTCATCATTACGCCCCAGCAGCATCAGTACTTCCAAAACCTCTACCACTTCGCGTTCTACCGTCAGCAGATATTCATTCAGTGCCTTTTCTTCCGGCAGATAGACCCCCCATTTTTTAGGACCGTTCTCTGCCTCATATGCAATGCGGGCTTCTTCTCTTTCTTTTGCTAAACGAATAGTTTCTAAAATCGTATCTTTCTGTTCTGCAAACATAACAATTCTCCTTTTATTTAATGCCTGTTACACGGGATCCTGTTTCAGCACTTCACCCGGAATAGCACCAGGCTGTGTTTCTACGGTATTGCTGCCAGTATCAGCAGGTGGTATTTCTGGCTGTGGATTTGGATTCACAGGCGGTTCCTGACCCTGCAGCACCTCACCTGGAATACTGCCAGGCTGTGTTGCCGGCTGTTCCAGTGTACCATTCCCGTTTGTATGTTCATCTGTTCCAGTCAGTTCCTGTTGACCTTCACCTGATGGAGTATCTGTTTCACTGCCGATTTCTCCATTGTCTCCTTCATCCGGCAAAGGTTCCACCGGATTTCCGTTTTCATCAAGAATGATTACATCGTTTTCCAGCTGTTCCTTCAGTTCTTCTGCCTGCCGACGCTGTTCTTCGGTTAACGCTTCCTGACGAGCGGCCTCTTTCTGACGAATTGCAGCCATATCCACCACATTCAGGTTTGTAATCGGTTCTTCATTTGGATTAAAGTAGTTATTTACAACTTCCAGAATTCCCGCTTTATCTGGTAAATAATATGATACATTGCCTACATACTGCGCTTCACCCGGCAGTACAAACATGTGGAAGTCGTTTTCCATATCAATATCCAGAACTTCTTTCCCGAACCAGATTAATTCACCGTTCGTTAAATCTGTATCCATGTTTTCCAGCACAATGTCAATCAGTTTTGGCATTTTGGTAACCGTAGACGGAGATGCCACCTGATTTACCAGAGCCTCGATAAACAGCTGCTGGGCTTTTACACGACCGATATCGCCTTCTGCATACCCGCTGCGGTAACGAACAAATCCAATTGCCTGCTCCCCGTTTAAAGTCTGCAGACCTTTGTCAATATGAATATGCAAATCCTGATACGGATCATCATAGTTCATATTACGCGGCACGTCAATGGTAACACCGCCGATAGCATCAATCAGTTCTTCAAAAGCCTTGAGATTTACAACCACATAATTATCTACCTCAAACCCTATCAGGTCAGATACTTCCTCTTTCAGTTTTTTCACATTGCCTTTGCCATTTTTCGCACCAATCGAATACGCTGCATTGATTTTTTTTACATTGCGATTCACATTAGACATCGTATCGCGCGGAATACTCATCACACTGGCACGATTATTTACACTGTCCAGAGATGCCACCAGAATCGTATCGGTATTCAACCCTACTTTGTCAGTACCGACAACCAGAACACTGTAAACACCATCTGTCCGCCCCTCATCTTTTTTACCATCAATGATATCGCCGATTACAGGCGGCTTAATATTCATAAAAGCCATTGCAATAGCACTGGCTGCCAGTAAAACAATTACCAGAAATACAATCAGTGCAATTTTTTTGCCATTTACTCTTTTACTTTTGCTATGTTTTGTATGTTTTTCTGAGCGGCTCTGACCGCTCGTCCCTTTTTCTTTATCCAATGGTCAACGCTCCTTTTGCCAGTTATTCTGCCCTGTTGTCTTTCTTTTCTGCTAAACGCAGACAGTTTCCTGTTTATTAGACGCTCATTGTACTAAAAAAGTTCTTAATTCTGCAAGATAACGCTCTCTGTTCAGCTGCAGCCGTTCCAGAACCACAGCATCCACCGGCATCACAATCTGTTCCAGCAGATTCATAACCTCAGCTGCCGTTAAGGTGATAAAATCCTTTTTCTGCAGTTCTTCTGCCAGCTTGTCTGCCATTGCCCCGAGCGCTTCCAGCGTTACCGGACAGTCAACAGCCAGAATTGTCAGCCAGCCAGCGGCCTTTACCTGAATCTCATTATATACATACATGGCATAATATCTGCCGTCTTCCTCTTTCAGCAATACCGCCCGAAGAATCTGCTGTACATCAGCCGGTGTCAGATTTTTTCCACTGTAATGCTCGATAATATACTGCATGGTAACGGACATCAGCGTCTGTGCCTTCAGTACATCTTCCTGTTCAATGACTTTGAACATACGATAAATCGGCTCCATCAGTTTTGCTTCCCGATAGCGCAGTACCTGTTCATCCATGAATTACTTTCTCTCCTTCATGACTTCAATTTCCCGTATAAAAGTCTGTACATCACTGAATTCTTTATAAACAGAGGCAAAACGCACATAAGCCACTTCATCCATCTGCAACAGTTTGCGCATAATGCACTCCCCAATCTCGCTGACTGGTACTTCTGTATACTGGTTTTTCAGTTCTTTCTCTACATCCGCAATCATCTGTTTCAGCTGATCAATACTAACCGGCCGTTTTTCACAGGCCTTTGCCAGACCTTTCAGAAGTTTGGAATCATCAAACAGCTCTCTGCGCCCGCTTTTTTTGATAACGACCAGAGGTTTGTCCTCAATTTTTTCATAAGTAACAAATCGTTTGTTACATTGTATGCATTCCCGTTTGCGACGAATCGAATTTTCTTCTTCAATCCATCTTGTATCTAATACTTTGCTGTCACCCTGACAAACCGGACACTGCATAATCGTTGCCCCCTTCAAACATGATGTCTGTTAACTGCAATTTATTTTGTTGTGCTGCCAAATCCGCCGTTGCGAACAGCAGTCACTTCATCATCCACGGTGATACCAAACGGCATAAAAATACCCTGCATAAAGCCCTGCCCCGCTTCCACGGTCAGCGTTTTTCCTTCTTTGCTGTCATTGGTGATTTTCGCAAAGATATGACCTTCATTATCCGAATAAAAATAGTCACTGTCAATAATTCCAACCGTATTATTCAGCTGCAGGCGGAATTTGAAGCCCAGACCGCTGCGCGGATAACACTGCAGCACCCAGCCTTCACTGATTTCTGCACGGATTCCTGTTGGAATTTTGATAGTTTCTCCCGGAGCCAGTGAAAATGTCAGCGGGCTGAAGAAATCATAACCGGCCGAACCGGCGGTAGCACGTACAGGCAGTTTTAAAGATTCATAAACTTCCTGCTCTGCAGCCTGTCCAAAAGTATCCTGCCAGCCTTCCTGAAACTGTTTCAGGCTCACTTTATAAAATTTTGCGACTCTCTGCATAGAAACACCTCTAATATCGTAAAAATTAAAGTGCGTTGTAAATAAATCACATTTTATTTTACCACATTTCAGAGTCAAGGTACATAGATTCATTCAAAAAAACCTTCAGTCCGAGGCACTTCCCCGAACTGAAGGTTTCAATATTTTTATTCAGACCAGAGCACCATCTGTCCCAGGCGCAATGTCTCTTTTACATTAATCACTCGCTGATTGGCACTTCCACGCCAGTGCAGTTTTACATCCAGCTTGTCAATCTGAAACGGCCCGTCCACCAGCACATCCACATCAGCAATGTACGGAAGATTTTTTACCGCATCCCACACATAGCCGGTATACAGCCAGATGGTTTTCTGCGGAAATTTCTCTTTAATTTCCCGGATAAGGGCAGCCACTTCGGCACGGTTGTGCGGATGAAGCGGGTCCCCGCCACTGAATGTAATGCCGGAAATATAATCTTTCTGCAGCTCTGCAAAAATTTCCTCACGAGCCGCATCATCAAACGGAATTCCGCCTTCAATATCCCAGGTAATCGGATTCTGACACTGCTCACACTGATGTGTGCAGCCAGCCACCCAGAGCACAACGCGAAGCCCGTCACCGTTCAGCATATCATCATGAGTAATATTATGGTATCGCATTACATGCTCTTCCTTTCTGAAATTTCAACCATTTTCGCATCATTTAAACGGGTATCGCCTTTCACACGGGAATAGGACAGATAACCATTCATACGCTCAATTTTTGTCAGATTCCGGCTGCCGCATTTCGGGCAGACATCCATCTCCAGTTCCTGATGACCACATTCATCACAGTAAGCCAGCGACAGGTTTACACCTTCATAAAAGCCCATATCCATCGCACGGCGCACCAGAGTTTTCAGCGCTTCCATATTATAATCAATCGGATATTTCACATACTGGATTTTGCCGCCATTACACAGCTCCCAGAAACGGTATTCCAGGTTCTGTTTTTCAATCGGAGTAATATCTTCAGACACATGGCAGTGGAAGCTGTTGCTTACATAGGCATGGTCAGAAACATTTTCAATAATTCCGAATTTTGCACGGAACTGCTGCACCTGCAGCCCAGTCAGAGATTCTGCCGGTGTCCCGTAAATCGCATACAGATTGCCATCTTCCTCTTTAAACTCGTTAATTTTTTTATTGATATATTCCAATACTTCCAGTGCAAATGCACCGTCTTCTACCAGCGATTTTTTATTATACAGCTGCTGCAATTCATTCAGCGCAGTAATTCCAAAAGATGCTGTTGCTGTTTTTAAAAGCGGCTTGATTTTATCGTGAATATTCAGGTTACCACCATAAAACCCGCCTTCGCAATAAGCCAGCGGATTGGTGGATGCTCTCATTTCACCCAGATAATCATAGGTGCGGATATGCAGTTTCCGAATCAGATTCAGATAATAATCCAGCACTTCGTAGAAATCTCTGCTTTCCTGACGGGATTTTGCCAGAATCATTGGCAAGTGCAGACTGATTGCACCAATATTGAATCGCCCAACAAACACCGGCTGGTCATCGTCATCGGCAGGTTTCATGCCGCCACGTTCAAACCATGGAGACAGGAAGGCACGACAGCCCATCGGGCTGATAATCTTTCCGTATTTTTTATAGATACCGGCTACATAACCGTCTCCTGTCAGGCTGAGCCAGTCAGGATACATGGTTTTGCTGGAACACAGAATCCCCGCTTCAAAAACATCTTCGCAGCATTTTCCCGGACCATGCAGTTCTTTGTCATACAGAAATACGATTTTCGGGAACAGCACTGGTTTTTTGAAACCGGCTTTTCCCTGTCCGCCGCGACGCACTTCAAACATTGTAATCGATGCCATCTTTGCAAAACGCCCTGTGCCTGTACCGGTGGTCACTGTAATAAACGGATAATCCCCACGGCTGGAACCGACAGTATTGAATTTATACTCCCAGCCCTGGAATCCCTGCCGGAATTCATATTCAATATTTTTCAGTGCCTCTTCTTCGGCCCGTTCCTGTGTTAACCCCAGTTCCAGATATTTGGCTACATCTTTACTGTAGCTCAGCTCTGCATATGGTTCCAGAATCAGATCCACGCTTGGAATCGTAAACCCCCCATACTGCTGGCTGGCTGCACTCAAAACAATATCACCGATAACATCGAAAGCAACATTCAGGCTTTTTGGTTCATTGTACCACAGATTCCCCATCTCAAAGCCGCCCTTCAGCACATTTTGTACATCAAAGAGGCAGCAGTTCATAGTATCACGACGAGCCGACATATCATGAATATAAATATAGCCTTCCCGGCAGGCCTGCAGTTCTTCCGTGGTCAGGAAAAATTTCTGATACAATTCCTTATTAAGCTGATTAAAAATCAGACTGCGTTTGGTAGAAACTAGCGCACTGTCAGTATTGCTGTTCTCTTTATCGCCGATATACATGATCGACTGACTTTTTTTATACACTTCATCTAGCATATGCACAAAATCCTGTTTGTAATTCCGGTAATCACGATAGCTTTTCGCAACCAGAGGATTTGTGTTGTCCAGCGCACTTTCCACAATATTATGCATTTCACTGATAGGCACTTCTTTTGTTGTTCTAGAACGCACTTTGGCTTCAACAAAGCCGGAAATAAAATTCAAATCAGACTCTGTAAATTCTACCATTGCACGATAAGCCGATTTATTAACAGCTTTCGTTACTTTTGAAACATCAAATGCCTCTCTTGTTCCGTCTTTCTTTATTACATAATATCCTTCCATATTGCGCGTTCCCCCTTCAGTAATAACTTCTATTTAACTTAACTTCTTGTATTGTCTATCAAACAAACTAAATCTAGTGAAATTTTCCAATTATATTAACAAAATATCACTAGATATAGTTCGTTTAATTACTATATCATATTGGCAGTTAAATGAAAAGAGCTTTCTTTCTTTATCCTTATAGTCTTTTTCTATACATCACGTTGTGTCTCAACAGAAGTTTTTTATTATATACCCTTATTAGACATAAATCTATCAGCGTTTCTGAAATAGAATTTCAGACAACAAAAGAGAAGAGAGCTAATCCGTCAGATTAGCTCTCTTCTCTTTCTCTATCCTGGCAATGACCTACTCTCCCACGAAAAGAATACGCAGTACCATCGGCGCTGGAGGACTTAACTTCTGTGTTCGGGATGGGTACAGGTG
>JAFQEO010000014.1 GCA_017399005.1 Peptococcaceae bacterium | reverse complement strand
TTTGCACCGGTTCTGTCCATTTTATTTACATAAGCCAGTCTTGGTACGCCGTATGTGTCAGCCTGACGCCATACAGTTTCAGACTGTGGCTGTACACCACCTACTGCACAGAAAACCCCAACGGAGCTGTCCAGTACACGCAGGGAACGTTCTACTTCTACAGTAAAGTCAACGTGACCTGGGGTGTCGATGATGTTCAAACGGTGACCCTGCCATTCAGCTGTTGTAGCAGCGGAAGTGATTGTGATACCACGTTCCTGCTCCTGAACCATCCAGTCCATTGTAGCTGCGCCATCATGTACTTCACCGATTTTGTGTACGCGACCGGTGTAGTACAGAATACGTTCGGTAGTGGTTGTTTTACCAGCATCGATGTGTGCCATGATACCAATATTTCTGGTTTTTTCTAAAGGAAAGGCTCTACCCATCGTTTTTTCTCCTTACGCTAAGTTAAAAAGTGAAATCCTACCAGCGATAATGTGCGAAAGCTTTGTTTGCTTCTGCCATTTTGTGTGTATCTTCTTTTTTCTTAACAGCGCCACCCATGTTGTTAGCGGCATCCATTAATTCGTTAGCCAGTTTTTCGGTGATTGTTTTTTCGCCTCTTTTACGAGCGAACATTACAATCCAACGAATCCCCAGTGTCTGACGACGATCTGCTCTTACTTCGATTGGCACCTGATAGTTAGCACCACCTACACGACGAGCTTTTACTTCTAATACAGGCATTACATTTTTCAGAGCTTCTTCGTAAACTTCTAAAGCATCTTTACCTGTTTTTTCTGCAATAATATCGAAAGCTCCATATACTGCTTTTTCAGCTGCACCTTTTTTACCGTCTAACATGATCTGGTTGATCAGTTTGGTAACTTTTTTACTATTGTAAATTGGGTCAGCTAATACTTCTCTTTTTGGAGCTGCACCTTTTCTGGACATATTATCCCCCTCTCTGCCTTGATTCAAACAGCAATCTTAATTATTTTTTGTTTGCTTTTGGTCTCTTTGTACCGTATTTGGAACGAGACTGGTTACGATTGTTTACGCCAGCTGCATCCAGAGTACCACGAACCAGATGATAACGAACCCCTGGTAAGTCTTTAACTCTACCACCTCTTACCAGAACAACACTGTGTTCCTGTAAGTTGTGACCGATACCTGGAATGTACGCTGTTACTTCGATGCCGTTTGTTAATTTAACACGGGCAACTTTACGTAACGCAGAGTTAGGTTTTTTAGGAGTGGTAGTATATACTCTTGTACATACGCCTCTCTTCTGTGGATTATTTTTTAATGCAGGAGCTGTAGATTTTTTATCAGCTACATATCTACCTTGTCTAACCAATTGGTTAATTGTTGGCATGCTCTGCACCTCCTTCCTCGAAATTAAAACAATAAGTAAATTTTAAACAACGCTTACGGGCGTGTCGCAAAAGTGCTTTGTAAAAGCTGTGCCATAAAGCACAGCTTTTACTCACGCGAACTATTGTAGTTTAACACACCGCATATAGCCTGTCAAGACAAATTATAAAAGAATTTCTTCATCATTAGTATCAGCAATTTCTTCAGATACTACAGGTTCAGCAGTTTCATTTGTAACCTTAATGCCTCTGTAACGGCTCATACCGGTACCGGCAGGAATCAGTTTCCCTAAGATTACGTTTTCTTTCAGACCCATCAATGGATCCACTTTACCTTTGATTGCAGCATCGGTCAGTACTCTTGTAGTTTCCTGGAAGGAAGCCGCAGACATAAAGGATTCTGTTGCCAGCGAAGCTTTGGTAATACCTAACAGCATGGTTTTCCCGATTGCTTCCTGACCGCCTTCTGCAGCGACACGTTCGTTTTCCGATTCAAAAGTAAATACATCAACCTGACCGCCAGGCAGCAGATTGGTATCCCCTGGATCTTCCACTTTCACTTTACGCAGCATCTGGCGTACCATTACTTCAATATGTTTATCGTTAATGTCTACCCCTTGCAGACGGTAAACTTTCTGAACTTCACTCAGGATATATCTCTGAACACCCAGAGCACCTTTTACACGTAATAAGTCATGCGGGTTGATAGAGCCTTCTGTCAATTCCTGACCGGCTTCCACTACAACACCTTCATTTACTTTCAAACGCGCACCGTAAGGAACAGTGTATACCTGAGCTTCGCCATCACCACCGGTAATGGTGATTTCTTTTCTGTTTTTCACATCCTGAATATGAACAACACCGCCGGCTTCGGCAATGATTGCCTGCCCTTTCGGTTTACGTGCTTCAAATAATTCTTCTACACGAGGCAAACCTTGGGTAATATCGTCCCCTGCAACCCCACCAGTGTGGAAAGTACGCATGGTCAACTGTGTACCTGGTTCACCGATAGATTCAGCAGCGATAACACCAACCGCTTCACCGATATCTACATGACCGCCTGTTGCCAGATTACGGCCATAGCATTTGCAGCAAATGCCGTGACGGCTCTTGCATGTCAATGCACTGCGGATAACTACCTGTTCAATACCCAGACTCTGAATCAATGCAGCCAAATCATCTGTAATTTCTTCATTTGCAGCAACGATCACTTCACCGGTCTGCGGATGAATAACAGGTTCCAGCGCATAACGGCCGGCAATACGTTCTTCCAGCGGTTCGATAATTTCATTGCCGTTTTTAATTGCTTCTACCAGCAAACCTTTGGTAGTATGACAATCATCTTCACGGACAATTACTTCCTGTGCAACGTCAACCAAACGTCTGGTCAAGTAACCGGAGTCCGCTGTACGCAGCGCAGTATCGGTTAACCCTTTACGAGCACCATGAGAAGAAATAAAGTATTCCTGTACATTCAGGCCTTCACGGAAGTTTGCTTTAATCGGCAGTTCGATTGTGCGACCGGTAGAGTCTGCCATCAAACCACGCATCCCTGCCAGCTGACGAATCTGCTGGTTGTTACCGCGGGCACCGGAAGTTGCCATCATGTTAATATTATTAAATTTGTCCAGACTGCCCAACAGCGCATCTGTTACATCTTTTGTTGCTTTGTTCCATACTTTGATAACCAGATTGTAACGTTCTTCTTCAGTAATTAAACCGCGTCTGAATTTCTGCTCGATACGTTCTACTTCACGGTCTGCAGACTGCAGAATTTCTGTTTTCGCTTCAGGAACCACAATATCACTAAATGCAACTGTAAAGCCGGCTCTGGTAGAATATTTAAAGCCTTGCGCTTTAATCCCGTCCAGCATTTTTGCTGTTGCGGAAGCACCCAGCAGTTTATAGCATTTTGCTACAATTTTGCCCAGACCTTTTTTGCCTACAGTTTCATTTACGAAACCAACTTCTTCAGGAATTACATCATTGAAAATGATGCGGCCGGCTGTAGTTTCCAAGCGAGAACCGTCCGGAATACCATAACGGCTGCCGTTTTCCTGACGAATAAAGATTTTAGCCTGCAGATGCAGTTCACCGGCATCATATGCCAGCAGTGCTTCATTGTTATCTTTAAAGATTTTACCTTCCCCTAATGCACCTTCACGGTCAATTGTCAGGTAGTAAGAACCTAAAATCATGTCCTGTGTTGGTGTGGTTACCGGTTTCCCATCTTTCGGGTTCAAAATATTGTTTGCAGCCAGCATCAACAGACGTGTTTCTGCCTGTGCTTCAGCAGACAATGGTACATGAATCGCCATCTGGTCACCGTCGAAGTCCGCATTGAACGCAGTACATACCAGCGGATGAAGTCTCAATGCACGGCCTTCTACCAATACCGGTTCGAACGCCTGAATCCCTAATCTATGCAAAGTAGGAGCACGGTTCAGCATAACAGGATGGTCTTTAATTACTTCTTCCAGCACATCCCATACTTCCGGTCTTAAGCGTTCAACCATACGTTTTGCACTTTTAATATTATGTGCATAACCATCACTTACCAGTTTTTTCATTACAAACGGTTTGAATAATTCAATTGCCATTTCTTTTGGCAAACCGCACTGATGCATTTTTAATTCAGGACCTACTACGATTACAGAACGGCCGGAGTAGTCAACACGTTTCCCTAACAAGTTCTGACGGAAACGACCCTGTTTCCCTTTCAGCATATCGCTCAGAGATTTCAGCGGACGGTTCCCTGGCCCTGTTACAGGTCTGCCGCGTCTGCCGTTATCAATCAAGGCATCTACAGCTTCCTGCAGCATACGTTTTTCATTACGTACAATAATGTCCGGAGCACCTAAATCCAACAAACGTTTCAAACGGTTGTTGCGGTTAATAACGCGACGATATAAATCGTTCAAGTCAGATGTAGCAAAACGACCGCCATCCAGCTGTACCATAGGACGGATTTCCGGTGGAATTACCGGCAGTACATCTAAAATCATCCAGCTTGGTTTGTTGTTAGAGTTTTTAAACGCTTCTACAACTTCTAACCGTCTTACAGCTTTTACATTTCTCTGACCGGTAGTTGTGCGCACTTCTTCTTTCAGTTCTTCATACAGTGCATCCAAATCCATTTCTTCCAGCAGTTCTTTGATTGCTTCTGCACCAATCCCTGCACGGAATCCATTGCCGTATTTTTCTTTGTTTTCTCTGTACTCAGTTTCTGTCAGCAGCGACATTTTTTCTAATGGAGTATCACCGCCATCCAACACAATATAAGAAACAAAGTAAATTACTTTTTCCAATTGTCTTGGGGAAATGTTCAGCAATAACCCCATTCTGCTTGGAATTCCTTTAAAATACCAAATGTGAGAACATGGCGCAGCCAGTTCAATATGACCAAGACGTTCTCTTCTTACTTTAGAACGGGTAACTTCTACACCGCAGCGGTCACAAACAACACCCTTATAACGAATGCGTTTATATTTACCACAGTTACATTCCCAGTCTTTCGTAGGCCCGAAAATGCGTTCACAGAATAAACCGTCACGTTCCGGTTTTAAAGTACGATAGTTGATTGTTTCCGGTTTTTTTACTTCCCCGCTAGACCATTCACGGATCTGATCAGGGGAAGCAAGACCTATTCTAATTCTATCAAAATTATTAACATCTAACAAAGGGCTCGCTCCCTTCCCAAAAATCTGTTGTTAATTAAAACGATTCATCACTTAAGATGAAATCATCGACATCGTCTAAATCATCATTAAGATCAAACGCCATGTCCATATCGTCATCCAGCATATCATCATCGTCCATCGGTTCTTCTTCTACAGGGCCATCTTCTGTTTCAATCAAGAAATCATTGAAGGCACCGGAAGCTTCCGCATCACCTTTAGATTTTTCAGCAGGCAAATCAATGCCAAGCTCTTTTGCTGTTTCTACGATATCATCATCATCTTCACCGAATTCAATTTCTTCGTCAAATTCGTTCAGAATCTTAACATCCAGACACAGACTCTGTAATTCTTTAATCAGTACTTTAAAGGATTCAGGCACGCCAGGTTCCGGAATGTTTTCACCTTTTACAATCGCTTCATATGTTTTTACACGACCAACAATATCGTCAGATTTTACAGTCAGAATTTCCTGCAGTGTATATGCAGCGCCATATGCTTCCAGCGCCCAAACTTCCATTTCCCCGAAACGCTGACCACCAAACTGTGCTTTACCGCCCAGTGGCTGCTGTGTAACCAGAGAGTACGGACCTGTGGAACGTGCATGGATTTTATCATCAACTAAATGCGCCAGTTTCAGATAATACATATAACCAACGGTAACCGGATTATCGAACGGCAAACCGGTACGACCATCTCTTACTACAAATTTACCTGTCGCCGGATATGCCATATTGCTTTGATCGTTTGCTTTTTGCAGCATATCCAGAATATCCTGTTCTTCTGCGCCATCAAATACAGGTGTCGCCAAACGAATGCCTAAAGCTTTTGCTGCCATACCCAAATGCACTTCTAATACCTGCCCAATGTTCATACGAGAAGGTACGCCCAGCGGGTTCAGCACAATTTCAACCGGTGTACCGTCTTCCAGGAATGGCATGTCGCATTCAGGCAGAACACGAGATACAACCCCTTTATTACCATGACGGCCCGCCATTTTGTCACCCTGAGAAATTTTTCTCTTCTGTGCAATATAGCAGCGAACTACCTGATTCACACCAGGAGATAAATCGTCACCATTTTCAGCAGTAAATACTTTTACATCTACAATAATCCCTGCTTCACCATGAGGTACACGCAGAGAAGTATCTCTTACTTCACGAGCTTTTTCACCAAAGATTGCACGCAGCAGACGTTCTTCTGCTGTCAGTTCAGTTTCACCTTTTGGTGTTACTTTCCCAACCAGAATATCACCAGGACGTACTTCTGCACCTACACGAATGATACCTCTTTCATCCAGATTTTTCAGCACATCTTCGCCCACATTTGGAATGTCGCGTGTAATTTCTTCAGGCCCTAATTTAGTGTCACGTGCATCACATTCATATTCTTCAATATGAATAGATGTATAATAATCTTCTTTTACCAGTTTTTCGCTCAATAAAACCGCGTCTTCGTAGTTGTAGCCTTCCCAGTTCATAAAGGCAATCAATACGTTGCGCCCCAGCGCCAGTTCACCATGGTCAGTAGATGGACCATCGGCCAGAATTGCACCCGCTTCTACCACCTGGCCTTTTTTCACCAATGGTTTCTGATTGATACAGCTGCCCTGGTTGGAACGTTCAAATTTCGCCAGTTTATAACGGTCTTTCACTCCGTCGGCACGTTTAATAACAATTTCTCGTGCAGAAACATATTCTACAGTCCCTGCATTTTCAGCAATTACCATAACACCGGAGTCATACGCTGCACGATATTCCATACCAGTACCAACATATGGTGCATCAGTGCGAAGCAGAGGCACAGCCTGACGTTGCATGTTCGCACCCATCAGCGCACGGTTCGCGTCGTCGTGTTCCAAGAACGGAATCAGCGCAGTTGCGATAGAAACAACCTGCTTTGGAGATACGTCCATATAGTCAACTTTTTCACTGTCAACAATAATATTAGCGTGTCCATAGCGAGCGTTTACTTTTTTCTCAACAAAACGACCATCTGCATCCAGAGGAGAGTTTGCCTGTGCAACGATAAATTTATCTTCTTCGTCCGCTGCCAGATATTCAATTTCCTCTGTTACAATTCCTGTCGCTTTATCTACTTTACGATATGGAGATTCAATGAACCCATATTCATTGATT
>JAFQEO010000013.1 GCA_017399005.1 Peptococcaceae bacterium | reverse complement strand
CGGATTTACCGCGTGGGTCGAAGTCAGAACCACCTTTACCGCCGCCCATAGGCAGACCGGTCATAGAGTTTTTGAAAATCTGTTCAAACCCTAAAAATTTGATAATACCGCTATATACTGTGTGATGGAAGCGCAGACCGCCTTTGTAAGGCCCAATAGCACTGTTGAACTGGATTCTCCAGCCACGGTTTACCTGTACTTTGCCATTGTCATCTACCCATGCAACACGGAAAGCAATCTGACGTTCTGGTTCAACCAGACGGCCCAGAATATTTGCTTCTTCATATTCCGGATGCTGTGCCATTGCTGGTTCCAGAGAGCGCAGTACTTCTTCTACTGCCTGAATAAATTCAGGTTCTCCCGGATTTCTTTTTTTCACATCTTCAATTACCTGTTCAATGTATGCGTTCATATGAGCGCCTCCTCCAAAAAATAATGAAATTATATTTTTAAATCTGCCGCAAATGCGGCACCGATTAAACGGTCGGTTTTATTGCCTCTAGGCGGTAAATCGGCATACCCTGATTATGAAATTTCGTTTCATATTCAGTAGCTACATTTCCTTCCGGCAGTTTTTTGTACATATCCAGCTGAATATGCTGCAAGCGCCAAGCACAGGCACTGAACTCGTTGAGCGAAAATTCAAACAGCCCCTGATTATCTGTCTTAAAATGGACCTGCCCTTCCGCTTTTAGAATGGCTGCATACTGCTCCAGAAAGCCTTTGTGGGTCAAACGGCGTTTTGCATGGCGTGTTTTAGGCCATGGGTCGGAAAAGTTGAGGTAAATACGGTCTACTTCTCCTGCATCAAACAAATCCTCCAGAAGAGAAGCATTAACCCATACCAGTCGCAGGTTGTCCGGGATGCCCTCTGCACGGTTCATGCGTTTCACGGCATCCAGCAGCACTTCTTCAATCACTTCTATACCTATAAAATTGATATCCGGATTCTGTCGTGCCATTGTGCTGACAAATTTCCCTTTTCCCATCCCTACTTCAATCTGAATCGGATGATCATTGCCAAACACTGCTTTCCAGTTTCCTTTATTCTGTTCCGGTTCCAGCACTACAACAGGCGCATACTGCATCAGCGCCTCCCGTGTGCCGGGCTGTTTGCGAACTCGTGCCATATTTCTCTCCTATTTTTGAAACACCGCAGCTTCAGCATTTCGGCAATTACTGCAAATTTATGACACGCAATTATTTCAATTTTCAGTTTTATGCTGTCATATTCCTAAATTATCGTGTCACATTGCATCCATTATACCTTGAACTATGACAAAAATACAATCATTTTCTGCAAATCTCTTTATTTATTTTTCTTTTTGCGCTACAATATAAAATTATAGCAAAAGATTTTGGAAAGGAGATTTCAAATGAAAGGTCATCTCGAAATTTTTGAACACCGTTTAAAAGCTATGGTAGCCAAACTGCCGGGTGTGGATACCCTGGATATCGACCAGGCATTTCTGGAATATGAACAGGCTCTGGGCGATACAATCGCATTTTACGATGTAAAAAGCGGCAGCACATTAGCAGATTATTATGCATCCACCTTTGTGCAGTTTATCAAAGCAAAATTAAAATAAAGCAAACCGGAAAAGTTATTCTTTTTCATTCATACGCGCACGGTATTCCGGTGCGCGTTTCTTTTTGCCGTTTTTATCCGTAAATAAAAACTCCAGTTTAGTCTCTGATACTACAATCGCAATAAAAATAACTGCAAAACCAATGAGCAGCCGCACGGTAACAGCCTCTGCCCCTACCATAATAGAAAAGATGACGCCAAACACCGATTCCAGACTCAAAATCAGTGCTCCCGCTGAAGGTGAGGTGTATTTGAGCCCGAATGTCTGCAGCCCCAGCGCACCGGCTGTAGCAAACACACATAGATATCCAAGCACCATCCAAATCTCTGTACTCATTTCAGACACCACCAGAGGCGGTTCAAACAAAAGAGCCATCACCCAGCTCCATGCTGCCGCAAAGAAAAACTGCCCGATGGTCAAGAGCATTACATCCATAGTACGGGTAAACTGTGCCGATACCACAATGTGCAGTGCATAGAAAATACAGCAGACTAAGGTCAGTAAATCACCGCGACCGATAGTTAGCTGTTCATCCAGCGCCACCAGACCAATCCCCACGATGCATAAAATCGCCGCTAAGACGTTAAATTTATCCGGTCGGGTTCCGGACAGCATCCAGAACAGAAACGGCACCAGAATACAATATCCGGCCGTTAAGAACGCGTTTTTGCCGGGTGTAGTCTCCGCCAGGCCAAATGTCTGGAACGCATAAGCAGCAATCAGCGCTGTGCCCATAACAAACCCTGCCACAACAACATCCTTGCTGATATGTTTCCATTTTTTCCAAAATACAATTCCCAGAAGTATAAATGCACCTGTAAAACGCACCGCCAGCAGATAAAATGTTGTAATATCATCCAGCGCATCTTTCATAATAATAAAACTGCTGCCCCAAATCAGTGTTGCCAAGAGCAGCGATAGTTTTGCAATCAGCTGCATATTCATAATATCGTCTCCTTTATGTTCACTCCTCATATATTATATCTGCGGTTTGTGCTTAACACAAGCTACTATCTAATTCCATAAAAAACTGTCATAATTCTTCCAAAACCGAACAGGCAGCACTTTCACCTTCTTCTTGTCCCCTTCATAGAATATACCATGTGATGGAAAGGAGGTATGTTTTATGATACAAACCGCAAATGGGCCAAAGCTGGCCATGATTTCTGTGCCATGGCAGGAATATGTAACTCCAATGGCACCATCAGAAGCCTTAATGTACGGCACCGCATTTGTCAACCTAAAACAGACTTATGTACCGACCATTATGCCGCCTGTCAGTTCGCAATCCGCTGTGCCTGTGCAGAATATGAACGGCATGACAAATATGACAGCTATGCAGATGCAGTCCATGAATATGCAGAAAAAACGCTAGTCATACCCAAATCTATAACGAAAGGAGCCCGTGCATTATGAAAAAAAATAATAACTGCCCTGCATACGGCAGTTTCACTCCCGGCAGCAATGCAGGATCAGCACAAAAAGCTGCACTCCTGGAATTGCAGCAGCTTAGTTTCTCACTTGTTGATTTAAACCTGTATCTGGATACCAATCCCGATAATCAGCAGGCAATCAGCGATTACAATCAGCTATTTGAACAATATTGGGCAGCAAAATCCAGCTATGAATTGCAGTATGGTCCAATGAACAATTTTGGCCACTGCCCGGCTACTTATCCATGGAGCTGGATTAATGACCCATGGCCATGGGAAAGAGGAGGTAATGTATAATGTGGATTTACGAGAAAAAGCTGCAGTTTCCCATTGATGTAAAATCAAAAGATTTAAAATTCGCCAAAACACTGATCGCACAGTATGGCGGCCCTGCCGGAGAATTGACTGCATGTCTGCAATATCTGAATCAGAGATTCACCATGCCAACCGGCCAGACTCGTGCTTTGCTTACTGATATCGG
>JAFQEO010000012.1 GCA_017399005.1 Peptococcaceae bacterium | reverse complement strand
GCGCTGTGCAGCCAGGTAATCAGCAATGTACCGGCAGCGGTGCTGTTATCCGGTTTTACCGAACAGGGACGGCTGCTTCTGCTGGGCTGTGATATCGGCGGGCTTGGCACACCGGTGGCCAGTCTGGCAAGTTTAATCAGTTATAAAGCATATTGTAAATACCCGGCTGCAGACCAGACAGGATATATGAAACTGTTTCTGCTGTTAAATGTAATCCTGCTGGTGCTGCTGTTGTGTTTTGCACAATGGATTCTGGTTTAGAGGGGAGCGAGTGCAGATGGACAAAGTCATTCGAAAAAATCTCAGAAAGATTCAGCAGAAAGAGGAAAAACTGCTGCAGAAAACAGGCGGCGGTATCTTTAAGCCTATTACGGATAAAGTGGAAGATAAAATTCCGCCGGAGCTATATGAAAAGCTGCAGCAGGCATTTTACATGGGCTTTAAAACTGTCTTTGAAAAAGGCAATATTATTATTGAAAAAACCTACGACCGCGATGAGCTTGCCATTCATCACCGGGTGTACGACCAGAGTTTTGACCTGATTGATAAAAAGAAAAGTCTGAAAGGGTTAAATAAACTGGCCGGGCAGAATAATCTGCGCAATCTGGGCATTACAGCAGTTGAAGGCAGCGGCCTGGGGATTCTGGGCATTGGACTGCCGGATATTCCGGTATTTATTGGTGTTGTGTTGAAAAGCGTCTATGAAATTGCGCTGAGCTATGGTTTTGACTACCGGGAGGAAGATGAACAGTATTTTATTCTGAAACTGCTGGAAGCGGCGCTGGCACCTGATGACGAAAAAGAGGCAGTCAATATGCAGGTGGATAAACTGATGGATTATTATATCCGTCGTGTGCCGATGGGTTATGATCTGGATTTTCAGATGCGCCAGACAGCGGATTGTTTTGCGGCAGATATGCTGTGTCTCAAATTTATTCAGGGGCTGCCGCTGGTGGGTGTCATCGGAGGGCCGGCCAATGTGGCCTATTGTAAAAAAATTACCGATTATGCACGGCTCAAATATCAGAAGCGTTATCTGATGCAGAAACAGGAACAGCAGAGGCTGCGCGAACTTGCAGCTGAAAAGCAGGACGCTGCAGAAGAAAAAGCCGAAAAACCAGAACAGCAGACCGGGGACGCTTCTGAAAATGGTGGCCGGAAGGAGCTGGAATAATGGAGCAGCAGCAGCGGCTGGAATATTTAATCGATGTTTTGAAGCAGGAAAATCCGGAAGACAGCCAGTGGCTTGAAACACAGTACGGCAGAACCTTCGCCATGCTGCGAGGGCAGATGAACCTGCGGCAGCCGGAACCATGCAGCGGAGAATTTATGGCGGTGCAGAATGAATACCTGCAGGAGATAACCCGGCAGAAAGGCATTGTGGATGTGAACACGCTTACACCGGTACCGGCCCATGAAAAACTGGTACTGTGGCAGGGGGATATCACCCGGCTGAAAGCCGATGCCATTGTGAATGCGGCCAACAGCCAGATGCTGGGCTGCTGGGAGCCCAACCACGGCTGTATTGATAATATGATTCATACCATGAGCGGGGTTCAGCTGCGGCTGGAATGTGCGGAGCTGATGGAGAAACAGGGACACGATGAACCGGCAGGCTGTGCAAAAATAACAAAGGGGTATAACCTTCCGGCACAGTATGTGCTGCACACCGTAGGGCCTGTTGTACGCGGTGTATTAACAGAGGAACATCAGCAGCTTTTAAAATCGTGCTATGTAAGCTGTCTGGAACTGGCAGCACAGTATGAGCTGCAGTCAGTCGTGTTCTGCTGCATTTCTACCGGAGTATTCGGGTTTCCAAAGGAACCGGCAGCGGAAATTGCAGTGAATACTGCCATGGAGTTTTTGCAGCAGGACACCTCAGTACAACGAATTGTATTCAACGTGTTTAAGGATGAAGATAAATTGCTCTATCAAAAACTTCTGGGAATGGCTGCTGTGGTTGACAAGGAATTTTGATAGAGGTATAATAAAAGTTGTGTGAAGACATAAGATTTTTGAATAACCGAATTAGGCACACAATAAGGTAAGAATTATCTGTCAGACGGCAGAAAAATAAACTGGAGGATGAAAAAATAATGATTATTCTGGTAATCAACAGCGGCAGCTCTTCTTTAAAATTCCAGCTGCTGAACATGGACAACGAATCTGTAATGGCTCAGGGTCAGGTAGAAAAAATCGGTCTGCCATCCGGTATTTTCACCATTAAAGCAGAAGGTCTGAAAAACAAAACCGAACTGGAAATTCCAAACCACGAAGTAGCAGTAGAACTGGTACTGAACGGCTTACTGGAAACCAAAGAAGCAGGTCTGAAATCTCTGGATGAAATCGATGCAATCGGTCATCGTATCGTACAGGGCGGCGATACATTCAGCAAAGCAGTAGTAATCGATGAAGCGGTACGTGCAAAAATCGAAGAATACGGTGCAATGGCTCCGCTGCACAACCCTGCACACTTAAAAGGCATTGATGCATGCTCTAAAGTAATGCCTGGCAAACCACAGGTAGCTGTATTCGATACCGCATTCCATCAGACAATGCCTGCAATGGCATACACCTATGGTTTGCCAAAAGAATATGCAGAAAAACACAAAATCCGTCGTTACGGCGCACACGGCACATCCCACAAATATGTATCCGCTCGTGTAGCTGAACTGATGGGCAGACCAATCGAAGAATTAAAAATTATCACCTGCCATTTAGGCAACGGTTCCAGTATCACCGCTGTTAAAAACGGTAAAGTAGTAGATACCTCTATGGGCTTCACTCCGCATGAAGGTATGCTGATGGGTACCCGTTGCGGTGACATCGATGCAACTGCAGTTCTGTATCTGATGAAACATGAAGGTTTCACACCAGACCGTATGGACCAGATGCTGAACAAAGAATCCGGTCTGATGGGCGTTTCCGGCGTATCCAGCGACTTCCGTGAAATCGATGATGCAATTGCTGCCGGCAACGAACAGGCGAAACTGGCTAGAGACATCTTTATCTATCGTGTTAAAAAATACATTGGCAGCTACGTAGCAGCTATGAACGGTGTAGATGCCATTGTATTCACTGCAGGTATCGGTGAAAACGGTCCGGATGTTCGTGAAGAAATCTGCACAGACATGGACGGCTTAGGTATCAAAATTGATACAGAAGTAAACAACGTACGCGGCAAAGAACTGAATGTAAGTGCTCCAGATGCAACTGTACAGGTTTGGGTTGTACCAACCAACGAAGAACTGGCAATCGCTCAGGATACAGTAGCAGCTGCATTCGGCAACAACTAGTTTTTAAAATCATGTCAGACATTCCGTCGGGGGAGTTCCCGGCGGGGTGTCGGACATTTTTATTTTCAGGATATTTTTGTGAATATCGGTTCAAATATGTTTATCAGACATATTTATAATATTAAGAATGAAATCGGCAAGGAGGCGCAATATGGATTTATTAGCTGGATTTAAAGAAAAAGCAAAAGCAAACAGACGCAGAATTGTATTACCGGAAGGTACCGAAGTTCGTACCTTAAAAGGTGCTGCCATTGCAGCAGCCGAAGGCCTGGCAACACCAGTGCTGCTGGGTGATGCAGAGGAAATTCGCAGCGTGGCTGCACAGGAAGGCATTGTGCTGGATGGTGTAGAAATCGTGGATATCGCAGGCAGCGAACATCTGGATGCATTCGCAGAATTATTCTATGAACTGCGCAAAAATAAAGGTATGACACCGGAAAAAGCAGCTGAGACTGTGCGCAATCCGCTGTATTTCGGCAACCTGATGCTGATGAAAGGTCTGGCAGACGGTCTGCTGGCTGGTGCGGAAAATACCACTGGCGATGTACTGCGTGCTGCTCTGCAGACTGTAAAAACCAAACCGGGTATCAAAACCGTATCCGGTGCATTTGTAATGATTCTGCCGGAAGCAACCTATGGTGATAACGGCGTGTTCATTTTTGGCGATTGCGCGGTAAATCCAAATCCGGACAGCCAGCAGCTGGCAGATATCACAATCAGCTGTGCAGAAACCAAACGCAGCTTGATTGGCGGCGAAGCAAATGTAGCAATGCTCTCCTTCTCTACCAAAGGTTCTGCAAAACATGAAAATGTAGATAAAGTAACAGAAGCACTGGCTATCGTAAAAGAAAAACAGCCGGAACTGGCTGTAGACGGCGAACTGCAGCTGGATGCGGCAGTGGTTCCATCGGTAGCTGCCAAAAAAGCACCTGGCAGCGATGTGGCTGGCCATGCCAATGTTCTGGTATTCCCGGACTTACAGGCAGGTAATATCGGTTACAAACTGGTTCAGCGTTTTGCAAATGCAACCGCTATCGGGCCGATTCTGCAGGGTATGGCAAAACCTGTGAACGATTTGTCCCGCGGCTGCAGCGTGCAGGATGTTGTTGATATGATTGCAATCACAGCATTACAGTGTGAATAATTGGAGGGGTTGTTATGGCAAATCTGACATTATGGCAGCAGCTTGCAGACTGGGAGGCAAATTATAAGTGGGTGGATATGAGCCACGAACTGAGCCCGGAAACACCGCACTGGGTGGGCTGGCCGGCACTGCAGGTGGAAGAGAAAATGAACCTAGAAGAAGCAATCTTTGCAGCCCATGCCTACACAACCGTGGGGCAGTACGGCACTCATGTAGATGCACCGGCGCACATGGTGAAAGGCGGACGCACCCTGGAGCAGGTAACCTTGCAGGAATCCGTTATGCCGCTGTGTGTTATCAATAAAGAAGAGGCAGTTGCAGAAAACGCAGATTATGTGTTAACCGTGGAAGATATTCTGGAATGGGAGGCAGTGTACGGCAGAATTCCGGAAAAAGCCTTTGTAGTATTCCAGAGCGGCTGGGGCAAACGCCCGGGCGAGACCATGGATAATCTGGATGCCGAAGGCAACCGTCACTTCCCTGGCTGGAAACTGGAAGCTGTGAAATTCCTGGTGGAAGAACGCAATGTGGGCGGTATCGGCCACGAGACATCGGATACCGAAGCACCGATTACATCCGGCCAGACCAACTATGAAGTCGAATATTACATTCTGGCGCAGGATCGCATTCAGGTGGAACTGCTGTGCAATGTAGAACAGTGCCCTCCGGTGGGCGGCATCATTTTCTGCACATGGCCAAAAGTAAAAGGCGGCACCGGCTACCCGGCAAGATGCTTTGCCCTGTGCCCAAAAGAATAATCGAAAAGAATAAAAAGATAAGATGCAGAGGGTGTCAACTTGAGTTGGCACCTTTTTTACTTTAAACGAAGAAAAAACCCCCGCCTTTACAGAGGCGGGGTTGACTGTTTAAGAAGAATTACGCTTCAACAGCTTTGTTCAGTGCTTCGATTAAAGCTGGTACATTGATACCGTGGCCTAAAGCACCCTGTTCAATATTTTCAAAATGAGCAGCAGCACAGCCTAAGCAGCCCATGCCGAATTCCATGAATACAGCAG
>JAFQEO010000003.1 GCA_017399005.1 Peptococcaceae bacterium | reverse complement strand
ATATTTGCAATTCCATTTGGTGTGTGCTAAACTTTTATCATCTTTTGACATAAAAATACCTCCTGATTTTTGATTCAAGCTGGCGGGCTTGTGTTCATTATATCAGGAGGTATTTTTATGCTTCACGCTAAAGCTATCTTTTCCTCCACGTGCATAGCACGTGGTTTTTTCCCTAAGCGAACAAAAAAAGAGGACTCCTATAAAGGAATCCTCTTTGAGTCATCATGTTAAGATGCTAATCGAATTGACTGAGTCAGGTATCGATTAGAATACACCCTGCTGGTACATAGCGCGAGCAACTTTACGGAAGCCAGCCAGGTTAGCACCGCTCATCAGGTTGTAACCTAAACCGAATTCTTCAGCTGCGGAAGCTGCGTTGTCGTGGATGTCTTTCATGATATCGAATAATCTCTTATCTACTTCTTCAGCAGTCCAGGACAGTCTCTGGGAGTTCTGGCTCATTTCCAGTGCGGAAACTGCTACACCACCAGCGTTAACAGCTTTGGATGGAGCCATTACTACGCCGTTTTTCTGCAGGTAAGCGATTGCATCGTTGGTGCAAGGCATGTTGGATACTTCAACAACATATTTAACGCCCTGTTTAACGATTGCTTCAGCGTCTTCGATTCTGATTTCGTTCTGAGTAGCGCATGGCATGTATACGTCTACATCTGGAACTTTACCCCATGGTTTTTCACCTGGGTAGAAGGTTGCGGATGGGAATTTGTCAGCGTATACGGATACTTTGTTCTGACCGGAAGCACGCATTTCCAGTAAGTAGTCGATTTTTTCGCCTTTAACGCCTTCTGGATCGTATACATAACCGTCTGGACCGGAAACTGTTACTACAGTACCACCCATTTCAGTTACTTTTGTAGCTACGCCCCAAGCAACGTTACCGAAGCCTGTAACAGCAACTTTTTTACCTTCGAAGGAAGTACCTTCATGGTTCAGCATGTGCTGTGCGAAGTAAGCTGCACCGAAACCGGTAGCTTCTGGACGAATCAGGGAACCACCGTAGCTCAGGTCTTTACCTGTTAATACGCCGTTTTCGAATGCGCCGCGGATACGTTTGTACTGACCGTACATGTAACCGATTTCTCTAGCGCCAACGCCCATGTCACCAGCTGGAACGTCAACGTCTGGACCAATGTGACGATACAGTTCGGTCATGAAAGCCTGGCAGAAACGCATAACTTCGCCATCGGATTTACCTGTTGGGTCGAAGTCGGAACCACCTTTACCACCACCGATTGGCAGAGCGGTCAGGGAGTTTTTGAAGATCTGTTCGAAGCCTAAGAATTTGATGATACCGCTGTATACGTTTGGCTGGAAGCGCAGACCGCCTTTGTAAGGCCCGATTGCACTGTTGAACTGTACGCGGAAACCACGGTTAACCTGTACTTTACCAGCATCGTCAACCCATGCTACACGGAAGATGATCTGTCTTTCTGGTTCTACCAGACGGCCCAGGATGTTTGCAGCTTCGTATTCTGGATGCTGCGCCATAGCTGGTTCCAGAGAACGCAGAACTTCTTCTACTGTCTGGATGAATTCTGGTTCACCTGGATTTCTTTTTTTAACGTCTTCAATGACCTGTTCAATATAAGCACTGCTCATTGGACTAAGCCTCCTTAAAAATATAAAAAGTATATAAAATCTTTGGCTGATGTTCAGCCCCCGATTTAATCGGCTATAGGTTTTACCGCCTCTAAACGGTAGATTGGCATACCCGCCTCATGAAATTTGGTTTCGTACTCGGTTGCCACATTGCCTTCCGGCAGTTTTTTATACATGTCCAGCTGAATGTTCTGTAATTTCCAGCCGCATCCGCTGAACTCGTTCAGGGAAAACTCAAACAGCCCCTGATTATCGGTTTTAAAATGAACCTGTCCATCCGGCTTCAACGCTGCCGCATACTGTTCTAAAAACGATGCATGGGTCAGCCGCCGTTTAGCATGCCGTGTTTTTGGCCACGGGTCGGAGAAATTGAGATAAATCCGGTCGATTTCGCCCGGTGCAAACAGTTCCTCCAGTATCGAAGCGTTAATCCATACTAGACGCAGATTTTCCGGAATGCCGCCTGCGCGATTCATCCGTTTTACTGCATCCAGCAGAACCTCCTCAATAACCTCCACACCGATAAAGTTGACATCCGGATTCTGACGCGCCATCGTGCTGATGAAACGCCCTTTTCCCATGCCGACCTCAATCTGTACCGGATTACTGTTGCCGAAATTCTCCTGCCATTTTCCTTTGTAAAGCTGCGGTTCCAGCACAACAACAGGTGCATACTGCAGCAAAGCCTCTCTTGTGCCCGGCTGTTTTCTAACTCGTGCCATGACTCTCTCCTGCCTTGAAACAACAGGAACAATGATTCGCAAATTAGTGCTGTCTAATTGGCCCGAAACGGCATCCTGCCTGTTGTATTCTGTATCCTACTCATATAATTATATATCGACTTGTATACAAAAGACAACCATTTTTTCGAAAACTCTTTATTTATTTTTGCGTTTGCGCTAGAATAGATACAGCGTAACAAACGGAAAGGAGAATCACTATGAAAGGCCATCTGGAAATCTTCGAGCATCGCCTCAAAAACATGGTAACCAAGCTGCCTGGCATCGAACGACTGGATATTGACCAGGAGTTCCTGAACTTCGAACAGGAACTGGGAAATTCCGTGCCGTATTACGATGTAAAAAGCGGCAGTACACTGGCGGATTATTATGCTTCTACATTTACCCAGTTCATTAAAATGAAGCTGAAATAAATGATAAATCCTGATTATAGGTTATATTTTTCCCTGCAAAAAAGCAATAAGCCGATGCACAAAATTCCTTGTGCATCGGCTTATTTTTTGTGCCCGTGCCCAACTGCAGGCTTTTATTTGTCGTCATTCATCCGTGCTTTATACTTTGGCGGATGCTTCTTTTTTAATAGAAATTCCAGTTTGGTCTCGGATATCACAATAGCCACAAAAATCACCGCAAACCCCAGCAGCAGCCGTGCTGTCACAGCCTCTGCCCCTACCATAATAGAGAAGATAACCCCGAATACCGATTCCAGACTCAGAATCAGTGCTCCGGCAGACGGCGATGTGTACTTCAGCCCATAAGTCTGCATCAGCAGAGCACCGGCTGTGGCAAACACACACAGATAGCCCAGACTGAACCAGGTATACGGTGGAATCTCTGCAACAGCAGGAACCGGTTCAAACAGTACACACAGCAGAGAGCTCCACAATGCCGCAAAAAAGAACTGCAGCAGTGTTAACAGCATTACATCATAAGTTTGTGTATAGCGAGCCGATACGATAATATGCAGCGCATAAAAGGCACAGCACATCAGCGTCAGCACATCCCCCCGCCCCATAGTAAGATTATCATCCAGCGCCACCAGGCCAATCCCCGCAATGCATAGCACAGCCGCGATAATATTGTAGCGGTCGGGTCTGGTTCCAGCCACAGCCCAGAACATAAACGGCACCAGAATACAGTAACCGGCTGTTAAAAAGGCGTTTTTACCCGGTGTTGTTTCCGCCAGCCCGAAAGTTTGTAAAATGTAGGCGGTAATCAGCGCCGTTCCCATCACAAAACCGGCTTTCACAACTTCTTTATTCAGTTTCTTCAGTTTTTTGAAAAAAACAATGGCCAGCAGAATGCAGGCCCCGGTAAAGCGCACTGCCAGCAGAAAAAATGTGCCGATATTATCCAGTGCATCTTTCATAATAATAAAGGAACTGCCCCATATCAGTGTGGCCAGCAGCAATGCCAGTCTGGCAATGGTATCTGTTTTTGGCATGGCAATCCATCCCTTCTGTCCCAATCTTCTGTAATTTATAGTACGGCACCGCTTTGCGGCACAGTATCTATTATTATATGCATGGCTGTTCGGATTTACAAGTGCCGCAGATAAATAATTCTGTATGCACACGCACCATCTTTCCGGGGCAGTCATAGGATATACAAGGTTATCGGAAAGGAGGTTTGCTTATGATGTTACAGAAAAATATGCGCCTTGGGATGATTTCCGTGCCATGGCAGCAGTATACCACACCGCTTGCTCCGGCAGAATCCCTGCGTATCGGAACGGTATTCAGCGAACTGAATCAGCCATATACACCATTAAACTGCAATCAGCCGGTTATGAAACCAGGGTCAGGCATGGCTATGATGAACGGCATGCAGAAAAAACGCTGACGCAATCATATAGCAACAGCCTGATTGCAAAACTTCATATGAACACTTAAAACCAAAACACAAAGGAGTGTCCGCGATGAAAAAATATAACGCCGGTCCGGCAGGTACCTCCCGCAACAGAGAGGCAGCCCTTCTGGAACTGCAGCAGCTCAGTTTCTCGCTGGTTGACCTGAACCTGTTTCTGGATACCCATCCCGACAGTCAGCAGGCAATCAATGATTACAACGAGCTGTTTGAACAGTACTGGGAAGCAAAATCCAGTTTTGAATTGCTGTACGGCCCGCTGAACAACTTCGGTCATTGCCCGGCTTCTTATCCATGGAGCTGGATTAACGACCCATGGCCATGGGAAAAAGGAGGCGCTGTATAATGTGGATTTACGAGAAAAAACTGCAGTTTCCCGTTGATGTAAAATGCAAAGACCTGAAATTTGCCAAAACCCTGATTACCCAGTACGGCGGCCCTGCCGGTGAATTAACCGCCTGCCTGCAGTATCTGAACCAGCGGTTCACCATGCCAACCGGACAGACAAAAGCATTATTAACCGACATCGGCACCGAGGATACTATTTAGATGATTCAGACAATTTGCTATTCAATAGCCATAAACTATGCTACTAATTCCACTTCATCAAATTCCACCTTATAATCTTCGCACTTTCCGCTAACAGTATAACGCATCAACACATTTACCGGAATACCATTTAATCTGACTTCTAGTTTTTTGTTTTTGTACAAGATAATCTTTCCAATTACCTGCTTATAAATCTCCTCACTTTCTAAATCAAAACAAATCATTCGCTCTAATTGCAATATCATTTTTTCATACATTTCAATCTGCCGAGCCTGCATTTCCTCCCATTGTTCAACACCGTTAATTTTCAATTTTACTTTCGCTATTTCATCATCAAAATGCTGTTGCTGCTTCATAAATGTCTCTTTCGTTAAAGTTTCTTCAAGAAAAAGATCAACAATCTTAATCTTTTTCTTTTCCAGGTTTTCTATCTCCTTTTGTAATTTGGCCACATCTACTTTTGGCACATTTTTTTGAACAGAACGTATTTCATTCATCACCTCTGAAACTAATTTATCTTTGTCGCTCTGAACGAGACTTAATGTATATTTCGCTGCCGCTTGTATAACTTTATCATTCACCTCTTTATTATCGCATCCAATGAGATTTCCATCTGCATCAACTTTACTGATTCCATGCTGCGTAGCCGATACACACATCCATGCCTTTCTTATCCCTCCATTCTTCAGTTTTTTCTTGCGACTAACTACATACTTTCCGCATTCTCCACAAATTAATTTTCCACTACACCAATAACGATTTGAATGTTTGGTTTTATGCTCCGGACTAGGTGAACGTCTTTCCAACTCACGCTGGGTAGCCTCCCATGTTTCTCTGTCAATAATCGCTTCATGATGATCTTTAAGATAAACCTGTTCTTCTTCACCTTTATTATACTTTTTGCTGTGCGTTAAATAGTCAGGCGTATATGTTTTTTTCTGTAGCAAATCGCCAACATATTTTTCGTTTCGCAGTAATCGTAATAACACTGTATTACTCCAAAGGTTCCCGTTAATTGTAAAAATCCCTGCTTCGTGCAATTCTTTGGCAATAGTAGTCGTTCCCTTTCCTTCATTTAGGTACTTATGAAAAATCAACCGAACAATTTCCGCTTCTTCTGGTACAATTATCAGTTTCCCGTTCTCCACTCTATAGCCCAACATATCCCGGCCAAACACTACACCTTTTTCCATTTGGCGTTTTTGGCCCCACTTCACACGTTCAGATGTCTTTCGGCTTTCCTCCTGTGCAATACTTGCCATAATAGCTAAACGCAACTCCCAATCTCTCTCCGTGTCCATTGTGTTGATTCCATCATTCAAAAAATGCACCCCAACTCCTAACTGTTTTAATTCACGTGTTATCTGGAGTGTATCAACTGTATTTCGAGCAAAACGACTTACTTCTTTTGTTAAAATAACATCAATTTTTCTTGAACGGGCGGCCTCTAGCATCCGATTAAAACCATCCCTGTTCTTTAATGACGTCCCACTAATCCCTTCGTCATAATATACTTCGACCAAATCCCAATCTTCCTGCCGTGTGATATATGCTTCAAAATACTGACGTTGACTTTCCAGGGAATTGGCCTGATCTTCTTTATCAGTGGAAACTCTACAATATGCTGCGACTTTTAATTGCTTATTATTCATATATAATTTCTCCTTTATTTGGCAAGATTAAAGTGGCTGTATATCACAACCACTTTAATCTTCATTACTCATATTTTTTCAGTATCTGACGTGTTTGTTCTGGAGTAAGCAATTGCTGCCGTTCCAGTTCCATAATCATACCTACTTTTAAATGGTTATGAAAAACCATTTTGTCTTCTTCACATAATTGTACTGGTGTTATCATCATATGGTTCATGCAAACCACCTCCTATAAAACTTATATGGTTTATTTTGCCTGCCTAGTACAAAATTTTTCTCTTCTTTGCTTCTACACAAAAGAATATATGGATGATTTTTATATTTTTTCGCTTTATCTATTTTATTGTGTGAATCCAATCAATACACATTTGCTGCATCTTTTCATCCATTTTTTCAACACTACTTTGATTAAATTCCGGCAGTATATGCTGATATACATCCAATGTGATTCTAACCGTTTTGTGCCCTAACCAATAGGCCAACACCTTAGGAGGAACATTTGCTTCTAGTGCCCTTGTAGCAAATGTATGGCGTAATGAATGTGCTGTAAATGCCGGTATAACACCGCTGCCGCCTTTCTGTAAGTCCCTTTCTGACATCTTTTTCTGTACTTTTTTTAACGTCCTATTTAAGCTGGTCGATTCTAGCAGGGTACCGTTCTTGGTAGTAAATACAAACTGCGTTTCCTGATATCCGCCATCACATATTTCTTTTTGCTGTAATAACTTCTGATTCCGCAAAAGTATTAACATAGTATCACTTAAAAGCAATATACGGTTACAGCCATTCTTCGTAGGCGATAAAGTTAATCTGCTCTGATTAAACTCATCTTTCACTCTCCGTACATTTCGTTGAATTACCACAGTTTTGTTATCCCAATCTATATCAGACCATTGCAAAGCACAGACTTCACCGGGGCGAAGCCCCGTTAACAACTGAAATGCGAATAAATTTTTGGTGCGTTCATTCTCTAATGACTTTAAAAACAGTTGTTGCATATCTTTTGTTAATGCCTTAATAGTCTGAGATTCCTTATACGGCACCATAAGCTTTCTAGCAGGATTCTCACATAATTTATGCATTCTTACAGCATCATCTAATGCAGCTTTCAATAAATCACGAACATGCCATGCTGCACTGTATAAACCAGCTTCTAATAGTAAATCAATATATGTCTGTAATTCTTCCGTGCTTAATTCTACTAGCGGTACATTTACATAAAGTTGCTGTACTGGCCTTAGCAAAGATGTATAATTCTGATGTGTACTAGCCTGTACATTTTCATATTTACGGTCTAACCATCCCTGTAACCATTCATTCACCGTTGTTTCTTCTTTATCATGAATATCAATCACCATAAATATTCTCCTCCTCAGAACCTCCTTTTCCATACCATCTCCCATGATTTCGGATAAGGAGATGGTATGGGTAGATTTTATACAACTATAGTTATTCTACTGCCTCTTTTAAACCAATTCCCGCATACCCTCTCCAGTTATTCGGAGCAATTCTACATGGATATACTCCAGAAACAGAGCGAAGTTGCAAATGAATTTCCGCGATTTTCATCTTTTCCAATCCATTGTTTATACAGAATTCTGCATATTTTTCAACAATATCCCGTGTTAAAACTTTTTTGTCTGGAGCAACTACTAGACAATCTTCTACAAAAGCACGAACAGAATTCATATTAGCCTTATATCCATCTAAGAAATCCCGGGAATCTTTTGGGAATCTGAATCTGTAGTTCCGTTGTACCAACACTAAATATGCATCAATTGCCATAGAAACAATCAAGTTTCTTTCATTCCATAATTTCTTCAACAGATTTTTGTCCTGTTCTTCTGGCGGAATAGATGTAGCATAAATTAATGGAACTAATCGATTAAAAAATCCATCGGAAGGGTCAATATCCGCAGGTACAGGAAAATTGTTAGCAAAAAACCACAGTTTCGTTTTTACCGGGAATTCAAAGCTGTCTTTCCCTTTAAACGCTGCACTAATGGTATCTCCTGAGGTGATGCTTTTCAAAACATCAATTCCGTGCAACTTCTTAGACGACATCTCTGCTAAAATATTCAGCTTTTTCCCAAGTAATCTAGCTCTTGCAAATTCCGAAAAAATCTCATGCAATGAAATCGCACATAAATTATCACTGTGAAATAGCATCGAAACAAATTTTGCAGTCAAACTTTTACCACCATTTGCGCTTCCAATCCCTAATAACATACATTTTCCATCAGTTGAATCCGAAATTGCGTAGCCCATTTGTTCCAACAGAAGATTTCTTTTAGCAACAACATCATCTGCGAAAGATGTTTTGCAATATTGCTCAAAAGCATTTGCTTCATTTCGATAGCCATCTTCATCCAATTCCTCATACTCTGCATTTACTACATATGTGAATAAAATGTCAGGAGAATGCTTCAGTACTGTAATTGTGTCAGTATACGGATCCATTTCAACAATCCCATTCATACAATTTATTCGCATTGGATTTTTATCAAAATCTTCCATTGAGCATTTAAGTTCTGGAAGACATCTAAGTCTATCACGAATCTCTGTTAACACCTTTCTAGACACCCTATCTCTATCTTCTTCTGAGATGCACTTCATAATTACATAGTTCAATGTACTATCTGACAAGGCAATATATCGTCCTTGCTGCGAGATATATTGATATACAATCCCATCAGCCACTTTTATAATTTCAGTCTGAAGAACGCTATTAGTTAACCGTACAGCCAACTTTTGTGGCGATTCTTTTTCTGAGTTTTGTTGTGGCTCCGAGTATTCAGAACTACAATAAAACATACCTTTGGGCGAGACTGTGTCTGGATATTCTCCCTGGTTCAAGTGTTCAAGAAACCTTTGATTATATTCCTCCTCTTCTTCTTCCGTCGGAGTCGTTTCATATTCCAGCTCTTCTTCTAACTCTTTTACTTTCTGCTTATGCTTTTTCAGTTTCTTACGCAGTTTAGCCATTTGAGTTTGCTTTTCGGTCTCTTCCTCGTAGTCATCGTAATACCAATTCTCATCCTCATATTCATAGGAATACATTTTTTTCGCCCCTTTGCAGAGGAACCGGTGTCACTTCTTTGTTAGCGAAGTTAGCCAGGTTCCGTTATGAAATATTAATTCATATTTCTACCGGCCGATTTGAAATATGTTATGTAGAGATTGTATAACAGATTTTACAATCAATCACACAATCCAAGACCACGGTATTTGACGAATCAGAAGTCTTGATTCTTTTATCAGAATAGGATAAAATAAAAGGTTAATAATACACAAAGGGGATGGTTTTTTTGAATAAAGAAAAAGACATTAATACTGTAATCGATGTAGACATGGTACCTCTCGCAAATGAGATTTTTTTGTCTCTCAACAGTATCGAAGAAATTAAGAGTGCAGATTTATATTTTTGCGAAGAAGACTTAGCAAATGCTACTTTATTATCTGCTGAAAATTTTGCAGAATTACAAAAGCAATATCAGTTAAAAATGGAGACAGCCGTTACCATTAACGGGAAAGAATCTGCGCAAGGTCAAAAAACGATAAACGATATCGCTTCAGCTATTGCCAATATTCATTTAATCGAAAAAGAGGAATTGAAACAGGAGCACACTATAAAGGAAAGTTCTCCAAAAAGAGGTGTTAAGAAAAAAACATATCTATCAGAAGAAGCAAAAAAGTATAATTTTGTTTTTCGAAAAATTTGGTGCGATGCACTAGATTATCTCTATGCAAGTATGCCTTTATACTTTGGAAATAAGCCAGCGTATGCAGAATACTACGAAAAATACTTTTCTGAAAATATTAGTGATGTATTTTCGTTTAATGAGACTACACACCAGCTAAAAAAAATAGAGGATCTTTCAGAGAGCGAAATATCCAAACTTGTTGAAGCTAGCAATAATTCTATTCTCACATATTTGCCTTATATATTATATTCTTATTTATCTTTCACTCATAAGGATTGTCCTCAAAGAGTATATGTAGAAGACGATGTTGAATATGAAAAGTATGAAGCCGCAATAAAAAATAACGAAAACTATGTGAAAACAACTATTCATAACTACTTAGCAAATGCGTATGATGAATTTGATAAACCACACCTTGTGTATACAAACAACATAAAAAATTTTTTCACAAGCCCTAATTATAAGAAATCGCTTCTTACTGTTACTGCCTTCGAGGATTCGTTAGCTGTTTTTAAACGTTGCATGAATGCTTGTTTTCATTTATCATATGGTGTTTCTAAAAAAGTAAATTACTTTGATTCCGTATTTTTATTTATTTATAGCTTTTCTCAGTCCCATATAGCCTGGAGTGATGACTTCAAAGAAGAGTTTTCTGATGCGTTACATGAATATCTAAATTCAGAAACTCTCGTAAAGCCTAAGGAAATTAGGACACAATCACCCGATTTTTTCGTAGAAACATTATTCAGACTTTAATCTACTACTTTTGCTTTCCGATAAAAGGTGCTAGGCGACATGTTTAATAGTTTCATTGCTTTTCTTGCCGTGATTTCGCCATTACGCCATTGCTGGACAACTTTCTCAAAGTTCGCCGGCAATGGCGTTGCTTTTCTGCCTTTATATTTCCCTTGTGCCTTTGCAATTTCGATGCCCTCCCGCTGTCGCTGCAGCGTATATTCCCGTTCCAATTCCGAAACTGCCCCAAAGATTGTCAGCATAAATTTCCCTGTTGGTGTTGTTGTATCGATACTTTCCTTCTTAGATACGAATTCAACTTCTTTCTGCTGCAACCTATCAATCAAGTCAAGCAAATCACGAGTGTTACGAGCAAATCTACTAATGGATTCTACGATAACAACATCACCTTTACGTACATATTCCATCATCTTCTGCAGTTCTGGGCGATTGACATCCTTGCCGCTCTGTTTATCTATAAATACCTCTTCCACACCTAATTCCTCCATGAGAACCTCTTGGCGTGCAATATTCTGTTCCCGTGTACTTACACGAATATATCCAATCTTCATAATTCATAACTCCCTTCAAAATAAAATGGAGGATAATCATACAATTATCCCCCAAACCATACATTTTAGTGTTTCAATTAAGTATACCCTCATGATATATACTGATGATGTATCAAATACATTGTTTTTTTAATTATGAGATAACCCATAATTAATAGCCATCCTATTGGCTCACTTTTAGAAATATTCATCTTCTTCATCAGTGATTAACTCAATTACTAGACACACTGCCGTTGCAAGTGTAATTAAGATAAACTGCCCTACTCCTGCTACTAAATTATCTCGATTCATACATCAACACTCCTTTTGTGACTTAACAATATGCTGCCTTATTGCTCAAACACATTACAACAAACTGAACCAGAACGCTTTTGATAACTCTTAATACTGTTTTTAACATATCCATCACCTCCTTTCAGGCAAAACAAAAGGTACTTGCCATTGTAGTACAATCGTTATGATTGCAAACAAAGACAAGTACCTTTTATGCAGACTTCGGCCTACCAAGAAGTATCAGCACAATGATTAGCGGCTGATTTTAATCGAAACGCAATAATTTTCAACACTATGAATATCAAGCCGATAATCAATTGTGGGTGGTTTGGAGTCTGGACTCCAAGGTCTTCTTAGTGCTTACTGAAGCTTAACAATAATTTAATTAAATTTAATAAAGGAGTGCTGCTAATGCATGATTTTCTTGAAGACTACCCAGACATTTTAACCTCGCAGCAAGTTATGGAAATCCTGTCTGTCGGGAAAAACAAACTCTATCGTATGATTGCATCTGGTCAGCTTAAAGCATTTCGTGCCGGTCGTGAATGGCGTGTTCGTAAAATGGACTTGTTGAAATTATAAGAAAAATGGGAATACGTTGTTAGTCGTATTCCCATTTTATTTTGCAAAATTTTTATTCAAACACTAGGTATTCTTCTTGAACAAAACCATATACACTTCGATCTGTTTTGATTTGACACCAGCCGTCATGTGTATCAATAACATAAATATTGTCTCCACTGTTCAGAGCGCCTACGGTATCGTATTCAGTTCCAGGGCCACTCCTTGCATATATAGTCTCTTCTTCCCACATATCCAGTTTAGCAAGGTCTGAAGAAAGTATTTCTGATTCCCATGCAATCCATTCATACCCATCCGCCGATTTTATAGTTTCATACGGATTTTTTAAATATTCAATGTTTTCCACTTCAAAATCAATAGTACTATCCAGCCATGTTGCATAATGGAGGAAATGTGAATAAACATCTTCATATTCTAAAAGCTTAAATTTATCAGTAGAGCTTGGTGAAAAATATACTGGTGCATTATATGTGAATTTTCCTGCATCATGTTCTTTAGTTCCTAACGTATATAAATTATCTATTTGCCATATTCCAGAATATATGTTTTCTTCTTTTGGTAAATACACATAATAAAATTGATTATGACTTGGTGTTGGATCTTCAGATTGATATGAATATGCATAATACGAGTTATCTGCAGTTACCCCACCAGACAAGGATGGATATGAATAATCAGTAAACAAGACTAATTTATACCCATCTATTACCTCATCTTCGTAACTAGATTCGTTCAATTCTTTTAATGCATATGCATCAATCCACGCACCAGAAGAATGCCAAATATAACCCAAATCTTTAAATCTTTCCTCTTCACAATATGCTGGAATATCCAGTTCTTCATATTCATTACTAAAATAAACTAATTCCTTTAAATAGTCTTTGATGATAGGGAAATTCGCATCCTCATCATTAGGAAATGCAAAACTTTTTTCCATTTTTTCATATAGTGATAATTGGAAATTATAATCAGCTTCCAGAATATTTTCTCCAAAATCCTGCTTATTCAAATAATCAATATACACTTCATATACTTCGTCTGTTACATCATAGCCTTCATACATAGCAAAAATTTCATCTAGTTTTTCAAGGTCTTCTTCAGTACAGGCATTATCAAACCAATAGCCAAGTTTTTCTTCTACCGAAAGGATTGCCTCTTCTTGTGAAGCTGGCTTAGTAATTTCGTACTGTTTACTACTGTTATCTTCTTCATTACCTCCACAACCTGCACACATTACAACAATGCATAGGAACAAAAGACCAATGACATGCCCTTTTCGTTTCATAAATTACAACCTCTTTTCTTTATACCTATATTCTGTTATGCACAACTAAATCATCTAGAGTTGTCGTTATATATATCCTATCTTTCGTACACCAATCACTCCACGTCGAAGCAACGTAATTCCTATCGTATTATGCTGGAACTGCTCATGGTTAAATGCTGTATGTTCAAATTTTTGATGTTCAAAAGATTCATAGACAAAATGCTCATATTCAAATACATCAATGCCGATTTCCTCTAATATTTCTTTTGGCAGTTCATAATCCTGTTCCACCAGACCAAACATTGTAAAGCCAGTATCGATGCAGAATGATAACACCGCTTTATAGACACCGGTATATACAAAAGAACCGACCATAGAACCTACAAAGCTACCTAACATATATCCTAAAACCGGAATCTCAACGATACCCTGAATAATGTTGCCGCCTGCAAACGCACATGCGGAAACGAACATATCACGTATCAAAGCATCTGTTAATTCTCTCTGGCTCATTTTGCCTGTAGCAACCTTAAATGCATTCTGCATTGTATTCATCATAACTACAGTTGCTGCACCTATAATAGCTGGATCAATAGATTTTGCAGCAGCACCCCATAAGCCAGACTGACAGCAAGTTGTAATTGCAGCCGAGGTAAATCCGCGAATAAAACCATCGGTTCCACCTTGCAAAGCTGCAAAACCAATTTTCTGAAACTGTTTTGCATCCAATTCCCCAGTTTGTATCAGATATGAAATCGCATTATAAATTTCAGGTGCAACTCTTAGTACCATGGAAATCGTAGCTGCGCTTGTTCCTGCTTTACAAGCTTGCTGCAATACATATTCATACTGCATCACCGCTTCTATATTAAAACCAAATTCTTCTGCTGTTACATTACCCTCTTTTGCAACGCGTGCTAATACTTCCGCCTCTTCCTTACTTAGTGGAGTAGACTTGGTTCCTTCAGGGCTAATAATTCTTCCTTGCAATGTATTTAGCACATCCTGATAACGCTGCACCTGCTCTGGGCGGCTTAACCGTTCTTTCTCAATTTTCTGTTTGAGAAATTCAATTGCAGCTTCAAGCTGTTCTTCCGGAATTATTTTGGTTTGCCCTTCATAGATAGTTTGGTGTTCATGTCCCAAAATCTCGAGAATTTCTTGCCTGTTGAAGCCTTTTTGTCGCAGAAATGTTTCAAAATCTATAGGTTCTTTACCATTTTTTATATTCGTACTATTCTGCTGCATAAAGCGTTCATAATAACTCGTTGCCTGTGCTTTTGCACTATCTGCTCCGGTTTTATAATATTTTAAACCGAACAGTTCCCCCCAGTTGCTGATAATATCGGCAGACGCAAACTCATGACTCCTGTCCACATAAGTTCGCATGCGCGACCCTTTTAAGGCTGCATCAATATTATGCGTTCCGGAGTGCCAAAACTCTGCAATATCACCCTTCAATGCATCTATCTTGGTGCCATAACCTTTGAATTGATTCAAATCATTTTCCAATGCTTCGATTGTTTCTTCTACAGAAGATACATATCTTTGCCCGTGTAAAACGCCATATGCATTCCCCGTACTGCGTGAAAAGTATTCATATCCTTCACAAAAGCCATCCATTTCTTATCCCTCCAGAAAATCAGGAAGAAACTCATGATAAAACATTGTAGTTGCACATAATTTCTGAATAATTTTAATCTGCTCTTTTTCTTTTCTGCTATCCAGAAGCTTATTACCACCAAGTCCAACTGCAGCTGCACCTGCAACACCTACAAGCGATAATGGTGTAAAAAGAACTAAGCCAGTCAAAGCAGCTTTTTTAATATTAGAATGCTTTTTATTGAAAGAACTCATATCCTTCTTTTCAATTTCCTCTTTATATTTTTCATACAATGCATTCAGCTTAGTAAAATCTTCTTCTTCACTCAGATTTTTATCCTCTACATATAGTACTGCTTTTTTCCCTAAACCCAAAATGCGAATTCCCGCTTCATCATACTTAACATCCATGAACATTTGTGTTTCTTTTGCTAGGTCAGAATCACCTACATAAAGCACATAGTTTTCACTCGACCATGTGGCTTCATTAGCCAGAAACTGTTTTTCATCCCACAAAACAGCAGAAACGATGTTTTCACCAATTTTATTGTTTGCACTGATTTTCTGGAACAGATATTCCGCATACATTTTGCTGTCTTTATCAAAAACAATAACCACTTTTTTTGTTTTTGGAGCACCCCATTCAGAATTAAACATAATTACATCTCCTTTAAAATTAAGCTGTTAGCTTAATTTTAAGACAACAAACCAAAGATGTCAAAACAAATATCTGACCATAAGATATATATTTAGAATTTAATTATCTGCTATCTCTTTATCACACATTAAAAAGTGTTGGTACTTGCTTTTTCTTAAAAAAATGCTACAATGAATACATTCTTCCTTAGTACTACAACATTACTTTGGGGATTTTTACAAACTTTTTATTTAGGGGTCCACAAATGGTGTGCGGGTTAATCTGCACACCATTTGCCTTTTAGCTTGCATATAAAAATAAGCCATTGGCATCTACACACCAATGGCTTATTATCATTCCTGATTTTCTTTACCTCTTAAATTTTTTATCTGCTCAATTGCTGTCAAAGTAATTTTACTTACTGCAGCATACTCTTCTGGTGTCAGATTACTCATTGCTTTTGTAATCTCATCAGCCAAATAATGCTTTCCAGTTGTAGTTTTATCATAAATGAGTTCATCTGCAGAAATTTCTAACGCATTAACTAATGCAATAAAAGTCTTTAGGCTTGGCAATTTCACGCCTCGTTCCATCTCACCAACAAAAACAATCGAAACATCCAATTTTTCTGCCAACTGTTCCATTGTCAGCTTCTGTTCTTTTCTTTTCGCACGAATACGTTGACCTAAAATTTTTTTATCCATCGCCACACCTCTATTTAAGCATTAGCATTAGTTATGCTCAAATTATATGGCTATTAACAACGCATTTTAAGAAACATATAGTTTACAAAACATGCTTTAGGCTTTTATAAAATAAATTATTCAACGATCTGCTATGTTGCATCATCTACGATAAATGCAACGCCCATACAATCATCTGCGCTTAGTACGATTCCTCCCCCATAATACATTTTACGAATGATACGTAGTGCCTGTGTATCGTCTTCTGCTTTAATTATGATTTTTCTAGATAAGGTTTCTTCTACTTCTACTTCAAACTCCTTTACCATATTTTTACCTCCTTCTTCAGCTTGCCCGAGCTGGTGTTTCTTTCAGTATTTTGATATACTCACTTGCCTGCTCACGGCTCAGTTCTCTAATATCTTTGATACCATATCGTTTGTTTAAATCGTTTCGCACCTGCTCTATCTTTATTCGTCGCTGAGACATTAACGAATAAAGATAATCCTGCTGCTTACTACTTAACATTTGCACTGGTTTATCATTGTTTTTCGAATCGTCCTGCTGATTATTTTGATTTTTCGGCGCGTCTTTATTTTCGCCGCCGTCATCATCCGTCAAGTCCTGGGTGAACATATCACTACTTGCGGTTGCTGTTAATACTGCATCAACAAATGCCCGTTTTTTAGCCATTTTCAAAACAGTATTTGCTGCATCGTATCCTGTACTTTTCAAATATTTTTTCTCTTTGCTGTTACAAGAGCCAACCCCTTCTGCGACAATCTGACCCGATGACGAATCAAATAAAATCGCTTTTATTTCATACGAAAAGTACTCCTGTTCTAACACTGTTTCCCTATTGATGATTTCAAATCGTTTTCCATATTCATAATAAATACATAGTTTTTCCGCCCCCGATTTATGTAGGCAACGTTTATTTGTTTTCGGTATTGTGCCATAATCGATACCTTCCACCATAACCGTCTCCACAAAGTTTTTCAGCTCATTTTCATGTCGTTTGACCTGCTGTATTACTGCAGCCGATGTTTCATTACTCATTACTTTCACCCTTTCGCTGTTTTATAGAAAATTTTCTGTACCGCATTTTATACGCATATTGCTCATACAGTTCCGGCTCATCACGTTTCAGTTCCTTTGTATTAAACCGTTCTGATATAATTTCCTGCCAAATGACCTCCGTTTGTCCCAGTACACCTTTTTCTTTATTCTGCAATAAGACTTTTAGCTGATTTTCCGCCAATTCTTTTTCCTGTACAGCTATTTTCTCACGTTTCTTGGCATCCAGATACAAATCAATCCATTGCTGGCTACCTTGATTTAATAAGACGGTCTCTTTTTCATCAGCAGTAGGATACCTATTGTCAAGGTAATTCGATGTTGCCTTTGAGCCATCCGCTGCCGGCTCTTTATCTGTTAGTACGCAAATCCAAAATGCATCTTCCTTACGAATGAGGTTTTCGATATAATCATTATCTCTCTCAACAAATTTCCAGATAAACTTGTTCCCGCCAATCAAAGCAGCAATATATGCTCCTTTATAGCCAGTCACGGCCATATAGTGTTGCAGCTGCGCATAATATTCATCAGGTACACCATTCTCCCAATCACTTGCCTTATATGCACTAGCAGTCTTTGCCTCAAATACGCATGGCCCATAAACACTGTCATGTAAATAGCCGTCTAAATTCGCCTGCATAAACGGGTAATCTGTATGCTGTAATAAAAACCCCTCTGTGTATATACTCAGCCCCGTTCTAGTGGAAAATTCCTCCCTTACAATCGATTCTAATTTCTTTCCCCAATACGCCTCTTCTGTCTCTTCCTGAGCCTCCAATGCATCTATTCTTTTTTCTCTCCAAAGTTCTAATACCGACTTAAATGGACTGACTCCCAAAATTGCTGCAGCATCTGAACCTCCTATTCCATTTTTTCTTAACATTCTCCACTGCTCATAGGTAAGATTGTCTGTTTGAACAACTCTTTGCATACATTTCCTCCTCAAAATAAAATTAGGTTGACAACGATTACACTCGTCATCAACCCATATCATACAAATTCTTTTTAATTATCTTCTCAATCATACATTTAGGCAGCAAGGAACTTCATCGCCTGGTCAATCATTGGATGACCATCCATTGTTTTACTGAATAAATTCTCTTTGTAGTGTTCTGTTTTTCGTAACGGTTCTGCATGGGTAGCAAAATCGGATACTGCGTTAATAAAGCGCCAACCGGATTTCGGCAATACCGTTAAATCTGGTGCATCAAAATAACGATGCTGCAGATCTCTTCTTAATCGTAAAATATTTTTCTCCTGCTGAATAGATGCATTATCCGAAACCGGCAACAATTCATCTACCCAACTTTTTACCATTTTATCCGATAATCTAATCTGACTTAATCGCTCAGCCTCTTTCTGCAACGTTTTCAAATACTGGTCGGCCATAAACAAAGTATTTCTAGCCTCGTCAAGTTTGCGCTGAATGTCACCTTTATGAGCAACTGACCAGCTGCGTTTTGCAGTATCTAATGCCAAATTCAATGTATTATTGCACACAACTCTTACCGGTGTTGCAGCTACACGAATTGCTCCACTACCGTCATGACTATTTGTAAACACCAAATAAGGTGTTACTTCTTCGCCCATAAGTTTATACTTATCCGGCAATTTTGCTAACAGCCACACTCTTTTACCTCCAGATAAACTTCCCGCTGTTTCATACGTAACTCCTTCACCTAACAGACTATCTGTAAACGCAAAGGCTTCGTCATTCTGTACGATTTTGTAACGGTCGCTTACTACACCTAATACTGCATGATTATCATTTCTTACATTTGCTCGGTAACCATGAATTGGATAACCATCTACAGTTTTAATATCCTCCTGACGGACTTTCCATGACAACCCACTATATTTCAATGCCTCTTTGGAAGTAGGGGCACTTTCTACACGAGTACCTAAACCATGCCATGGGGTTTCTCTCACATAAAACATACTTTCAACATTTGCTGCCATAATCAATCTCTCCTTTGACTTTTTGTTTGTGTGTAATAAAATAAAACTATCAGCGATAAGTAAATAATTATTTACTTATCGCTGATAGATAATTCTATAATCATTATTCTCTTTTTTTCTCAGTTTCTGATGTTGCCCACCCTCATTCCATTTAGACCAGTTCTTTACCGTAAGAAAACTAGGGACTGGTCATTAAAAACAGCGTTAACAAAGCGGATTTGCAACATCGTTACCACTACTACCACCATTTTTCAAAAACAATATTTTTCGTTTCAACAAAAAATCAGTAGAAGCTATTCACTCCTACTGATGCTTAATTGTTGTAACACTTTGTAATGCACGCGTGCGTTTATGCAAATGCACACAAATACACGCGTGCGTTTATGCAAATGCACACAAATACACGCGTGCGTTTATGCAAATGCACACAAATACACGCGTGCATTTACGTGTGTTTAAAGAACGGAATATGTATGGAAAGCTTGTCCACCCGTTTTGTTAAGCCATTTTTCAAGTCAGGTTTCCATTTTCCCATCAAAAAATGTTGCTTTATGCGCTTTTTATCGCTTGCATTATTACACAAGCTGATTTATATTAATAATCAAAAACCGCTTTAAATGCGCATTTTTACGAGTATCTAAATAGTTACCGATACAGGCACCGAAGAAATCGCTCATCTGGAGATTATCGGTACCATGGTATCGCAGATTATGCAGAACGCATCCATGTGCGACCTGAAAGAGGCAGGGCTGGACGGCTACTATTCCATGCACGACCACGGCCTGTTTTATACAGACCCGGAAGGCTATAAATGGACCGCTGACTATGTAGACGGTCTGAACGACCCGATTACCGATTTAACAGCCAATATCTCCGCAGAGCAGAAAGCCAAACAGACCTATGAATATCTGATGGATTTAGCCTGCGGTGACGAAAGCCTTCTGGCTCCTCTGCGCTTCCTGCGTGAACGCGAAGTAGTACATTACCAGCGTTTCGGCGAAGCCCTGGAAACCGTGAAAGATTATTATAATCAGAAGAAATACTTCTGCTAACCCTCTCAGCCTCACATACTGTAAAGATTGCAACTGCCCGGAGAGATTCTCTTCGGGCAGTTGCAATTCTACATGTATGGTAGTGTAGTCAAATGCAGCCTTAAATGTAGGCACTTTTGTGTCAATGAATAGGGTTATGTAGGCTATGTAGGCACTTTCAGTAAAATCTGAAAAAATGAAAATTAATTAGAGTATCTTTATATAAAATGCCTACACTGCCTACATTGCCTACATCGATACGCAAAAAAAGAGGACTCCTGTGTTGGAATCCTCGTATCGGTTTATTCATATGATTTCTTTTTCCGCAGCCCTAATTCTTCTTCCAGCTGCTCCAGTTCCACTTTTGCATGTGTGTAGTTGCGCAGATTGCGGCAGTTTGGCTCCTGATGATAGGCAGCCTCATGCTGTGCTGCCTGCCTGCGCAGCCGTTCCAGAAGCTGTTCCGGTGTTTCTTTCTTTTTAAACAGACCCATCCTGCCACCTCATTTCAATGTTATATCGCCTCTCTGTTATCTTACCACAGATATTAAAAAAGTGCACCCGCCATATAGACGGATGCACCTGAATATTATCGGATAAAGTTAGTAGCCACTTTTGCTTCCCGTTCCGGTTTTGCAATGCCGGCATCTTTCCCTGCCTGAATGCATTTCAGCAGCCATGCCATATTTTTGCCCAGTGTGCGCATGGTCTGCATCCCTTCCAGATCCTGACGAACCTGTTCCGGTGTATTGCCGTGTACCATGTTCCAGTACTGGGAGCTTACGATTGGCATATTGTTGATGGTAAAGTATTTATTCAGCTGTTCAAATGCAGCGGTTGCACCGCCTCTGCGACAGCTTACAATGGCTGCTGCCGGTTTATCGGCATAGATAGCCCCTTTGCCGTAGAATGCGCGATCCATAAAAGAAGTGATGGCACCAGATGCACCGGCATAATGTACCGGAGACCCAAATACAAAGCCGTCAGCCTCTTTCGCTTTTTCCACAAATTCGTTTACAACATCATCCATAAAGCATTTGCCTGTTTTAATGCAGGCACCGCAGCCTAAACAGCCGGATACCGGCTTATTGCCTACCTGAAACATTTCGGTTTCAATACCTTCTGCCTCTAATGCAGCTGCTACTTCGCACAGTGCAGTATAAGTGCAGCCTTCTGCATGAGGACTACCATTTACGACTAGAATCTTCATCCAGTAAGAACCCCTCTTCTGTAATTTCTGCAATCAGATGTTCATCTTCACGAACATCATGTTCATACATAACCCATTTTGCGGTGGATTCGTCATCATGAGCCAGAGCCTGCGCATACAGCAGCGCTTCGTGTTTGTTCCCGCGGTTGATAGCGTGTTCGCTGCCGTCGATAATCCCCAGCGCCATCATTTTTTTGTAGCCTGGTTCACCCAGACCGGTAAAGATGGTGCGAATCCCCTGCTGCGCCAGTGTATCTTTAATTTTACCCAGTGTTACAATCCCGGTAATGTCGATTACCTGCGCGTGGCTCACGTTGATGATAACAATATCGGCACCTTTGCATCGTACTTCCAGGGAGTTTACAATGCTTTCAGCCACCAGGAAGAACATGGTACCCTGAATACTGAACGATTTGATTTTTTTCTGGTTTTCGCCTGTCGGCACTGGATATTCCTCCAGATAACCGTTTGCTACACTGAACAGCATAGACAGTGCAGAAATCAGTACGCCGATTGCAACAGCGAAGGTTAAGTCAACCACAGCCGTTAATACAGTAGTTACTGCGATAACCACAAATGCTTCTTTCGAAGCACGGCTTAAACGAACGCTTTCGTGATATTCCGGCATACGGATTGCGGTACCCATCAGAACACCGCCCAGTACAGCCAGTGGAATCTGTGCTGCTAAATCACCAAATACAGCAATCAGCAGAATTAATACTAATGCATGGATAATCCCGGACATACGGCCGCGACCACCGGCATTTACGTTTACTACGGAACGGGCAATGGCACCGGTACCGATAATTAAACCAAAGCAGCCGGCTACAGTGTTTGCCAGACCCTGACCAAACAGCTCACGGTCGCTATCGTGTTTGGTGTTGGTCATTTCGTCCACTACCATCGCACTCAGCAGAGATTCAATAGCACCCAGCAGCGCCAGGGTTAAACCTGCCTGGATAACATCGCCGATGTTCAGCGCCAGGAAGTTTGGAATCTGCAGGGCAGGAATCATCAGCGGAATGGTGCCTACCAGAGCTTCTTCCGGCAGTGGAACCCAGAACATGGAGATTACGGTCCCCACGATAACAGTAATAATCGCATATGGAATTTTTTTGTTAATCATCGGCAGAATCAGCATCAGTGCTACCGAAATGCCGCATAACAGCGGGCTCATGTTAAAATACTTGAACTGGCTTGTAAAAATCAGGATGGCAATCCCGTTTGTAAAGCCGACCATAACCGGTTTTGGAATCAGGCGAATGTATTTGCCCAGTTTCAAAAGCCCCATGATCATTTCAAAAACACCGGCCAGTACCATAGAACCAACCAGACCTTCCATGCCGTATTTATCGACCATGGAAACCAGTACAACGGTCATCGCCCCGGTAGGCCCGGAAATCTGCGCCTTTGTACCGCCAAACATAGAGGTAATAATCCCGGTACAGATTGCACCGTATACCCCGGCAGCCGCCCCGGCGCCAGAGAGTACCCCGAAGCTCAGTGCCAGCGGCAGAGCTACGAAAGCAACCGAAATACCACCAATGATGTCACCCTTCAGGGTGGACAGAATCTCATTCTGCACAAATGTTTTTACTTTCCCCAACAGTGTTCGCTTCCTTCTCTTGAATTTTTATATAAAATGTGTGATAAAATATTTATGTGTCAACCATCAGGCCAACAGTTGTTTATTATACTACTGTTCACAGGGAATTTCCAGTGTGATTTGCGTTTTTTCTGATTTTCTGGCATAAGTTTTTTCTATAAACCATCGCATTATTTTTCACAATCCAGAAATCCATTGCATATCCTTTAAAAAAGCGGTATGCTGTACCTATACAGTTTTATTATCAGAAAATAACTGCTGTCAAAATACCGCGCAAACACATATAAAAACAGGAGGTTTTTTATGATATATCCATATGCATTTACCAGTGTTTTTCTGACTCTGACTCTGGGGCTTGCACCGCATCCTGCCATGCCGTCTGATTTAATCAGCCAGCAGGCTGTTATGCAGCAGCTTTACGAAACCGTTCTGGAACAGCCGACCGAATCCGGCTCTGTCACCGGCGCCTACGATGCTGAAGCATTAAATAGTATCAGCAACGCCAGCCGGGGCTGGGGACAGGGCACAAATTTTGATGAAAAGAATCGTCCGCGCGGCGCTGTAAACGCCCAGCAGACCTACGGCGTTTATGATGCCGTGTATATTGCTGAAGACAGTCCAATGATTTATCTCACAATTGATGAAGGTTACGAAAACGGCTACACTGCAAAAATTCTGGATGTTCTGAAAGAGAAGAAATGTCCGGCTGTGTTCTTTGTGACTATGGATTATGTAAAACAGAACCCGGACCTGGTTCGCCGCATGATTGACGAAGGGCATGTGGTGGGCAACCACAGTGTAACCCATCCTGCAGCAGGACTGCCGAGCCAGAGTATTGATGTACAGGCCGAAGAACTGATGGCGCTGCATCGCTATGTGAAAGAGCAGTTTGATTATGATATGTATCTGTTCCGCTACCCGGCCGGTATTCACAGCGACCAGTCGCTGGCCCTTGTGCAGCAGCTTGGATATCGCAGTGTGTTCTGGAGTTTTGCATATCGGGACTGGGTAACCGATGACCAGCCAGACCCTGCAGCCGCATTACAGCAGGTAACAAACCGGTTGCATCCGGGCGCTGTTTATCTGCTTCACGCCGTATCCTCCACCAACACACAGATTATGGGCGATTTTATTGATAATGCAAGAGCACAAGGCTATGTATTTGGTAAAATGAAATAAACAAAAAAGGAATGCATCTCGTTTTGAGTGCATTCCTTTTTTATTACCGTTTTTATTACTGTTTATATATTGCTATGCCCAGCAGACGAAATGTAATCTTTTTGATGTCATACGTCTCATCGCCGCCGTAATCATAACGAATTGTATAGCCTAACCCATTTATTTCTGAATAATCATAGGCGTGATGAATACCACCCAGATGAATCAGAGGCGCTTTGTAAGAATCGGTATTCGTAAGCCGGAAAAAATCAACAGTCACCAGAGCTACCCACAGCAGAAACAGAACAAGTGCAGTTTTCAGAAGTTTCGTTTTCATCTTCACATCCTCCGTTATCCGCACTATACGGCAAATTTAACGGTATCCAGCGTAATATCGCCTTCTACGCTGTTCACATACAGCATATTTTCGCCTCTGCCTTCTAACAGCAGCAAATCGTGTTCGGTCACAGCTTCCGGAATGGTTTTCTTCCATGGTTTCTTTTTGCTGGATGCCGTAACAGTACCTTTATCGGTGTGTAAATCCAGCAGCAGATTGGTGTGCTGCCATTTGCGGGTGCCTACATGAATGTCGCCCCGCTGACTTTCCAGTTCCCACACACCGGTGATTTTACTTGTCAGAGCCTCCAGATTACCGGATTTGCTGTAATAATTCCAGTATTTCAGTTTATTATCCAGCAGGCGGGTATCCCCTGCATTATTTTCAATGTTCAGATAATGAATCCGGCTGCGTTCAATGGAAATGTCTGATGTGTCACTCAGCAGATTCATACGCTGCAAATCGGCTTTATGCACATAAATGGAACCGTAGGCCACATCAGCATTCAGCTGTTTGCCGCGGCACTGATAAAAGGCCGCATTCATACGTTTACCAGACACAGCAATTTCATCATAACTCCGTTTTGGCAGCAGCACCCTCATGGTCAGCTCGTCCTCATACCGGCTGCCGTATGCGTTGGCGGTAATCGGGTAACGATCCAGTTTCAGAGTCAGCCGTCCGTTCTCGTTTAAATCCCAGGTAGCACGCTGATGCATATAACCCGGCCCGTAAAGCTGAATCTGCACCTCTTTGATGTCAGCACTGGCCGCAACCTCCACCGATGCCCCCTCGGCAAAAATTTCGACAGATTTAATATCTTCAACTTCATCCACAGCAACCGTCTGGCTGGCCGCAATTTCTACCTCCGGCAGCCCTCCGCGAAAATCAAACAGATGATAACTAAACAGCACCAGCATGACCGCACTGCATACAGCCCAGCCAGCCACCAGAAACGCCACTGGTTTGAAATATCTCCACATTCGCAATGTTTTCAGCCGCATGCCATCACCACCTGTTCTTTCGAGATACAATCATCCAAACACAAAAAGCGCATTGTATATTATCTTTCATTGTATCACAAAACTGTGGAACGGCAAAGAAAGGAATTGCCTGTTTGCCGATTATTTTGCAATTCCTCTCCGGCAAAGCCACTTACTCAGACCGGCGGCAGAATATCCTCCAGACGGTACTGATACATATCCCACCGGCCAAGGGTCAGCGGGTCATCGCCAGCCTGTACAGAAACGGGATTTACGGTAAAGGCAAGGTCTATGCCCTGCTCTTCCAGCACCTGCCGGGCGGTTGCATTATAATGGCCGTACGGATAGGAAAAATAGCTGGTACCCTGCAGTTTGCGGACAGAGCGCTGTAAATCATCTACCAGTTCCTGCTGTGATACCGCAGTCAGTTTTCCCGAGCCGTTCCACGACAGGCTGTGCAGATTGTCGGTATGACTGGCAAACTGAAACACGTGCCTCATCTGCTTCAGCTCTGGCCAGCTGAGATACTGAAGCCCGGCCGGATTAAAAATCTGCGGATGTTCCTCCACCCAGCCGGTTAATGCAAAAATCACTGCCGTATAACCAGCCTCCTGCAAAACCGGCATAGCATACTGCTTATTGCTGAGATAACCGTCATCAAATGTAATCAATACACTTTTCGCTGGCAATGCTGCACCGTTTCGTACAAAATCGCTGAGCTGACGAAGGCTGAGGGTCTCATAGCCTCTGCTTTTCAGTGTCTGGATGTCCTGCTGAAACTGCTCCAGGCTTACAACCACATTGTTGTCGATAAACATCCCTGTGATATCCTCTTCAGGCAGAATGTGATGATACATCAGCACCGGTACCGCTGGTTCTGTAACAGCACTGTCTGCTGCCAGATTATGCATCTGCATCTGTGCCGCTGAAAACATATACCAGCCCAGCATCAGCAAAACTGCACAGGCCAGGGCTACTGCCCGCATCTCATCTTCTTTCCGCTTTCTCATAAAAAATCCACTCCGTTTTTCAACTAGAGTGGATTAGTTTGCGATATTCTATTCGTTTTTGAACAATTTAAATCAACACTGTTACATGAAATCGGCCGGATTTCTGTTTATGGTTTCTGAACCAGCCGATACAAATTTTTTTCCAGCTGCACACCGTCCCGAATCGGCTCCCCTGCTTCGATCGCATCCGCAACTGCATGGCAGATAAAATCGGCAGAAAGCTGGATACTGTCTTTTAAACTTCGCCCCTGCAGAATGGCACCAATCAGTACCGATGCAAAAATATCACCGGTTCCCGGATAAGAAATCGGCAGTTCTTTGTAATCAATTTCCTGATACTCTGCTTGCTCACGCTGATAACAGCACACACAGCGCTGCCCGTTTTTCCGGTGAACTCCGGTAACCACCACGGTTCTCGGCCCTTTCGCCGCCATTTGCGGCAGCAGTTCCGGAAGCTGTTCTGCATAGAGTTCCTTCTCGGCCGGAATCCCCAGCAAAAGTTTCAATTCGGTCATGTTGGGAGTAATAATATCGGCATGGCTCACCAGACGACACATTTCCTGTACCATTTCCATATCCATGGTATCATATAAGGCGCCATCATCACCTAGCACCGGATCGACAACCACTAATGCCTGCCCGTCGGCATTAAAATCCTCCAGAACCCGTTCCATAATCTCAATCTGCCGCACAGAGCCCAGAAACCCGCTGTAAATACAGTCAAAATCCATCTGCAGTTCTTTCCAGTGCTGCAGGTAAGGCGGCATATTATCGGTTAAATCAACAAATGTATAATTTTCAAAGCCGCTGGTCTGCGTAGACAGCACCGCCGTTGGCACCGGACAAACCTGCATCCCCATAACAGAAAGCACCGGTGTAGCAGCCATCAGCGAAGACCGGCCCAGCCCTGACAAATCATGAACGGCCATAACCCGTTTAAAATTTCGTTTCATCGTAAATCCTCATTTCCTGTACACGATATCCCTATTCTACACGAAAACAGAGGAAAAAAAAAGATGCTTCAGGGAAAATCCCACAAAGCATCTATTAGCAAAGCCAGTCGGTTTGTGTGTGTTTGATTGGTTAGTCGACTTATGCGAATCACTTCACAACTTTGCTGCTATTATTGTACGATATTCTTAATTTTTTGACAACAAGTTTTCATAAAAGTTTTTCTTATTACAATAAATTTTTCTCAACAAAGCCCGTTTCTCACTCCATAGCCAAAGCATACACCGTTATCTGTCACCCGGTAATGTCTCCAGGTCACGGACAGATGTACAGAATACATCTGATGCTGATTCGTGCCTGTAAACTGTCACAGCTGCAGCCCGGCAGAATATCATATAACCCGTCAATAACACCGTTTTATGCCAAAAACAAAGACTGCCGTACAGCTAAAGTCGGCATCACTTTACACTCTGTACGGCAGCCTGTCAGATGTTATTTGTTATGAATTGTCCCTTGCAGCCCGAATATTCCCGTATTTTGTCTCTCACTCCTGTGATTCCGTATCATCTGTACTGGAATCACCGCCTGTGCTGATTGCTTCCACAGCTACATTATAACGGCCATTCGTATTTTTGGTGATGGTCACAGTATAGTCTTCCCCGTCTGGCAGTGCAGACAGGTAACCTTCGGTAACCAGCTCCGACGCTGTAATTGTTTCTGTTTCAGCACCGCCGTTCTCCATTTCCCAGTTTGTCAGATACAGATGTGCCGCCTGCTCCACCATGTGTTTGTTGGATTCCGCTACCTGTTCTCTGGCACTGGCCACATACCCGGTTACCGTCGGCAGAATGGCTGCGGTTAAAATACCCATGATTACGATTACCACAATCAGTTCCACCAGGGTGAATCCGCCGTTTCCTCTCTTCCCAGATTTCTTTTTACCTGTCTGATGCACGTTTTTCTGCTGTTCCATGATGCATCCCTCCTTTCTCTGTGAACCCAGAATATCACAGTTTCCAGAATAAGGATAGCCAAAAAAACCGCCATATATCGCCACTTTTCGACCGGTCAACATATATTTACAAAATCCGCTCAACAGAATCCCCGTTCCTTTGACAATCCAGAACCGGAAGCGCACTTCCGGTTCTCAAATCGACAAAAGCAGACATATTTCAGCCCTGTCCTGCTGATAACAGGCATAAAAAATACTGCAGGGCAAAGCCTGTTTCAGCTTCGCACCTGCAGCAGTATTTTCTGTTCGAGGAACTTTTACATTCCGTTTTGTATTTTCTGTGTACAGGAAATACAATATTTATACACAGCACCTTGCGAAAACATCGTCATTATCCGCTTTTCTCTGTGTATAACTATGTGGATAATGTGGATAACTCTGTGGAAAACTTCACCTGTTTTCGCTTAACGGTTCATCATACTACGAACAATTTTCAGTTTTTTCTGATATGGCGGATAACGCAGCGGTAACTCAATCTCATTGGACTGTTTCAGGATAACTTTCACATGGGAGAAGGTATCAAAACCGGCTTTCCCGTGATAGCCGCCGCCAAAGCCGCTTTCCCCTACACCGCGCTGCGGAATGTTGGAGTTGTTGTTGTGGAAAATCGTATCATTGATGCAGCCGCCGCCAAATGGCACATTTTCCATCACCAGATCTTTCACGCCCGGGTCTCTTGTAAACAGATACAGCGCCAGTGGTTTTGGACGGCTGGTCACATAATTCATCGGTTCGCTCATTTTATCGAACGGGATAATCGGCAGAATCGGGCCAAAAATTTCCTCCTGCATCACTTTACTGTTTTCAATATCCATTTTCACCAGAATGGTTGGCTCCATTTTGCGGATTTCCTTATTGTAAGTGCCGCCGCGTACTACAGTGCCTTCTTCCAGATACCCTGCTAGACGGTCAATTTCCTGCGCATTGATAATGCAAGGATAGTCCGGATTGTCCATAACACCATCCGGATAGAATTCATCCAGATAATAGTGCATATAGTCAATCAGTTCATCCATTCTGGAGCGGGCTACCATAACATAGTCCGGAGCTACTGCAGTCTGGCCGCAGTTCAGGCATTTCCCCCAGATGATACGTTTTGCAGCAATTTTAATATCCGCACTTTCGTCTACGATGCAAGGGTTTTTACCACTCAGCTGTAATGTAACGGAAGTCAGATGTTCTGCCGCCGCACGCATAACATTTTTACCATGTTCCGATGTGCCGGAGAAGAAAATATGATCAAATTTTTCTTGCAGCAGTTCCTGTGCCACTTCCGCACCGCCGGTAAATACACTGACATGCCCTTCTTCAAAGGTTTCACGGATAATGATCTGCACAATTTCTTCTGTTTTTGGTGCCAGATTGGATGGTTTTACCACAACACAGTTCCCGGCTGCCACAGCTGCAATCAGCGGCGAGAACACCATCTGAACCGGATAGTTCCATGGTAAAATCAGCAGTACAACCCCAAGAGGGTCTACATGGGTTTCCAGCTTACCCGGATACTGTACCAGGCCACCGCCTTCCACGCTTCTGTTTTCCGCCCATTTCGGCAGATTTTTAATGGCACTGCTCAGCTCGGTCAGTACCATATTGATTTCACTGACATACGCTTCAAATTCCGATTTTCCCAAATCATCACGCAGAGCCCATACCAGATTATCTTCATATTTTTTAATTGTCTTTTTCAGAATTTTTAACTGATGAATTCTCCAGTCCAGATCCTGTGTTACTCCGGAACGGAAAAACTCACGATGTTTCTGTACAGCTTCTTTCATTCTTAATTCCCCCTCAATCCGTTATGTCCATTTTATTATTATGTTCTTCCGCCAGCGTGTCTACAATCAGGTTTCGCAGCTGGCTGATAAATTGCATATCCTGTTCTTTTGTCCGTCTGGACGGGCCTTTTGTACGGCCTCCTCCGCGCCGGACTTTCTGAGCAGCATGCCGACTTGCCAGAAGACCATCAATATTACCGGCATGATAAACCATTCCGTTCTGATGAATCGGTTTGCTTCCGCGGGCCAGACACATGGCTGCCAGACCGTAATCCTGTGTTACCACAATGTCGTTAGCTCTGACCATATTAACCAGTGCAAAATCCACACTGTCTGCCCCCTGAGACAACACAATCGTACGAGCACCTTCCCGGTTGAAATAATGTGCCGTATCACATAATATGATACATTCCAGCTGAAACTCCTGCGCTAATGCAATCGCATAATCCACCACCGGGCATCCATCGGCATCAATCAGAATCCGCATCGTTCGTCTTCCTTTCTGTTGTCTTTCTACGATGATTATATAAGATTTCTTCGCTGGAATAAAGTCATTTTTCTAAAAAATTTCTATAAATGCATTGTTAAAAACATTGTAAAAAACGGAACCGCAGAAAAACTGCCGGTTCCGTTAAACTCTTTTACTCTATACCGTTTTCTCTATTAGTTCAACGCTTCTTTTACTGCATCTACAAAGCTCTGTGGCACATAAGTGCGACCATCGCGAATTTCTGCCGCCTGCGCTTCGCGTACCAGCATTTTGTTGATACCATAGTTCACATCATTGATTACAACAGTTGCGGTAAATGCACCTTTCTGCAGAGTTACGGTCTGCCCTTCTGCATCCCACAGAATATCCAGACCCAGGCCACTTACTGCTTCACGCAGATTTACCATTTCGTTTTCAGCAGGTGCTGCTGCTTCAGCCTGAACAGCATCTGCCGGCTGCAGCAGAACCACTTTGTCTGTGAATGCCTGACCTGGATAGCTCATTGCTACTACATCATAGTATAATACAACCTGCGCACCTGGCTGCAGATCCTGAGTAGTTACAATGTTTCTGGTACGGAATGGAGATACCTGCGCATCTTTTGCTACCGTTACCCACATACCGCCGTTTTCCGTTGTTAAACGAATGCCGTCTTCTGTTTCAGTCACAGCTTCAATCACTGCATAGTTTGGCATTACATCGCCTTTTGTAATAACAGCATATGCATAGCTCTGTGCCGGCAGGCTCATGGTCATAGCCATGCTGTGAGATACTGCAACCTCTTTGCCTTCCAGTTCAGCTAATGTGATTGGGAAACCTGTCTGGCCATCCATCAGCCATGTCTGAGTGTCAATGTTGAAACGAATGCTGTCTTCTGCAGTCTGCACCAGAATGTAGCTTTCCTGTTCATTTACTTCCTGTACGGTACCATATGCTTTTGCAAACTGCATAGCCTGTTCCTCCTGAGATACGATTGCTGCATCGGCTGCAGGTGCTTCGCTAATCAGTACAGGATTGGCGAATGCAGGTGTGAATGCAGATACTGTTAATGCAGTGGCTAATGCCAGAGTTACTAATTTTTTGTTTTTCATAATAAAAAATCTCCTTTTTCGGGGGTTTTTGAATTCATTTTTCTGTGTGCCTCATTGCACATATACACAGACGCAGCACTTTAAAAAAAGTTCCGCATTTTTTTAAAAATTTTCAGAATATTTTTCTGCCGGGCATCCGATTGTAATTATATCTTACTATATTTTATACATGGACATTTGTCCATGTTTTCTCTTGTGCCGCTGTGCAAGTGATGTTATAATAGAAACTCTAAACGCAAAAACAAATTGAAATTACAGCACAAACAGAAAGGAAGAATGGGAAATGAATCTGGATACAACCAATCATCTGGAAAACGTCCGCAAAGCGGCTGCCAATCTGGAAGGCGTACTGCGGTCTACCGATATGATCTACAGCGATTTTTTCAGCAAGGAGACTGGCAATCGCATTTATATTAAACCGGAAAATCTGCAGAGAACAGGTTCCTTTAAAATCCGCGGCGCTTTCAATAAAGTTGCTAACCTGAGTGAAGAAGAACGTGCCAAAGGGATTATCGCTTCTTCCGCAGGCAACCATGCACAGGGGGTAGCGCTGGCCGCCTCTAAAATGGGGATTAAAGCAACCATCGTTATGCCACAGGTTACTCCGCTGATTAAAATTGACTCTACCAAATCCTACGGTGCTGATGTTGTTCTGCACGGCAACGTATATGATGAAGCATACAGCAAAGCGGTTGAACTGGCAGAGGCTAACGGTTATACATTCGTGCATCCGTACAATGATTATGATGTAATGTGCGGTCAGGGGACTATTGCATTAGAAATTTTAGAAGAATTAGAAGATATCGACCAGATTCTGGTGCCGGTTGGCGGAGGCGGTTTAATCAGCGGTATTGCACTGGCTGCTAAAGCAATCAAGCCTACCATTCAGGTTATCGGGGTAGAGCCGGTTGGGGCGGCAAGTATGACAGCTGCTCTGGATGCCGGCCATGTGGTGACCCTGCCAAAAGTACAGACCGGTGCAGAAGGCGTTGCCGTAAAAACCGTCGGTGATTTATGTCTGGATGTATGCAGCAAATATGTAGACGGTATTATTCAGGTAACCGAGGAAGAAATCATGGAAGCCCTGCTTCTGCTGCTGGAACGGCATAAAATTATCTGTGAAGCAGCAGGTGCTCTTCCGCTGGCAGCCATCAAAAAACTGAACACCCGCAATAAAAATATTGCCTGTGTTGTCAGCGGCGGTAATATTGATATGGTTACTATCTCTTCCACCATCAATTCCGGTCTGGTAACCCGCGGTCGTGTTCTGTGCTTCACCGTTGACCTGCCAGACACACCAGGCCAGCTGCTGAGTATCGCACAGATTCTGAGCGACCACCGCGCCAATGTTATCAAACTGGAACACAACCAGTTCAAGGCCATTGACCGTGTACAGAATGTGCAGCTGGAAGTGACTGCCGAAACAAACGGTCACGACCACATTAAAACGGTTATCGAAGCGCTGGAAGCCGGTGGCTTCAAAGTAAACCGGATTTACTAATTGAATATGTAATCTTTTTAAAAATAAAAGACATCCTGATTATATTTGCCCGAATTCCGACTATAGATGGGCACGATTTTCTCTGTTCAAAAGTATAACGGACAGCACTTGCGCTAGTCCGGAAATACTGAACAGAGAAAAGGAAGTGTCCAGCACCCCACCAGAAAAGCGTGGGGCGTGGAGGAAGAGGCAAATCATAACAGGATGTCTTTTGTTTTATAGCCACTTTTTAATTTTCAAGTTTAGTCTTTTGCTACACATTCCAGCTTTCCGTTCACATGTTCGGCAAACAGTTTATACAGCGCTGCGGACATCGGAACCCCGATCAGCATACCGCCAATCCCCATAACACCGCCGCCGATGGTAACAGCTGCCAGTACCCACAGCCCCGGCAGACCGATGGAATTACCAACTACACGCGGATAAATCAGGTTTCCTTCCACCTGCTGCAGAATTACTAAAAAGATTAAAAACACCATGGCTTTCGCCGGATTTACTGTAAAAATCATAAAAGCACCAAGCGCACCGCCGATATAGGCCCCTGCTACCGGAATTAAAGCCGATACCCCGATAACCGTTCCAGTCATAACGGCATACGGCAGCCCCAGTATGGTCATGCCCAGTGCACAGAGCCCGCCTAAAATAACAGCTTCGGTACACTGCCCCACAATAAAGTTGCTGAAGGCTTCATGTACCGTACGCAGTACATACAGCACTTTCTCTTTCTGCTCCGGTTTCAGATAGGCACGCAGAATCTTCAAACCCTGCGCACTCAGTTTTTCTTTCCCAAACAGCAGATACAGAGCAAAAATAAACCCGATAACGACTTTTGCTACAATTCCAAATGCCGATGTGGCAATCCCCACGGCAGAGTTTACAACATCTCCGGCGCTGTTCGCCACCGCATCAAACACCTTCTTCAGCGACGAGGACCAGTCAAATTCAGCCTGCTGCAGATAATCCTGAATTACCGGGATATAATCCGCATGAGCAACCAGCCATAACCGGCATTCTTCCCACACACGCGGGATTTCCTGCACAATCAGCGTCACACTGGATGTCACTTCCGGCAGAACTACATTGATTACCAGCATCAGAATCGTAAGCAGAATAATGAAAGCCAGAATAATGCAAACCAGCCGCCGGCTTTTCTGCACAGCCGGGTTCGTGGAACGCGGAAAATAAATTTTTTCCAGACGCACCAGCAGAATATTCAGCACATACGCCATCACACAGCCAATAACCAGCGGTGATGCGGCACTCCAGATGATGCCTCCAAAACTGACAATCTGCGGAAGATATGCCACACCCAGATATACCAGCGCTATAACAAGGGCAAACTGGGTGAATTTTTTCAATGATAGATTGGTCATAACATCCTCTCTCTTTCTGATTTTATTTTTATCGCAATCCTTCACTGCAATCAGCATCCCGAATAAAGTGTCTGCGTGAAGGGAAGGCGTAACGCTTCTGAAGAAACTTCTAAAAAAACCAGCGTTTTATAATTCCTTATTTAAATTATCCAGAACACCGCCACTCTCCTGCTTTTCCAAAAAAGAAACAGAAAAAAACCGGAACCGCAATATCCTGTCACAGTTCCGGCTGTACTTCCTGAAATATTCAGCTATACTTATTCTACATTCGCTTCCGCCAGTGTAACATCCGCCACGATTTTCTGGCCGTTGCGCTCTGCCAGAATCCGCAGTTTATCCCCTACACGGCTGTCATCGATAATGTCGCTCAAATCATCAAAACTCTGAATCAGCGTATCATTCACCTTATAGATGATATCACCAGGCTGCAGCCCTGCACGATCCGCAGGTCCGCCAGGTACAACCTCGGCAATCTGAATACCCATTGGAATCTCATAGCGTTCTGCAGTGTCGGCATCCACCTGATACTGGCTGTTAATCGATACACCCAGATATGGACGGCTTACATGCCCTTTGCTGATGATTTCCTCCACAATCGGTTGCACTTCATTGATACTCAGTGCAAAGCCCATGCCTTCCGCATTGGATGCTACCAGTTTGGCACTGTTAATGCCAATGACTTCTCCCCTGCTGTTTGCCAGGGCCCCGCCGCTGTTGCCGCTGTTAATCGTAGCATTTGTCTGAATCAGGGTGGCACTGTCAATATAATCGGTCAGCTGACGGTTCAGACCGCTTACAATCCCGTCGGTTACCGTATTTTCGTATCCCAGAGGATTACCGATGGCTACCACAAGTTCCCCAATCTGCAGGGCGCTGGAATCCCCGAAATCTGCAGCAGGCAGGTTTTCCGCCTCCACTTTCAGCACAGCCAGATCACTGGAAGCATCGGAGCCAATAATACGAGCATCGTATTCTTCATCGTTGCTCAGAGTAATCATCACCGAAGTCGCATCCTCAATAACATGATAGTTGGTGATAATGTAGCCGTCTTTACTATAAATAATGCCGGAACCGCTGCCCAGTTCCTGGTTCGGAATCCGCTGCCCCCAGTAGGTATAGGCCGTACCGAATGTTTTTACCCCAACCACCGACGGCGTTACTTTTTCCGCAATCGCAATAACCGGAGAGATTTCCCCGTTATTGCCCATCAGCTGCAGCCGCCCAGGACCATCGTTTTCTTTTTCTGCTGCTTCACTGCTTATCAGAGCAGCTTCCAGATTGCTGGCCGCAATATTAGCACCTACAACACCACCGATACCGCCGCCAATCAGCGAACAGATTAACCCGGTTGCCACAACTGCTTTGAAACCGTTATTTTTTTTGCGCTTTTTATTTCCAGTCTGCTGTGTGCTGCCCGAACTATAAGCGGCCTGTTCCATACGAGCTTCCGCATCTGCTGTATACGCATTTTGTGTTCTTTCCTGTACATCATAAATCTGAAACTCTTTCTCTTCCGGCATAAACAACACTCCTTCATTTTCTCTCTGATGATTTCATCAGATATTTCCTTATTTTTCTTTAGTACATTTTTATTATAACCGTTTTTTGTGATGAAATGGTTATTAATCATTCAAGGAATTGTTAAGATTTTATACTCATTATACTACAAAGCAGCATGAAATATGGTGACTATATAGATTGTACGAAAGCTTTATCCTTATATATTCCATTTTTTGCACCACCACCTTTGACGGTTTTTGATGCCCTAATCATTTTTATATTATAATTCCGTACGAAAAATCAAGTAACTATTCTGTAGAATATATAAAAGCTAGGCTTTTTCGTTGACGGCATCCGAGGAATCGTTTACAATGGAAGCAATATATTGTAAGGAGTGGACCCTTATGACAGAAGCCGATAAAAACCTTGCTGAGAACCGGGCGCAGCTCTCGGCTGAACAGACCTATAACACTTTTTGCGAAGCGTTGGATGCAATGGGTTGGAAATATAAAAAACTTGAAGAGGATCTAATAATTCAGTGTATCGTATCCGGCAAGGATATGCCGATGGAGCTGGTCATCTACGTGCGGAAAGCTCCAAAAACCTTTGGCATTTATTCCCCTCTGCCTTTCAAAATAGCGGAAAGCAAGGCGGTAGATGTGGCGGTTGCCGTTTCAATGGTCAACAACAGGCTGATTCATGGCTGTTTTGATTATGATTGGACTTACGGAGAAATCATATTTCGTATTCAGGAGTTTTACGAGGGCATGGTCGTCTCTGGAGAGGTCTGCAAGTATCTTGTAGATTGTGCCTGCCAGGTTGTCGATAGATACAACTATATATTTCTGGCGATCAACGAGGGCATGATGACCATCGCGCAGTTTGCAGAACAGAGGAATAGCAAGGAGTAGGGGGAGCGATATGTTCTTTTTTGGTAAAAAGCGCCATGAGACAGAAGCGGCACGGAAGAAGGCCGAGGCCGAACGAAAGCTGGAGGCACTCAAGCGGGAGATCGCAGCGGATGAAAAAGCTCTAGCAAAGGAAGAACGGGAGCTTGCCGAGCTGAAACGGAAAAAGGCAGAACAGGATTGGCAAATCGCCGAGACGCAGAAGCTAATCGAAGCGGAACGGAAAGCGGCAGAAGAAGCTGCTGAAAAGAAGAAGGTCGTCGCTGCGGAGGCTAGTCAGATTACACGTGATGAAGCTTTTGGGCTGCTTTGCAAGGCACTGGGCGAAATGGGCCTGGAATACACGAAAAAAGAAGAGGATTACGTAGTCAGGTTTTCTGCCCAAGGTGAACATCTGCCGGTTAAAATGATCCTGCAAATCGATGTGAACCATAGAGTTTGTCTGTTTTCGCCGATGTTCCATATGCCGGAAGACAAGCGTGTGGCGGGTGTCATTATGACCGGTGCTGCCAGTAATGATCTGGTCAACGGCAGCTTTGACTATAATATAGAGAATAGATTGATTCTCTATCGCATGACACAGATGTATGAAAAGTGTCATGTTGAAACGGCTATGTTCCAGGAGATGATTCGGTGTGCCTGTGCGGTCGTGGACAGATACGATATGGATTTTCTGGCTGTCAGCAGGGGCTCGATGAGCCTTGAGCAGTTTGTGAAGAAGCACACTGGTTAAAAGAAAAGCCGCCTGTCGGGCGGCTTTTTCCATATCCGGATCAGTTGAGGGGCATCATGGGGACATAGCCCGAGGTCTGGGCGATCTTCTGGCCGGTGTCCGAAGCGGTCATCTGTTCATGGTCAATGACCAACGGTGCAGGTTCGTCCCGGCAGCTGCTTAGCAGAAACAGCAGGGAAAAGGCCAGCAGGAGGGAGATATGTTTTTGTCTCTTCATTTTTCATCCTCCTCGTATAATATGTTATTTAATCCCCAAACGGTTGACGAATGATGCAAAAAAATTTACAATGAAAAGAATGAAAGCATGAAGATTTGGCAAAGGAGCTATCACAATGGAAAACTTAGATTTTAGCCGGATTCACCGGTTTCGTTTTGAAGATTTAAATATCGTGCTGGATGTAAACAGCGGCTCTGTTCATATCGTAGACCAGGCAACCTGGGACTTTTTTGATTATTTAATCGTTAATCCATTTGAAACAGCATTCTCCATGCTGATGGAACAGTACGGCTACGAAGAAGCAACTGCAGTTATTGATGAAGTCAGTGAACTGATGATGGCTGGTCAGCTGTTCACCGACGACCGGGAACTGCAAGGGTTCACCCCTCACACCGAGCCGATTGTAAAAGCAATCTGCCTGCACATGGCACACGACTGCAACCTGCGCTGCGGATACTGCTTTGCCGACAGCGGAGCATATCACGGCCAGCGTTCGCTGATGAGTCTGGAAACCGGTAAAAAAGCGCTGGACTTTTTAATTCAGGCATCCAAACATCGCAAACATATCGAAGTTGACTTCTTTGGCGGCGAACCTCTGCTGAACTTTGAAGTCTGCAAAGAACTGGTGAAATACGGGAAAGAACAGGGAGCACTGCATGGCAAAGTGTTTAAATTCACCCTGACCACCAACGGTGTTCTGCTGACAAAAGAAGTACAGGATTTCCTGAACGAAGAAGGCATTAGTGCTGTGCTCAGTCTGGACGGCAGAAAAGAAACCAACGACAATATGCGTAAATTCCCGAACGGTGCAGGTTCTTACGATGCTATCGTGAAAAACTTCCAGGACTTCGTAAAAAACCGCAACGGCGAAGAATACTATCTGCGCGGCACCTACACCCATCACAATACTGATTTTGCTGCCGATGTGGCTCATATGGTGGATTTAGGCTTCCGTGAATTATCCATGGAACCAGTTGTGGCTCCTGCTGAATTTGATTACGCATTAACCGATGAAGATGTATTTGCTGCCTGCAAAGAATATGACAAACTGGCTCGTCATTATCTGGCTTACCATGAAAAAGGCGACCCATATAACTTCTTCCACTTTAATGTGGATTTAACCGGCGGCCCATGCCTGCCAAAACGTTTAAGCGGCTGCGGTGCCGGCCATGATTATCTGGCTATCAGCCCGGAAGGCGACCTGTATCCATGTCATCAGTTCGTAGGTGAAGAAGCATACAAAGTAGGGACTGTAGACACCGGCATTGTAAATCTGGATTTATGCAAAGAATTCCAGAAAAGCAATGTGCTGAGTAAAGAAGCCTGCATGAAATGCTGGGCAAGATTTTACTGCAGCGGCGGCTGCCATGCCAATAACATTCGTTATGGCGGAAGCCTGACACAGCCATACGACAAAGGCTGCACCCTGCAGAAAAAACGTCTGGAAACAGCCATCGGTGCTCAGGTAAAAAAAGCACTGATGCAGAGCGAAAATGAATAATTGAGTAAAGAAACAGAAAACGCAGAAGCGAGTTAATTTCGCCTCTGCGTTTTTGTTTGGAGACAAAAACGACCCCACCTGTAAAGATGGAGTCGTGCATTGCTTATGATGACGAATTAGTCAGCATACAGTGGGAAACGGTCAGTTAAGCCTTTTACCATTTCTTTTGCTTTTGCTTCGTCTTTTTTCAGCAGAACGGTTTCGAAAATTTCTGCGATTTCGCCCATTTCTGCTTCTTTCATGCCGCGGGAAGTAACAGCCGGTGTACCAACACGGATACCGCTTGTAACAAATGGGCTTTCGGTTTCAAACGGAATGGTGTTTTTGTTAACGGTAACGTTTGCATCATCCAGCATTCGTTCTGCGTCTTTCCCGGTTAAGCCTTTGGATTTTACATCAATCAGCATCAGGTGGTTATCGGTACCGCCGGATACCAGACGGAAGCCCTGATTCTGCAGACCGTCTGCCAGCGCTTTTGCATTGGCAACAATCTGTTTCTGATATTCTTTAAATTCAGGCTGCAGTGCTTCGTGGAAGCAAACAGCTTTTGCTGCGATTACATGCATCAGAGGGCCACCCTGAATACCAGGGAAGATTGCTTTGTCAATCTGTTTTGCATATTCTTCTTTGCACATAATCAGACCGCCTCTTGGGCCGCGCAGTGTTTTATGGGTTGTGGTGGTTACAAAGTCTGCATATTCTACTGGGTTTGGATGCAGGCCAGCTGCAACTAAACCAGCAATATGAGCCATGTCAACCATCAGGTATGCGCCAACTTCATCAGCGATTTCACGGAATTTTTTGAAATCCAGTGTGCGTGGGTATGCACTTGCACCGGCAACAATCAGTTTTGGTTTTGTTTCGATTGCGCGAGCACGAACTTTATCATAATCAATAACTTCGGTGCCTTCTTCTACGCCGTAAGCTTCAAAGTTGAAGTATTTACCGGAAATGTTTACCGGGCTCCCGTGAGACAGATGACCGCCGTGGTTCAGGTTCATACCCAGTACAGTGTCGCCCGGCTGCAGCATCGCAAAGTATACTGCGGTATTTGCATTAGCGCCGGAATGCGGCTGTACATTTGCATGCTCAGCACCAAACAGTTTTTTTACACGGTCTCTTGCCAGATTTTCTGCGATATCAACAAATTCGCAACCGCCATAATAGCGTTTGCCTGGATAGCCTTCTGCATATTTGTTGGTCAGCACGCTGCCCTGTGCAGCCATAACTGCAGGGCTTACAAAGTTTTCAGATGCAATCAGCTCAATTTTGCTGCTCTGTCTGTTTTTTTCCAGAAAAATCGCTTCTGCTAATTCCGGATCCACTGGCTGAACCAGCTCTTTTACGTAATCAATCATTAAACAAACCTCCGTTATTATTGATTTTATTTATGAATTGTCTTGTAGGGACCGTTGACCACAACGGCCCATTTTTTATATTGCGTTATCTTGCGGGCGGATGTGGTCATCCGCCCCTACAATATGAAAAGACAGGTTCTACTCTAAGGTGTATTTTGCGCGTTCCCCGCCGATCAATTTCCCTCTGCAGGAAGCTGCGGTCAGTCTTGCACTGCCGATGTATTTTACGCTCAGGCGTTTTGGCACAGCTACAGGACGCAGATGCATACCGATTAAAGTTTCGCCAATATCCAGCCCGCCGTGTGCCTGAATATTTTCAACCACAACAGCATCCGCTTTATGACGATATGCATAGCTGCCCATAGAACCGCCGGCTTTTACATGCGGCACAACGGTCACTTCCGGCAGATTGTATTTTTCAGCAACTTCACGGTCTACAACCAGAGCACGATTCAGATGCTCACAGCACTGGAATGCCAGATAAATACCTTTTTCTGCTGCCATTGGTGCAATTACTTCATACAGCGCTGCAGCGATGTCCGGCTGGCTGTCCTTGCCGATTCTGCCGCCGTGCACCTCGCTGGTACTGCAACCGATTACACAAATCTGACCCGGTTTCAGGTTTGCCACTTCCAGATACTCTGCAAATGCCTGCTGCATCTGCTGCTGAATTTCCTGCATTTCCATAATTAACGCGCCTCCTGTGCATGAATTTTGTCGATTCTCTTCTGATGGCGGCCGCCTTCAAATTCAGTAGTCAGCCAGATTTTCACGATATCCAGTGCCAGACCCTGGCCGATTACACGCTGACCCATGGTTAAAATGTTGGAATCGTTATGCTGTCTTGTTGCATGAGCAGAGAAGGTATCGTGGCAAAGAGCCGCACGAATGCCTTTTACTTTGTTTGCCGCAATGCCAATACCGATACCGGTACCGCAGATTAAAATGCCGCGGTCAAATTCGCCGGCCGCTACCGCTTCTGCTACCGGAATTGCAATATCCGGATAATCACAGGACTGTGTATCGTATGTCCCGTAATCTTTATATTCATATCCATTTTCCTCTAAGAATTTCGCCACAGCCTGTTTCAGTTCAAAACCGCCGTGGTCACAGCCAATCGCAATTTTCATTATGATGCTGCCTCCTTATCCTGATTGTGAATTATGATATTCTTTATTTTTCAGGTTATTTCCTGATATCTTTATGATACCGCAAAGTGGGGATTCCGTACAGCCTTCCCCAACGTTTCCGGCAATCACAGTTCATTAGATTTTTTTATTTTTTCCAAAACAGAGGCAATCTTTTCTATCAGCACAGAAAAGCACTGCCGATATTCTTCCACGCTGCCGCCAAACGGATCTGGAATATCCGGTGCATCCGGATTGGCATCTGCATACGCAGTCAGCAGAAACACTTTTCCACTATACTGCGGCAATGCATAATCCAGCATCTGTTTATGACTGCGTGTCATCGTGAACACATAATCTGCTTTCTCCACCATGGATTCTGTAATCTGCTTTGCCGTAAACTGCGATAAATCACACTGGTGTTCCGCAGCCACAACCACCGCCTGCGGTGAGGCCGGAGACGGCCCTGCGCACATAACACCTGCAGACATAACAGTATAATCCTCATACCCTGGATATTCCGCTGTCAGTTTTTTTGCCGCCGCTTCTGCCATTGCACTGCGGCAGGTATTACCTGTACATACAAATAAAAGATTCACGCTTTCACCTGCTTTCCCGCACTTCCGAAACCATCTTCCACCGGCTGTCCAAGCACCGCTTCCAGCTGTGCTTTCGTCACAGAGCCCTGCCGGAGAATCACCGGCACCGTCCCGCTCATATCCAGAATTGTCGATGCAATGCCTACCTGACAGCTGCCCCCATCTACAACAGCAGCAATCCGTCCATCCAGATCTTTTATCACCTGTTCTGCATTGACCGCACTTGGATTGCCGGACAGATTGGCACTTGGTGCTGCTACCGGAACTTCTGCCTTTTTTAACAGGTTCAGCGCTACAGGATGATTCGGCATACGAACGGCCACCGTTTCAAACCCTCGTGTCACATAATCGGGCACGACATCCGCTTTTTTCTGAAACACAAGCGTCAGCGGCCCTGGCCAGAACACATCCATCAGCTTCTGAGCCTGTTCAGGCACATCTGCAGCCAGCATATCCAGCTGGGTTTTATCGCAAATCAGAATGATAAGCGGTTTGTCCGACGGACGCCCTTTTGCTTCATAAATTTTATGCACAGCTTCTGCATTCAGGGCATGAGCCCCCAAGCCATACACTGTATCCGTTGGAAAGGCAACCGTTGCCCCACATCGAAGCAGTTCAGCCGCCTCCTGCAGTGCAGAATCAGACTGCCCCGGCAATATTCTGGTTATCATCGATTCCGCCTCCCGCTGCTATCCGTTATTTTTTCCTATCACGTTATCAGTTATATGCTTCATCCAGCAGCATTCGATCCATTTCCGCTTTTTCACGTTCGGTTTCCGGATCCCAGTTGCAGATACGAACCAGTGTTGCAAGCATCAGACGCAGGCCGTTCTGCACTGCATCGTCGGTAACTGCTTCCGCTTTATTATGACTGATACCTTTTTCACATGGCACAAAGAACATGGCTGCGCGGGTCAGTTTTGCCATATACATGGTATCATGACCAGCACCGCTTACCATGTGCAGGAAGGTCAGCATATTTTTCAGACACTGTTCTACCAGCAGTTCGGACATTTCGTCATTCAGTTTCACCGGAGTTTCCTGGCTCAAAATTGCAGGATCAATTCTCAGATTACGGCGGGATGCAATCAGCGAAAGTTCCTGATGCAGCTTGGTTACCACTTCGGTAATAACCTCCCGGTCAATACCGCGAATATCCACATACAGCTCTACATGACCCGGTACAACATTCATAGCACCGTTCAGCACATCACATTTTCCAACAGTCGCAACAATACGCTGTTCTGCGTATTCTTTTCCTAACCGTTCTACTGCCAGAATAATCTCAGCTGCACCAGCCAGTGCGTCCTGACGAGCATTCATCGGGCATGCGCCGGAGTGCGCTGCTGCCCCTTCTACCGTAATGCGGAATCGATGTGGTGCCGCAATATGGCTTACCAGACCGATTTCAGTGTTTCTTTCCAACAGAACCGGACCCTGTTCAATATGCATTTCAATAAAACCAAACGCTTCTTTAATATATTTGCGTTCCAGATACAGGTTGTCCGGACTGCCGCCCAGCTCCCGGATTGCATCATAGGCGCTGATGCCATCTTTATCCACATAACGTTTCAGCATTTCGCCGGTCAGCTGCTCCGCCAGCAGTTTGCTGCCGATAGTTGCACAATTGAAACGGCTGGATTCTTCACAACGGAATACAATCAGTGTAACAGTGCGACGCTGTGGAAATAAATCCAGCTGGCGCATTGCGTGAAACGCTGTCATAACACCCAGCAGACCGTCATACTTGCCGCCATCCGGCACAGTATCCATGTGGGAACCCACAATCATTGGAGGAAATTCCGGATTTTCGTCTTCTGTACCGCGGCGTGTAATCCACAGGTTGCCTGCACCATCCCATTTTACTTCAAAGCCGGCTTCAACCGCCATATCTGCCAGCAGTTTATGCGCCTGCTGATCGGCTTCTGTATAAGCCAGGCGTTCCATACCGCCGGTTTCATTCTGGCCGATTGCGGCCAGTGCATTAAAATCTGCCTGAAACTGTTCCCAGTTCAGCTGCTGTAAAGATAATCTTCTCATTATTGAACTTAACTCCTTTTGTATATAGAAATTATGAAGCTATCTACATTTCATTTTTTTACTTCCCGTATACAATCTGTATTCTCCTGCATTTTATCATATTTCCTGCAGAAAGCCAAAGAAAAGTCCGTTTTTTATCTGGAAATCTTCCTCATCGTCACAAATTTCTAAAGATTTTGTGCCTATTTAGTTACAGTCAGGTTACAAAACCTTGATTTTCCTTTTCCTTTCTGATGAATTATGCTAGAATAAGGTCGCGCGAATAGCAGACCGCGCAAATTTACATTTGGTTTTCTTCTACAAAATAGAATATATCACGAAGACACAGAACTCCAACGAAAAGAAAGGTGGCGGACAGCAGATATCGAATCTGCATAACGTATGAACAATCTGACGGCAAAGTTCATGAATCTGGTTAAATTTTTTGAAGGTAAAGGTTCAAAACAGTATTTTCTTGGCGGCATTGCAATCGCCGTTCTTATCTTATTTGCATGTACATTCTCAATGACAACCTCCTACTCGGTTGTGATTGACGGAAAAAACATGGGACAGATCAGTTCCGCATCGGCACTGAATCAGGCTCTGAATGCATCCAAAGCTAAGGCACAGCAGGAAACAGGCATGACCATCACAGCTTCCTACAACACTGTAGAAGCAAAAGCAACTCACGGTTTCTTCTCTGATAAATTAAGCAACGAAGAACTGAACAGTTTAATTGATGAAAATGTTGAATGGCTGGCTCCTGGTGCAATGTTAAATGTAAACAACGGAGAAATTCAGCTGGCTCTGGCTTCTGAAGCAGATGCACAGAAAGTTCTGGACAAGTTAAAAGAAAATGCTACAGCAAATGCAGGCAATGCAGTTGTAAAATCTGTTGACTTCCTGCAGGATGTAGCCATTGAACCTGGCAATGTAAAAGCTTCTGAAATCGCGTCTCCAGAAAAAGTACTGGAAAAAATTGCAGCAGGTAAAGAAGCAGTACAGACCCATAAAGTTGCGGAAGGCGAATCCTTCTGGACAATCGCACACAACAATGACTTATCCGTATCCGAACTGCAGAACCTGAATCCAAACATCGTTCCGGAAAAACTGCAGATTGGTCAGGAAATTTCCTTAACCAAACTGGAACCACTGGTTAGCGTAGTGGTAACAAAAGAAGTAACTGTTGAAGAAGCAATCGCTCATGCAACAGAATACAAAGAAAACAACAGCCTGTTAAAAGGTGAAACCAAAGTCATCACAAAAGGTGCCGACGGTAAAAAACAGGTAACTTACGAAGTAAAAGAAGCAAACGGTGCAACAATCGAAAAAGTGGCTCTGAATGAAGTTGTAATTTCTCAGCCTGTTACAGAAGTGGTAAGCAAAGGTACCGCATCTATCAAAATCTCCTCCCGTGCTGCAAACAGCAGCGGTGTGCTGAGCTGGCCAAAGAGCGGTAAAATCACTTCTCCATATGGTACCAGAAGCCGCGGGTTCCACTCCGGTATCGATATCTCCGCAAAAACAGGCGATGCTGTTTATGCAGCTGCCGGTGGTAAAGTGGTACTGGCAAGCTGGTATTACGCTTACGGCAACTGCATCGTAGTTGACCACGGCAATGGCATGAAAACAAGATATGCACACTTATCCGCTTACAACTGCAAAGTTGGCGATCAGGTAGCACGCGGTCAGCAGATTGGTCGTGCAGGTAACACTGGTAGAAGTACTGGTCCTCACTTACATTTCGAAGTAATTGTAAACGGCAGTACCAAAAACCCTGTAAACTACCTGAAATAAAGAATTGCAATCAAATCTAAATACGAAATTAACTGCGCGGGAATTGCTCCCGCGCTTTTTTTGTGCTATGATACTGTAAACTGGCAGTATACGATTATGTATCTATTTATATAAGGAGGCTACTTTTATGTATGAAGTGTTAATTATCGGTGCCGGCCCTGCTGGCATGACTGCTGCAATTTATGCATCACGTGCAGGTTACAAAACCGCTATTCTGGAACACGGGGTTCCTGGCGGTCAGGCTGCTACTACCGATATGATTGAAAACTACCCGGGCTTTCCGGAAGGGATTTCCGGCCCGGAGCTGATGATGAAATTTTTCGAACAGACCCAGACTTTTGGTGTAGAAATGATTTATGAACAGGTGCAGTCTCTGGATTTGTCCGGTGATATCAAAAAAGTAATCACTGACAAACAGACCATCGAAGCAAAAGCGATTGTAATTGCATCCGGTGCAAAACCTAGAACACTGGGCGTAGAAAACGAAGGTCGTCTGCGTGGCCGTGGTGTTTCCTACTGTGCAACCTGTGACGGTTTCTTCTTCCGTGATCAGCCGGTTGCTGTTGTTGGCGGCGGCGATACCGCTGTAGAAGAAGCGATGTATTTAACCAAAATGTGCTCCAGCGTTACTCTGATTCATCGCCGTGATGAACTGCGTGCAAATAAACTGGCACAGAGTCGTGCACTGGCAAACGAAAAACTGAATATCATCTATGACACAGTAGTGGATGAAATTGTGGGTGATGAAAAAGTAACCCAGCTGAAACTGCGCAACAAAAAAACCGATGCAACCAGCACACTGGATGTCAACGGCGTATTCATTTTTGTAGGCTATCTGCCAAACGCTTCCTTCCTGCCTGCAGAACTGGAAGTAAACGAACAGGGCTATATCATTACCGACGAGGAAATGGCTACCAATATCCCTGGCGTATTTGCAATCGGCGATGTTCGTCAGAAAAAACTGCGTCAGGTTACTACTGCAGTTGGTGACGGCGGCGCTGTTATGCACGGGATTGAAGAGTACTTCAGAGGCTAGGCACAGGAGGGGTTCCTATGTATTACAACAAGGACAAACAGTCCAAACTGCAGAAAGCATTTTTAATCATTCTGGTTGCCATGCTTTCCATTGGTTTGCTGTTACCATCATTTGCATCACTTTTATACTATCTCTGATTCTATATGACTTCTGTACGACAAAAAAGCAGACACCGGTCGGTGTCTGCTTTTATTGTTCTTTTATAATTTTTCTGCTACTAAGCTAATCTCATCAAATGATTTTGCCCTGTTTACTTCCCTAGAAGGAACCATAATGGTATACGCCTGCGGGATTACATCAATCTGTACATCACGCAGATTGCCGCCAAATTCTCCGTCCAGCGTCCAGGAAACATCTTCACTGGAGAATACCCGCAAATCACTGGTGTGGAAAGTATACAGACAAGGATTGTTTAAATCGTTGCGCAGCAGCGATGCAATTGTACTCTGCAATTCTGCCAGGTTGCGCGGTTTTTTCACCAGCAGCACTTCCAGCAGCCCGTCATTCATCGATACATCTTCCGGCTTGCCCATCTTGAATCCGCCAACAGAAATGGAGTTAGATACCATCCCGAATAAAAATTCCCCGGTGATGGTTTCACCATTGTGTTCAATCGTGAGCTGATATGTTTTGATATCGGTTAAAGATTTAATACCTTCTAAAATATAGGCCGCACGTCCCAGCATGTTTTTAGACGGCTGCGGGGTAGAATAGCTCACCTCTGTAAAAATTCCGAATGCAGCTACATATACAAAATGCCTGTCGTTAAAACGCCCCGCATCACAGGAAAACGGTTTCCCGTTCATAATGGTTTCTGCCGCATGATGTACTTCGCGGGGCAAATCCAGGCTCACCGCAAAATCATTAGTTGTGCCGGCCGGAATATAACCAAGCAGCGGTTTACAGTCTGTCTGCATCAGCCCCCCTACCGCCTCGTTTAAAGTGCCGTCACCACCTGCACATACAATCATCTGGTAATTGCAGGCATCTTCCCGGATAATATCCGAAACTTCACCTGAATACTGTGTCGTGCGCACAGCCACTTTCCATTCATTCTTTACAAAGTGGTCAATGATATCCATGAGATTATTTTTAATTTCAGCCTTTCCGGCTTTTGGATTTACCAAAAAAAGCAATTCTTTCTGCATCTAATTCTCCCCCTAAAACAATGCAGCAATTTCGTCCATACGTCTTTCTGCCAGCTGATACCCATACTGATAGCAGGCGACAATCTTGTCTACATCTTTTTCCATACTGTCGATAATTCCCTCATCGGCTGGCCGCAGCACAATGGCTTTGCCCTGCCGCTCCAGTTCATCACAGAACCGGACCGTTTCATTATATTTTTCATGCCGGGTCAGCAGCGGTTCTATCAGATTTGGATATTTATTCTTCAATACACGAGCCGCAATTTTATTACTGCTGCCCAGTTTTTTCTCATATTCTTTCGGTCGGGTCAGAATAATCAGGAGTTTCTCATTTCCATCTGCCAGCGCTTTGCGCACAGCAATCGGATCACAGATTCCCCCATCGTAATACTCTTCCCCATTAATAGAAACCGGCGGAAACATCAGTGGAATGGCGCAGGTGGCTTTCACTATAGCATTGGTCTTATCCAGCTTTTTCCCATCCAGGTATTCACTTTTGCCGGTTCGTGCATTCGTTACACCAACCAGAAATGTTCCATTGTATTCTGCAAAAGCATCCCAGTCAAACGGCAGCAGTTTATTGGGAATCTCTTCAAACACAAACTTTACCCCGAACAGGCTGCGATCCGTCAGAAAATTCTGCGCTCCCAGATATCGTCTATCATTGCGATACTGCTTCAGTATTTCCAGGTTTCGTCCAATCTGTCTGGATGCATAGGAGAATCCGTCGGTAATTCCGGCCGATACCCCGATGCAATATGGAAACATAATATTGTGCTTCACCATGGCATCCATGATTCCCGCACTGAAAATCGGACGGAATGTGCCGCCCTCTAAAACCAGCCCCGGCATATAACTCACTCTCACATTCTATTTCGCATATACAGTTTATATTTATTACAGCTGTTATTATTTCATTATAGTATTCCCCATGTTGCAAAAAAAGCCCTTCTATAAAATCTTTTTTGTGCCCGGTCCCCATTATAATTGCTTTTCTTTTCCAGATATACATGTTATAATTATCACAAGGAAAAAGATTTTTTATATATTCTTATCCGTCTTAATTACATTTATCTTAATTTTTTACAGCAGGAGGAATTCATATGGCTAACATGATTATTACTATCGGTCGTGAATACGGCAGCGGCGGGCACGAAATCGGTGAAAAACTCGCTAAGGAATTAGGTTTCTCTTTCTATGACAAGGATTTATTAAAAATCGTATCTGAAAAAAGCGGTATTGACGAACAGGTTCTGCTGAAAGCAGATGAAGCTGCATCCAATCCGTTATTTGCTCCTTATTATCCACCATCTATCGATCCTGGCTCTTTAAATGACCGCGTATTTAAAATGCAGTCGGATTTAATTAAAGAGAAAGCAGATACAGAAAACTGTGTAATCGTTGGTCGCTGTGCAAACTATGTACTGGAAGACCGTGAAAATGTTATCCGCGTATTTATCTACGCTGATATTGAAAAACGTATCAATCGTATTATGAGCCGTCATGGCATCGCAGATCGCGATGTAGCTCTGAAATTAATCAAAAAAACTGACAAACAGCGCCGTGCATATTACCAGTTCTACAGCGAAATGAAATGGGGCCGCGTGGAAGGTCAGGATTTAATGATTAACAGTGGTCTGTTAGGAATTGATGGCACTGTTGCAATGCTGAAAGCCATTGTTGAACAGAAAATGGGCAAATAGTTCATCTATTCACAAACGAATACATTAGCAAAGCCGGAACAACATTCTGTTCCGGCTTTTTTGTTGACTTCTGTATCGTAAAGTCAGTTCATCGCTTTTTTCAGCAGGGCCGGCAACACCTCTGCAATACTTGCCTCTGTGCAAATAGCCTTATGCCGATTTTCTTCCACGCAAAGCGGATGCATGGTGTTCACCCGAATCAGTTTTGCCTGTTTGTGATTCATGACAATCTGTTCAAACGGGAAACGAATCAGCTCCGGCATCGTGTATCCTACACCCAGTTCCAGAATCGCCAGCTTATTTCTTGCAGAGCCGTTAATAAACCGGAAATAGGCACTGTTTTTTTCCTGATACGGTTCATCGCAGAATTTGCCGCCGGTATATACATTCATCACCAGAGGAGCTCCACAATGCGGACAAACCGGTAAAAACGATGCATCGGCCTCCACTTTATCAAAATACTGCTTGCCAATCCAGCTGTGGTTCTGGCAGTTCTTACTGCACTGCACACGAGCCATATCGCCCTGTGCTTTGTAAATGCGAGCCATCTCCAGCCCGCTGTAATACAAAAACCCGTCTGGATTACTATCGATAATAAAATAATCTTTCCCGCTCAGAATCTGTGCCAGTTGTTTATATAACTCCGGCACCTCTTTATTCAGCCTCTGCTTCCGGATATAAGGCAGCCAGAACGGCCAGTATTCATTTTCTTTCAATTTTTTATTTAACGGCAGTTCCGCAACCCCGGCAGCTGCATTAAAACCTCCGCCAATGCCGACCAGAATCTGATCTGCCTGCCGCAGTGTTTTTGCAATCTGTTCCAGTTTCTCTTCATTCCAGCTTGTATCCGTCTGTTTTGCCATAACACTCACTCCGTAAACATAATCTCTGCCTTTTATTATAACACATTCGTTTATCTGTGCAATTCTTAAAAACTTTCTCCTCTTTAGAAGTTATTCTTTCTTTTCATGATGAGTACGAACTTTAAATTGTAAATACGAACTTTAAAGTGTATAATGAAACAAATATCGTTCATCAATCGAGGAGGTCGCTACATGGCTGAATTTACAAACGACAAAATGCTGCCGCAGAGTCTGGAAGCAGAACAGGCTGTACTGGCGGCCATGTTTAACGATCGGGATGCCATCCTGGAAGTTATCCCGTTATTAAAAGAATCCGATTTTTACCGGCATGACCACGGTGTGCTGTTTGCCACCATGCGCAAAATGAATGAACAGAATGTACCGGTTGATCTGGTTACCATCACTGCACAGCTGGACAAAGACGGCAATCTGGAAAAAGCCGGCGGCATGGCCTATGTGGCACAGATTGCAAACTCTCTGGGCAGTGCATCCAATATTGTACACTATGCCGGAATCGTAAAAGAAAAAGCGGTGCTGCGCGATTTAATCAGTATCGCCAGCAATATTTCCAACCGCAGTTACGATGATACCGAGGAAACCGAAAAAATTCTGGACGATGCCGAGCGCATGGTTCTGGAAATTTCGCAAAAACGCACCCGTTCCGGTTTAACACCAATTTCCGAAGTAATCGGTCAGACATTAAATCAACTGGAAATTCTGGCACAGAAAAAAGAAGGCCTGACTGGTCTTACTTCCGGCTTTATTGATTTAGACCGTATGACATCTGGCTGGCAGAAATCCGACTTTATTATTCTGGCTGCCCGTCCGGCTATGGGAAAAACCGCTCTGGCTCTGAATATGGCGCAGAATGCTGCTATGGCAACCGGACAGCCGGTAGCCATATTCAGTCTGGAAATGTCCAAGGAGCAGCTGGTAAATCGTATGATTTCCTCCATGGCCGAAATCGACCAACAAACTCTGCGCAATGGCCGTATTTTCGGCGATGACTGGATTCGTCTCGTCAATGCCATTGCACCTCTGGGCGAAGCACCGGTTTATATCGATGATACCCCGGCTATTTCCGTGCGTGAAGTGCGTGCAAAAGCCCGTCGGCTAAAAGCGGAACAGGGGCTTTCGCTGATTATTATCGACTACCTGCAGCTGATGGGCAGTACCGGCCGTATCGAAAGCCGTCAGCAGGAAGTATCTCAGATTTCCAGAAGCCTGAAAGCACTGGCAAGAGAACTGGATATTCCAATCATCGCGCTATCACAGCTGAGCCGTTCCGTAGAACAGGGGCAGGAGAAAAAACCAAGCCTGAGCCATCTGCGTGAATCCGGTTCCTTAGAGCAGGATGCCGATATCGTTATGTTTATCTACCGTGACGAGTATTACAACGAAAACTCCGAGAAAAAAGGCCAGGCGGAAATTATTATCGCAAAACATAGAAACGGCGCCACCGGCTCTGTTGACCTGAGTTTCCGCAAAGAATTCACCAAATTCGGCAATCTCAGCCATATGCCGGGCTAAAATTCAGAATGTTTCACGTGAAACAATTGAAAAACAACTTCAAACAAAACAGGCGGAAAATCGAAGTATAACCTCGAGTTTCCGCCTGTTTATTATTTACGTTATCCTGTTTTACTGTTTTACAAATACTTTTGCCGGCTGTTTACAAATCGGGCAGATAAAATCTTCTGTCAGCTCCCCTTCATGTACATGACCGCAAATCTGGCATTTCCAGCTTTCTTTTACTTCCGGTTCTACTTTCGAGAACACTTTCGCAGGCTGTTTGCAGATTGGGCATACAAAATCATCCGGCAGAGCCCCTTCGTGTACATGACCGCAGATTGCGCATTTCCACTGTTCCGCAGGAGCAGCCTCTGCCGGTTTCTTTTTATTTTTCACATCGCTGTGATAATATGCGTAGGTCATTGGCTCTTCACTGGACAGCACCTGCGCATCCACCACTTCACACAGGAATAATGTATGGGTTCCACAATCCATAGTGTTCACAACTTTAGCCGATAACACACCGCTGGTGTGTTCACTCAGATATGGAACCTGCTGTACATCTGTAACAAACGGCTGCCCGCTTGTATGGAATTTGTCGGCAGTACGGCTGCTCTGGAATCCGAAGTTGGCGATTAAATCCATTTCAGCAGACTTGTCCAGAATGGAAACGCTCAGTTTACCGCTTTTATGAATCAGTTCATTCGTGTAATTGGCTTTGTTTAAACCAACCGCAATCTGCACAGGGTCATTGGTAATCTGCACAACAGTATTTGCAGTGCATCCGGAGAGCTGCCCATCCAGTTCTGTACCGATAACATATAATCCATATCCTAATTTAAATAATGCTTTTGTATCCATAATATCATACGCCTCCCGTATTTTCGCAATTCACTACTGATATCATACCCGTTAATCGAATACTGAAAACGATTTTATTCCAAATTTTTTCGTTATTTTTCCCCGGTTTTCCAGGACAGCAGAAACATTGTAATCATAATCAGTGCCGCACCAATCCAGTCCATATAGTTAAACACCAGATTAAGACCAACCACCGAGAAAAATGCAGATGCCAGCGGCTCAATACACGCAAACAGGCTCGCATAGGTTGCCCCAATCATTGTAACACTGACTAGATAAATATAAAACGCACCGAATGTTGCAAACAGAATAATAAATGCAATCATCAGAATGCACATCAAATCAACATCACCGGTAAAGGCCCAGAACGGATGATAAAAGTTCAGCGCAATACCGCCAAACAGCATCCCCCAGCCGACAACCACCGGCGACCCCCAGCGTTTCTGCAGACTGCCGGGATACATGGTGTAAAATGCCATCGCTACCGCAGACGATAAGCCCCACACCAGCGCTTCTACCGTAATACTCAGTGTTCCCGGATTGCCGTGAGTCACCAGCAGGAAAATACCCACCATCGCTAACACAACCGCTACAACCTCTTTTTTATTTGGCAGCTTGTGCCCGCGTACTGCTGTATATAATACAATCATCACCGGGAATACATACTGCAGAATGGTTGCCGTCGGCGCATTCGATTTTGCGATTGCCACAAAATAAGTAAGCTGAACAGCCATCAGACCAAAAATTGCAAAAATCAGTAAACGCCCTGCATCTTTTTTATCATGAAAAATTGCCAGCGTTTTTTGGCGGCTGCCGGCAAAGCTGATTATCAGCATCAAGCTGCCCGAAATCAGCAGACGGGTTGTAACCAGCCACTCTGCACTAATCCCTCTCTGCTGAAACAGATACTGCCCAAATACACCGGAAAGCCCCCACAAAACTCCGGGAAGCAGTGCAAGAAACGCACCAAGAATAAATGTTTTCCGTTCCATAGTTCATCCACCTTTTATTTATGATAAGGTTCCCCTTTGATAATCCGATAGATGCGATACAGCTGCTCTACCAGAATCAGCCGCATAAGCTGATGAGGAAATGTCATTTTAGAGAACGATAATAATAAATCCGCCTGTTTCAGAATACTGTCATCCAGCCCTAAAGAACCGCCAATCACCATTGTTATATGGCTTCTGCCGCCAATACCCAGCTGTTCAATTTTGTCTGCCAGCTGTTCCGATGTAAACATTTTCCCCTCAATGGCCAGTGCTATCAGATATGTGTCATCTTTTATATATTTCTGAATCCGCTGCGCCTCTTTTGCTTTAATCTGCAGTTCTTCCGCATCAGATGCGTTATCCGGTGTCTGTTCATCCGCCACCTCGATAATCTCAACCGTAGCATAGCGCTGCAAGCGTTTCAGATATTCATTGATACCGTCTTTCAGATATTTTTCCTTCAGCTTGCCCACTGTAATAATCTGAAATTTCAAAAGAATCACCTCGTATCCTGTTTTCTATAAAAAAAGACGCAAAACTGCGTCTTTTCTAAAAATGTCTGGTTCTATATCTCCCAGCGGCCCTCAAAAGCTTTCGCAAGAGTAACTTCATCCGCATACTGAATATCGCCGCCAACCGGCAGGCCCTGTGCAATACGGGTTACTTTCATCCCGAGAGGTTTCAGCAGATTACTGAGGTACATTGCCGTTGCCTCGCCCTCAATGCTGGTGTTGGTGGCAATGATAACTTCATCAGCAGGATGCTCCTGTAAACGCTGAAGCAGTTCTTTTACCTTTAACTGCTCCGGCCCGATTCCATCCATTGGCGAAATTGCTCCGTGCAGTACATGATATAGCCCGTGAAACTGACTGGCCCGTTCCAATGCCAGCACATCTCGGGCATCTTCTACCACACAGAGAACCGAAGAATCCCGGTCTGGGTTACTGCAAATCGGGCACAGTTCCTGATCCGTCAGATTATAGCAAAGCTTGCAATAACGAATTTTCTCTTTGGCATCGATAATGGCACTGGCCAGCATGCGAGCCTCTTTTTCCGGCTGTTTCAGAATATGAAACGCCAGACGCTGCGCCGATTTTCGTCCAATCCCCGGCAGTTTTGCCAGCTGATCGACCAGGTTTCCCAGCGCATCCGAATAAGCACTGCTCATTAGAACAGACCACCCATACCGCCTGGCATTTTTACGCCGGCTGTCAGTTTGCCCATTTCGGTGTTTACCATATCCTGTGCTTTACGCAGCGCTTCGTTTACCGCTGCCATTACTAAATCCTGTACCATTTCCGGATCATCTGGATCTAATACTTCTGGTTTAATTTCTACAGAAAGTACTTCGTTAGCACCGTTTACCACAACTTTTACAACACCGCCGCCAGCAGTTGCTTCCACTGGAGTCTGTGCCAGTTCCTCCTGTAATTTTGCCATTTTTGCCTGCATCTGCTGCATCTGTTTCATCATTTTCTGCATATTTGCACCCATTTTAAAATCCTCCTAAGACTTTTCATTAATTAATATTTTGATTTTAATATTATATCCTTCTTACATGATACAAAAGGCGACGAAAAATTTTCGCAGAACAAGGCGAGAAAAATTAAAAACAACGCCGTTATGCGGAAATTTAGCAAGCCTTACACTATCTCGATCGGGACATCCGCGCCAAACAACCGCTTCGCCTCATCGGCCAGAGTCAGCTCCTGTTTAATATAACCATCTTCATTTTCCAGCTCTACGGTTACTTTTGCAGGCTGCCCGGTCAGTTGTGTAACTGCCTGACTGATTATGCGGATGTTTTCTTCCTGATTCACCATGTTGTGATGGAATTTATACTGCAGGCCAAATCGTAAAATCAACTCTCCATTTTTAAATGATGCCGGTTTCACATCATTCAGGAAGGCGTGCAGTTTAATGCTTTTACTTTTAATCTGTGCCATTACTTCAGACCACTGCTGCAGCAGTTCTTCGCTGGCAATCAGTTTCTGTACCGGTTTTGCTGCCGGTTTTTCTTCCGCAGCCGAAGATGTTCTGCGGGCCTTCCCAGATGCCGGTGCTGCTGTTTGTACCGCTGCAGGTTCCAGTCCCTGAATCATCAGGTCAACAAACGCAGCCTCCAGTAAAATCTGCGGCTGATTGGAATACCGCAAATCTTTTTCCGCAGCTGTTAAGCGGTTAATCATACGGCCCAGAAATTCAACAGGCAGTGCTTTCGCCTGTTCTTTTGCTTTGCCAAGACTATCCGGCGATAACTCCACAAGCTGTTCATCCGGTGCCACTTTCAATAATAACAGCTGACGGCAATATTGAATACAGTCCCGCAAAATCTGCTTAATGTCTTTCCCCTGCTGGATAAAATCGTTAAGCGACAGAAACAGCTGACTGTAATTCTGCTGAATCACGGTATCCACCAGAGCTGCCGTTGCCTCTTCACTGACCGTACCCAGAACCATTTCCACATGATGCAGTTCAATGCGTTCTCCGGCAAAGGCAATGCACTGATCCAGTACACTGATTGCATCTCGCATCCCTCCTGCCGCTTTTCGTGCAATGGCATTGAGTGCATCGTCAGAAATCGATACCCCTTCCTCCTGCACAATATCGGCCAGATGGGCGCTGATTTCTGCTGTATTAATTTTGCGGAAATCAAAACGCTGGCAGCGCGATAAAATCGTCAGCGGAATTTTCTGCGGCTCGGTTGTTGCCAGAATAAACAACACATGAGCCGGCGGTTCTTCCAGCGTTTTTAAAAGCGCATTGAATGCCTCATTGGTCAGCATATGCACTTCGTCGATAATATACACTTTACGCTTGCCCTGCGATGGTGCAAAACGCACTTTATCACGCAAATCACGGATTTCATCAATGCCGCGATTGCTGGCAGCGTCAATTTCCAGTACATCCAGAAAGTTTTCTTCATTGATAGCTTTACAGCTTGCACACTGATTACACGGCTCCCCGTCCCGTAAATCCAGACAGTTCACTGCTTTGGCCAGAATTTTTGCCGAACTGGTTTTCCCGGTGCCTCGCGGCCCGCAAAACAGATAGGCATGGGCCAGACGCTCTGTCACAATAGCGTTTTTCAGTGTTGTGCTGATATGATCCTGCCCTCGCACTTCCGAAAAAGTCTGGGGCCGGAAAACTCGATACAGGGCACGATAACTCATAGCCGCACCTCTTTCTTTTGAGATTTACTCGTAAAATTAATTATATCATGTAATCTGCATAGCAGACAAGTCCAAAGCATTATAGAATCCAGATAGCCGAAGTTCTTTTTTACAGCATGTTTCTCTTTTGCGGAAATTTTTTCTTTGTTGTCTCCTTCGAATAGGGTATAATAAAAAAATAATGATTTGCAAATTTTACGCCGAAAGGATTTTCATTTTCATGGCTGATACACATACAAAACCAAAAATCAAAGAAGTAATTGTGGTGGAAGGCAAAGATGATGTCAGTGCACTGCGCAAGGCAGTGGAAGCCGACATTTTAATCACAACCGGTCTTGGCCTGACACCGAAAAAAATAGAGGAAATCAAAGCACTGGCAGAACGCCGCGGTGTGATTGTATTTACCGACCCGGACTTTCCGGGCGGCAAAATCCGTCACATTCTAAAAGACAAAGTACCAAGCTGCAAACATGCCTATATCACCAAAGAAGAAGGCCGCTGCCCGAAAACCGGAAAACTGGGCGTGGAATACGCCTCACCGGAAGCAATTCTGCGAGCTCTGAATGCTGCCAAAGCAGAACAGCAGCAGTATAATATCATATACGATTTGAACGATCTGGTACAGTGGGGCTTAGCCGGGCTGCCGGACAGTGCCCAGCGCCGTGCCGCATTATGCGACCGTTTATCCATCGGGCACTGCAATGCAAAACAGCTTGTGAAAAAACTGAACAGTTACCAAATCTCACGGGAAGAAATTGAGGCGATGCTATGAATTTAAGAGATACTTTACAGAAACATAATTTTAAATTTAAGAAAAAATTCGGTCAAAACTTCATTACAGACGGTAATCTGCTGCAGAAAATCGTGGATGCCGGTGATGTAGGCCCGGACGATGTGATTATCGAAGTCGGGCCTGGTGCAGCAACTCTTACAAAAGCACTGGCACAACGGGCAAAAGCCGTTATCGCAATTGAAATTGATTACGACCTGATTCCGATTATTGAAGAAACGATGGAAGGCTTTGATAATTTCTATCTGGTACAGGGCGATGCACTGGAACTGAATCTGGATGACCTGATTATTGAAAAACTGGGCTCTCCGCATCGCTGTAAAGTCGTGGCCAACCTGCCGTATTACATCACCACACCGCTTGTGATGCACTTTTTAGAGCAGGGCTTCTCCATTGACCGTATCGTTATTATGGTACAGAAAGAAGTCGCCGAGCGTTTTGCTGCACAGCCCGGCAAAAAAGATTACGGCGCTATCACTGTATCGCTGAATTATTACGGAGCTGTGCGCAATGCCTTCACCGTGCCTCGCCAGATGTTTACACCACAGCCGGATGTAGATTCTGCCGTGGTGGATATTCAGCCATGGATTCAGAAGCCGCTGCAGGCAGACGATGAAGCTTTATTTCACCGCCTGGTAAAAGCGGCATTCGGTCAGCGTCGCAAAACTTTAAACAATGCACTGAAAACCTTACAGCTGGATAGCGCTCTGGTGCAGTCTGCATTATCCGGCTGCGAAATTGACGGCACACGCCGCGGTGAAACCTTGAGTGTTGCTGAATTTGTAGCACTGAGCAACGCACTTAGCGAAGCAATTAAATAATAACCCATAATACACCCTCAGCAGGCAATTTTCTGACACCCTCGTAAAATAGACATCTGATTGTCCCGTCTTTCACGTTGTGAACTGCGTTCACCGTAAAAAGAACGTGACTACTTATCTGTTCATTTTAAGCTCGACACGCAGAAAATTCTTGCCGAGGGTGTCTGTTATTTATTCGCGTTACCTAAAGATGATGTCAGAGAATTGCTTGCCGGGGCTCTGTTTTTTTATGTTTCACGTGAAACATTTATGACAAACATTTTTTATTTCATTGAAATATTATGAAATAAAGGTTGATTTTTTTGCGTATTCCTGCTAACATTATAAGGGAATATGTTTACTCATAACTCCGTTACTCAGCTGGATTATCCTGTAATCGGTTTTGAGTAATTTTTTTGTGTGAATAAAACCATTTAAATAAAAATAATTTGAAGGGGTTGTCATAAGCTATGGCAGGATTAGTATTATTAGGCGCTCAGTGGGGCGACGAAGGGAAAGGTAAAATCACAGACTATTTAGCAGAACAGGCTACTACAATCGTACGTTACCAGGGCGGTAACAACGCAGGTCATACTGTTGTTGTAGGCGATGAAGAATTCAAACTGCGTCTGATTCCTTCCGGCATTCTGTATCCGGGCAAAACCTGTGTTATCGGCAACGGCGTTGTTGTTGACCCGAAAGTTATGCTGAGTGAAATCGCATATCTGCAGGAAAAAGGGGTAGACACCAGCCGTCTTCGTGTAAGCGAACGTGCACATGTTATTATGCCTTATCACATTGCAATTGACACTCTGGAAGAAGCTGCAAAAGGCGATAAAAAAATCGGTACCACCAAAAACGGTATTGGCCCATGCTACATGGACAAATACGCTCGCGTTGGTATCCGCATTGCAGACCTGATGGATAAAGAAGTATTTGCAGAACGTCTGAAAACCGTTCTGGCTTCTAAAAATGATATCATCGTAAAATTATACGGCGGCGAACCATTTGATTTCGACGAAGTATTCAACCAGTACTGCGACTACGCAGACCAGCTGCGTCAGTATGTGGCTGATACCTCCGTATTAGTATCGGAAGCACTGCAGGCAGATGAAAACGTAGTGTTCGAAGGCGCACAGGGTACTCTGCTGGATATCGACCATGGTACTTATCCATACGTTACCAGCTCCAACCCGATTGCAAGCTACGCATGTGTAGGTGCCGGTGTTGGCCCAACCAATATCAAAAATGTACTGGGTATCATCAAAGCTTACACAACCCGTGTTGGCGAAGGCCCATTCCCTACCGAACTGTTTGATGAAACCGGCGCAACCTTACAGCGTATTGGTCACGAATTCGGTACTGTTACCGGTCGTACCCGCCGCTGCGGCTGGATGGATATCGTAATGGTAAATTACGCAATCCGTTTAAGCGGCATCAACGAATTTGCTCTGATGAAACTTGACGTTCTGGATACTCTGGAAACCGTAAAAATCTGTACACACTACGAATGTAACGGTGAAAAAGTAATCCACTTCCCAACCAGCCTGAAAAAACTGGCAGAATGCAAACCTGTTTATGAGGAAATGCCAGGCTGGAACACCGATACCACCGGCTGCACCACTTTTGATGAACTGCCAGAAAACGCAAAACGCTATGTAGAACGCATCGAAGAACTGACCGGCGTACCGGTTAAAATCGTTGCTGTTGGTCCACGTCGTGACCAGACCATCATCCGTGGCGGTTTATTTGAATAATTGTGATTATCCTGTAATCCATACAGGTTTCGAAAATCCGACTCAAATGAGTCGGATTTTTTGTTTTTATTTTATTTTCTCATACATAAAATTTCAGTTTACGATTGTCTGAACACGGGTAAAAGTATTATAATAAACTTGTAGAAAATAATCGACATGCGATAAATACTCAGGAGGAATGAATTATGGAACAGAAATTTTTTATTTGCGAACACTGCGGTAACATCATCGCTATGGTAAAACCAAGCGGCGTGCCAATTGTATGCTGCGGTAAAATTATGAAAGAGTTAATCCCTGGCACAACCGATGCCGCTGCCGAAAAACATGTACCAGCTTACACAGTTGAAGGCAACGTTGTAAAAGTACAGGTTGGTGAAGTTGCTCATCCAATGATTCCAGAACATTTTATTGAATGGGTTTCCTTACAGACAAAACACGGTAATCAGAGAAAAGCCTTAGTTCCTGGCTCCGCACCGGAAGTTTCCTTCATGGTGGAAGCTGATGACGAAGTAGAAGCTGTCTACGCATACTGCAACCTGCACGGTCTGTGGAAAGCGTAATTCAGAAATCTTTTACCCCCGAAATGTTCACGGCCCGGAACTTTTCAACCTCTGGGCCTGTTTTTTGTTTATGATTCAGGAGGTGCGCCATGCATATTTCAAGAAGACGTTTCCTTTCAGCGCTGGCTGGTACCGGCGTTGTTGCAGCCGCATCCACAATGACCGGATGCCGTCCTGTTTCTGACCCGTCCGGACAGGGCTGGCTGCCTAATCAGTATCGTGACCAGACTGCGCTTGCGCCAAGCGTAAAAGGCCGTGTGGCTCTCGACCCTGCCGACCCTGCTATTGTGCGAGATGATGAAAAATGTATTCTCTGCGGACAGTGCGTAGAAGCCTGCGAAAAAGTACAGAGTGTATTCGGTTACTATGAACTGCCGGTACACGATGATTTTATCTGTGTGCATTGTGGTCAGTGCGCATTGTGGTGCCCGACCGGCTCTATTCACGAAAGAAATCAGATTGACGAAGTACTGGCTGCCATCAATGACCCGAACTATGTGGTAGTTGCTCAGCCATCTCCGGCAACCCGTGTAGGCTTAGGTGAAGAATTCGGTATGCCTGCCGGCACCTGGGTGGAGGAAAAACTGGCTACCTCCATGAAAGAAGCCGGTTTTGACTATGCGATGGATATTAATTTCTCGGCAGACCTCACCATCACTGAAGAAGCCGCAGAACTGGTGCATCGTGTAACAAACGGCGGTGTACTGCCGCAGTTTACCTCCTGCTGTCCGGCATGGGTAAAATTTGTAGAATACTATTATCCGGAACTGCTTCCGCACGTATCCAGTGCTCGTTCGCCAATCGGCATGCACGGTCCGGTTATTAAAACCTACTTTGCAGAGCAGCGTGGCATTGACCCGGAAAAACTGCTGACCGTAACACTGACACCTTGTGTTGCAAAAAAATTTGAGATTGCCCGCCCTGAATTCCAGAAAGGTGCTGTTGCAAAGTATCATAATAACGACAATCTGAAAGATAACGATATTATTCTGTGCGCCCGTGAATATGCAGAAATGCTGCGCCGGTTAAACATTGACTTCCCGAATCTGCCAGATGGCGAATTTGACCCTCTCTGCAGTGAAGGCAGCGGCGGGGCGTTAATTTTCGGCAATACCGGCGGGGTTATGGAAGCTGCAGTACGTACTGCATATTACTACATCACCGGTAATCAGCCACCGGCTGATTTACTCAAGCTGGAAGCCGTGCGCGGTCTGGACGGTATCAAAAAAGCAACCGTCAATATTCCTGGTGTTGGCGATGTAAAAGTTGCCGTTGCCCACGGTTTATACAATGCGCGCAAGCTGTGCGAAGAAGTAAAAAACGGTACCTGCGATTTTCATTTCATGGAAGTTATGGCATGTCCGGGCGGATGTATTTCCGGCGGTGGTCAGCCTCGTACTTCTGTTCCTCCTCAGGACTGGGTACGCCAGGCTCGTATCGACACCAACTATGCGAAAGACGCATCCTATGAACTGCGTAATTCTCATGACAACCCGGAAATTCAGGCACTGTACAATAACTTTGTGGGGGAACCGCTGAGCCATGTAGCACATGATTTGCTGCACACGCATTACTATTCCCGCGGTGATAAACTGACCCGCAAGGAAATCAAACCAGAAGATTTAATTTAATTTAATAAAAAAATAAACGAGCAGATATACAGATTGAGATATCATTAACGAATTCTGTTTGCGCCGAACATCAGCGAAGATTGTTTATGCCGTGGAAGACGAAGTCTTACAAAGACAAACAATCAAGGGGATGTCCGGCATCAAACAGTAAGAGTAATGATATCCAAACTGTATACCTGCTCGTTTTAATTTTCTATCCCAAACAAAGAGCACCGGGTGCTGTCCCTGGCAGGAACAGCATCCAGTGCTCTTTTATTTCTGTTACAATTTCTACTACGATTAAATTCTCTGCAGAAGCTGCATGGTTTTTTCGTAGATTTCTTTTACGGCACTGCCTGCTGCACAGTCGCGGTCAACAATAGTCTGGCCGCTGTTGATAGCCTGTACAGCCTCTAAATCAAACGGAATCCGTCCCATAAACGGAATATCATTCCGATAGCAGTAATCCTCAATTTTTTCTGTATTTTCAATGTTGGTGTCATATTTATTTACGCAGACAATCGGCAACACATGGAAAATCCCCGCTGTGTGCACGATACGCTCCAGATCGCTGATGCCGGATACCGATGGTTCCGCCACAATCAGTGCTAAATCTACACCGGAAAGCGATGCGATAACCGGGCATCCAATCCCGGGAGAACCGTCAATGATGGCAAATTCCGCTGTTTTTGCTGCACGGCGCATCCGTTTTTTCACCTGTGTCACCAGCATGCCGGAATTGCCGCTGCCCATTTTCAGCTGAGCAGTGGAGAAAATATTGTCCTCGTTTTTGTACAGATTCATTTCACCAGCCAGCAGTTCTTTCATATCAATGGCATCATTCGGGCATACATACTGACATACTGCACAGCCTTCGCAGGCAAACTGATTTACAGTCAGCACACCGTTTTCTTTTTCGATGGCATGAAACTGGCAGTGATGCATACAGCTTCCGCACTGAACACATTTTTCCTGATTGATAACTGCTTTCGGCAGCCCAAAATAATCTTCTTTTTCCGGCTCTGCTGTGCAGCTGGTCACCAGATGCAGGTTTGGCGCATCCACATCACAGTCGGCAAAGGCTTTCGCCTGCGACAACTTTACAAAGGCGCTGGCAACGGTGGTTTTCCCGGTGCCGCCTTTCCCGCTAAGAATTAATAACTGCTTCATTGGCATGGGATACCGCCTCCTTTACCTGCTCTAAAATTTCTGCAAAAATAGCTTTATATTTATCGCTGACGCGGCTGACAATTTCCGAATTGGAATTCAGATGCCCCAGCTCCTGGTCAAACGGAATACGACCCAGCACCGTTGCCTGATGTTCCTTACAGTACACTTCAGCTGGATTTTCACCTTCAAAACATTTATTCAGAACCACACCGTGCGGTTTGTTAAAAATCTGAACAAGCTCATGCACCATCGCCAGATTGTGTACACCAAATACGGTTGGTTCTGCTACCAGAACGCAGTAGTCCGCATCCAGAATGCTTTCCATTACCACACAGGCACTACCCGGCGGACAGTCAATCAATGTCATTTCATTCGGGTTTGCTTTCATATCCTGCAGCATAGCACGGATAATCGGCACACCGGATTCTTCACCCATATTCAACATCCCGCTGGTGATTTTCACATCCCCGGAAACACCGCGCATAATTTTGCCAATCGGACGCTGGATTTCACGAATCGCATGATTCGGGCAGACCAGCATACAACCGCCGCATGGATGACAAACATCCGGAAACACAATAGCTTTATCCTGAATATTTGCGATGGCATTGAATTTACAGAAATCAGAGCATTTCCGACAGCCATCACACAAATCTGCATCTACTTCCGGCGATTTTACGGTAACCGCCTCTTCTACAACATCTTCCGGTTTAAAAAACAGGTGGCCGTTTGGTTCCTCCACATCGCAGTCATAATAAGAGGCATTGCCAGCCACAGCCGCCAGATTAACGGAAACCAGTGTTTTCCCGGTACCGCCTTTCCCGCTTAATACCGCAATTTTCATATTATTTCCCCCTGTTTGCCCCGTGGAAGCCTGGATGAATATCGGTCACGATTCCCAGCTTATTATCTAAAAATGCCTGAATGTTTTCTTCTACCGACAGGCCTACGCTCTCATACAGTTTTACGCCGCCAGCCTCCAGTACTTTCGCCGCATTTTCCCCGCAGCGAGGCACCAGAACCACTTCAGCCTTTTCATCAATAACGGTCTGCGCTGCTTTAATACCTGCACCGCCCGGAGAATTCATCGCTTCATTGTCAATGTATTTCCCTTCTTTTGTTTCGGTATCATAAATATAAAACAGCGGGGTGCGTCCAAAAGATGGACAGATTTCAACTTCATTATCTTCTACTGGAATTGCAATAATCATAAACGTATCTCCTTTTCTCTTCCCTGCGGGATATTATTCTGTTTCGCCGCAATGCGAATGCCGCATGCGTTCTTTATGGCATCCGCCTTTCCGGCAGCAGCTGTTTTTTCCATCACACAGCTGATAGTCACCGCCCTCGATAGAAAGCTCTCTGCCTTCTACCAGCGCCTGCGCCAGCTTGCGCCGTGCTTCCAGATAAATGCCCTGCACGGTGGTGCGGGCAATGTTCATGTGACCGGCACATTCCTCCTGATTCATGCCTTCTAAATCAATCAGACGAATAGTCTCATACTCATCCACCGTCATCCGAATAATCTCCGGTGCAGACATGCAGCCATTCAGCGGTCCAAACCGGTTGTTATCTGGCAGACAGCAGACATTGCGCCACTTTCTTGGCCTTGGCACGTGCAGTTCACCTCCTGTTGTTACTGACATATGTCATTTATTAAGATTATTATAGCTCATTTCCGACATATGTCAATAACAAACTGTATCTCTGCACATAAATGCCAGTTCCGCTCCGCAATAATTTCTACTATTTTTCTATGAAATCCTGCAAAAATAATCGGATTCTGCATAAAATTATTGTACCGCAAACGGTACAATCCTCTTCCGGTTATGGTACAATACACATATTGATACCAATGATCCGACAGGAGTAACTATATGAATCACACATACACGCCTTATCTGTGGCAGCGCATGCAAAACCTGCATCGGCAGAATCCTGTATCGGGCCACACACCGGGGCATAAAAACGGGCTCTTTCTGCCCGCATCTCTGCAGAACGCATGGGGCAGCACTTTTGCAGCATACGATTTTACCGAACTGGACGGGCTGGATAACCTGCATTTTTCCAGCGACTGCATTGCACAGAGTCAGCATCAGGCCGCAAAAATTTTCGGCGCAGGCCAGTGTTTTTATCTGGTAAACGGCACCACGGCAGGATTGCAGGCGGCTATTATGGCAGCCTGCAGCAACCGGCAGGTATTTGTGCCCCGCCATGTGCATCGCTCAGTGTATCACAGCTTACTACTGGCGCATGCACAACCGGTTTATCTGCCTCTGGAGCTTGACGAAGCAACCAGCCTTCCCGTAGGCATTTCAACAGAAGTACTGCAACAGTATATCGAACGCTATCCAGACTGCAAAAATCTGATTCTGGTAAACCCGACCTATCAGGGCATTACCGCAAACAATGTCCAGTGCGTAGAGTTGGCAAAACAGCACGGCCTCACGGTTATTGTGGATGAGGCGCACGGCTCCCATCTGCATTTTCATAAAAATCTGCCGGCTTCCCTGCTGGATGCCGGGGCCGATCTGGTGGTACAGAGCTGGCACAAAACACTGCCGGTTCTGACACAGGGCAGCGCTCTGTTAGTAAACAGAACCTACACCGGCCCATCCCCGGAAGCATTTCTCAGTTTGTTGCAGACCACTTCGCCATCCTATCTGCTGATGGCCTCTCTGGAAGCCGGAAGCATCTACATGGGCATAAACGCCCGCAATGATACAGAAACCTCATTACAGGCCATTTCTGCACTTCACAGACGCATCGCAGATACCTGCAAAACTCTGCGTGTGCTCTGGAAACCGGAATGGAAACAGGACCCGTTTAAACTTTATATTTTATCGGATACCCTCTCTGGTGCCGAAATGGATGAATATCTGCGGAAACACCACGCCATCTACAGTGAAATGCACGATAACAACGGCATTTTATTTATTCTGCCGGTACAGACCGATGAAGCCTGGACAGAACGAATTTTTCAGGCACTATTGCAATTAGACCGCTACAGCCAGGAACAAAACTGCAAACTGCCGGTAACCTCTGCCGCCAGCTTTTACTGTAACGAGATTCCGGAACAGACTTATCCATTGCAGGAAGCCTTTTATATGGAAAAACAGCAGATTTTATGGCGTCAGGCCGCCGGACGAATCGCCGGTCAGTTTATTTTGCGCTATCCGCCCGGAATCCCTCTGCTCGTTCCCGGTGAACGTATCACACAGACCATCGTGGATTTATGGATTGCCGCAGGCGGCTCTGCCGATGAGCCGGTAACGGTGCTGAAAGGAGAACAATTATGAATGGAACCTTATATGTTATCGAAGGCGTAGACGGCAGCGGCAAAGCCACCCAGACCGAACGCCTCTATCAGGCACTGCTGGCACAGGGCAAACCGGTACGCAAAGTGAGCTTTCCCGATTACGACAGCCCGTCCTCCAGCCTGATTAAAATGTACTTAAACGGTGAATTCGGCACCGACCCGCAATCGGTTAATGCCTTTGCCACATCGGTTTTTTTTGCCGTAGACCGCTTCGCCTCTTTCCGCAAAGACTGGCAGCAGTTTTACGAAGAAGGCGGTATCATCATTGCCGACCGCTATGTAACAAGCAATCTGGTACATCAGGCCGGTAAAATCAGCGATGTCGCAGAAAAGGAACGCTACATTCAGTGGCTGTCTGATTTAGAATATAATATCTTCGGGCTGCCAAAACCCGATTGCGTTATCTTTTTAGATATGCCGCCGGCTTACAGCCTGAGACTGCGTCAGCAGCGCGGCGAACTCAAACAGGGGCTCACCGCCGATATTCACGAAGCCGACCAGACCTATCTGCAAAATGCCTACGACAACGCCATCGGCATCGCAAAACATCAGCAGTGGCACACCATCAGCTGTGTGGCAAACGATGAAATCCGCACCGTGGATGACATCCACACTGAAATTCTCAGAACCATCTGCAAAGAATAGGAAAACACTAAAAGCAGGGAATACACCATTACATGTATTGCCTGCTTTTTTGTACTTCTGGTGTAGGAGTGTAGGATATGCTGCACTTTTCTAAAACTTTTCTCTATATTATTTTCGTTTTTCTGAATTTTTCCTAAAAGTCCTACATATCCTACACCGCCCTATTGGTTGAGCGATTTCTTCCTGCATCAAAGCTACACCAGTCCTACACTACCATACATATAGAATCACATTTTCAGAATGTTTCACGTGAAACAATTGTATACAGGCACAGAAAAAGGACATCCCGAAAGATGTCCTCTTAATTCCCTATAATATGATGCTGTCCAGATCATCCGGTACATACACATTGCCCCGGAAATACGCTTCTGCCTCGGCGGTGTAGCTGTGTTTGCGTGTTGCCAGATGTTTGTCCTCCGTGTGAAACAGTATCAGATTTTTCACCTGCAGCTCTTCGGCACATTCCGCCGCATCTTTTACAGTACTGTGCTGCATTCTGTGCGGATGATAGATAGCTTCATCCCGCTCCATACACAGCGCTTCATGCATAAGATAATCCACAGCCGCTGCATATGGGGCACATTCTTCCCGATACGGCTCATCACCCAGATAAGTAATGGTCTTTCCATTTTTCAATTCAGTTTTTACACCGTACTGCAGCGTTTTTTTACTGCGGGTATCAAAAAATGTGGTTCTGCGTCCCAGAATATCAAATGTCATCCCATCCGCCAGACAGTGAAACAGAATGCGCTGACCGAATAATGGCAGCATCCGGGCAGGCAGCATAAACTGGCACATCTGCAGTAAACCATCAGCGATTTCCTTATGACAGTAGATGTGCAGATTGTCCTCATATGCACCCTTTTCTATGCTGTGCGCAATCATACGCAGCATCCAGATAGCTCCGGTCACATGGTCGGTATGACGATGGGACAGAAAGATATGGTGAATATTGGCCAGCGAGATACCGGCTTTTTCTAAATTGGTCAGCACCCCGTTTCCTCCGCCGCAGTCAATCATAAAATGTTCCTGCCCGTCGGAGAGAGTAAAGCAGGTGGTATAGCAGTTTGTGGCAATGGCATAGCCGGTGCCCAGAGCAGTTAGCTGTTCCATGATATTCTCCTTATTTTACGCCTCTTAACGGCAGACTGGACTTCATCAGCAGCGTCCATCCCGCCAGGCTGACAATGCCTGTGATGCAGATAATCGTGCCCAGCCCCATAACCGGATTGCTGAACATGGATACGGTTACCATCCCCACGCTGCCGAATACCGTTGCAACACCGCTGATTAACGAAGAAGCCGAACCGGTATCGCCATCCTGCTGATCCAGCATAATGTTGGTACTGAACGGACGGGTTATGGTACCAGTTAACGAGAATGGTGCAAAACCCAGCCAGAACAGAAATGGTGCCAAGCCGCCAATGGTCATGATGGCAAACCCGCAGACTGCATATATTGCAAAACAGCTGAAGGCAAATTTCTTTTTACTGGCTCTGCTGAAAAACTTCACATACAGCATCGGCCCCAGCATGGACAGCCCCGCATTAGCGGCAAAGAAATAACTGTACACCTGCTCCGATAATCCAAAGTAATCTACATAAATATAGGACGACATGGAGATATACCCCATGAACGCCAGATTATACATCGAAAAAATAAAGCACGGCACGATAAAACTCACATTGCGTCCTACTGCAAATAACCGGCCAATAGATCCAATCACCGAGCCCTCAAATTTTTCATTTTCCGGCAGTGTTTCCTGATACAGCACAGACATAATCAGACATACAAGCCCCGCACCGGTCAGCACCCAGAACGAACCACGCCAGTCAACAAACAGCAGCAGAATTGCCCCTACCACAGGTGCCAACATCGGTGCCAGGCCGGATACCGTCTGCACAATCGCCAGAATGGTCTCACGCTGTCTACCGCTAAAGCAGTCTTTTACCAAAGCCATAGATACCGAGGTAATTGCCCCAGCACCAATACCCTGCACTACACGGGCTGCAATCAGCATATACACATTCATCGACAATGCACATGTCATGCTGGCAGCGGTGTAAATAGCCGCACCGGTCTGCAGAATTTTTTTACGGCCGTATTTGTCGCTCATTGGCCCCCAGAACAATGTCCCCACGGCATAAAAAAAGAAAAACGCAACCAGCGTCAAGTTAGTCAGTGCAGTCGGCACCTGCCATACCTCACTCATACTCGGCAACGCCGGCAGATACAGGTCTGTTGATAACGGAATAAACATATTCATCATTGCGATGAACAGAATCAGCCCGGTTTTGCCTAAATATTTCTGCTTTTCTACATTTTCTTTTGCACTCATGAAATTATGTACACTCCTTTGTCTGTTAAATTATGTTGTTGAAGCCTGTTTCCAGCGTATTATTATACAGCGTTTTACAGTAGATTTCCAGACAGCATCTGATTATAGATTTTATATCGCCAATAAAAAGGGGGACACACCGCTGTGTATCCCCGATTTTCTGTTTTTCATTCAGCCAGTTCTCCCATTGCCTTCCTGCAATTAGAATGGAGAATTACTGTCCTCGTCTTCGGTTACACAGTTTTCAAACGAACCTTCGTAACCAAATGCTTCGCCTACCAGTGTTTCATTGGCAATCATGCCTTCTGCTGCACCTGGAACACGGAATGTTTTATTGTTAATCGGTTCAACCGGGATTTCTTCCGGCACATTCAGCTGCGGAACATAACTGTACGGATAACGATATGCGCGATAGATAAACGGATTGTTGAAATCAAACGGCGCATAGTATTCCCATACTACTTCCTTATCAGCAGTTACTTCAAAAATACGGCAGCAGCAGCCTTCGGTAATCAGTGTGTTGCCGTTTGGCAGACGCTGCGCAGAACTTACCAGCTGACTGTAGAATTTGGTGTTGGCAACCATTGGAGACATGCCAGGACCACCCATCTGTGCGCCGGTATATTCCCATACCACACGCAAAGTAACCGGGTCAATTTCCAGAACTCGAGAGTAATCACGTTTATCTGTTTTGGTACCGTCTTTGCTCATTCTGTCCGGCACACCATAACCAGCCCAGCCGCCGTTATCAAATACCAGAATGTTGCCTTCACCCGGCAGCCCCTGCGGAATCATATGGCAGTGATGCTGACCGATAATCTGACCCATAGCGCGCAGTTCACGGCTCACGGTGAAATCCGGGCCAATCTGCCATACAATTTTACCGGTTTCTTTGCTGATAATTGCCAGAATATTAGTTTCGCGGGCATCCCAGATAATATTGTCCGGATGGAAGCGTTCGTCACCCTGATCATACCATTTGTTCGGCCCCAGAGTACTCATGGAGTTGATGTGCATCCAGTCCGCCTGACCGCCACCGTTCGGATGATTATTTGGATTACGGAACAGAACATTTTTCGCCGCTTCAGAGAAGCCCAGCTCACCGAAATGTTTGCTTACGGTCCATTCCCATACAATATTGCCTTCCCAGTCAACCTCGATAATGGTATCATCCAGTAAACGTTTATCGGAAATACGTTTGTTATAAACATCGCTGTGGCACAGCAGCAGAGTATTCCCGCTAGATGTTTTGCATTCCATGCCAGGTACATAATACCCTACCGGATTGCCTTCACGCTGGAAATCGTGATGCTGACGAGCTACCCACATTTCTTTGCCGCCGTCATTCACCAGTTCTTTTTTATTCCATTTCCAGACTACATTGCCGTCCCAGTCTACCTGTACCAGGTCGGTCATGTCCTGATATGCATATTCAGAACCACGCATGCCTAATGCACCAAATACCTGACCGCCAGGCAGCAGTTTGTTCGGAAAACCCTGCAGATTTCTCCAGGTTTTCACTACGTTTCCGTTCATATCAATTAATACGGTACCAACACCTACAACAGGCATGATGGTATAGCCGCTCCATGCTTTCTCCGGATTATAAATAGTTGTCCCCATAGGGTATACGCTAGGTGTTCCCATAATAAAAACCTCCCTCGATTATCTCTTTATCGTTACTGTAACATCCTGATAGCAAATCAGGCAAGTCTGTTTTCACAAGCCCTGCCCGATTACGATTTCGATTCTTGTATTCAATTAGCAGGAAACGGTTACGCCGGTTTCATAAATTTTATAAGTATCTTCGCCTTCCTGAACCAGCACTTTCACCTGATATTCGCCGGACAGACCGGTTTTATTGATGAAGGTATCAATTTCACGGCTGTCAGCTTTCTGGAAAGTACCTACGCACATCGCCTGGAAATGTTTTGGAACGGTGTCGATTGCATAACGAACGATTTCGTCCCCTTTCACTAACAGTACCTGTGCAATAGAGCTTTCTTCAAAGAAACCGTTTACTAAGAATCTATCGTCTTCTTCCACGATTTTTGCTTTATAATCAGCTGGCAGCAGTACGCCTGTTTCTTCCGCTTTTACTTTCATTTTGGTGGATTTGGTTTCGATTAAACCGCCCAGTACAACACCTTTGCCCAGTTCAATAGTTTCACCGGCATAGTACAGTGGCAGTTTTTCTGCACGATACAGGTTTGCTGGCACATGCAGTTCCAGTTTCACTTCATCATCCACCAGCTCAACGGTGATAGAGTTGAAAGTGTAGGTATGTTCTTTGGATTTTACCGGGTCCATAGCATCCATTACTGCAAAACCGTCACATGGTTTGCCATCTTCGTAACCGATACCGCCGGAGTGTACCATGTAATGACCTTCGTTATAGTATTCTACGTTGCAGATATATGGAGAGAAGAAGTCTGCGCCGCGTTCTTTCCCGTACTGCCAGATCTGTTCGATTTCCATTTTTTCAGTATTGATTCTGTAACGTACACCACGGGAGAAGTTATCATGGTTTGGAATACGTGTTTCTGGATTTTTAGAACGGAAATGACCGTTGTCAAACAGCATGATATCGCCATCTGGCAGAACTACACATGCGTGCTGTTCATACTGCCAGTCAAAATTGCTCAGGTCTCCAACCGGTTTGAAGAAATATTTCTGCATATCTTCCGGCCACATTTCAGGGTCGCCGATAATCCAGTTCAGTTTGCATTTACCGTTTTCGTCCAGTTCATAATCCAGGTTGATAACAGCGTCCTGATGACGACCGGATAAGGTCAGGCTGTGTGTTTTTTTGTCGTACCATACCGCATTGTTGTGGAACCAGTCGTGCGCATCCTGGCTGCCGGAACCTGCAACATCCTGAGGCAGAACATCTTTGTAGTCCCATTTACGCAGAACTTCGCCGGTTTCTTTATCCAGCAGTACACAAACGTCTTCTACAGTGCCGGAGTAACGGTCATAAGTCAGCATTAAAATATTGCCGTCTTCCATAACGAACTGATCGTGATGGTAACCGCCGATTGGGCTCTGGTATTCTTTAAATACTTTGCCGCTGAATGCCATTTCATAGATACCGGTTGTGAAGTATGGCATCTGGATTAAGCGTTCGGTACCGATTAAGATGTGACCGTTTGGCATACGTTTGCAGTCAAATGCAAAGTTTACACTTGCATACCAGCGCAGGTCCCCTTTGTAGTCAAAACCAACAGGCATGGAGCGCATAGCTGCAGTTAAGAAAATCAGATTGTCGCCCAGATATTCTTTTGTGGTTTCCATTTTTGTTGCCAGAGGCACACCATCCATAACGGGTTCCGTCTGAATTTTAATGGTGGATTTTTCACCGTTTGCCAGAACGATTTCTACAGTGTTTTCATAATCAGCGTATAAACCGTAGATTGGCAGGATATGTTTTTTAGTTGCAGGGAATCTGTGAGTGATATTGCCTTCTGCTTCTTTCCCTAATACAGTAATGGTTGCTTCGCTTGCAGCAGGGGTTTCAAACATTACCACAGCTGTCAGCGGGCAGAATTCGTATGGGTTCAGTTTTACCAGCGGATTTGCCAGTGTGTAGCTGCCTGCTTCGAATTCAGCCAGAAATGCCTGTTCAGCAGCGTACTGTCTTTCAACAATATGAGGAATTCTTTCATAAGTGATAGTTTCCATTACAAAATTTCTCCTTTGATTTTTATGAATTTATTCTTTGTTACTAAATACTCGCAATTATTTTTCGGGAACAGCCTATTTATAAATTTTACTGTTCTCAAGTATAATTATAATAATCTGTTTTTATTTTGCCAATTTCTGAATCTTTATACCCCCCTATTGTTCTTATCAATAACTTACCATGTGCACTGCAAAGCCGTTTTGCACAAATTTCAGCAGTGCTGGAAATATTCTTAATTGTTTTTTCCCGTATGATTCTTTATAATAGAATCAGAATTGTACAAAATCTTTTTTCAGAAAGCAGATAATCTCTGCTTTTCATTTTATTTTCGGAAGGGAAGCGAACCCTATGCGTCTGGAACATTTTCAATACGTTGTAGAAATTGCACGCTGCAAATCGATGTCAAAAGCATCGAAAAAACTATATATCACACAACCATCGCTCAGCACTGCCATTCAGAACCTGGAAGAGGAACTGGGTTTCCAGATTTTTAAGCGTTCCGCTTCTGGTGTAGCCCTTACCGAAAAAGGCGAGGAATTTTTAAAAATCTCCGAGGAAATGGTAAAACAGCTTGGACTTATTAAGGACCTGTCTGACCCGGATAAAGAAACCGTCACCACCTTAAATCTGGCAGCAGTGCCGGTGTTCTGCAATGCGTTGATGATTCAGCTGATTCAGCTGCTGAAAAAAAATCATCCGCAAATCAATGTAAATATTATGGAACTGCGGCCAACAAAAATTCTGCCGACACTGGTTTCCGGCCAGGCAGATCTTGCCATTGGCACCTTTTCCCCAAGTACCCGCGAACAGGTTTTTCAGGAGGCGGCAAAAAACAATCTTATCATCGAACCCATATACGAAGACGAAATGTACTGTTTTCTGCACCGCAATCACCCCCTGGCACAAAAACACGCTGTCAGCTTCGATGAAATAACTGCAAGTGACACCATTCCAGCTTTTTTTAACGACCATGTGCTGATGGACAGCTACGAATCGGTGCAGCAGATAAATACCGAATACAGCAGCAATTATTACAGCTTTACCGATCGTTCCAGTATTAAAAAAGCCGTAGCCAAAGGTCTGGCTTTTGCAGTTCTGCCGCATTTAATGGCCTATGACGATGTGTATGTAAACTCTGGAATGATTATTCCTGTGCCACTGGCCGATGCCGATGTGACACTCACTAATTATATCGCTTATTCTTCTCGCAATACGCTGCCAAAATCCGCTCAACTTACCATTGAAATAATCCGGCAGATGTACCATGACATCGAAGAAAAACACAAACAGCAGAAACAGAAAATCGAAAAAAGCATCGCTGATAAACACAATCAGTATCTATTGTACTGATACTGCAAAAAACCGCCCCATCGTGTGTGAAAGGGCGGTTTTTTTATGTCCTGTGCGGCATATTTGCAATATAAACTTATACCATGCGGGAAGTATCGTAAATTTCTTCTTCCTCTTCTACCTTGGCTTTCACTTCTGCCGCAGCATCAGCAGAGCCGCTTGTGGAATCTTCAGTTACGCATTCATCCATTCTGGTGTAACCCCATGTACCTGCTACAGAAACGGTAGTCTCTTCTGTGTACAGACCTTCAGCAGCACCAGGCATACGGAATGTATGAATATCAATTTTTTCCACAGGAATTTCTTCTGGTTTTTCCAGCTGTGGTACATAATCGTATGGATAACGATATGCACGATAAGTAAAATCAATCCCTTTGCCAAATGGGGAAATGTATTCCCATACAACTTCTTTATCAGCTGTTACTTCCAGGAAACGCATACCGCAGCCTTCACAAATCATAGTATTGCCATTTGGCAGTCTCTGTGCGGAGCTTGTCAGCTGGCTGTAGAAAATAGTGTCGGACAGTAAGCCCATAGGCAGAGCTGTATCCATATCTTTGCCTTTGAATTCCCATACTACATTTAATGTAATCGGGTCGATTTCCAGAATGCGAGAATGGTCACGAATATCTACTTTTGTACCGTCTTTGCTCATTCTGCAAGGCGCACCATAACCAGCCCAGCCGCCGTTATCGAAAATCAGAATGTTGCCTTCGCCAGGCAGACCTTTTGGAATCATGTGGCAGTGATGCTGACCGATAATCTGACCAATTCTTCTTAATTCTTTTGTTTTAGTGAAGTCAGGGCCGATCTGCCATACGATTTTACCGGTTTTTTTGCTGATGATAGCCATAATGTTTGCTTCGCGGGCATCCCAGATAATGTTGTCTGGATGGAAGCGTTCGTCACCCTGGTCGTACCATTTGTTAGGGCCCAGTGTGCTCATGGAGTTAATGTGCATCCAGTCGCTCTGGCCTTCTTTGCCGATTGGATGATAGTTAGGATTGCGGAACAGCGCGCTTTTCTGGAATTCATCAAAGTCTAATTCTCTGAAATGGTCGCTTACATTCCATTTCCACACGATATTGCCTTCCCAGTCAACTTCTACAATGCAGTCATCCAGCAGTTTTTTGTCGGAAATGCGTTTGTTGTATACATCTTCATGGCACAGAATCAGAGTGTTGCCACCGTCCACTTTACATTCCATACCAGGTGCATAGTAACCTACAGGGTTGCCTTCACGCTGATAATCGTGGTGCTGACGAGCCAGCCAGTATTTTTCATTTTCGCTGTCTTCAATATATTCTTTTTTATTGAAGCTCCATACGATATTACCGTCCCAGTCAATCTGAGTCAGGTCAGTCTGGTCCTGATAACCGTATTCTGCTTTACGCACACCCAGAGAACCCATAATATAGCCGCCTGGCAGCATTTTATTTGGGAAGCCCTGAAAATCCTTCCAGTGGCGAACAACATTACCGTTCATGTCAATTAAGGTAGCACCTTTGTCAAATTCATGGAACAGGGTGTAACCGTTCCAGCATTTTTCCGGTTTGTAGATTGTAACACCGGTAGGGAAAATACTTGGAATTGCCATAATAAATCGCTCCTTTTTTATTTTATTGATTAATTCTAAGCCTTGATTTTTTAGCCTGATGCTATAACAGCGAAGCAGTTTCTAAAACAGAAATCACTTCGCTGTTTATGAATTAATTAAACACCCAGTAACAGTTTCATCAGTGGATAGCCTACGAAGGAATACAGTGCCCAGGTAATTAAGCACATTGGGAAACCGATTTTCAGGATTTCGCCAGTGCTGTACAGGTCTTTACGGCCATGCATCATACCTGCATGTGGAGAAGCAGCAGGTGTCAGCATTGCAACGAATACCATCAGGGTAACACCCAGAGCTACAGGGATTGGGCTGATACCCAGCTGATTGGAGAATGCCAGAACAACTGGTAATAATACAACCGCCATAGCCGCATTGTTTGCAAAGTTTGTAATCAGCAGGGCTACCAGGAACATGATAGCTACAAAGCCCATTTCAGACTGACCGCCCAGAATCGGGTTCAGCACCTGAATCAGGAATGGAACTACACCTGTAGCCTCATTCGACAGAGTATTCGCACCATAAACTGCAGCCGCAATCATGAAGAAAATACCCCAGTTCATCTGACGGTATGCCATTTCTTTAAAGTCTAATAATGGTTTGCCATCAATTCTTACAATCAGGAAGATCAGGATAAACAGTACTGTCACACCCAGAGGCCCTAACTGTGCCAGGAAGCCAAACGGTGCCCATAACCCTTTTAAGAAGTTTGGCAGTAACAGAGCTGCAATATAGCAAGGAATCATAATCAGATATATTTTCTGCACTTTGCTCATCGGAGGCAGCTGCATCTGTGCTTCAATCATAGCAGGGTCGATTGCTTTCAGTTTGCTTACATCAACACGTAGCAGTTTGATAGCCAGAATATAAATTGTCATAATCAGAACCGTCATGATTAAGTTTACAGCCATATACTGAAGCATTGGCACTTCCATTGGAGTACCCATCTGTGCAGTCATACCCTGGAATGCGCTTAATGGAACCAGCTGAGCGCCCATGAATGGGAAGAACGGCTGCATTAATGTAGATACCAGGAACATCCCTACAAAGAACCAGCTCCAGATTTTATCTTCTCTGGTCAGCCCCAGTGTCTTTGTTAAACTGATTGCGATTGGCCACAGAATAATCAGAGAAGTAATCGGGCTTAACAGTGCAGACAGAACGCCGCAGCATACATAGAAAATTGCGATAAATACGAAAGGACGACCTTTAAATACTTTTTTGGTCAGAAACCATCTTGCAATGTACATGGTATCGCCAACTTCATGCACGGCACCAAACAGTACAAGTGCAAACATTACCAGCAGTACAGTGAAGTTACCAACTGCATTTAACCATACACTGTTTAAACCAGCTGGATCAATACCGGAAATCCCCAGCATGAATAAACCGAAAATACTTGGCCATAAAGTATCAACCATAGACCATAAATAAACCATGCCTAAAAAGGCACCTACACATTTCATCCCTACTGGGGTAATCGGTTCAATCGGCGGCAGTACCCAGAACAGGGCAGTAATTGCCAGGCCAATGGCGGTGTGCACAAGATATAAATCTTTTTTCTTTTTTGCTTCTGCCATAAATAACACTCCTTTTATTGTATAGTGATTGTTTTAGAACGCTTATATGTACCAAATAGCGCATAAAGAATAATTGCGAGTATTTCCATTGCCTCATAGGTCACATAAACGATTTCTATCTGTCCCAATCATACACTGAAAGAAGATTTTACGGAATTTGATGGTCTTTATATGGGGTTATTGAATAATACTATAACACATAAAAACAGCTTAACAAGGCATGTTCTCCTAATTGCACCGTCCAAAAATTTCTATTTTCCAATATATCAGGCGATATTTATCAATTTCTTTTACAGAATATATTCTTTTCAACTAATTTCTTTTAAATTATTGTAAAACTGCACAAAAAGACGCAGAACTGCATAAGCAATCCTGCGTCAAACTTTTTTATAATACTTTTCCTTCAAATGCCAGACGTTTTTTCAGGTCTGTCATTAAATTATCAAATTCGGTGCAATCCAGCGACTGTGCACCATCGCATTTTGCTTTGCATGGATTGTTGTGTACTTCGATTAATAACCCGTCGGCACCGGCTGCAATAGCAGCTTTGGCCATAGTAGGCACCATCCATGCCTGACCGGTTGCATGGCTAGGGTCAACCACTACCGGCAGGTGAGAATATTTTTTAATCAGCGGAATGGCCGATAAATCCAGAGTATTTCTGGTGTAGGTTTCATAAGTGCGGATACCGCGTTCACACAGCACGATGTTTTCGTTGCCGCCGGCCATAATATATTCAGCACTCATCAGCAGTTCCTCGATGGTATTTGCCAGACCGCGTTTCAGCAGAATGGTTTTATTGCACTTACCCAGCTCTTTTAACAGCTCAAAGTTCTGCATATTACGGGCACCAATCTGAATCACATCCACATCTTCAAATAAATCCAGATGCGACAGGCTCATCAGCTCGGAAACAATCGGCATACCGGTTTCTTTTTTTGCTTTCAGCAGCAGTTCCAGACCTTCCGCACGCATCCCCTGGAAGGAGTATGGAGAGGTTCTAGGTTTAAATGCACCGCCGCGCAGCATCTTTGCACCCGATTTGTGAACGCTTCTTGCCACTTCCAGAATCTGTTCCTCTGACTCTACCGAACATGGCCCTGCGATAATCTGGAAGTTTTCACCGCCCAGTTTCTGGTCACCAATCTGCAGAATGGTGTCATCCGGATGGAATTTACGATTTGCTTTTTTATATGGTTCCGATACACGTTTAATATCCTCTACCAGTTCATTGGAGCGGATTAAGCCCATATCCACGCTGCTGGTGTCGCCAACCAGCCCTAAAATGGTGGTCATGGAACCGTAAATCGGATTCACTGTTACATTTGCATGTTCCTCAATCCATTGAGAAATCTGACCTACCTGTGCCTTGTTGGCACCCTGTTTTAAAATAATAATCATACGCTTTCGACCCCTCTCCATTGTCATTTATTTAGTATTGACTGCTATTTTAGCCTTTTTTACATTTTGTTGCAATAGATTTATTTAATAATACACAATACAATCCAAATTCAAACAAAACACAAAAATCTCCCTGCGGTTGAATGCAGGGAGATTCAGGCTTGCTATTCATTTCGTTTTTACTCAGCGAAGGCTTCCTGCAGACGTTTTACACAATCCATCTGCCACTGGCTGCCCGCGGTCTGGCTGTTATAAACAGGCTGAACGCTTTTCTGGAATACGCTGATTTCCTCTTCGGTCAGTTCATAGTAGTGAACGCCTTCAGCGCTTTTCAGTGTTTCAATATAATCAGATTCCTGTGCAGCATAGGCTTTGCGGGCTTTCTCGCGGCCGTATTCCTCGGCCTCCATGATGGCCTCCTGCACATTTTCCGGCAGGCTGTTAAACCATTCGGCATTTGTCATCAGCACATAATGCATCACTCCGTGATAGCTCTGTACCATCTGGCTCTGCACATCCTGATAATTGTTCAGCACGATGGTCTGTACCGGATTTTCCTGCCCTTCGGCAAGGCCTTCCTCCAGAGCACCGTACAGCTCGGTATAAGTGGTCGGCACGGGCTGTGCACCCCAGTTTTCATACTGGGCTTTTAATACCGGCGAGTTTAATACCCGCATAGAGAGCCCCTGAAAATCTGCCGGGCTGTGAATCTCCGGTCCGTTGGTGGTAAACAGTTTATAACCGCCATACCAGAACCCCAGCCCTTTGAATCCTCCAGCCTCTAACCGGCTCAGGGCCTCCCGGCCCAGTTCGCCATCGAGCACCTCATGGATTTTCTTCGCATCATTTACCGGCATCAGATATGGTAAATCCATAACCTTGATATCATCCACCACTTGCGAAACAGTAGCCGTTGGCTGCATCGTGAGATGAATTTCGCCCAGCTGAAGTTTTTCAAGCTGGGTATCCATATCGTACATCTGCTGTGCCGGATATAATTCCACGCTGACCCGGTCACCCAGTTTATCTTTTAATTTTTCCACCATGGCCTGTGCACCCACATCTTCCGGCGAACCTACCGGCTGATTATGGCAGAACACAATGCTGATTGTTTCTTCGGTATCTGCCTGCTGGCTTTCATCGGCAGATGCCCCGCCGCAGCCGTTCAGAAGCATAGATACCGCCAGCAATACACCGACAAACCGTGTACTCCATTTATGTTTTTTCAAGATAATCGCTCCTTCAGTTATGTAAAACCCGTTCTATTAAAATGTTTCACGTGAAACATTAATAATGTTCAGTAGCAGTATAACCCATCTCTGCATTTCCATTCACGCAGACTATAAGTATAACGCAAAAGAACCCGGCAGACAAGTTTTCTGCGGCAAAAAACTCTGAGAACACCTTCCTGTACCTGCGCAATATAAAAACGCAGCCGGGAGATTTCCCGACTGCGTCAAAAACATCATTATGCAGTGTAAACGGTTACGCCGTCTTTGATAGTTTCCAGAACTTTGATATCTTTAATAGCCATTGGATCTACTTTCAGCGGGTTGCTATCCAGAACTACCAGGTCAGCGCGTTTGCCGGCTTTGATGGAACCTTTGGAATCTTCTTCAAAATATGCATATGCAGCATTGATTGTGATACCTTTCAGTGCATCATAAACGCCAACTTTCTGATCTTCACCGATGGTCTGGCCGCTGCGTGTTACACGGTTTACAGCAGTCCACACGCAGTGCAGCAGATCTGGTTTCACTACTGGTGTATCGGTGTGGAAGTTGTATACTAAACCTGCATCCAGAGCATCTTTTACAGGGCTTACGCGGCTGCCGCGAACCGGCCCGAAGTTTTTCATGTGTACGTCGCCCCAGTAGTTTACATGAGCAACGAAGATAGATGGAATCATGTTCCATTTTGCCATTCTTTCAATCTGGTCTTTACGAGCAGTCTGGCAGTGAATCATGGTGAAACGCAGATTTTCTTTGTTTGCGTTGTCAGACAGCGGCATCATTTTTTCGATGCTGTTCAGGAACTGGTCACCGGTAGCATCGCCGTTACAGTGAGCCAGCAGCTGTGCATCGAAGTCCAGAGCCATTTTTACGCATGCTTCTACTTCTTCGTCTTTTCTAATTGCTACACCGCATTCGTCAGAACCTACATATGGTTCAGTCATCCATGCGGTTCTTGCCTGTGGAGAACCGTCCAGAACGATTTTGATACCGCCCAGTTTTACATGGCCGTCATATTTGCGATGAACATCGTTTAATTCAGGGAATGCTTCTGCTAAAGCCGGATCGTAAGATGTGTATACGATGGTATCCAGTTTTACCATGCCAGCTTTGTCAAACTGCTGCATCATTCTTACAATTGCAGGCGCAGAACCGCCATCCTGTACAGTGGTGATACCGTAAGACAGATACATATCCTGAGCTACCAGCCACAGCTGTGCCATTTTCTGCTGCATAGAAGCAAAGATACCGCCAATTAATGCGTAGGAGGATGCCTCTGCCAGGTAACCGTTCAGACGGCCATCTTCATAACGACCGATTTCACCGCCAGGAATTTCCGCCATGTCTTCATTGTAGTTTACGCTTGCCAGTGCCAGGCTGTTTGCCACAATCATGTGAACGGATACATGCATGATTACGATTGGATGTTCAGTGGATACGGAATCCAGCAGGTCACGATGAGGATGAGCCTGTTCAGCCAGGAAGCTGTCGTCATAGTTGATACCAACTACCATTTCGCCAGCTGGAATCTGTTTTTCTTCAATGTATTTTTTCAGTGCAGCTGCTACATCATCAAAATTGTTGCATACTGCCAGATCGCACAGGCTTGCAAACATTGGAGCCATAGATGCTGCGTGGCTGTGTGCGTCGATGAAAGAAGGCATCAGAGTTTTGCCCCCGAGGTCAACGATTTCGCAGTCTGCACTTTTCTGTGCAGCTACTTCGTCGTATGCACCGGCAGCTTTGATTTTACCGTCTGCTACCAGCACTGCCTCTGCATACTGGCCTTCGCCTTCCATGGTGATAATGTCACCGTTAAAATATAATTTTTCCATTTGTTGCGAATCCTCCCATTAGCAATTATTATTATAGAACCGTACAACTAGTCATATAGTAATTATACATAAAAATATAACAAATAAATAATATTATTTCTCATATGAAAGCATAATTTTTCCTGTATACATTTTTTGAATAAATACTGCCACACAAATGCAGCCGGGATATCCCGGCTGCCCAGTCTCTTTATTATGCAGTGTAAACGGTTACGCCATCTTTGATGGTTTCCAGAACTTTAATATCTTTGATAGCCATCGGGTCCACTTTCAGAGGGTTGCCATCCAGTACTACCAGGTCGGCACGTTTGCCGGCTTTGATGGAACCTTTGGAATCTTCTTCAAAATAGGCATATGCCGCATTGATAGTGATACCCTTCAGCGCATCATACACGCCAACTTTCTGTTCTTCGCCGATGGTCTGACCGCTGCGTGTTACACGATTTACTGCAGCCCATACAGAATGAAGCAGGTCTGGTCTGGTTACCGGAGTATCGGTATGGAAGTTGTAAACCAGCCCTAAATCCAGTGCATCTTTTACAGGGCTCACGCGACTGCCGCGAACCGGCCCGAAGTTTTTCATATGCACATCACCCCAGTAATTTACATGACCGGTAAAGATGGATGGCACCATTTTGTATTTCGCCATTTTTTCGAACTGGTCTCTGCGAGCTGTCTGACAGTGAATCATAGTGAAACGCAGGTTGTCTTTGTTTGGATTGTCCGATTCCTTGTATGCGGTTTCAAATGCGTTCAGGAACTGATCACCGGCAGCATCACCGTTACAATGTACCAGCGCCTGTGCATCGTCGGCCAGAGCTTTCCGCATACAATCAAGTACAAAACTGTCTTCTAAAATCGGCACACCGCAGCCGCCGCCAACATAAGGCTCGGTCATCCATGCAGTTCTTGCCTGCGGAGAACCATCCAGCACCAGTTTATAACCACCGATTTTGATATGGCCCTTATACTGCTGCCACTGGTCTGGATGCTCTTCTTTTACTTTTAATTCACCGTCTCCCAGATCACCGAAGGTTGGATAAACAATAACATCCATTTTTACTCTGCCAGCCTGTTCCATAGCATTTAACAGCTGCAGATTTCCTTCATTGCCGGCACCTTCCTGTACAGTGGTAATCCCGTTGGATAAGTACAAGTTCTGACCGAAATCCCACACACTTGCAACATCGGCCATCATTTTGCCCAGTGTACCGAATACCAGTGGATACATTGCCGCCTCTGCCAGATATCCATTAATGCGGCCATCTTCATAACGCCCGATTTCGCCGCCAGGAATATCGGCCATATCATCCGTATAGTTAATGTTTTTCAGCGCCAGGCTGTTGCCGCATGCTGCATGAATGGATACATGAATGATCGTTACCGGATGTTCTGTAGACACTTTATCCAGCACATCACGATCCGGATGCGCCTGTTCAGCCAGGAAGTTGTTATCATAGTTTACACCGATTACCAGTTCACCGGCCGGAATCTGACGTTTTTCCATAAAAGCTTTCAGTTCAGCCACTACATCATCAAAATTGTTACATACCGATAAGTCACACAGGCTGGCAAAAGCCGGAGTCATAGTTGCATGACCATGCGCATCAATAAATGCAGGCATCAGTGTTTTGCCCTCAAGGTCAACGATTTCGCAGTCGGCCCCTTTCTGTGCCGCCACTTCGTCATATGCACCGGCAGCTTTAATTTTGCCGTCTGCTACCAGCACCGCTTCTGCATACTGGCCTTCGCCTTCCATAGTAATAATATCGCCGTTAAAATATAATTTTTCCATAAAACAAACCTCCCGTTTATTCACTGATTACTCAAACTTTCTCACGATTTCAAAAAGAACGCCGCCACACGGCTAGCATACACTCTTATAACAATTATTATATAGAATCCCATTTCTAATGAACAATATTATTTAATATATATTATCACTTTACTTCTTCATCGATTTGTTATACGTTTCTGCACCTGGTTTGTGTGCCTTTTTTTACATATAGAATAATAATAGTCATTAAAATTCTTTTCGCAGGATAAATAAATTTGCTACTGCTTTTCCCTTTGTGTTATACTATAATTTAAGGGGGAGTGTGTTCTGGTATACAGTATTCATGACTCCGTTGACACATTTGTATATCTTTAAAATTTATTTTTATAAAAAGAAAGGTGATTTCAAAATGTCTAACTACGTAAGTAAAAAAGTTGTTGATCTGCCACCATCCGGGATTCGTAAATTCTTTGACCTGGCAGCAACTGTAGAAGGCTGCATCTCTTTAAGTATCGGGGAACCAGACTTCGTAACACCAAAACGTATGCTGGATGCAGGTATTGAATCCCTGAACCAGGGTAAAACCGCATACACTTCCAACGCTGGTTTAATGGAACTGCGTCAGGAAATCTGCAACTACCTGACAAAATATGAACTGAGCTACGACGCTGCAACAGAAGTACTGGTAACTGTAGGTGCTTCCGAAGCTATCGACCTGGCTTTCCGTGCATTATTAGCACCTGGCGATGAAGTTCTGATTCCAGACCCATCTTTCGTATGCTACGGCCCATTAACCACAATGGCTGGCGGTACTCCAGTATCCGTTGACACATTTGAAAAAGATGAATTCCGCTTAACAGCAGAAGAACTGGAAAAGAAAATCACTCCAAACTCCAAAGTTCTGTTACTGCCATATCCTAACAACCCAACCGGCGGTATCATGAAAAAAGAAGATTACGAAGCAATCGCAGACATCGTTGTAAAACACGACCTGTTTGTAATCTGTGACGAAATCTACAGTGAACTGGTATATGGCGGCGAAAAACACTACTCCTTCGCAGCTCTGCCAGGTATGAAAGAACGTTCTCTGGTACTGAACGGCTGCTCTAAAGCATTCGCTATGACCGGCTGGCGTATCGGTTTTGCATGCGGTCCAAAAGATGTTGTTGCTGCTATCACAAAAATCCACCAGTATGGTATCATGAGCGCTCCAACAATGGGTCAGTATGCAGCTCTGGAAGGTTTACGCAACGGTGAAGAAGATGTAGCTAAAATGGTAGAATCCTACGATGAAAGAAGAAAAGTAATCGTACAGGGCTTCCGTGATATGGGTCTGTCCTGCTTCGAACCAAAAGGTGCTTTCTACTGCTTCCCATGCATCAAAACAACCGGCTTAAGCAGTGAAGAATTCTGCGAAAAATTACTGAATGCAGAAAAAGTTGCTGTTGTTCCTGGTAACGCATTCGGTGCCAGCGGTGAAGGTTTCATCCGCTGCAGCTATGCTTCCTCCATGGAAAACATCAAAGAAGCTCTGGTTCGTATCGAACGTTTCATCAACAGCTTAAAATAATTTCTGATTATTTATTCCGGCATGGCCATTGGCTGTGCCGGTTTTTTGTATGACTGATAGCAGACAGCAGGACGGGAATCATTTTTCTGACACCCTCGTGAAATGTACATCTGCTTGCATTGTCTTTTGTATTCTGGACTTCGTCCAGTACTGCAAGACAACGCGCGCATCTGTTCATTTCAATCTCGACACGCAGAAAAATATTCCCGCCCTGCTATATGAACATGTCTAAACACAGAAAATAGTACGCGGGCTTCTTTTTGTAATACAAGTATCCTCATTAAAAACAGGCAGTACAAAAAATCTTAAAAAAATCTAAAATTTTTTCAAATTTTCGCTTGACTTTTTGTTCAACTGTCTGTATTATATATAACTGTGGCTGACACGAAACAGTCACGAAGCCCAAATGCGCTATTAGCTCAGTCGGCAGAGCACCTGACTTTTAATCAGGGTGTCCCGCGTTCGAGTCGCGGATAGCGCATCATTTTATGGCATGTTGGAGAAGGGGCTTAACTCACCAGCCTTTCACGCTGGCATTCACGGGTTCGAATCCCGTACATGTCATTTTTAATATGGCGCAGTAGTTCAGCTGGTTAGAATGCCAGCCTGTCACGCTGGAGGTCGAGGGTTCGAGCCCCTTCTGCGTCGTATTCGCCTCGATAGCTCAGTCGGTAGAGCAGAGGACT